>CBDBIJ010000001.1:0-20527 GCA_965205655.1 Candidatus Latescibacterota bacterium
GACCGCCGAAGAAAAAGACAGTGGTAGGTAAGGAGAATTGACAAGGTAATGGGAGGTAAGGAGAATTGACCATGCAGAAGGTGATTCTGACGGCCCGAATTGACGGGGAGACCCATCGGGATCTGAAGGTGATCGCGGAGCGCGAGGACAGGAGCCTGAGCTACCTGCTCAGGAAAGCAACGGAGCAGTACGTGGAGCGGCGAAGCGGCGCCGACGCAATCGAAAGGAACTCAGAAATCAACACTTCAAAGAGAGGTTGACATGGGTGTCTACCGAAAAAACAGCGCATGGTGGATCGATTATTACTGCCAGAGTCGCAGATACCGCCAGAAGATCGGTTTCCGGCGAAAGGACGCCGAAGAGGCATTCTCTCGGATCAAGGTGCAGATCGCTGCAGGTGAGTTCGTGCCACCGCAGGAGCGAAGGCGGCTGGAATCACTGGAGCGACACTCCGCCTTTCGGGACTTCGCGGTTGATGAATACTTGCCCTGGTCAGAGGTCAACCACTCCCCCAACCACCATCGGTTGCAGGAGAGCATCATCAGGGTACAGCTGCTCCCCCATTTTGGTGAACGCTATCTCCAAGAGATCACCACCAAACATATCGAGGACTACGTCGCGCAGCGCCGCCGGGGAAGCTATCAAAAGGGGCGTCAGAAGCGTCCTGTAGCGCCTGGGACGGTCAATCGGGATCTGGCTTGCCTGAAGGTACTCTTCCGGAAATCTGTGGAATGGGGGCATCTGGAGGCTTCCCCCACCGACCGCGTCAAGATGCTGAAGGAGATCCCGAACCCTCCGCGTCTTCTTGAGCTTGAGGAAGTGGCCCGGCTTTTGGAAGAGATGCCTGACCACCAGAAAGCCCTGATTGCCACCGTCGCCCACGCTGGCCTCAGGCGGGAGGAGCTATTCCATCTACAGTGGCACGATATCGATTGGAAGGCTGGCGAGCTGCATGTGGTGTCCCGTCAGGACCACCCCACTAAGAACAACGAGTCTCGCCGCATACCTAATGAACGACGCCTTGCAGGGAGCCCTGAAACGCCATCCAAGGCGTTTAGACAGCCATTACGTCTTCAGCAACGCCCAGGGCCAGCCCTACGACAATATTCGCAAGAGCCTCTCCGGAACGGCTGAGAGAGCCCGCATCCAAGGGCGAGTAGGGCTGCATCAGCTACGACACGCCTTCTGCTCTCATGCGCTCATGAGCGCATGAGATCCTCGCACCGTACAGCGGTGGATGGGCCACAAGAGCCTGTCAACGACACTGAAATACGCCCACGTCTCGCCAGACCATGAGAAGGCTGCAATCCAGCGCCTTCAGTACGATCATAGTCACCATATGGACACCAAGTCCGCTGGCGCCTCGTAAAAAAAGCAGCTACGAAGGGCGTTGACCCAAGCGTAACTGCCTGTCCTGTAGCAAGATGTTTTTGGTGCGCCCACTAGGACTCGAACCTAGGACCCGCTGATTAAGAGTCAGCTGCTCTGCCAACTGAGCTATAGGCGCTCCACGCTGCCGGGCGGGACAAAATAGCCGTGCTCCCGATAGACACCGGAGGCGTCAAGATGAAGGGCGGTCGCGGAAATGTGCTAACCATATGTAAAGTCTCCCCTTCTGACATCTCGCACCCGTTCCTCCAGGCTTGACATTCGAGGAGGGCTGACGTAAGATTGCGGCGACCTGATTTGCCGCTGATGTCCCTTCCGCAAGCCCGGCGGAACCGCTTTCCCCCGTGTTCGACACGCTCTCAAAACTCGAAAAAATCCGCCAACGGAATCCGGGTGTGCCGCTCTTTGCCCGGGTCGCAGAGGAGTGCCTCAAGCGGGGTAAGGTGAGCCGGGCACTCGAGTTGTCTCGAGAGGGTTGTTCTCAGTTCCCGAACTACTCGACTGGCTTTTTCGTCATGAGCAAGTGTCTTGAGGCCGAGGGTGAGCTGGAGGAGGCGCGCGCTGTTTTGGACAAGGCGCTCAGACTCGATCCGGACAATCCCGGCGGCTTCGTGAAGTTGTCCGACCTGTACTGCCAGCTGGGCGTGGACACCCTCGCGCTCAAGAGCATTGAGCACGCCGCCAGCCTCGATCCGTTCAATGCGAATCTCGCCCACCGGGTGGAACAGCTGTCTAAGGCCTCCGCCACCCCCGTTCCCGAACCCCCACCCAGCGGCGACCATGCTGAGCCGGCCTTGGAAAGTGACGGCCTCCTCGAAGAGGACGGCGGAACCGTAGGGGAGGCCGCCGCCCGGGTAGACGACGATCGCCTCGAGCGGGCAACCCAATCGCCTGAAGCACGAGATACCGACGCCACGGATACATCAGCTGGCCCCGTTGAGGTCGAAGGGGTGTTCGAGTCCTCCTTTGATTCGGTAGTCGACGCCCAGATCGAGCTCGAGAGCGGGCCAACCGAGTCGGAGACGTCGCCGTCTCGGTCAGATGACGCGGCGACGTCCGATACCGAGCTCGACACCGAACCCTTCGCCGCAGTCGAACCACTGCCCGAGTGGGAGGAGATGGAGCGGGTGGCGGACGAAGCGACTGCGCCGGAGGATCAAACGCCTCCCGTGCTTCCAGCAGGCGACGTGTCGAGCTCAGACGACGAGGTCGCAGCCCTGGGCGCCGAGCTGTTCGGGGACGAAGGGGCGGACACGGGGACCGGGAAGAGTGCCGACCGCCCGGATTCGCTTCCGGCGCGAGAAGAGGAGCTCACCGTTACCGAGCTCGATGGTGATGAAATTATCGGGCAAGCACCCGATGACGAGGAAATTATCGGAACCATCTTCGAAGACGATGAGCTAATCGGGGCGCTGCCGCAGCCCGACGAGGTTGTGGAAGAGCCGAGAGACGTCTCGGCGGCCGAGACGGCACCGCCGGCCGCGGAAAGTGAGCGGACGGATCCGGTGTCGATAGAAGGAGAAGATTCTGCCGCTGCCGGTCTCGAGGAGGCCGCGCCGGTCGATGACGGCTTCGGGCAGGACAGTTCCCCGACCGTTCCGCCTCCACCTGAACCGGCGTCGCCCGTATCTCGATTGTCCGCTAGCGATGACGGCGAGCTCGTGGGCCTCTTCCGTGAAATCGAGCGCTGGCAGGAGGGCCCGCCCGCCGAGCCGGCGAATGGGCGCGACATCCAGACCTCCGGGACGTACGCTGCCGCGGAGGAGCCCGTCCCGACGGTTACGCTGGCCGAGCTCTACTCACAGCAGGGATTCGCAGAGCGGGCTATGGTGACCTACAGACAGATACTCACCGTTCAGCCGGACAACGACGAAGTCAGGTCAAAACTGTCAACGCTGGAACGCAGCTGGTGACTGTAGTGACAAAACGACGTGCCCAGAGAGGCTGCTAGTGCATGGCTGATACCACTGACTTCAGGAACGGCTTCACCATGTCCCTCGAAGGCGGCATCTTTTCGATCGTCGAGTTTCAGCACGTCAAACCCGGGAAGGGTGGCGGCTTCGTGCGCACGAAGTTGAAAAACGTGGAAACTGGCTCCGTCATCGAACGCACCTTTCGGTCGAGTGACAAGATCGAGGCGATTCGGGTCGAAAAACGGGAGATGCAATACCTCTACTCCGAGAGTGGCGCGTTCCACTTCATGGACCTCGAAACCTACGAACAAACCTCCGTCGACGGCGCTGTTATGGGTGATGCCCACACCTTCCTCAAGGAGAGCGATACCGCCCGTCTCTTGGTCGCCGAGGGAAGGACGATCGGCGTTGAGCTGCCGAACTTCGTCGAGCTGTCGGTCGTCACAACCGACCCGGGCGTAAAGGGCGACACCGCCATGTCGGCGGTGAAGCCAGCGACTCTGGAGACGGGTGCCGTCGTCTCCGTTCCCCTCTTCGTAAACCAGGGTGACACCCTCAAGGTCGATACCCGCACCCGTGAATACGTCGAGCGCGTCTGAGTAGGCGACACTGCCGGCTGAGGTCAAGATACGTGAACGAGGCGAAGCTGCGAGAACTGATCGAGATTTTCAAAGAGAGCGGAGTGGACGAGCTCGAATACCAGGAGAGTTTCTGGCGCGGCGTCCGCGTGCGCCTCGGAAACAACCGTCAGCCGCCGACGGCCTCGGCCTCCCATATGTCCGCCGACGACCCTGCAGCTGCTGGAGACGGATCCGTTCACCTCTCCGCGGCCGATGATGCGGTGACCGAGGCGGCGGTCCTGCACACGATTTGCGCTCCCATGGTGGGCACGTTATACATGGCACCCGCACCGGAGTCCGAGCCCTTCGTTCGAACCGGAGACCGGGTGAGCTGCCGGCCAGACCCTGTGCATCATCGAAGCGATGAAAATCATGAACGAGATCGAATCGGACGTGGATGGCGAGCTCGTTGAGATTCTCGCGGGCAATGCAGAGCCGGTCGAGTACAATCAGCCCATCATGAACGTGCGCCCCACCTGAATGTGGTAGGAACCATTTCGTGTTCGGCAAGATCCTGATCGCCGACCGCGGGGAGATCGCCCTGCGGATCATCCGAACCTGCAAAGACCTTGGAATAGCCACGGTGGCCGTCTACTCTGAGGCGGACTCCCACGCCCTGCATGTTCTGGTGGCCGACGAAGATGTGTGCATCGGGCCTCCCCCAGGAGAGGCCAGCTATCGCAACTTCGCCAACATCCTGAGTGCCGCCGAGCTGACGAACGCCGACGCCATTCACCCCGGTTACGGACCACTGGCGGAAAACGGTGACTTCGCCGAGCTGTGCACCACGTGCGGCATCAAGTTCATCGGCCCCTCGGTGGAGCTGTTCCGCACAATGGGCAGCAAGGCCGTGGCGCGCTCGAGCATGGAGAGTGCCGGGGTTCCCGTCATTCCCGGCAGCAAAGGCGAGGTCGAGTCCCTTGACGAGGCCGCGAGCTTCGCCCGCTCAGTCGGCTATCCGCTGCGCTTGAAGGCCGCTTCCGGGGGCGGGGGCCGCGGCATGCGGCTCGTGCGCGACGACGGCGAACTGGCGGAGGCCTGGCAGCTGGCCAAACTCGAAGCCGGTTCCGCCTTTACCAGTGACGCTCTCTACGTGGAGCGCTCCATCGAACGTGCCAGACATATCGAAATCCAGATCCTTGCCGACGAGCACGGAAATATTGTTCATCTGGGCGAGCGGGAGTGCTCGATCCAGCGCCGACATCAGAAGCTGCTGGAGGAGAGCCCGTCGCCGATCGTCGACGACGAACTGCGTCGCCGGCTTGGCGAGACGGCCGTAAACGGGGCCCGCGAGGTCGGCTACGCCAACGCCGGCACTGTCGAGTTTCTGGTGGACGACGCCGGAGACTTCTATTTTCTCGAAATGAACAAGAGAATCCAGGTCGAACATCCCGTCACGGAGATGGTCTGCGGCCTCGACATCGTGGCCGAGCAGATTCGCGTCGCCTCTGGCGAGCGACTAGGATTCGCTCAGGCTGACGTGAGCCTTTCGGGCCACGCCATCGAGTGCCGCATAAACGCGGAGGACCCGGCAAAAAACTTCACTCCCTGCGCCGGCAAGATCGAGGCGCTCCATATGCCGGGAGGACCCGGAGTGCGTATCGACAGCCACATTTACCAGGGTTGCACCATTCCCCCCTACTACGATTCCCTACTCGCCAAAGTGATTACCCACGGCGCGGACAGACGTGAGGCCACGGCCCGCATGAAGCGCGTCCTGCAGGAGTTCACCATCGAGGGTGTGGCCACGACCTTGCCCTTTCATCTTGACGTTCTCGACGACCCGGATTTTGTCGAAGGTCGCTTCGACACTGAATACGTGAGCCGCAGCACCCTCGTCGAGACTGTGGTCGAGTGAAGCGAGATATGGCAGAGACTGAAGAACCGCAGATTCCCCAGGACCTCCACTACACCGAGGCGCACGAGTGGATGTCGCTCGACAGCGAGGTCGGCACGATCGGCATCACCCACTATGCGCAGTCGCAGTTGGGAGACATCGTGTTCGTCGAGTTACCGCTGGTGGGCGAGCTTCTGCAGAGAGGTCAGGCGTTCGGCACCGTGGAGGCCGTCAAGACGGTGGAGGAGCTCTACTGCCCGGTGGCCGGCGAGGTTGTGGAGATCAACGAGTCCCTCGAGGATCACGCCGACCAGGTCAACAGCGACCCGTACACAGCCGGCTGGATGATCAAAATCAGATTGGAGGACCGCTCCGAGTTGGAGCAACTGCTGAGTGCCGCGGACTATGCCGATTTCGTCAAAGGGGCATGAGCCCTGAAAGCGGTCCCTCGCCATCTCTCAAACCCGGTCTGGGACTTGACTTTATATCCAAGGCGTCAAAGTTTAGGTAGTTAGGCTGTCAAGGGACACTCGCTTTGGTACTCAACGAAATAGTACTGGTTCTCAATCAGAACTACGAACCTCTCAACGTGTGTACGGTCCGTCGCGCCCTCATCCTCATCTTCAGGGGCAAGGCCGAGCGTGTCGAGACGGGCGAGGCCGTCGTGCGGACCATCTCGCTGGAGTTCCCCGCACCCAGCGTCGTTCGCCTCGAGCGCTACGTTCAGGCGCCGCGGCGGCGGGTCGTGTTGTCGAAGCGGAATATCCTCAAGCGCGACAACCACCAGTGCCAGTACTGCGGCAAGGCGGACCGAAAGATGACCATCGATCACGTCGTCCCGAAAAAGAGCCAGGGGCCCGAGTCATGGGAGAACCTGGTCGCCGCGTGCGTCTCCTGCAACGGCAGGAAGGGAGACGGGCGACCGGAGCAAGCCGGTCTCAGGCTCATTCGCAAGCCGCGGCGCCCCAACAATATTAGTTTCATCCGTAACTTTATCGGCGTCAGCGATCATCGCTGGAAGCCGTACCTGTTCAGCGATTGAGAGCGCGTTTCCCTGCTCAGGTGCCGGCATGTTCCGCTGGAACGTTCCGAGCACACGTCCCCGCCGCGCACCCGACCCTCCCCGGAAAGAGATTCGGCCGACTTGCAGGACAGCTCTATAGGCGCGGGCGGTAGCGCCGACGACAGCGCCACCGCAGTTGGGGTGCGCGCGCATACCGGGGCAGACCCCTACGGCATAAGGCTCGAGGTCTTCGAGGGCCCCCTCGACCTGCTGCTCTATCTCATTCGGAAGAATGAAGTAGACATCTACGACATCCCCGTGGCCGTCATCACAGCCCAGTACCTCTCCTACCTGGGCCAGGCCAAGATGCTCGATCTAGAGCGTGCGGGTGACTTCATCCTCATGGCCGCGACGCTCATGCGGATCAAGTCCCAGATGTTGCTGCCGCGACTGGTGGAACCCGGCGAAGCGGAGGGAGAGGATCCGAGGCAGGAGCTCGTCAACCGCCTCCTCGAATACCAGCAGTTCAAGGAGATTGCAGAGTGGCTCGGCGAGCAGGGTCTCGAGTACCGCGACATCTTCCCCAGTAACGTTGCAGCCTCACCGGACGACAGCGCGGAGAGCGTTCACCCTGTCTCGCTTTTCGACCTTCTCAGCGCCTACAAACACATCCTGGACCACCTACCTGATGCGGTCATCCATCGAATTGTCGAGGAACCGATTTCGGTCGAGGAGTGCGTCGAGCTCGTGCTCGAGGAGCTGGATCGTCGCTCGCGGCTTCGCTTTTTCGGCCTCGTGGAGGGCAGGAGTAAACAGGCTCTGGTAGCCACCTTCGTGGGGGTCCTCGAGCTGCTGAAATCGCAGCGCATCCGGGTTCAGCAGGCCAGGCCGTTCGACGAGATATGGATAGAGAGCCTGCCACAGCCCGATCGCGGAGTCGGTGTCGAGGAGCTCGGCGATGGCGTCCGCGTCGCTGCCACGGGCGACCAGAATACGGAATAGGAGGAGTTGGCAATGGACCACAATGCCGAACGCGGTGATTCCGATCGCATCCGCAACATCGTCGAGGCGGTTCTCGTCACCGCTGACGCCCCAGTGACGCCCGGCCGGCTGCTCGGACTCTTCAAGGGACTTTCCGGACGTGAAATACGGCAAGCCATCGACGAATTGAACGAGTGCTACGAGTCGGGAGGGCACGCTATGACCATCGTGGAAGTGGCAGGAGGATTCCAGATCTCCACCCGCAAAGAGTTCGGCTCCTGGGTGCGCAAGTTCCACGAGCGCAGCCGGATCCGCCTCTCCCAGGCGGCGCTGGAGACTTTGTCCATCATTGCTTTCAAGCAGCCTGTCACACGGGTCGAGGTGGACAGCGTACGCGGCGTGGACTCTGGGGGCGTCATACGCACACTGATGGAGCTCAATATGATCCGCATCGTCGGACGCTCGGAGGGCATTGGCCGTCCCATGCTGTTCGGTACTACAAAGGAGTTCATGGTCCACTTCGGCCTAAAAACCCTGGCGGACTTACCCCGACCGAAAGAGCTGGAAGAGCTGTTGGCGGGCGGTGAGCGCAAGGCTCTTGGCGAGACTGAGCCGGCGGAACCAGTGCCCGCCGAAGGCGACTCGGGCTCCCTCGATTCTGGCGAATCGGACGGGGCCGGTTCCGGCGGCGACACTGATCGAGCGGTTATTGGCGGTCACGATGACGACGATCGCGGCGAGACTACCATCTAGTGCCTCGCCGCGAGCCGGGATGGATCGGCGCTCAACCGGTAACGGACTTGCGTTGCGAGGTACTCGGCCGTTTCAACGCCCCTCTCCTCGGAGCCAGACTCCATCTCTTGCATCGCGGAGGTAGGTCTACAGGCGGCACCGGTCGGGATGCGTCCGGCATCCGCCTCAACCGTTTCCTCGCCCGTGCCGGCGTGGCCTCGAGGCGGAAGAGCGATGAGATCATACGAGCCGGAGCTGTACAAGTAAACGGGGAAGTTGCCGCCTCTCCGGGTCGCACCGTTTCAGTCGATGACGACGTGCGCGTCGACGGTAACCGGGTGCACCTTCCGGACTCCTTCGAATACATCCTGCTCAACAAACCAAGTGGACTGATCGTTACCCGCAGCGATCCAGGTGGACGCGCCACGGTCTTCGATCGGATCCCCGATCTTCGCGGCGCCAGTGTCTCAGTCGGACGCCTCGATCGGGATACGACCGGCGTGCTCCTGCTTACCGACGATGGCCAGCTCGCCTACCGCCTCGCTCATCCGCGTTTCGAAGTAGAGAAACGCTACGAGGCCGTGGTGAAGGGCAGACCGGCGGCGGCGGCGGTGCGACGCCTGGGCGAGGGCGTTGACCTGGATGACGGGCCCACCGCCCAGGCGCAGGTTCGCATCCTGTCGGGCCGACGCGCCCCGCAGGCGACTCGCGGTGCCGCCGCCGAGACGCGGCTCGAGATCCGCCTGCACGAGGGTCGCAACCGCCAGGTGAGGCGCATGTGCCAGGCCGTCGGTCATCCCGTCGTGAGACTTGCCAGAACCGGTTTCGCCGGCCTGACGACGGCGGGCCTCAGCAGCGGCCAGAGTCGCAGACTGTCTGCTGCCGAAGTCGGTCGACTGAGGTCCCTCGTCGGGTTGGGGCAGGAGGCTTGATAACTCGTCCACGGGGACTCATCATCGCCATCGATGGCCTCATCGGTTCCGGGAAATCGAGCACCGCGCGGGGTGCTGCAGCGACTCTGGGATATCGTCATGTCGACACCGGGGCGATGTACAGAGCCGTGACCCTGTCCGCCATGAGGCGTGGCATCGGCGACGACGACAAGGGGGAACTGACGAGGCTGCTCGGGGAGTTGAGGTTGGAGCTTGAGCCCGGCGCCACCGGAACGCGGGTCCTGATTGACGGGGTCGACGTGAGCGACGAGATCCGTCAGCCCGAGGTCACCCGCAGGGTTGGCGCCTACGCCGACCTGGCGCTCGTACGACAGGCTCTGGTTGCGCGGCAGCGGTCTATGGGTGTCGATGGCGGTGTGGTCGCTGACGGACGAGATGTGGGTAGCGTCATTTTCCCGGATGCCGACCTGAAGGTGCGCATGACTGCCGATCTCGACGAACGGGCACGCCGCCGTCATGCGGAGTTGAAAAATAAGGGGCTGTGCCTTACTCTCAATGAGGTCAGAATCGACATTCACCAGCGAGATCGGGAGGACGCCGAACGCGACTACGGGAGTGAACCCGATCTCATTAGCACCCTGGAGTTCGACACCACCGGGCTCACGTTGCAGCACCAGATCGACCGCATCGTGGCGTGGGCCCGCGAGCGAGGAGCGTAGCCGGTGGCCTCCACAGTCGGGTCTTCGCGGCTGGCGGTGACGGCGAAAGGGTTGAAGGAAAACCAGATGACGGAGCAGGTAGCAGAGCCGAAGGAGATCGAGCCGAAACCCGAATACGGCAACGTCAGCATCGAGGAGCTGGATCGTCCGGAGTATTCCGAGGAGCAGACCGGTGAGTTGATGGCCCTCTACGACGAAAGCTTCTCGGGCATTCGGGAAGGGCAGATCGTCCAGGGCCGCGTCGTGGGCGTGAGTGCCAGCGAAGTTCTCGTCGACATCGGCTTCAAGTCCGAGGGAGCCATCTCGATGAGGGAGTTCGGCGACGAACCGGACGCCGTCGCCGTCGGGCGCGAAGTCGAGGTTTTTCTCGAGAACGTGGAGGACCTCGAGGGACGCGTCGTGCTGTCGAAGCAGAAAGCCGACTTCATGCGCGTGTGGGACCAGATCAAGGACGCGCACGATGCCGGCCACACGGTCAGGGGCCGGCTCACTCGCCGAATCAAAGGGGGCATCGTCGTCGATCTGTTCGGTGTGGAGGCCTTCCTGCCGGGCTCGCAGATAGACATCCGCCAGGTGAAGAACTTCGATCAGTTCCTCAGTCAGGAGTTCGAATTCAAGATCATCAAGCTCAACAAGGCCCGCAGAAACATCGTCGTATCTCGCCGCGCCGTGCTCGAAGAGGAGCGCGAGCGCATGCGTCGCGAGATTATCAAGGAGCTCGAGGAAGGACAGGTGCGCGAGGGCGTGGTCAAGAACATCACCGACTTCGGAGCCTTCATCGATCTCGGCGGGGTGGACGGGTTGCTACACATCACGGATATGTCATGGGGCCGGGTGTCTCATCCCACCGACATGGTCTCTATCGGTGACCGCATCAAAGTGAAGGTCCTCAAATACGAAAAGGATAGGGAGCGCATCTCTCTAGGTCTGAGGCAGCTGACGCCCCACCCCTGGGAGGACATCGACGGGAAGTTCGCGGAAGGCACTCAGACGCAGGGGCGTGTGGTCAGCATCACCGATTACGGCGCCTTCGTCGAACTGGAGGAGGGCATCGAGGGTCTCGTACACATTTCCGAGATGTCGTGGACGCAGCACGTTCGCCATCCATCCAAGCTCGTCTCGATCGGCGACTCCGTAAATGTCGTCGTGCTCAAGCTGGACAAGGATAGCAAGAAGATCTCCCTGGGCATGAAGCAGACCGACCCCGATCCGTGGGAGAGCCTCGACAGAGAGTACCCGGCTGGCAGGCGACTGGAGGGAAAGGTCAAGAGTCTGACCAATTTCGGCGCCTTCGTAGAGATCGAGGAAGGGATCGACGGTCTGGTGCACATCTCCGACATGTCCTGGACGAAGCGCATCCGACAAGCGAGTGAGCTGTTCAAGAAGGGGGATGAGATTCCCGTTGTCGTCACCGAAGTGGACAGGAAGCGCCGCCGCATTTCTCTGAGTCATAAACACGCCTTCGACAATCCCTGGCCCGAACTTGCCGACATGTACGCCGTCGGCACCGAGACTCAGGGTGCCGTGTCACGAGTTCTGGAGCGCGGCATCGTCGTTTCCCTGCAGGGAGAGGTGGATGGATTCGTCCCCCTCTCGCAGCTCGGCATCGAAGGCCTGCAGGCGCCGCGGCAGGGCTTCGAACCCGGCCAGGAACTGCCTCTCAAGGTGATCGAGTTCGACGAGGAACAGAAGAAGATCGTCCTCAGCGCTCTCGAATACCTCAAGGACAAGGATCAGGCCGAGGTCGACGAGTACCTGGCCGGCCACCCGGTCAAACCCGTCACCATCGCCGAGGTCGTCGCCGACCAGGATGAGGAGATGGAGAGCTGGGGCGATGCGGAGGACGCGACGCCCGTCGGCGACGATGCAGCAGATGAGGACACGGTCTCTGAGGAGCCGGGCGAGTCCGAGGATGGATCATCCTTGGATGAAAGGTCCGAGGAGGCATCCGACGATGAGTCAGCCGGCGAGGAAGAAGAAGAAGAGAGCTGAACTCCGCCGCACCCCGGGCCCGGTTTCCGACCTACTGAGAAGCGCAGCTGTTGCTTGGCTGCGCTTTTTTTTGCTGAGGTGGACGGAGGCGTTATCTTATGCCGTGAAGAGAGCTCCCCTCTCCGGTTTTCGAACTTCGTCCACCACCTCCCAACCGCTGCCGTAGCAGACCCATGCCTGCCGCCAAGCTGTCACCCGCCATGGATCAGTACATGCGCTTCAAGCGGCAGCACCCAGACGCCATCCTGTTCTTCCGCATGGGCGACTTTTACGAAATGTTCTTCGAGGACGCCAAAGAGGCTGCCCATCTGCTCGGCCTCACGCTCACGTCGCGCAATCACGGCAGAACCTCCGGTGACATTCCGTTGGCTGGGGTTCCCCACCACGCCGCCGAGTCCTACGTGGCGAAGCTCGTCCAAATGGGTCGCAAGGTCGCCATTTGCGAACAGGTGGAGGACGCGAAGCAGGCACGCGGTGTCGTCAAGCGGGACGTAGTGCAAGTCGTCTCGCCCGGAACGGCGTTGTCCGACGCCATGCTCGATCGGCAGCGAAACAACTTTACCGCAAGTGTGTGCCAGAACGGCGGCGACGGTCCCGCAGCCGCCGCGGGCGTCGCCATCGTCGATATGTCGACCGGTGACTTCGCCGTCGAAGAGCTTCCCCTCGCACAGCTGTCCGACGAGCTACAGCGAATAGCGCCATCCGAGCTCCTTCTCAGTGAAGCGGCTGATGAACGCTGGGTCGACAGCTTGCGACGGGCAGTGCCGGGAGCGGCCATCAGCCGCGTGGACGACTGGCAGTTCGAGTACGGCAACGCCTACGAGATCCTCAAGGAGCAGTTCGAGGTTCACTCTCTCAAGGGGTTCGATTGCGAGGATCTGGAGCTCGGGGTCCGCGCCGGTGGCGCCGCCATCGGCTACCTCAGGAGCGCCCAGTGCGGCGCCGTCGACCACATCAACAGGCTCCGCCGCCGACGCCGCGGCGATGAGCTGCTCATCGATGCGACGGCGCAGCGAAATCTCGACCTGCTGGCCAATCAGCAGGAGGGAACCAGGGCTGGCTCCCTGCTCGACGTCGTCGACCTTACCCGCACTCCGATGGGCGCCCGTTTGATGCGACAATGGATTGCCGCGCCGCTCGTAGATGCAGCCGCCATAGGTGCCCGACTCGATGCGGTGGACAGGCTGATATCCGAGCGCGGCCACCGCAGGGCTCTCGCCGAACGTCTTTCTGAGGTTGGAGACCTCGAGCGGGCCATCGCTCGCATCTGCTGCCGGCGGGCGACGGCCCGCGACCTCGTGGGACTGGCCCGATCGCTGGCGGTCGTACCCGCCGTCGTCGAAATCGCCGCTGGTCTCGATTGCGAACTGCTGCGGCATCTCGCATCCGAAGATGAAACCCCATCCACGACCGAGCTCGTCGACCTTCTCGATGGTGCGCTGGTGGATGAGCCCCCCACCTCGATCGGAGAGGGAGGCATGTTCCGCTCGGGCTATGACGGGGAACTCGATCGCCTTCGGGAGGTCAGTGCAGGCGGCAAGAATTGGGTCGCGCGCCTGCAGTCCCAGGAGCGGGAGCGCACCGGAATCGCGTCGTTGAAAGTCGGCTTCAACCAGGTCTTCGGCTACTACATCGAGGTGAGCAAGCCGAACCTGGACCGCGTCCCCGATGAGTACAGCCGCAAGCAGACTCTGGCCAACGCCGAGCGCTACGTAACGCCCGAACTCAAGGAGCACGAGGCGGAGATCCTCGAAGCGCAGGAGCGCATCCAGGAGATCGAGCTGCGCCTGTTCGTCGACCTCCGAGACCGGACCGCGGGGTGGTCCTCCGAGGTTCAGCGCTGCGCCGCCACACTCGCCCGCATCGACGTGCTCTATTCCCTCGCCGAGGTCGCCGAGTCGGAAAGCTGGGTTAGACCGCAGGTGGACGACAGTCAGTCCCTCGAAATAGAAGCGGGTCGCCACCCGGTCGTCGAGCGCCAGCTGCAGGAAGGCCATTTCGTGCCCAACGATGTCGAGCTCGACGTTAACGGCGATCAGATCCTCGTCATCACCGGGCCGAACATGGCAGGCAAGAGCACGATCATTCGCCAAATCGGACTCGCCGTCGTGCTCGCCCAAATGGGGTCCTTCGTCCCGGCCCGCAGGGCCCGCATCGGCGTGGTGGATCGACTGTTTACCCGGGTGGGCGCCTCCGACAACCTCGCCCGCGGCGAGAGCACCTTCATGGTGGAGATGAACGAGGCCTCGACCATACTCAACAACGTCACGCACCGCAGCCTCGTCCTCATCGACGAGTTGGGCCGTGGCACGAGCACTTTTGACGGTCTCAGCATTGCCTGGTCAATCGTCGAGTATCTCCACGATGGACCGGTGCATCCGCGCGCCTTGTTCGCCACGCATTACCACGAGCTGACCGAGCTCGAGCAAACACTGGCGCGGGTGAAAAACTGCAACGTTCAGGTGCGCGAGGAATCTGGCCGCATCGTCTTTCTCCATCGCATGGCCATCGGGCCGTGCGACCGCAGCTATGGCATCAACGTAGCGCAGATGGCCGGCATGCCAGGCGAGGTCGTGGCCCGCGCCCAGGAGATTCTCGCCGAGCTAGAGCAGAGCCGCGGCGGCGATGCTGACGATCGTACTCAAAACGATCGTTCTCAGGACGATCGCTCCGGCGCCGGTGAGCGGCGGCAGATGGACCTGTTCGGACGGTCGAACGGCGAGCAGATGGTCGCCGAGCTCATGTCGATCGACGTGAGCGAGACGACCCCCTTGGAGGCACTGCTTAAGCTCGACGAATGGAAACGGCGTTTCGCCGCGACCGAGTCGCCACCTGCACCCGACGAAGAGTGACCGCAGCCTCTCCCGCGTCCGCAAGCCACGTGGCCTCTTCCGATCGATTCACCCGTCTCGAAAAAGTCGCCGTCTTCCTCATCGCTCTGGGCGAGGAGCGCACCCGGGAGATTCTCGCCGACGTGGACCTCGACACCATCGAGCAGCTCAACGAATCGATGCGTGGGCTCGGCGCTGTCTCCGCGGAGGAGAAGGCGGCCGTCATGCTGGAGTTCGCCCAATTCTTTTACCAGGACAAGCCGATTTCCGGCGTCGGCGCCGATGTGGCGCCGCCCGCCTCGCCGGCGAAGTCGGGGTCGCGACCGGTACCCGAGGGTGGGACACCAAAGACAACGGCTCGGGGTCGGACTAAGAAGGGCGCCGCCAGGACCGATCAGGCGACGCCTCAGCCGCAACTCAAGAAACCTCCCGTCGAACACGAGCTGAAAGCGCAGAAGCAGGTCGCAGAGGAGCTGGCCATACTGCAAACACTGGAGCGATTGCGGCAGCGGTTGGACCTGGGGAAAATCGACTGGGGCAAGGCGGGCTATGACTTCGGAGAGGGATTCAAGGGCCCGGAAGAAGAGCGCCGTTGAGGCCGCCGACTCTCCGTGAGCACAGCGCCCGCACAAAGTCATGATGAGATCATCTTCGGTCGGCGCGCGGTCGTCGAGGCGCTGAAGTCGGGCCGTGTCCTGCGCCGGCTGTGCATCGCTCGCGGCAGTCGCGGCCCGGTCGTGGATGAGATCTTCGAGCGCGCCCGTGGCGCCGGCGTGCCCTTCGATGTGTTGGACCGCGCCGCCCTCGACAGAGCCACGGACGGCGCCCGTCATCAAGGCGTGCTCGCCTACACGGCAGCGCGGTCGTACGTGGAGTTCGACGAGCTCATCGGCCGTCTCGATCCGAAGGACTCCCTGCTCGTTTTTCTCGACGGCATTCAGGATCCCCACAACCTCGGGGCTATAATTCGCACCGCCCACGCCGTGGGGGCGGATGGCGTCGTTTTCGAGCAGCGCCGCAGCGCCGGGCTGACCGCCGCCGCCGTCAAGGCTTCTGCCGGCGCCGTCGATTACCTGCCGGCCAGCCGGGTCGCCAACCTTCGCGTCGCAATGAAAACCTCCAGCAAAGCGGGGTTGTGGCTTACCGGGTTGGTCACCGACGGAGGCGACGACTTCAGACAGCTCGATTACCGCGGCCCATGCGCCGTCATCATCGGCGGCGAGGGCCGGGGACTGCGGCCCTCGGTACGTGATGCGTGCGACTTCATGGCTCGCATCCCGATGGCCTCATCCGAGATCGGCTCACTCAACGCCTCGGTTGCGGCAGCAGTCGTTCTCTACGAGGCCTTCCGGCAGCGGACGTCTTCCGTCCGTCGTCCGCCGGACACCGCCGGGGCTGATTGAGACAGATGGGTCAGTTGCTCTTTTTGTTCGCCGGCCTCTTCTCGTTGTCGGCGCCTGCGGGCGTCGTCGGACAGACCACTGCGTCGAGTGAGTCTGGCAGCTCGGTGGATGCAGACGAGCAAGCCCTGTCGGCGCAGCGGGACGAACTGGAGACGCTTCTCGACGAGCGGGCAGAGCGCGGACCCGCGTTCCAGTACTCCGCGGATTCCTCATACGTACAGGACGTCCAGGGTGACTCCATCGTCCTGCGGGGCAACGCCGCCGTCGATCACAAGGGCGCTCGTCTCGAGGCGGGCGAGATGGTCTACCACCGAGCCGAGGAGCTCGTGGATGCGCGCGCCTTGCTGGACTCGAGCGGTCTTCCCCTGGGGATGCCGACATTGAGGAGGGGGAATGATGTGATCCGCGGCGAGCGCATCCTCTACGATCTGGGTACTGGCGAGGGGGTGATCCTCGATGGAAAGATCCAGTACAAGGATGGTTTCTATAGCGGCCGCTATATCGAAACGAAGTCAGATGAGGAGTTCCACGTCCATCAAGGGTCCTACACCACCTGCGACAGCCCGCATCCCCATTTCGACTTCTACAGCCCCCGCATCAAGGTGCTCGTGGGCGACATGGCAATTGCCCGTCCCGTCTATTTCCGCATCGGCGAGAAGCGCCTTGTGCCCATTCCGTTCTACGTTTTCTCCTTGCGCGAGGATCGACAGTCGGGCATCCTCACTCCCGGTTTCGGCCGCCGGCCCATCAGCTTTGCCAGCCGCGAAAGCGAATGGGAGGTCCGCAATCTGGGTTACTATTTCGCTCCGAACGATTACTGGGACGTGACGCTGTCCGCCCACATGCGTCAGCGCTCTGGCTGGCTCGCCGGCGTCGCCACCGCATACGCCTGGCGCTATCGCTTCCGGGGTCGACTCGAGACCCGGGTTCAGAACAGGCAGAGCGGCTCCACGAGTCGCTGGGAGTGGTGGACGAACTTCAGTCATAGTCAGGAGATCGGCCGCGAAGCGAGCCTGCGTGCTTCGGGCACCTTCCAGAGCAGCAAGGACTTTTCCCGCGACAACAGTTTGACACTTCAGGAGCGGCTCAACAGGACCTTGCGCTCGAATGGACGATTCAGCAAACGCTGGCGCCAACAGGGAGCCAGCCTCGCGCTCAGTGGGAGCTACACAAAAAACCTGGATACGGAGCGCTTCGATCTGGTGCTTCCCGAAGTCAGCCTGCGCTCGAATCGCAAAGCGCTCTTCCGCGGCGAAAGTGGCCGCAGACCCTCATCGCGGTGGTACAGTCGCATTTACTACGACTTCAACGCTCGGCTACGCAACAGGCAGAGAGGCTCGCCGGCGGACACCACGACGCGTACGTCGGCGGACATCACCGTCAGGCTGACGTCCCAACAGCGACCGTTTTCGTGGTTGAGCGTGAACTCGAGTTTCAAGGAAAGCTGGCGCGATAGGGACCTGCGTAGTTCGCAGGGAGGCTTCGAGGGTATCCGCACCGATCGTTTTGGCAGCTCCGCGTCCCTGTCGCAAACGCTCTACGGCATGTTCCACCCCGACATCTGGAACCTCACGGCTCTGCGGCACGTGCTCAAGCCGGACGTCGGCGTACGCTACCAGGCGACGAGGACGGACACTGGAGGCGCCGGCTTCGGCGGCCGCCCCAGCTCGTGGAAGCAGAGCCGGCAACTCACCTTTCGGCTGAGCAATACAATCTGGGTGAAACTGCTGCGCGACGAGGACGAAGAGAAGGTGAGGCTGGCTCAGGTCAACTTGTCCACCGCCTACGACTTCGACCGCGATCGCCGACAGCTCTCAGACCTCGTCTCTAGCTTGACGATCGGCGCAGGACGTCGTCTGAACACCCGTCTCAGTTTGCGGTCCGAATTCTACGGCAACGACGATGAGTTTCACCCCCGTCCACGCCTGCGCCAGTTTGAAATCAATTCGACTCTTCGTTTTGTCCCCGGCCGCAGGACAGTAGGCGATGGGCGGGACTCGAAACTCGACCTCTACCGGAGGGCAGCCGGGGAATCGCCGGACCGCTCGTCCAGGCAAGCGGCGCTGCAGCAGGGGACCGTCCCCGGGCGCCCGCCCGGCTATGACGCTCGCGGCGGCGAGTTCGGCTACGAAGGCGGCCTGCAGCGGGACATCGATCGTCGAGACCGTCAGTCGCGCTTTCAGATCAGCCACTATTTTTCCCGGCGACGCGGTTCAAGCTCGAGATCGTGGTTGCGCACCGCCCTCGGGGGGACGTGGCGTTCGCACTGGCATATCCACTACTCGCTCAACTACACTTTGCTGAAGAAGGGGACTCAGCTCTTCGACGCCGATCGCGTCTCCGCAGAGCTACTCTCAATTCAGCGCCGCTTCCATGACTGGACCGCGACGGTAAACATCGAACCGAGTCGCTTCAATCGCGATCGCGCGTTCTACTTCAAGGCGCAGCTCGTCGACATCCCCCAGATCCGCTTCGAACGCGGAGATCGGCGCAGGCGGTGAGAGTCCTGATCCAACGAGTGTCAAAGGCCCGGGTTATGGTGGAGGGACGTGTCACGGGGTCCATCGAAGGCGGCCTCGCCCTCCTCGTCGGGGTCCGCGAGGGCGACGATCAGGAGACGGTCAACTTCTGTGCCGACAAGTGTGCTAATCTGCGCGTTTTTTCTGATGAGTCCGGCCGCATGAACTGCTCGGTCGTCGATGAGGGTGGCGGCATCCTGGCGATCTCGCAGTTCACCCTCTACGGCGACTGCCGTCGGGGGCGGCGTCCGAGTTTTACATCGGCGGCTCAACCCGAGGAGGCTGAAAGGCTCTACGAGGCCTTCATCGCTCGACTCGAGAGTCACGGATTGGCGGTGGAAAGAGGCGTCTTCGGGGCTCATATGTGCGTGGACATCCACAATGACGGCCCCGTCACTCTGCTGGTAGAGTCCGAATCAACGTGACGCCGTGAGCTGATATGTCATCCGGCCGCGATAGCTGTCCCGTGCTCGTGTTGGGCTCCGCATCACCTCGGCGCGCCGTACTGCTGCGGCAACTGGGGCTCCGCTTCGTGCAGGTTGCGAGCCCGACCGAGGAACTGATTCGGGGCTCCCAGCAGCCTGCCGAGTTCGTGGCTGAGTCCGCTCGCGCCAAAGCCCGGGCCGTGAGTGAACTGGTGCGGACCGATCCGCCGTCTTCTATCGCCGCCGCCGATGATTTTCTTGTGATCGGCGCCGACACTGTCGTCTCGCGAGACGGAACCGTGCTTGGAAAACCGACGGATTCAGGGGATGCGGTGCGAATGCTCCGGCATCTGTCCGGACGCACGCATGATGTTTACACCGGCATCGCCATCGTTCGCCGCGATGGCGGCGAGAGCTGTGACCATGTGGTGACTGAGGTACGGTTGCGGGAGCTGTCGGATGAGACCATCCGCGCCTATGTGGCCACCGGCGAGCCGCTCGACAAGGCTGGTTCATACGCCATTCAGGGGCTGGGGGCGCGCTTCGTTGAACGCATAAATGGTTGTTACTATAATGTAGTGGGACTTCCCTTGGCGCGGTTGTGCGCCATGCTTGAAGAAGCGGGAGTCGACTGGGGAAGCGTGTAGATAATCTCCCCACCGCCCACACCCGTTCACCTCCGCATCAACCCAACGCACATGAGTGAGCAGAATCCATCGGTGGCCGCGAGGCTTCGCCGGGCTCGCGAGAGCCGCGGGACGACGCTCGATCAGGCCCACCAGCACACCGGGATCAGTGCCGACCTCCTGGAGGGTCTCGAATCCGGGAAACTCGATGTCGTCGAGACCGTCTACATGCGGCTCGCCGTGGTGTCCTACGCCGAGTACCTCGGCCTCGATGCTGGCGAGATGGCGAAGCAGTTCAACGACGAGACGGGCACGCAGCCTGCCACGTCGCCTGCCTTCGGCGTGGCTCGCCGACCCGGAAAATCCTCGCTCATCCACGATCTGCGCAGCATGGGTCGACCACAGGACGTCAGCGGCCTCTTCCGCTTGCATCAGTCCCGGCTCATTGCACTGGGAGTCGCTATCCTCCTTGTCCTCATCCTGATCGCCGCCTGGCTCGATGGGGGCGGCGCATCGGATGCATCCGGCGCATCCATCGTCGCCGGCTCAGTGGGGGACAATCTGGCGGACCGTTCGACATCGCAGGAGCACTCATCGACAGAAGTGGCGACCCCGTTCGAAGCCGATTCACCCTCGGATGCGGC
>CBDBIJ010000002.1:0-14524 GCA_965205655.1 Candidatus Latescibacterota bacterium
GCCGGTTGCCGGCGCGCTTCGCGTCGTACTCCACATTGATCTGCCGCAACTGTCCGTCCACGTAGCCCGCCAACTCCTGTGGGCCGATAGCGCTGTCTGAGCTCGGCTCGAGGTACAGCTCGTATCGAGCCAGCTCCTCGTTGGCCAGCATCTGGTAGAATTGGACGCCGAGCTCAAATCTCTCGTCGGCTTTTCCGACAGCGTCGATCACCTGCGTCTCATACAGCTTCTCGCCGGTGATGTTCGTCACGCCCTTCCCTTTTTGCACGAACCTGATAGTCGGCGTGCTCTCGAACAAACCGGTGACAGCGACGATGTCGTTCATGTTATATCGGTAGAGCCCGGCCGGGGTCGTCACGAAGAGGTAGTACTCCCTGCCGACCTCGAGATCTGCTACACCGATGAAATCCCGCCCTCCTTTTTCCCATGCATCTTTTTCGACGAATTCGAAGAAGTTTTCCTGTATCGTCGGTATTCCCTCATTCGTCTCGAGGTCGATGGTGATGGTGCCGCGCACTTCACTCGAGAGATAGCCGAGCTCTACTACCTTGGTATCTCGGGGAAACCTGGGCGTGATGCTCTTCAGAGATATGGCACAGCTGCCACCCGTCCAGGTGGTCACCAGCTTGATGTAGGGCCAGAAATCGGAAAAGCTGGCTTCCGTCCCGGCTGCGAGAATATCGCGCAACTCCCGAGCCCTCTCTGGGTTGGGCCTCAACCTCGCGCGCAGCGAGTCTGCCGTCGCCTCATCCAGCTCATGGAGGTGCCGGCAGATTCCGGACTCGATGTCGGCGACGATATCCTCGCGGTGGCGGTTTATCGTCTCGAGCATCCTGTGAAGTGTCGATGGATTGGCAGTGCCGATGTAGGTGATATCATCGTGCTCCACCGCCAGCCGGCAAATGATATAGTACTTGGTGTCGTAGCTCTCAATCGCGAAAACCTCCTTGGGCAGAACGTACTTGGCGCGGGTGAGCTGTCGCGAGTTCAACCAGTCAACGCAACACCTTCGTCAACGCAACACCTTCATTGAAGCGTTCTGCGGGTGAAACGAACCCCAACGTCTTCCGCGGGCGCTGGTTCAGTTGAAGAGCGACTCTGTTCAGGTCGGCTTGGGAGAATGGCGACAGATCGGTCTTCCTCGGGAAGTACTGTCGAAGAAGGCGATTCGTGTTCTCATTTGTGCCTCGTTGCCAGGGACTCTGAGGATCACAGAAATACACCTCGACGTCAGTTGCGATCGAGAACTCCTTGTGCCGAGCTAGCTCCATTCCTCGATCCCAGGTAAGGGACAACCGCACCGCGGAGGGGAGTCGTTTCACCTGGCTGATCAGCGCTCTGACAACGGTCTCGGTGTCTTTGCCGTTGAGCTTCACGAGCATCGTGAACCGAGACTGCCGCTCCACCAACGTGGCGATGTGCGTGTTGTTCGACCCCGAGATCAAGTCTCCCTCCCAGTGGCCGGGAACGGCGCGGTCCTCGATCTCGGCAGGCCACTCGCTGATGGATACGGCGTCGACGATCCGGCCTCTCGGCTGATCGCGTGTGCTTGCCTTCTTGGATCGCCGCATCATCCTTCGCGTCCGCAGATGCGCAATGAGGTCCTTGTTGAGTGCCCCGCGTGCCTGGATGAAGAGAGTTCGATAGATCGTTTCGTGGGATATCTGCATATTTCCTAAAAGCGCATACTCCCGCTTCAGCCATCCCGATATCTGCTCAGGTGACCACTTCAGGCGTAGCTTGTCCGCCACGACTCGCCGCAAACGAAGATTGGATGCGAGTCGGCAGCATTTCGGCCGGCTGGCGCGCGTCCAGGCTGCTTGGTCGGCGACGTTTGCTCGGTACCTTTGCCGCCCGCCATTGCGGGCAATCTCTCGGCTAACCGTCGAGGGTGCACGCTCAACAGCGGCCGCAATTATTCGTATCGATTTTCCCGCAGCGATACCTCGAGAGATCTCTTCACGCTCTTCCCAGCCAAGAGCCCATCGAGAGCGTCGACGCGGCATTGGTACGATGCCCCCATTGGCGGTGATGACACCATGAATCGACGCCGGATGCTTCCCGAGCGCCCGACCAATATCGCTATGCGACTGGCCGCTCTTCCATCGACGCCATACCTCCAACTTCTGTGACGCGGACAATCCTGGTCGTCCCATTTGAGCCATGTGCAACATCTCCTATGATTAGATTAGTGGGAAGAATGTTGCATTGACCAATTGAATATACCCTGTGTTTTTTTCGTATATGTGGCCCGATGCGCTGCCGTACGGCGTTCCCGATTCCAGATGGCCATCGATGGCCGGGCTCACGAGTCCGAGGATCTTTCCGTGAAACGCCTCCGGTCTCGCCCGATACTGGATGTATGAGAACGTCTGCTGCGACCGTCTCAGATCCTTCAGTGTCTGAGCCAGCACGGGTATGTATTTTGGTTCGCCCGTGGTGCCGCTGGTCTGGTTGTATATGCACGGAAGCTCGCTCGTCAGCAGAGCCACACGCGACTTTTCCTGCCGATCGATGTAGGGTCTCAGGTCTTCGTATTCGCAGATCGGCACGCGTTTCATGTAGGAGTCGTGATCGGTGACCTCCGCAAAACCGTGTTTCTCACCGTACTCGGTGCGGGCGTTGGCGGCCATGATCGAACGCAGAGCTGCCGCCTGCGCCTGCGCCGGGTCCCTGGAGGCCTCTACGAGAGGTTCGTACATCGTCACCCCTATCCAGCGCATTTTGAATTTCAATAGCAGACTGATCGCTATTTGGGTGAGCGACTGCAGCGGGGTTTGTCGGTGTCGATGCTTCCCGCGAAGGGCGTTTTCAGCTGCGAACCGAAATCCAGCGGGTACTCTTCATTCAGCAGCCCCAACTCGTCAACGAGCCTGTCCTGCGGGTAGAAGTATGTCCCGAAGACGAGGTCCCATATGATGATGTTGTTGCCGTAGTTGCTGTTGGCTTCCATCGGCTTGCGCGAGTGGTGCCAGCGGTGGAGCTGAGGGCCGCTGATGATGTAATTGAGCACCCCCATGCGCAGCTCGATGTTGCAGTGCTGAAAGAATCCGTTCACCGCGTAGAACACGAAGTAGAGCGCCAGCACCTCGGCGCCGACCCCGACTGCGATGAAGGGCAGGGCGTCCATCAGAAACTGGAGTGCCTTTTCCGCCGGGTGGAAACGGCCCACGTTCACCCAGTACAGCTTCTTGGGCGAGTGGTGCACGGCGTGCAGCTTCCACAGTACCGCGTTTTCGTGGCAAAATCTGTGTAGCCAGTAGCGGAGGAAATCGGCCACCAGTATCATCAACACGACCTGGCCACCCATGGGCCAGTGGTGTGGCCACAGCTCCTTCGGCTGCAGGTCAGTAGCGCCCAGTATTTTTAGCAGGATGAGAGCCGCCAGAAAAGTCAGGACCTTCGGCAGGATCATCTGCACCACGACCATGAAGAGGGCGTCGTTCCACACATCTTCGCGATCGGCGATCCACATTTTCAGGTGGGGGGTGTATAACTCGAAGAAGGTGATGATCGCGGCGCCCAGAATGACGGGGATGTAGGTGCACATCAACAGATGCTGTTCCCCACCACGAAGGGAATAGAACAGCCAGATGCATGTCGCTATGGCGAGTGGATAGAGTACCGGGGGCCAGTACTCGAATTTCGCCTGTCTAGTATCGCTCATTTGTCGAGGGAACCTCGCTCTTCTGTTCCGACAGAAGAGCGTTGCCCTACGCTGTTACCACCCAGGTAATCACGAGCACCCCCTCAGTGCATGGCGGAGGAATCGGCGCCGTGTAGCTCGTCTTCAGGTTGCCGAAGGTGAGCTCGGTGATCTCCCACACGAAATCCTCCGTTTCGCCCACCTCGGCGTTGCTGCGGTCCAGAATCACTTGCGTCTCGCCCTCGGAAAAGGACCATGGTCCCGAGATTGTGTGCACGCCGTCCGGAATGCCGCAATTGCCACCCGGAAAGGTGAAGCTGTAGGTATTGTCGGACTTGAAAGTTATCGACAGCTCTTCGAATCCTGGCGGAGGCTGCCCCGGTTCTCCCTTCAGAACGAAGGTCCCGAGCGTGGCTTCGCTCACTTGCCAGGTGTGGGCGATCAGGTCCGTCCTCGTCTGCACAGCGGTGCCTGTGGCCCCCCCGTCATCGCTGCCACAGGACGAGACGCAAGCGGCTGTGAGCGCAAAACACGGGACGAACCGCCGTAGATATCGAATGCCGGTCATTTTTCCACCTCGATGGTGAGCAGTATCTGGAGATCGTCTGTCACGTGTTTTTCATCGACGTACCCCACGGTGCCTGGATTGGTGGACACATGCTGGGCCAGGTCTGTCTGGGTTACGAACGACTTTGGCAGCACCGCTTTACCGGAGAACGCCCTGCGCAACCACAAGCGCCGCAGATCGTGGGCCTTTACGCCCAAAACCTCGTAAAACTGTTTCTGGATTTTCGGATTGGCCGAGTAGTCGACGACGATAAGCTTGGAGTCGTCTTTCCACATTCTCGTGTTCAGGGTATAAATGTCCGTCAGACGAGCGAGATCGATTTCGCCGGATGGCACCGACTTGTGCGTCACGACGGCGATGTCGAGTGGCGCGGCAATCGCGGGCCCGCTCCAGGGGGCTGCCGACAGCCAGAGCGCAGCGGCCGCGGCTCCGCAAAATCCCAGCTTCCCGCACCTTGCCCGCTCACTCATCTGCGCACCTCGAAGCATCTGACCCTAGAAGATGAGGCTCAGGGCGAATGCCGTGATTGCGAGATTGCCCTCGCCATAGGGATTCTCTCGGATAGATCCGAAACGCCGCTGCAGTTTCGCCGTCATCAGATAGTTGATGCGGTAGCCCACACCGCCGTCTACAGAGTAGAACCCGGCCTTGTCGACGGAATTGGGCTGCGACGCCTCGTAAGCCTCATTATTCATGAACCCGTAGCCGCCGTATGCGAACCAGTTGCCGGATGTCTCGTAAGTGGCGTTAAAGTAGAAGAATTGCTTGTCCAGACTCATCTCGGGGAACGGAGTGTTATCCAGATCGTGGAGAACCTTGATGTACTCACCTTCGATGCGAA
Organism: Candidatus Latescibacterota bacterium; assembly: GCA_965205655.1. GTDB lineage: Bacteria > Latescibacterota > UBA2968 > UBA8231 > UBA8231 > CBDBIJ01. The sequence goes on from CBDBIJ010000002.1 coordinate 5,056, forward strand.
AGTTCCCGAGAATGAGGGACGCGTCCGTGCCGATGCGAACCCGAGGCACATCGCCAAGGGCCGGGATGGTCGCCCACGGCAGTCTCGAAATAGATCGCTTCATAGCCTCTCGTCGGTTGTCCTTGTCCCAGGTAGTGGACAATCCCACGACGATATTTTCGTTTCCCGTGCGAAGGCCTATTCGGCCGCCCACTGCCTTGAAGGAGGTTACGTCTTCACCGGGAAAGAGATTGAAGCCGACCCCGGCGACCTCGTCCGTTCCCAGCGACTTGCTCGTATCCAGAAATGACGTCTCGGCGTTGCCCAGATGCAGTGCGTAGTCGAGCCGCAGATCTCCCACCGGCACAGTGCCGGATACCTGAGCGAAAGCCCGCTCGGGGACGAAATCCTCGCGATCCACTTGGGCGTTCATTTGGACTTCGTAGACTACGGGCCTCATGATATACGGAAACAGCGGCAGGCGGTTCTGGATCTCGTTCAGGTTGTTGAACGTCGGCAGCAGCAACCCGAAGCGAACGCTCAGGGCCTCGCTGCGTTCGTAATTGACCCAACCCTCCTGCAGATTGAAAGCGCCCGATCCGATATCCGATGAGAAGGAGTTCTGGAATTCCAGATTGACGAAGGTCGTGAACCGATCTTCGAACGGCTTGTTGAGAAAGATGTTCAGCTGCTGCAGGGAGTGCGTCCGCATCTCTCCCTTCAGCGATGTCGTGTCTGGTATGGTGCGGCCCTCCGGAAACCCGGTGAAGTCGAAATCCCTCTGGTAGAACAGATTCTGCATATACCCGTAGATATGCATCTGTTCCCCCAGCTGTCCGTGGGTGGTCACCGGGACCGTGAGCAGCAGTGCGGTGATCGCCGCCGTCCGGTACGAGCGTCTCAACATGATGTGTGCCGTTTTCCTAGCAACCCGTGGCTAAAGCCCCGTTTGGGAAGATTTGGGGTGGCCTGAGATTCGTGGTGCGAGTTGCCGCCAATGGCGACGAAAATCGAGCAGTGCCCGAGAGTTGAACCACGGGCGGCGACAAAGCGCGCCAAGGCGCGAAAACCTGAGTGATGAGAGACGAAATGAGGGAAAACGCCTCCCTCATACCCCTCGGAGTGCCCGCACCGAAGAGGGTGCGCATGAGGAGGCCGAAATTGCAGCCGCACACGTGAATGACGAGGCGTTTGAGGATGTTTTGTCGGCCCCGAAGAAACAGCCGTCGCATACCGCCGGTTTCGAACAGATGAGCATACGGGCGTTCGAGCAGCTCGCCGCGCTTACGCCGCAGCGCCTGCCCGCGGTTGCCGCGAATGCGTCGGCGATTGGCATACACCGCCTGTTGTGCTTCCGCTTTGTCCTTCCAATCTCGACGCCCGCGATCCGGTTCGGAAATGTAGCTGCGAATGGCACTGGCTTTGAGATCGACCAGCACCTCGTTGCTGTGATACCCCTTGTCGGTGACGACTTCCGACAACGGTTTGGGATGCAGATGCTTCCTGGCCTCGGGATCCTGCGACACGGCCTCCAAGTTCAATTCGGTTCGCACCAGCATCCACGGCAGCGATTCGGTGTCGCCTTCATCGGCACTCGGCAGACTCACGGCGACGATCGCCTGGGTGTCCATGTCCACCGCCGTCTCCACCTTGTGCGCCAGATGGGTGCGACGATCCTTCGTCTTGGTAATGCGGGCATCCGGATCGTGCGGGTGTTCCCAGTCCTTATTGGACGCTTTCTTCGGGCGCTTCTTGTCGATCCTGGCCAGATCCTCTCGCGTTGGCGTCTCGATGCCCGAGGCCTTGGCCAACTTCGTGAGAAACTCCTCGTAACTTTCGCCCGTGTCCCGGCGCACGATGCTGCGCATGGCGGCGTTGGCATCCAGCGTCGTGGCGTCGACGCCCAGCGTCTTCCCCTTCAGCAGGTTCGATGTGGCCAGCACCTTCAACACCCACTCGAAGACCTCATGATGCGTCTGGAAGTCGATCAGCCGGCGCGTGCGAGACACCGTCGAATGATCGGGCGTAGCCTTGTCGAGCTCGTAGCCGAGGAATGCCCGCAACGACAGCGAATCGGCGACGCGCCAGGCGATCTCACGCTCCGAGTCGATGCCCTCGAAATAGCCGATCATGAGCAGGCGGAAATAGACCCCGGGCGGGATGCCGGGCCGACCGGCGCCCTCGGCGTAAAACGTCGTGCACCGCTCTTCCACAAACTCGTCGAATCCGTGCTTGTCCAGCACCTCATTCAATCTCTTGTAAAAAGGATGTCCCGGAGCCCTCAGGTGCTGCGTCGCCACCCACAGCTGAGCTTGGCTCGCGCGCTTCCGTTTTCCCAACGCCATGACAGCATCTCCCCTGCAAGGTTGATGCTCAAAGGTAAGGAGAGGCTCCTCATCCGCGCCGCAAGAAAATCACCGACTTTCACCACAGGCTGCTAGAGAAAAGGATAAGCAGACGACGCCCTTCGCCCAAGCCCGGTGATGGCTATTCGATATGACTCGGCCATAGGTCGGTAAACCTACCTCTTTCTATATTATCCGCCCATTCCTCTCTTACGACACGGGAACCGGAGGCGACATGCGGATAGCGGTAGTGGGACCCGGCGGCCTGGGCGGCCGCTACGCAGTCCTTCTCGCGCAGGCCGGTGAAGATGTTTCGGTGATTGCGCGCGGCGCCCACTTGGAGGCGATCCGGGAAAGGGGACTGACGCTGCGTCATTTCGACGAAGAAGTGGCCACGGTCAAGATGACAGCCACAAACGATCCTGCCGAAGTGGGTCCTGTCGATCTCGTCCTGTTCTGCGTCAAGACATACGATCTGGAAACAGCGGCCCAGCAGGCTCGACCTCTCGTGCGCGACGAAACCGTGCTCCTGCCCATCCAAAACGGAGTGACGATAGGTGAGCGACTGCGGCAAATCGTGGGCGAGAAGGCGGTGATCGCTGGAGCGACCTACTCCAGTGGCTCGCTCGTCGAGCCGGGCGTGGTGACCTTCGGCCACATGGAGGCTCCCTTGGTATTCGGAGAGCTCGACGGTGGAGAAAGCGAGCGCACCGAACGGATCCGGGCGGTGCTCGAAAAAGCCGGTTTGCAAGTAGAGCTGAAAGCGGACATGCCAGTGGTGCTCTGGGAAAAGTTTGTCGCCGTCTGCGGCACCGCCGGAGTCCTCGCCGTGCTTCGCCTTCCGCTCGGCACAGCCTTCGAGATTCCAGAATGCGGCGAACTGCTACTCGGCGTCATGGAGGAAGTCGAGGCGCTGTCCCACGCCGGCCGAATCGGTCTTGAGAAGGGGATCGCCGAGCGTCAGTTCAACTACCTCAAACAGGTCTCGCCTTCCACGCGCAGCTCCCAGCTCACCGATATTCTGAATGGCCGGCGGCTGGAGCTCGAGTACCTCAATGGCGCCGCGGTGCACCTGGGTGAGGAACTAGGCGTTCCCACGCCCCTGAATCGTTTTTGCTATTCCGCGTTGAAGCCCTACGTGGACGGGCCGCCGCAGGTACCTTAGGAGCCCAGATCCAGGCTGTAGTCGGCCGGATCTAGATCCCAGTCCTCGGCCAACCCCCGCAGGCAGATCAGGACGTCCTCGGGCATGACCATGCCCTCGACGAGCGCCTTGTCGCGGCGCTCCCATTCCATCTCTCCCGGCAAATAGATTCGGTCGGCGCCGGCAGCCGTGGGGGCGCTCTTCAATTCCTCTGTCATGGAACCCATGCGGGCATGGAACTCGCCGATCGGCATCATCGCTCCCGCGTTGATGGCGATAAACGCATGTCCCTGGTCGCTCGGCTCATCCACGTCGGCGACCCAGCTCTGGACGGCGCTCATCATGGCCGAGCCGCTGAGCACGGCCGTGAGAATCTCTACGAGCACGGCGAGACCGTATCCCTTGTGACCGGCCATCGGCAGCTGTGCCCCCCGCTCCGGATAGTTGCTGGGATCCGTGGTGGGCACGCCATCCTCGTCGACGAGCCAGGTGTCCGGAATGGACCTGCCCTCATTCCTGGCTGCGAAGATCTTCGTTGCGGCAACGGCGCTGGTGGCAATGTCGAGCATGACCGTGTGGTCTCCGCCGGTCGGGGCAGCGTAGGCGATCGGGTTCGTTCCCAGCATCTTCGCCTTTCCCCCCGGCACTGTCATGCATGGCTCCACATTGCACATGGAGACTCCGATCATGTCGTGCTCGGCGATCATATTGGCGTAGTATCCCGCGGCGCCGTAGTGGCTGCTCCCCCGAATCCCGACGTAGGCCATGCCGGTTTCTCCGGCCTTGGCGATGGCCAACTCCACCGCGCGATAGGAGATCGCCGGCGGCATACCGTCGTGGGCATCGATGATCGCCCACGAGGGACCCTGAGCCAGAATCTCCTCGTGTGCCTCTACTTTGAGACGGCCCCTGCGGGCGTTCTTCAACAGGCCGCGCAGCTGGCGAGTGCCGTGTGTGAAGGTGCCCCAGGTGTCGGTCGTTACGAATACCTTCGCCGTCAATTGCGCATCCTCGTCGCTCAAGCCGGCCTTGCCCATGGCGGCGACGCAAAATGCCTCCAGGCTCTCGGCGCGAATACTCTGTGCAGGTGAATCGGCTGTCATACTGTTCACCCTCCTCAGGTGGGATCGAATGCTCGGGTAAGGATAAACCCCCTTTTTGACCGAGTCGTCAAGGTTCATCAACTATCGAAACGACGACGGCTTTCGAGGGGTCATCTGCTACGGGTGCGCTCTATCCAACCTACTTTCTTCTGGCGCGTGAGGGTCATTCATAATGAAAGAGGGCCGACAATTGCCGGCCCTCTTGATGTTCAGGGTGTTCGAAAACTCAACACTCACTCAACGCGGTTCAGGCGCCCCTTCGTGCTCATTTCGCGACCGTCAGGCATCACGTGTCTGGACCGGTATTCGAAAGTGTCATCATCAACGCGTTCCATCACGAGGCGCATCACACCACCGGGTCCCTCCCACCGAGTGTGCAGGCGCCCCTCTTCCGTACGGCCGTTGCAGCGGGAAATGCCTCGCCGATTGTCGAGCCAGACGCCAATCCAGTTGCCCTCCGGGCCCTGCGTAATGGCGCCCCTGCCCTTCCAGATGCTCTCACCGTCCGGTGTCTGAGCCCCCGCTCGCACGAACAGGAACTGCCCGTCCAGGCCCAGTTCGTAGCTGCGCCACTGCTCGACCTCGCCCATCGGGCCCTTGGAGTGACCCTTCCACTCGCCGACCAGGAAATGCACCCAGTCTGCGTCCAGCGGTGGTGGCATGGGGGGCATGTCCATCATTTCGCCCATTTCACCTTCAGGGGCGTCGCCATCCTGCGCGAAGGCGGGGACGGCGAGACTGAGCCCGAAGACGAAGAGCATCGTCCAACATCTCATGGCGTTTACCTCCTCAAAGAGATTGTACGACCCGGCCGGGTCGGGACGTCGGGACAAGGTAACGACATGTCTTCAATTCTGACAGTGCGCACATTCAGTCGTTATATTCTCGCCCCGTGCCGCAATAGTGTTTAACGAGCGCTTATGCAACTTCAAACAGCCCTTGTAGGCGCCCTGTGTGCGGGGGTCATCAACCTGATGCCTCCTGCGGGTGCGGGCGCTGAACAAACGGGAAGACGAATCGACGCAAGAGGCACTGTGGGATTCCTCGCCTCGCCGGACGAAGGTGCCCCCTATCCAACCTACTTTCTGGCCGCTGTTTCGATGCGCCTTCAGGCCAAGCGCAACGCGAGCATCGAAACGGAATTCTCCTACTCAGCCAGGGATGACGGACCGGCGACTGGGGGCTTCGATGAGCATAACTTCGGCCTCCTGCCGCTCTTCGTCGTCGACCTCGGCTCCAGCGGCAAACGGATTCGTCCCTACTGGCTGGCGGGCTGGGGACTCTACTATCACCGGGATGACTTCCTGAAAGATCTTTCAGAATTCAGAAGCGGATTAAGTCTTGGCGCGGGCACGCGGATATATCTCGGCGGGAAGATGTTCCTGTCGCCCGAGATCCGCATCCGCACCACTGAAAATTCGTTGCGCGTTACGATCAGTCTGGGCACTACCCTGGCGGGAAGCCGATCGACGTGACGTTTCTACCCCCACGAGTGCGCAAATGCCCCTCATCTGGCTCCCCCGAAAAACGGACTGTCGCGGTAGCAGAACAGGTCCCAGAAGCGGTGCGGATACGGATGGTGCGGCTCACTCACCTGCCGCAGCTCGGACATCTCCTTCTCGGTCAACTCGAAGTCGCTGGCAGCCAGATTCTCGGCGAATCTCTCGACGCTGGAGGAGCTCACGAGGAGCACCTCGCAGGTACCGGATTGCATCAGCCACCGCAGCGCCACCTGGGCAGATGTCTTGCTTCTGTTATTTGCTATCAGCTTGACCATGTCGAGTGTCTGCCAGTTGCGGTCGATGTTCAGCTCGTCCCACGAGCACATCTCCCCTTCCTTGAAGTGGCAAAACGACGAATCGGGTCCGGGCATATCGCCCGGCTCGTAGCGAGCGGCGAGAAAGGTCGAGGCCAGAGCCCCCCACACGATGATGGCTACCTGCTGGTCCCGGCAGGCCGGAATAATGGAAAACTCCGGCGACCGGTCGCACAGGTTATACCAGATCTGGTTTGACACCAGCGGGCTCAAACCGTTGGCCCGGGCAAAGGCGTTCGCCTTTACCACCTGCCATCCCTCCCAGTTGCTGACCCCCACGTAGCGGATCTTCCCGGAGCGAACGAAGTCATCCAGGACCCGCATCGTTTCCTCGATCGGCGTGTACGGGTCGATACAGTTGCACTGGTAGAGGTCGATGTAGTCGGTGCCGAGCCTGGTCAGGCTCGCTTCGATATTCTTCGTCAGGTAGGCCCTGGACAGGCCGAATCCATTCGGCCCGAACTCATCCTCCATGGCCCAGCCTCCCTTCGTGGCCACGATGAAGCGGTCCCGCTTCCCCTTGATGATCTTGCCCACCGTGCGCTCCGACGTGCCGGCCAGCTCGGTATGGCTGCCTCGCATGCCGCCTCCGTAAATGTTGGCCGTGTCGATGAGGTTTCCGCCCGCATCTTCGAAGGTACCGAGCATGCGGGTTGCGTCCGGGACATTCAGGGAAGTCCCCATTTGGATCGCGCCGAGTCCGAAGCGAGAGACCTGTAGTCCTGAGTTGCCGAGAGTTGAGTACTCCACAATGTGTCGACCTCCGTTTTTAGTCGATTAGACCGAAGGGAGCTGCTGAACTCCCAACGATGGCGCGACCTCCAGGACGATCTCCCGACTTTGCTGTATCGCCAGCAGCGGATTGGGCAGAGCCGGACTGAGCTCCAGACTCACGGCGCGGGCGTAGCCGATGTCTTCGAGGGCGGAGAAGGTCTGCCTCAGCGAATCTTCGGTCAATACACCGTGGAGCAGGGACAGATGAAGGTCCCCTTCGCCATCGTTGTCGTCGAGATGGACGTATCCCAGCAGCTCGGCGGCGTCTTCGATGGCCTCGGTGGGATCTTCGTCGCACATCTGCAGATGCCCGATATCCATGAGGAGGGAGAGATTCGGGTGCCCGAGGGTTCGGATGAGATTCAAGGTGCTGGCCACCGTCGGCAACGCGCGGCCGGGTGCGTGCTCGATGCAGAGTCTGATTCCCAGTTCGGAGGCGTACTCGGCGAGGCCGGAAACCGACCGACCGAACCGTTTGACTGCGCCAGCGCTGTCGTCGGTCTCGGGGACAACGTACGCCGTGCCGGCTCCGAGAGCGGCGGCGTATTGCAGCGCCCGCCGGGCGCAACCGGCGGCCTCGACGGCCACTTTCTGGCTCTGGTCGCCGAGGGTCAGGTCGTCGGTCAGCGCTGCGGAAATGGCGATGCATGAGACACTCAGCCCCGCATCTCGCAAACCGGCCACAGCGCTCTCGTCAGCGAAGGCGTACGGGCGTAGATCGAGCCAATCGAATCCCGAAGCCCGGATGTGTTCGCGAACCTCGGCCTGTGGTCCCGAGAGGGCCCAGGCGCAGCAGGAGAAAATCATGGGGTGCGCAGTCTTTCGATCGTGAGTTGCCGCCCGGAATCCACCTGTATGAGAATTTCGGCGTTCGCTTCGGAGGGGTTCACGTTGCTCTCGGTATCGGGCAGAATTCCCTCTGCCCAGTGTCTTTCCATGTCATCCGAACTCTTGCTCACTGGTTTCTCCGACTCTTGCTGCAACCTCCAGCGCTTGCAGTCCTCCTCCCGTGCCTTCATGAAAAGCGGCAGATCGACGAACTCCAGAAACGATCCGAGTGCCGGATCGCTGCTGACGGCGTAGAGCCCCTCGAAGATGACGACATGGATACCGTCGAGGGAGAGCTGCCAGTCGTAGAGATCCTTGGTAGGTTTGCGGCGATATCGTTGCGTGCGGACGGATGTTTCACCGGACTTGATGGCGGTGAGAACCCGGCGCGCCTCATCCAGTCGCAGGTGGTGCGGGCCCCACTCCCCGAGATGGCGGCGCTCCTCGGGTGCCTTGAAGAAGTCGTCCGCACGGATGAGCAGTGCGTTGAATCGCGCCGTGTTCAGTCGATCTTGCAGGGCAGCGGCGAAGGTGGATTTTCCGACACCTGAACGCCCGCCGACGCCGATCACGTATGGGATGTTATCCGCATGCCGCGTGAGGGCATCCTCGACATGCTTCCACAGCTGTTCGGGAACCCCCTCCGTCACTCAGATCCACCGCGCCCACTCTCCTGCGGAGGCAGCTGAGCAGCGTCCTCAGTTGATCGAGGACCGTCCTCGGACTCGCTCGTCGAGTCGGGACTGCTGTGCCACAGTTCGTCGAGGCGATCAATGGCCTCTTCGGCGGAATTCGAGTTCGTGTATTGCTCGCCCAGGGACAGGTAGTAGGCGCGAGCGCTGTCGATGTTACCGAACTGCTCATAGGATCGCGCGATGAAGAGGCGGCTGGTCACCATTGCACGCCTCCTTGGTTTCGGGACTGGAAACATGTGAGGGGGCTCTGCGCCGCCTTGAGATCATCAGTCAGTGAGACACGCATCGTTGCACTCCTACCGGTGAAACGCTTCGATCTGCTCGCCAATCTTCGAATCCTGGTGACCTCTGCCTGGATGTATGATGATGCGATACCTGAAAACGGCGGTGGTCCCGCCGGTGATAGTCATGCTCTCGTCGATGCTGTCGTCAGCCTTGTAGTCGTGAACTCCGAACGGGTTCGCCGTGAACAGGCCGTATCCGCGCACATGCCAATAGGTGGGGTGTCGCGGATTGTCCTTGTGGTCTACGACGGTGTATCCCCATTGCTCTCCAGTCTCTACCGGCCCTGAGTAGTCGACCCAGGCCGCCTGCTTGCCCCAGGTCTCGTCTTCCCCCTGTCCGCAATCGTAAACGAGGCCCTCGGAGGTTTCGATTCGCCCTTGTCCTTCGCATCCATCGACGTCGGCACCCGAATGGACATGAGTCCGCCTTCCTTGGTGTCGCCGAATGTGACGTCGCCGTGGTTCGCGCAAAGATCGCTCTCGTGATCGATGATTCGCAGA
>CBDBIJ010000003.1:0-10939 GCA_965205655.1 Candidatus Latescibacterota bacterium
GAATGGGATGGTGACGCGACTGTGGGCATTGGGGAGAAAGGGGTTCGGGTAGCTGTCGCCGAGAGCAAAGGCGGGTGGGATTGGGCGTTCGGTGAGTGTGTGGTCGTATTCAGCCGTTACGACGTACCGGAACCCGATGCCGACGCGCTCGGTGTTGGTGAGAATGAGGACGATTTCCTGGTAGGTGTCCCAGTCGGGAACACTCAGTGGCGTGACGGTGTCGGGAGTGCGCAGGATCTCGACCTCATCTGAAGAGACGAGTGCCAGCTGGCGAATCCAGCCACCGCGGTCGAGCTCTGTTTCGAGAATCAGACCGCCCTGCAGCAACTGGGGATCGAGTTTGATGTAGGCGCTGGCGAGGTGGTCGAGTCGGCCCTCTACCTCGATGGTCGCACCGTCGACGGGGTGATGGGTCTGGACCTGAACGGTTGGCCACTTGTCGGCTTCCTCGTAGAATCCATCGCGGTGGCGGACACCTGTGAAGTAGTTCCACAAAGCAAACTCGCTGACGACGTCTGCGAGGCCGCCGGGGGTGGCATCCCGCAGAGCGTGGTCGAAGTTGTCGGTGCTGGCGTTGGCCCGGCGGCCGTGTTGCTCCCAAATGGTGCGGATGAGATCGCGGTGGTAGCGTTGATCGAGGAAGTGGGCGAAGATGGAGGCGCCGTAGATCCGTGTGCCCGCGGAAAAGGCGCTGCCGCTGTCGAGCGATCGGTCAGGCGCCAAAATGAAGTCGCAGACATACTGCAGATAGTCGTCAGCCTCGGGGTAGGCTACCTCCTCGATCCACGTACTGGACGCCTCCTCCCACCACTGGCCGTCGGTGCCGTGGTAGTAACCGAACTGCACCGCATGAAAGAACTCGTGTGCCGTGGTCACGTGGAGGGCATCCAGCTCGCGCGTGCCGACGGCGCCGATGCAGGCGCTTACCCGTCCATATGTGGCATCGGTGTAGTTGTTGTCTATGCGCATGTGACTCGGGGAGGTGGCACCGAACCGCTCGGCCTGTGTGAGGCCATACTTGTCCGTTTTTCCCAGCTCTACGACATACGCGTCGTACTCCACGCCGCCACCCGCACCGCCATCCGATGGAGGCTCTTTGTAACCGAGGACGTCGATTTCGAGCCGCCAGGCACTGTCGAGAGCTGCGGCGGCCAGATCGATGTAGTCGGGAATGTCGTTACCATTTTCATCGGTGGGATCGACGGCGTCGAAGCCGTCTAGAGAGTAGTGAACCCGGAAGTATCCGGAAGGGCTGAGGACCGACCTATCCAGTGAGGGTCGCTGTTGCAGCAGCTTATCTACGCTGCGGCGATAGTCGGCGCTGAATTCTTCGCGAGCAGCTCGAGCCCGAGCGACGGCGGGCGTGCCGCAAGTGGCGGGACCCGGAGGTTGGCGGTACTCCGCCGGCATAGAGTCCGGATCGAGAACCCCGTAGAGCTCATACAACATCGCCGTCTCGCGGTCGAGCACACCCGCTTCGAGCGCCTGCGCGATGAGCGGATTCGCACCGGTGGGCGGTGGGAGGCATACGCTGACGGCGAGGCCGACAGCGATCGCGACAAACAGGGCGAGCCCGGTAACGGGCCGGGTGTCGGTGAGCGCACGCATGTCGTCGGCTTCGCTCAACGGACGAGGGCGATCTTTCCGCGCCGGATTTGTTCGCCCGTGCTTGATCGGATCGAGTAGATGTAGAGTCCCCCGCCGACGACGAAACCGCTCTCGTTGATCCCTGGCCATCGCACCTCGTGGGTGAGTGAACCCTGCTCCGACTCGGCGCCGGTCCAGATATGCTGGCCGTCGAGTGTGGTTATGAAGACCTTCGAAAAGAAAGGCAAGCCGTTGAAGGACAGAAAGCCGTCGGCAGCCGGCGCGAAGGGGTTCGGGTAGACGACGATCTCACTTTGAGGGACGAGGCGCAGACTCTGAAAGCTGGAATTGTCCTCTTCATCGATTTCGGCGATTTCGTTTTCAGGGTCGATGTCGACGAAGAAGACGCCTTCGCCGAATCGCTGCCATTCGACCGAGATGTCTTCGACGCCGCCGGGCTGAATCGGTCCGGCTCGCTCTTGATCGAAGAAGACGATGCAGTTCGTGGAGTCGGAATCGCAGCGCCACAGGCGCACGCGGTAGGGGGTCTCGAGCGGGACTGGTCCGAGGTTGCCGATGCGGATCGTCAAATTGTCTCTGGGGTCGCCGCGGAGATCTCCGGTGAAGACGACGAGGTTCGGGAGATCCTCCTCGTGGCCGAACTGGGCGAGGGCGGCGACGGTGAGACGAGTCACGTGCCCCACGAGTTCCCAGTTCACACTGTCTGGTAAATCGGCGACGCTGTGGTACTGGCTGTTGATTCGATACCATCCATCCGTTACTGCATCGGTGGAGTCCGTGGGGAGATAGTTCTCGATGCCGAGAATGGCGTCAAAGCCGCGAACCCAGAACGGGTCGTGGTCGCTGAGGCCGGCGCTGCGATCTTTGAGAACATCAACCTGGACGCCGATGCCGTAGCGGGCATTCGTGTCGTCGAGGAGCCGCACGAGCCACTCGGAGGCGGGGTTCGTCACCAGCTCGATGCGGTCCTGGAGATCGTTGAAACCGACCATGTCGAAATTGAGGACACCGAGAATGCGATGCTCTTCGAGGCGCGCAATATCGGCGTAGTACTGGCTGCCCCACAGCCCCAGCTCTTCGCCGGACCAGGCGATGAATCGAATTGACCATGGGAACTCACGAGTAGACAGCAGGCGAGCGCTTTCGAGTACGACCGCCACCCCCGTGGCGTTGTCATCGGCCCCGGGCGCCACGTCCGTGCGCCAGTCCCAGCCGCCCCGGCTGCGCGTGCCGATGGCGTCGTAGTGGGCGCAAATGATGTAGTAGCCGGCGTCCTCATCAGTTCCTGTCAACTCGCCAATGACGTTGTACATTGAGATGGCGTCCTCGTTCGGGTCGAAGTCGCCGACCCTGGAAGGGACCTTATTCGGCCTGCCGGGGAATTCCTGCAGGGTCACGGCGCCGTCGCCGAGAAACCGTGTCAGCTCGTCCCGAATGTACTGCGTCGACTCGAAGGTCTCCGGCCGGAAGGCGAAGCGGGTGCGGACGTTTCCGGTAACGCTTCCGAGGTCGGGGTCGAGCAGTGCGAGTCGTTCAACGTGTCGTCGCAGACTGTCGGGATCGACCTGAGAGATGAGGTCGACGACCGCGGGCGACGGGTCGCGGGCGAGTGGCTTGGCGGCGATAGGGTTGAACAGCCCGCGACTATCGTATTCGGCTGGAAGCGGCCACAGGAAGAAGATGGCGTTCTGAATTTTGTCGAAGCTGGCATCGGGAAAACGGATGAGTGCCCAGCCGGTCACATGCTCGTAGAGCAGTGTGACCTCAGCGGGCAGTGGCAGGTGAAGGTGATCGGTGATAAAGTAGGATTCGCCCGGTGGGAGCGAGTCGATCAGATGGACCTCGAGACCCGCGCTCTCGAGCAACTGCGAAGATTGGTGGTCGCCTCGAAGCAGTGCGATGCCGGGGGCGACGTAGCGGAAGACGGCGTCCGCCGAGGCGAGCTGGCGAATCTCGGACTCGCTGCTCCAGCGCACGCCGAGCAGGACATCGCTCTCGGAAGCGGGTGCGGATGTCCAGGGTGCGATGGCGAGGATTAGGATGGAGCACAGACGTGTCATAGGTCCAAGGGTCCGCCGGCACCGGGTCTACCGTCGACCATGCTGACGACGGGCCCTCTGCCTAACTCTCGAACTGGTCGCGGTACTTCATCATGTTGTGGATTGGTTTGTAGCCGAGCACCTCCTTGGCGGAGGTGAGGTCGAGGAGACCGTCGTGCTCTCCGTAGACATTGTCCGAGGCACCGTAGGTGATGAGGAATCTCTCGGGCCCGTCATAATCGACGGCGCAGCCGAAGAGGTTGGCGGCGTCGGCTGGCGACAGTCGGTAACTGCAGGCGCGGATGCTTTCCGCCTCGGACATACCGTTACAGTTGCCGATGCGGATGGAGATGAAGTGGATATCGTGGCCGTTCACGAGCCAGCGTCCGGCGGCTTCGGCCATCGCCTTCATGGCACCGTACCAGCCGTCCGGGCGGATGTGGTCGGGGTGGTGCTTCACCTGCGGGTCCTGCCGTTCGTTCCAGCCGCTGGCGTGATTCGAACTTGCATAGACAATCTTTTTGACTCCCGCCCTGACCGCATTTTCGAATAGCAGCATGCTTAGCCCGATATCAGTGAGCCCGTCGGGACGTTCACCGACGGTGTGGGCCCCAATGTAGGCGAGAGAAACGAGGACGTCCTGGTCCTGACAAATCTTCTGAATGAAATCGAAATCACTGATGTCGCCTATCTCCACTCTCGAGTCGGCACCTTCGATCGGGTTTACGTCGGTGAGCGTCAGGTCGTATTTGCCTTTCTGCTCCCAGCCTTGCCACAGCGCGGTGCCGACTCTTCCGGCGGCGCCCGTGAGGAGGACGCGGGGTTTCATCGTAGCCACAGGTCAGTCTCCGATCAGGATTCGGTGAGTCGGGGCATGAGGTCGACGAGGTTGCAGGGCTGCGTGCGGCTGTCCAACTGGTCGCCGATGAGCTTGTCCCAGCCGGTGGCGCAGGCGCCGCTGGATCCTGGCAGGCAGAAAACGTAAGTGCCGTTGGCGACGCCGGCGATGGCGCGGGACTGAATCGTAGACGGGCCGATCTCCTCGTATGAGAGCACCCGGAAGAGCTCGCCGAACCCCTCGATTTCCTTGTCGAGCAACGGCGCCACCGCTTCCGGAGTGCCGTCCCGCCCGGTGAGTCCGGTACCGCCGGTGGTGACGACGACGTCGACGCAGTCATCCGCTATCCACTGAGCCACGGCAGCGCGAAGGACGTAGATATTGTCGGGCAGGATCTTCTTCTCGCAGAGCTTGTGTCCGGCTTGCTGTAGGCGCTCGACGAGGAGGTTGCCGGACTTGTCCGTCTCCTCCGTGCGGGTGTCGGATACCGTCAGCACGGCGACGTTGAGTGGAGATGCTTCAGCCATTCTTTCGAGCTCCCAAGTGTTTAGCTCTGATCGACGAGTTTTATCTGGTATAACCATGGCCACAGCTTACCGGTGACGAAGAGCCGGTCGTTCGCCGGATCGTAGGCGATGCCGTTCAGGACCTGGCTTGCTCTCTGATCTTCCTCGGGCAACAGGCCGCGCAGGTCGATCCAGCCGGCGACCTTTCCTGATTGAGGCGATATCCTGGCTATGAGGTCGGTCGTAAACACGTTGGCATACACCTCACCCTGTACATACTCGAGCTCGTTGAGGTTTTGCAAGGGCCTGCCGCTCTCGGTCACTTCGATGCGGCCGAGCTCCTCGAAGCTCTGTGGATCTCGAAGGTAGAGCGTCGCCGTACCGTCGCTCATGATGAGGTGGGCACCATCGTGGGTGAGTCCCCAGCCGTCCGTCGGGTAAGAGAAGTCGCCTACGCGGGCAAAGTCAGTCTTGTCGTAGATGAAGCCGATTCTGGATTCGAATGTGAGCTGAAAGATACGCTCTTCGAAGAGGGCGATGCCCTCACCGAAGATTTCATTGTCCAGGATGTGCCTCTGCAAAACCCTGCCAGTCTTGAGGTCGACTCGTCGAAGACTGGAGCGGCCTTTCAGGCCAGTGCCTTCGTACAGGAATCCGTCCTCGTAGGCGAGACCCTGAGTGAAGGCTTCGGAGTCGTGTGGATAGGTGTCGACGATGGAAAAGGAATAGCGCGGTATTCCGCTGTCGCCAGGCGTTCCAGTCGCTGGCGACGAGCCAGGCTCTTTGGAACCGCCATTTGCCGGGTCCGAAGAGGAACACGACTGCAGAAAAAAGAGGGAAAGCAGTACCGCCGTGAGCGCCGTCATCTGACGAAAGCTAACGGTTGCAGGAACGAGTGTCGAGGACGTACACTGTCGCTGAACTTCCCGTACGTTCCCGGTCTGCTCTCCTTCCGGGAGGGCCCTGTCGTCGCGGCGGCATTGCGAAAGCTCAGGAGCAATCCCGGCCTCATTCTCGCGGACGGGCATGGCTTGGCTCATCCGCGGCGCTTCGGCATCGCCTGCCATCTCGGCTTGCTCACCCAGGCGATCGAGTACGTGCTCGCCTGCGGACGCGGGTTCCGGCTCCCGGAACCGGCGAGACTGGCACACCAGGCAGCGGCGGGTACGCTGCCAGCATCGAGGAGGAAGCGTTGATCGATTGGGATTCGGTGAGTAGCGAGGTAACTGGTTATCTGCAAGGCCTGATTCGCCTCGACACGACAAATCCGCCCGGCAGGGAGATCGAGGCGGCGCGATACCTAGAGGAGGTGCTGAAGGTCGAGGGCTTCGATCCGGTTGTCAGCGAGTCGGAGGAAGGGCGCGGAAACGTGACGGCGCGACTGAGTGGCAGTGGAGAAATGCCACCGTTCCTGTTGCTCGGACACACGGACGTGGTGGCGGTTGAGGAGGAGAAATGGAGCCGGCCGCCCTTCGGTGGCGAGCTGCACGATGGCTACGTGTGGGGGCGAGGCGCGCTCGATATGAAGAACATGGTGGCGGCTGAGCTGATGGTGTTTCTGCTGTTGAAGCGGGAGGGCGTGGCCACGAGAGGCGACATCATCTTCGCGGCCACGGCGGACGAAGAAGCGGGGAAGGGAAACCACGGCATCGGCTGGCTGCTCGACAACCACCCGGAGCAGATCGACGCACCGGTGGTGCTGACGGAGGCAGGAGGGCAGGACTTTCAAGTGGGCGAGCAGCGCTACTACACCTGCCAGGTCGCCCAGAAGGGAATCTGCCGTGGGCGCATCATCGCCAGCGGCGAGCCCGGACATGGGTCGCGGCCGCGCGGCGGCAGCGCAGTGCACAAAATAAGCCGTGCAGTGGCGTCCCTCGACGGTGTCCTGTTGCCCCCTCATCCTTCCGCGACGATGCGCGCCTTTATCGAGGGGATTGCCGCCAGGCAACCTCCAGAGCTGGCAGCGGGCCTGCGAGATCTGCTCGACCCGGAGCTGTGTGACGATGCCCTGGCGACGCTGCCACTGAACGGTGAGTTCAAGAGGGAGTTGCGGGCGCTCATGGGGAACACGGCTGCCATCACCATGCTGCAGGCCGGTTCGAAGATCAATGTAATCCCAGGCGAGGCGACTGCCTTCGTCGACGGGCGACTCGCTCCCGGCCAGAGCGCGGACTCATTCTGCGAAGAGTTGCGCGCTCACATCGGCAACGATGTCGACATCGCCATCGACCAACTGACCGAGCCGCTCGAAATGGCCGCAGACGGGGCTCTCTTCGATACCATCGTGGAGGTGATGGGCAAGTACGATGACGAGGCACCGGTGGTCCCGTCCATGACGACGGGAGGAACCGACGCCAAACACATCATTCCGCGCCGGCCGCAGACGAGGGTGTACGGGTTCACACCCTACCGCCAGGCGCCGGGGGAAGAGGAGATGAATCTCATCCACGGCCACGACGAGCGTATATCGGTCGAAAATCTTGTATTCGCCACGAGGGTGATCTACGATATCGTGTGCCGATACTGCGGCCGGTGATGCAGGAAAAGGCGGTGGCTCGTTACCGCTCTTTCCTTTCGAGGTTCAGCCAGTCCGCCTCCGCATCGGTGAGCTCGATTTCAAGGGCTCTCACGTTGCTGCGGAGTTCCTCGGTCGTGCGGGGGCCGATGAGGGCGAAGATCTCGTAGGGCTGGCGCAGGATCCACGCCACGGCGATCTGCGCCACCGCGACGCCCTTCTCATTCGCGAGCTCGGTGGCGCGGTCGAGACGCTGGAAGTTCGGCTCGCGACAGTAGGCGGTGACGGCCACCGGCATCGCCTCTTGCATACTCTGATAGTTGTCGCGTCTGATCAGCCCGGACAGAAAACCGCCGGACAGACTTGACCAGCTGAAGAGCGGCATGCGGGTGCGCTTGTACCAGTCGCGTTCCGCCGCCCGCTCGTCGCCGGTAATCGTCAGACACCCGCGCCAGGGCTCCTCGAAGCGCACGGCCAGGCTCACGTTCGGACTGCTTGCGGCGAATGGAGAAAGGCCGTGTTTGTCAGCGTACTCGTTGGCCTCCTCGATGCGATCGGAAGTCCAGTTGGAGCCGCCCACGGCGCGAACGCGGTTGGCGGCAAGGTGCTCGTTGAGGGTATCGACGATCGGGCCGACCTCGACGCCGACATTGTCGCGGTGCAGTAGATACAGATCGATGTAGTCGCTGCGGTGCCGCGCCAGAGAATCGAACAGATCGGCGGTTATGTCGAAAGGCGTCACCCTGTCCCTGTCGGCGTTGCGGTGCCCACCTTTACCTATGACGACGACATCCTCCCGGTTACCGCGCGCCTCGAACCACTGGCCGAGAGCACGATCCGGCGACCCACCAGCGTAGCTGGCACCCGTATCGAAGCAGTTGATCCCAGCCGCGACGGCGGCATCGAGTAGCTCAAATCCCTCCTCCGGTTCATCCTCTCGCAGCATGATCGTACCCAGCGCGAGCCGCGAGATCGGCTTATCGATTCCCCTTACGTTTCCGAATTGCATTTCGGGTCGCGCTCTATTCCATCGGGTACTTCAGACCCCAGTGTTGGCGGAGGCGGTCCATGATTCCCATGATGGCGCGGCTCTCGTCGAGGGGCATGATATCGCTTTCGAGCTTGCCTTCGCGCATGCACGTCATCACCTCGTTCCCCTGGTAACCGTAGCCCGTGCCGTCAGTCCTGAGCTCCAGTCGCTCCTCGCGGCCGCCCGCCTGGAGTGTGGCTGTCGTGCAGGAGATGTACGGCGGGTGGATGACGATGGTTCCCTCCGTGCCGATGATGCACGTCTCCTGGAGTGTGGCGGCGCGAATATCACCGGTGATGATGCCGAGTCGGCCATCGCCGTAGCCGAGGATGGCGGCGAACTGCTCGTCGACGCCGGATGATCCCATCGTGGCCATGGCTTCGATCCGATCGGGGTGGGCGCCCAACACCATGCAAACGAAGGAGAGCGGATAGATGCCGATGTCGAGAAGCGAGCCGCCGCCGAGCTCGAGATCGAAGAGACGACATTGCGGATCAAAACTTGCCCGGAAACCGATGTCTGCTTTGACCATCCGGACATCGCCGACAGCTCCCTCGGCGAGCCAATATCTCACCTGAGCAACAATGGGCAGGAAACGCATCCACATCGCCTCCATGAGGAAGATGCTCTCGCGGTGCGCCACCGCAATGAGCTCGTCGGCTTCCGCTGCGTTGATCGTGAAGGGCTTCTCGCACAACACCGCCTTGCCGGCCTCGAGGCAAAGGATCGAATTATCTCTGTGAAAAGGATGCGGGGTAGCTACGTAGACGACATCGACATCGGCATCGTCGGCCAAGGCCTCGTAGGAGGCATGGCGGTGAGGAATGTCGAATTCATCGGCGAATGCGTCGGCCGAGTCGGCGGCGCGCGAACCGACGGCGGCAAGCCGGGCATCAGGCAGTGCCGCGAGCGCGGCGGCAACAACGTGGGCGATCTTTCCGGTCCCGAGAATGCCCCAGCGGATCGGTTCGGTCATGACGCGCGCCTCATTGTCCGAGTTGCGAGCGCACGCCCCGCCATCGCGCCGCCATATCTATACGGTTGATGACAGGCCGAAATCCGATCTCGAAATAGATCTTGATAGCCGGCCACCGATCGTCGTCGGTGTACAAGACAACGGATTCGTAGTCATTCTCGAAGAGATACTCCATGACCGCCACCGTCGTCAGCTTGCCCAGTCGGCGACCCCGAAACTCTGGCAAGCAGACGACGAAATCGATAGCGCCTAGGCGCGGCTCGAGGCGATAGCGAGACGCAAACGTAGCGGCCACAAGCTCACCGTCACGCTCGACGAGATGCGATCCCTTCTTGCGCTCCGGCTCGTCCATGAATTCGTCGTAGTGTCGCCTGGTCCACTTGCCGAACCCTGCTCCGTGGATGAGGTCGATCCAGCTCTCTTCGTCTCCGGGTCGGTAGGTGCGCATGCTGTAGCCGGCGGGCAACACCGGCCGCTGGAGACAACACTCCGATCGGTAGGCCACCATCATGAGCTGCTTCAGCGGTAGTTCGCGAAAGTCCGGATGGATCCCGGACGGCGCCGGGCGCAACCGGCGCAAGAAGCGGAGCGGCATAGGCTGGAAGTTCCCTAGGCCTCCCGACTGAATCTGTGGGCGTTGTCGAACAGCTGCAGCCAGGGGCTGAACTCGTCCGAGCTCCAATCGTCGGGGCGCCACGAGAGCTGCACGTTGCGGAAGACGCGCTCGGGATGGGGCATCATGACGGTGACGCGGCCGTCGGCGCTGGCAAGCGCAGTGACCCCTCCCGGCGAGCCATTCGGATTGAGGGGGTAGCGTTCGGTCACACGTCCGTGGTTGTCGACGTAGCGGGCGCTGATCTGTCCGTTTTCACCCAGCGCTTTCAGGTCACCCTCGTCGGCGAACACGGCTCGACCCTCGCCGTGAGCGACGGCGATGGGCAGGCGGGAACCCGCCATGCCCGAAAACAGCACCGAGGAGCTCTCGAGGATTTCCACCGTGACGAGGCGGGCCTCGAACTGTTCCGATCTATTCCGCACAAAGCGAGGCCAGCCATCTGTGCCGGGGATGAGCTCCCGCAAGAGCGAAAGCATCTGGCAACCGTTGCAGACGCCGAGGGCGAAGCTGTCGGGTCGTTCGAAGAAAGCGGCAAACTGTTCTCGCAGCGAATCGTCGAAAAGGATCGTCCGAGCCCAACCGGCGCCTGCTCCGAGCACGTCGCCGTAACTGAAGCCGCCACACGCGGCCAGTCCCTGGAAGCGGCTCAATCCGGTGCGGCCGGCTATGAGGTCAGTCATGGTGAGATCCACGGCTTCGAAACCGGCGGCGTCGAAGGCGGCGGCCATCTCCACGTGGCCGTTGATCCCCTGCTCCCGCAAGATCGCCACCCGGGGGTGAGTGTCGCCCAGGGAGGCCGAGGAGCCGCGGG
>CBDBIJ010000004.1:0-15633 GCA_965205655.1 Candidatus Latescibacterota bacterium
AGCCCCCTCGGCAAGGGTTTGCTCACCGGCCGCTATCGCCCTGGTCATCTGTTTGCCGAAGGTGACGAGCGCCGCACCTTTGACTCTTTCCAGGGTGAGATGTTCGAGCGTTACGTCGAAGTCACAGACCGCCTGCAGGAGCTCGCCGGCGACAAGGGACTGAGCATCGTCCAGCTCGCCATCGCCTGGGTGCTGCGGCAGGAGGCGGTCACCTGCGCCCTCGTGGGTGCCAAGAGTCCGGACCAGATCGAGGAACACCTCGGCGCTGCCGGCGTCGACTTCACCGAGGACGAACTGACCCGCATAGATTTTGTACTTCAGGGCCTGGAGGGAATTGACCGGAGCTAAGGGAGGCGATTCGATCACCGTCGGCACCGACGCGGGCCATCCCATCGAGATGGCCTATGTCGACACCGCCGGTGACAGTGCGGAGTACACCATTCTTCTACTACACGGATTGTTCGACCACAAGGCGACGTGGCAGTATGTGATGCCGCACTTTGACGCCCGGTTTCGCTCGATCGCTCCAGACCTGGTCGGCTCCGGCTATAGCAGCAAGCCCCGGTTCGACGGCGAGCCGGTGGACGAGCGCTACTCGGTCTCCATGGTGGCTGCTTTCGTCAGGAGATTCATCGCCGCTCTGAGCCTGGACAACCTGATCCTGGTCGGAAGCTCGCTCGGCGGCGGCATTGCTCTCAAGCTCTTACTCGAGGAATGGACCAGGGGGCCTACCATCCGCGGCCTCGTGCTCATCGGCGCCGCTGGCTATCCGCAGCTGCTCCCGGGATACATCCAACTCGCCGGCAGCTGGCCGGCTGGCTTACTCGCGAATCGACTCCTGCGACGGGCGGCCCGCGAGCTCGGCATTCTGTCGGCCATTGTCCGATCGACGTTTCGCCAGGTTTTTTTCGATCCGAAAAAGATCCCAGCGGAGTTGGAGGCGGCGGCCCTCGAGGTGCTCTGTCTGAACGGGACGGCCAGCGCCTACAGATGGGCAGCCAGGAATGTGGTGCCGCCCGACCTGGGCACCTTTCGCGGGCGCTACCGGGAGATCACCTGTCCCACCCTCATCATCTGGGGAAGGGAAGACCGCATCATTCCACCCCTGTCCGCCCTCTTGTTCGAAACGGATATTCAGGGGTCGAAGCTCCATGTCTTCGATGAATGCGGCCACGCGCCTCACCTCGAATACCCGGAGGAGACGGCCATAGCCATCCGGGACTGGGCGCGCTATAGCTTATGATCGTGACGAAGGCGACGGCATTGGAGGCGGACAGTGGCTGATCGGCCGGAACCGCGACTGTCGAACATCGACGATGACGGCCAGCGCTTCCGCATGTTTTTTGCGGTGCTGTTCTTCTTCTTCGCTCCCGGCCTGACCGCGATCGTCACGGTGGCGGAGGCGCCGCTGCCTTTGAAGCTCGCCGTGTTCGTGCCGGCGTGGCTGTGCACCCTGTTTTTCTTTCAGGCCCACGAAAAGATCTGCGTATTTCTGGCGGCGAAAGGTGGGCGCAGTGGCGAGCGGGGAACGGAGATGATCGACGATCCCGAACTCGCCGAAGAGCTGCGTCAAAGGGCCGGTCGAATTCAGCTCAAGACGTTTGGTGCTGCGATACTCTACACGATCCTGTTGTTGTCGCTTGCCGCGATCGTGCCGTGGCGCATACCGCTCCCTGAGGGGATGCAGTAGCGGCGGTTTGCATACAGCTCAGCTGGTCTTTACCGGCAGCTCCAGCAGCAATCTGGCTCCGGTGTCGCACCCATCAACATTCAGCTCCCCGCCATGGCCGCGGGCGATCATTCTGCAGACGGCCAGACCCAGACCAGCGCCGGCAACACCTTCTTTCGTCGTATGGGCCGGGTCGAACACGCTCTCCCGGAGATCGTCGGGGATACCGACCCCATCATCCTCGACCTCGATGCGAAGTCGATTCTCACTGCAGCTTGTCCCGACGCGAATCGATCCACCGTCGCCCCCGCGCGCTCCGATCGCCTCTCGTCCGTTCTGAATCAGGTTCAGGATCACCTGAAGAACCTGGCCGCCGTTTCCCTTCGTCGCCGGAATGCTGCGGTCTAGATCCTCGAGGAGTATGATACTCTCGCGCTCGCACCTGTCCCGGATTAACTCGACGGCCTCCGTGACGACGACGTTTACATCGATCTCGTCGTCGGACGCCCGCAGCCTCTGGGAGAACTCCATCAGCCGTTGCGATACTCGAACGGTCGTGTCCGACCAATTCATAATGATCTGAACATCCTTCTGTATCGTTTCTGCAAACTGACTTATCTCTTGCCCGTTGGCGGGCGTCTTCACCTCCGCAGCAAGCTTTTCCAGCAGCAGCTCGGTCGTTCCGCTCAGCACACTCAATGCATTGTTGATATCGTGAGCAATGCTGCCGGTGACCTGGCCGATGAGATCGAGCCGCTGGCTTTCACACAGCGCCGCCCACAGTGGATCTGTATCCTTCGAGGCGCTACCTATTTGGTCACTCATGTGATATCCCCGTAGACATGACTGGCTTCTCGATGCACGATAGCGTGCAGGTCAGCCGTCTCTTCCGGCGTCGCCGCGTAGCCACCCGACATCAGCAGCGCCAGCGGCGTCCCCGCAGACCTGACCGCCGCGAGGACGAATCGGTCGCGCCGGTGAACCCCCTCGCGCGTCAACGCCAAACGGCCGTAGCGATCACCCGACACCAAATCAACCCCCGCCAGATACAGCACGACCTGCGGTCGCGAACGATCCAGGGCGACCGGTAGGTGAGTCTCTAACTCCTGCATGTAGCCGTCGTCGTCGATGCCGTCTGCTAGCGGCACATCGAGCGATGAGCTCTCCTTCTCGAATGGATAGTTGCTCGCGCCGTGCATCGAGAATGTGTAGGTCGTCTCGTCCTTTTTGAACGCCACCGCTGTTCCGTTTCCCTGATGCACGTCGAGATCGATCACGAGTGCCCGGTTTATTCGGCCCTCTCGGAGCATTAGGCGAATGGCCACCGCCACGTCGTTGAGGACGCAGAATCCTTCCCCGTGATCGGGGAACGCGTGGTGGGTGCCGCCGGCGAGATTGGCGGCGATACCGTCTTCGAGGGCCAGGCGCGAGGCGTTGATCGTGCCCTGAACGGCCAGCCTCGAGCGTCGCACGAGAGCCGCCGACCAGGGCAGCCCCATCTTCCTCTCCGCCGCACGCCCGAGCGACCCACCTTCGAGCTGACGAAGGTACTGGGTTATGTGGACGAGTTCGAGGTCTGCCCAGGACGCCTCATCCGGCTCCGCGATGTCCGCTTTCCCAATCAGGCCCTCCGTTTCGAGGATCTGCTTGAAAACCGGAAACTTTGCCATCGGAAATGGATGATCGGGGGGGAGTTCGACGTAGTAGCCCGGTGTATAGCTGACACGCATGCGGGTATCCTTCGATCGTCAGAGCATGTGTTCGAAGGCGGCGGTCAGCGTCTCGTGCTGAAAGGGGTAACCCGCATCGAGCAGCTTGCGCGGCTCGACGCGTGTGCTCGAGAGCAGGAGCTCCTCTCCCATCTCACCCATGGAGATTCTGACCAGCCACGCCGGCATCCGGCACAGAGTGGGTCGCATCAAAAAGCGGCCGAGAGTCTTGGTGAACTCTCTGCTTGTCACCGGATTCGGCGAGACGGCGTTCACCGGCCCCTCGAGTGAGTCCGTGTTCATGGCGAAGCAGATGATCTCGACCGCATCCTCCAGAGAAGTCCAGCTCATGTACTGTTTGCCGTTTCCGACTCTCCCGCCGAGGCCGAGCCGAAAGGCCAGGAGCATTCTCGAAAGCGCGCCTCCCACCGGGCTCATGACGACGCCCAGGCGCAGGTTGATCACTCTGATCCCCTTGTCGCGAGCCGCCGCGGTGGCCGACTCCCATTCCCGTACTACCTGCGCCAGAAATCCTTGGCCCGCTTCGCTGCGCTCAGTCATGATCTCGTCGCCGCGATCGCCGTAGAAACCGATAGCGGATGCACAGACCATCACCTGAGGCGGCTCTTGCAACTGCGCCAGTGTCTCGCTCAGCAATCGAGTCCCATCCACGCGGCTCGCCCGGATACGCTCCTTTTGAGACTCCGTCCAGCGCGACGAGGCGATGTTCTCGCCAGCCAGATGAACGACGGCCTCCATCCCCTCGATCTCCTCGCGGGCAAGTGTGCCGGCCACCGGATCCCAGAATACCGCTTCGTCTCCCGCCCGCTGCGGCGACCGCACGAGGCGCACCACCCGATGTCGCCGTGTCGTCAGCACCGTCGTGAGAGCTGAGCCGATGAGACCCCTCGATCCGGAGACGAGCACTTTCATGTCGCGCGCGGGCGCACGCCCGCCACCGCCTCACGGAATACCTGTGCGAACCTCGCTCGCTGCTCGGGCGTGCCGACCGTGACGCGGACACATCGATCTTGAGGGGAAACCGAAGGCATGCGCACGAACACGTCTCGCTCGAGCAGTGCCTGCTGTACCGCTCGAGCCCGCTCCCCGGACCCCAGGTCGATGCAGACGAAATTCGTCGCCGACGGCACCGCGCCGAGGCCGAGCTCGCAGGCCAGGCTTTCGTATGCCCCGCGGCCTTCTTTCACCGACTGCACCACTTTCTTCACGAACGCCGTGTCCGCCAGCGATGCCAGGGCACCTGCCTGGGCGATTCTGTTGACGCCGAAGTGATTGCGCACCTTCTCGAGCACCGCCACCAGTTCGCGGTGTGCGAGTGCGTACCCGACCCGCGCCCCGGCCATGCCGTGCGCCTTGGAGAACGTCCTCATCCGTATGAGGCGCTCGTTGGCGGTGTCCGTATCCCACACCGCCTCGTGCGGGGCGAATTCAATATAGGCCTCGTCTATGATGGCGATGCAATCTGATGGCAGCCCGTCCATAAACTCTCTGAGCGCCCCGGATGAATGCCATGTCCCCATCGGGTTGTCGGGGTTGGCAACGTACACAAGGTGAGCTCGCGTCTCGCGAACCTTGGCCGCCAGCGCCTGAAGATCTGACCTGTCGTCCCGGTAGGGCACCTGCTCCTGTCGGCCGCCGAATCTCTGAACATGGTAGGCGAAAGTCGGATAGGAGCCGTGGCAGCTGACAACCGGCTCACCGGGCTCCACCGCAATTCGCACCACGAGACCGAGCAAATCGTCGATGCCAGCGCTGATACAGATTTCGTCCAGGCCGACATCGTGATGCCGGGCCAAAGCGGTGCGAAGATCGTAATTGTCGGGATCGTTGTACTAGGAAACCTCTTCCACCGTTCGGCACATCGCCTCGCGCGCCCGCTGCGAAATGCCGAAGGCGCTCTCGTTGGCACCCACCCGGATAGCGAACTGCCGCCCCCTGCTGCGCTCAATCGCCTCGGGACCGACGAATGGCACGAGCGATGGCAGACTCTCTATGACTCGTGTGAGTGGGAGCTCAGCCATTGCCAACGGCGCTCCCTTGAGCGGGGATGCGCCTTCTCCTATCGTTGGGACAACTCTCCTAAGCCCTGGATACCCGGTCTTCAGTCTGTGGCATCGACACAGCGCAAAACTGACTCAAGCCAGTACGAGCGTCAAGCGTTCGGAGTGCGGGTCCTGCGACCGTCCCATCCCGATCTGCGCTCCCTTCGATCCAGCCACAATCCGAGCTACCAGGGACACAAACTGTGGAATGCCACCTGGCTTCTCCTCTCCTATTTGGAGAGAGAGCCGCCGAAGCCGGACTCGCGAATCCTCGAAGCGGGATGCGGCTGGGGCCTCTCCTCCATCTATTGTGCGAGCGTCTGTGGCGCCGAGGTGACGGCTGTCGATGTCGACGAGGAGGTGTTCCCCTTTTTGCGGCTCCACGCCCGTCACAACAATGTAAATATCCGCACCCTCACCGCCGGCTTCGACGAAGTCCCTGGCGAGTTGCTGCGGCGACAGGATCTCATCATCGGCGCCGACATCTGCTTTCGCGCCGCCATGATCGAGCCGTTGTTCAGCTTGCTGCAGCGTGCCCTCGCAGCGGGAGTTGGAAAGATCGCGCTGTCAGACCCGGGCAGGCTCGCCTTCAGATCTCTGGCGGCGAAATGCGTGCGCGATCTCGGAGGTGTCGAGATGGCGTGGCAGGTGGAAGAGCCTCTCATCCAGTGGCACGGCAGTCCGCTCATCGTTCACGGACACATCGTCACGATCGGGTAGTGGACAGCATCGCCTCAACCGAAGACTCCCACCTTGTACAGCAGCACGGTTGCCACCAGGATTGGCGACACGTAGCGAGTCAGCACCCGCCACAGGTCGTAGTCGCCACGACCCGCCGGCGCTCCTGCACCGTACTCCTCCTCTGATTCGGAACGCGTCAGGGCCCAGCCGGCGAACACGGCGATCGCCAGGCCGCCCAGCGGCAGTAGCCAGTTGCTCGCCAGATAGTCGAAGGAGTCGAACCAGTTGAGGGGCGTGCCGCCCTTTCGTCACCATAATCGGTAGACCGACCACTGCGATACAGACTATATAGACGAGGACGAAGGAGCCGCCCTGATTGTCGAACGTGATGTATGGGAACTTCCACAGGTTCCCCAATCCCACGGCCGAGCCGGCGGCAGCCATCACAAAGCCGAGGCGCGATCACCAGTGCTCTCGTGCGTTGTCGCGTGCATTCACAAGCGCGTGATCTCCCGGAATTTTCGGCGTATACTTAAGACGCTAAGACCATTGATCCGCGCCATCAAGTCGACTCCCCATTCGCCTTGAAGTAGCTCATCTCTTGCATTCCACATTTGGATCGACGTTCGCCTTCGCGCTGGCTCTCGTAGCCGCTATGGCCGGCAGCGGCACCGCTGCCCGGATCGGCTTGTACGGAGATTCTTTCATGCCGCCGGTTGCGGCTGCGCTCGATCTCGTGAGGCTGCCTTACGAGCGCATCGCCTCTGGATCGCTCGCCACCGTATCCCCCGACTCTCTCGACGCCCTCTTCATTTCGTACGACGCCTCGGACGATGACGCCACTGTTCAGTGGATCGAGTCCTTCCGCGCTTCCGGGGGAAAGCTGTTCACCTTCTTCCTCCTCTCCGATCGACTTCTACAGTTGCAGGGCATCGACCAGGGTGACTTCGAGGCGGCCCACTACGACGGTCAGTTCGCTCAGATCCGCAGTCTAAACGTCCTTCCCCATCTTCCCGAAACCGTGTTCCAGGATTCCTGGAACGTTCACTTTGCCACGCCTTCGGCCGATTCGGTTCAGGTTGCCGCCCACTGGCATGATGCGTCCGGCAGGGACACTGGTTTTCCCGCGCTTCTGGTGGGACCTGGCGGCGCCCATCTAACCCACGTCTATCTCGGTGATGATCCGCAGGGAGCGGCGCGTCTTTTCATCGCCCTGCTCGCTGAATTTTTCCCGGATGTCTGGGCTCAGGCTGTGCGCGGCGCCCTCGCTGCGGGCGCTCGGGTTGGCGGTGGATCTGATGCTCTCTCAACCCGGTCGGCAAACGACAGCAGGGCCCTCGAGTTTCTGCGGCAGGCGTCGGAGGCGCGACGCGACGCTGAGGAATATCGGGCGGCAGCCCGCTTCGGCAACGCCCTGGAAAGTGCCCTGCGCTACCGCCACCTGCTGGCCGCCGCCTACGCCCGCTCGCAGATGTGCCGGGCGGGGGAATTTCGCGGTGTCTGGGTCAACGATCCGCCACGAATGAACGGTGGCTCCGGATGGAAACGCGCTTGCAGAGAGCTGGCTGGTGCCGGCTTCAATGCAGTCGTCGTGAAGGTGGAGACCTCGGCACAGCTCTCGCGCGTCAAATCTCGGTCGACCGATCACCTACGCACAGCTCTCGAAGCCGCTCGTGACACCGGCATTGAAATCCACGCTTGGAGGCGCATTTACAATCTCGAGGGATCGCCCGATTCACTCCTCGAGCGGCTGCGGGACGAGAATCGCCTTCAGATGAGCGCTGACAGGGCTTCGATCCCCTGGCTCTGTCCGTCTCACCCGGATAATTTCGCTCGCGAAGTCGAGGCCGTAGCCAACCTGGTTCGCCGCTACGATCTTGACGGTGTCCATCTGGACTACATCCGCTATCCCGGGTCCATCTACTGCTATGACGACGGCTGTCGTATCCGGTTCGCCGCGCAAACCGGTCATCACCCCACCTCCTGGCCCGACGACGTGATCTCCGGCCGACTCGTCGGGCCTTTTCAGAATTGGCGTCGGGAGCAGATCAGCAGGCTCGTCAGGACGGTGAGCCTGAGAGTGCGCAGCATTCGTCCTGGCGTCAGGGTTTCGGCCGCTGTTTTTTCCGATTGGTCGCAGGTGAGACGCAGCCTTGGCCAGGACTGGATCCAGTGGATTGATGAGGGCTACCTCGACTTCGTCTGTCCGATGAATTACACCCGGGATCTCGAGCGCTTCCGGCAGCTTGTGCGCCGGCAGGTGAATTGGGTCGACGGGCGAATTCCCCTCTATATCGGCATCGGTGCCTGGCGCATGCCGGCTGCCGATGAGGTGATACAGCAGGTTGAGTCGGCGCGGCAACTGGGTGCCGATGGCTTCATCATGTTCGACTACGACGACGCCTTCGCCCGCCGGACGCTGCCGGCCCTCTCGGAGGGACTCGCGGCAAACCGGGCGCTACCGCCGCATTGGGGACCGTATGCGTCTTTCGAGATCCGCGGTGAACCTGGCGGCGAGGAGTCTGCAGGCACGCCGATCTACCCGGAGATGGGCGCGGTCGCCGTGACGACGCGGATCGTTCCGAGCTCGCTCGCATCGTCGGTGAATGCCTCCGTCAGTCTGCGACGGTTGGACGACGAACTCGTTTTCCGCTTGGGACAGATCGGGACCCGCGTTCGCCGCTGGCTGCCCTTCCTGTCGACACAGAGGGAGGGCGTCCATGTGAGCGACCGACTCTCCCTTCTCTCGGGAGACTATCGGCCGGTGTTGGAGGGAACATTCAGGAACGCGAAGGGAAGGATAAAGCGATTTATCCGGCGCGGACCTATTCTGAGAGTGCGCTCACAGACGCTCATCGACAGTCTGGAACGCGCCGTCATCCTTGATAGCACAGAGGAACGGCTGGCCCGCTGAGCTCACGGCTGCCGATCTCGCTTTTCGGGGTACCTCTTCTCGAGCTCGGCGCTGCCCCGCACTATCTGACGGTACCATCTCAACTTCAAGTCTTGCCTCTCCGCCTCGCTCAATTGCCATCGCACCGCCGAGCTTCTGATTCGTCTCGTCAATTCTCGGATGATGAGCGCCGCGCTCACCGAGATGTTGAAACTCCGGGTAAAACCGAACATCGGAATCCTCAGACGCTCATCCGCGCCCTCGAGCGCCTCCGGCGACAGTCCCTCTTCTTCGGTTCCCAGTGTCACCGCCAGTGGACTCTCCACGCTGAGCTCGTCGAGCGCCACAGCTCCCTCTCCAGGCGTGGCCGCCACGATGCGGTAGCCCTGCGCGCGGAGGGTTGTCGTAGAGCGTCTGAATCGCTCCTCCACCGCTATCTGTGTGCCTCTTGATGTCCAGCCATTGGCTCGCGCCGATCGCCACATCCTGATTGACGGTGAACGGGTTCCTCTTTTCTACGACGTGAACATCCTGCAGCCCGAAGCACTCGCACGAGCGCAGGACCGCGCTGGCGTTGTGTGACTGGTAGACATCCTCCAGCGCGATCGTCAGGAATCTCGTACGGGACTCGAGCACCGCATCGATTTTACGGCGCTTGCTTCCCGAAACGAATGAGCCCAGATGGTCCAGGAGCTCCCCCACCGACACCTCAACCATGCCATTCAGTCCCGATAGCCGTCTGGGTGGGCCCGCCGCCACTGCCAGGCAGACTCCACGATCCCATTCAAGTCTGAGTGGGCCGGCTGCCAACCCAGGAGCCGTCGCGCTTTGTCGTTGTTGGCCACGAGTTGCGATGCATCGCCCGATCGACGCCTGTCTGTCAGGGTCGCGATCGGGCGACCCGTCACCTCTGAGACCGTGTCGATGACCTCCCGGACGGAGTGACCGCGACCGGTGCCGATGTTGACGAACTCGACCGGGCCGTCGTTTGCGAGGTGGTCGACGGCGGCCATATGGGCGGCACCCAGATCCTCGACGTGCACGTAGTCCCGCATTGCCGTTCCGTCCGTCGTCGGGTAGTCGTCGCCGAAGATTGTCACGTGCGGCCGGATGCCGCTCGCCGCCTCCAGGACGATCGGTATGAGGTGCGTCTCTGGATCGTGATCCTCCCCGCGATCTCTCGAAGCGCCGGCGGCGTTAAAGTAGCGCAGAGCCATGAAACGCAGTGCATAATTCGCGGCGAACCTGTCGAGAACCTGCTCCATGAACAGTTTGCCCCAACCGTAGGGATTCTCCGGGCGACGAGGATGCTCCTCCCCCAGGGGCAGACGTTCCGGCTCACCGTAGACGGCGCAGCTCGACGAAAAAAGAATTGTCGGAGCCCGCACTCCATCAACGTCTGCAACAGGGTAACTCCCTGGCCGACGTTGTTCTGGTAGTAGAGCTGTGGCCGCTCCACCGACTCGCCCACATACGTCAGCGCGGCGAAATGGATGCACGATTCCAGGTCGTGGTCCGAAGCGATCTGTCGCAGAAGGCCGGCGTTTCCCACGTCACCCTGGTAGAGCTGCACCTCCGGGGAGATCGCGCTCCGGTGTCCGCGGCCGAGATTGTCGACCACTACTGGCTCTCGTCCCGCGGCTTGGAGCAAGTCCACCGTGACGCTGCCGATATAGCCGCATCCACCCGTTACGAGAATGGCCATCTATTGCGATCCTTCGAGTGTTCCTGGATGCGGTTCGACATGTTTGTTATGCTGTTTCCTGACTCCGAAGTACGTTTTTCTCGCACCCAACGCTGCCTTTCATGTGCGGTCGATTCACCCTCCATCACGCCACCGAAGATATCGCCGAACGCTTCACCGTCGAGCAGTTGACCCTCGAACTGGCACCGCGCTACAACATAGCTCCGTCCCAGCCTGTCTGCACCATCGTGCAGAGAGAGAGCCGCACTCTTGAGGAATTCAAATGGGGACTCGTGCCGTCATGGGCGGATGATGCGGCCATCGGCAACCGGATGATAAACGCCCGAGCCGAAACGATCGCGGAAAAACCCGCCTTCCGAGAGGCCGTCCGCCTCCGACGCTGCTTGGTACCGGCCAGTGGCTACTTTGAGTGGCGCCGCGCGGGTACCGACAGATTGCCCACCTACATTTGTCTCGAGAGCCGGGAGCCGTTTGCCATGGCGGGTCTGTGGGAGGAATGGGAGGCTCCCGGGGGGGCCCTCCTCCGCAGCGTCGCCATCGTCACTACCAAACCCAACGCCTTCGCGGCCACCATCCACAACCGCATGCCCGCAATTCTCAGCGCGGAAGCGAAGGAGATCTGGCTCGACCGACAAATCGAAAACCCGCGCCGGCTCGAATCCGCTCTCGAGCCCTACCCGCGCGACGACCTGGTCGCCTACCCTGTCTCGAAAGCGGTCAACAAGCCGGACTGCGACGAGCCTGTCTGCATCGAGCCGGTAGAGCCACCCCCAGCCGCTCCCGAACAGCTGGGACTGCCACTGTGATGATGTGGTGACTACTCATCAGTCACGGCGTGAGATCCGGCCGGCGTCGCCGCCTCACTCGTTGTCAGCCACTTGAGCACTTCCCGTATTCGCGGCGGTTTCCCGGTCATCAGAATGCCGATGCGAAAGATCTTGGCCGCCCCGGTCACAGCCAGGTAGATGGCACCCAGCAGCACGACGGTCGTGACCCCGTACTCCCAGATCGCCGGTGGACCCGCCGACCGATTCATCATGACGAATGGTGTGAATGGAGGGATGAATGACATGATCTGGGCGAAAAGGCCGTTCGGATCCTTCCCGATCGGAATCATCGACGAGATGGCGACGATCATCGGTATCATGACCGGCATCATGAGATTCTGCGCATCCTTGAGGTTGTTGCACACAGACCCCACACCCACCAGGAATGCGGCGTAGAGCAGGTATCCCAGAACGAAGTACGCCACGAAGGCGAGCAGTAGAAACGGATCGCCCACGATGCTGCCGACCAGCTCGAACACACGTGCCCCGGCCATGGCGGGAAGCACGAGGACGCCCGCCACCAGCCACACAGCCCAGGAGGCCACCACGGTCAATCCGGCGCCGGCAACGCCGACGAGTTTCCCGATCATGAGCTGCAAGGGCGACACGGAGGAGAGCAGCACTTCGATGATGCGGGCGGATTTCTCCTCGATCGTACTGGTGAGCAACATCTGCGCGCTCGTGAAGATGGAAAACCAGAGCAAGTAGGTGAACACGACCGGGGCCCATTGCCGAGCCTTGTCCTCCATACCAACTTCTTCCTCCACTCCGGTACTGGCTACCTTGCGGCCCTCGAACTCCAACCGCTTCTCAATCCAGTTCGCGACCTGGGGGTCGATCTCCTCGCGGCGTATGCGCTTCTTTCTGATCACCTCGCTCGCCAGATCCTCGAACCAGCCAGGGAGGTCGTGGTCGGTCAGATTGTTCGACACGTACTTGCAGCCTTCTGAGCCCGCGACCGGGTCCGGGCCGATGACGAAGTAGGCGAACAGCTCGTCCCGGTTGAGCATCCCGTTCAGTTTCGAAATGACCTCTGCCTTTCCGTCGCCGCTCGGCAAGTCGATGGGCAAGTAGTCGCTCCGCGACAGCTCGAATCCCATTCTTTCGAGTTCCTCGACGCCAACCGAATCCCACCATTGTCTCAGCTCGTGCTTCGATGCATCGAGGAACTGGGCCGCGCGGTCACTGAAAGACGTCGACGAGTGTTCTGTTGAGTACCGGCCATTGCCTGCCAGTTGCGCCACGAATTGACCTCTCCCCGTCTCGTCGAGTTCCATCCACGCCGCGGTAAGACGGCGCAGAATCGGGGGCAGCTGCTCGAACTGCCGCCCTCCTCGCTTCCGCATCTGCCGCCCCGTGCTCGCGAGCTCCCGCAAATCTCTCTCGTAAACCAGTCTCGCCACCTCGATTTGTAGAAATCCCGAATCGTCCACGACAGCGTAGGTCCGCGGCTCCCGGGCTCCTTCGAGCAGCAGCGGCACGGCCATGGCGAGGACGAGAATGACGGGGAATGCCAGCAGTCCGAGCCAGAACGTCTTCGTGCGCACCATCTCGACGTATTCGTGGCGGGCGATGAGCAGACCCTTGTTCACTGTGCGTTTCCGTTCACGACACGGATGAAAATCTCGTGCAGCGAAAGCTCCGTCAGGTCGAATCGCCGCACCCGGATTCCCGCCTCCATCAAGGCTCGCAGCACTCGTTGTGCGTCCGCCGCTTGTTCCAGGAACAACTCGGCCTGCTTGCCGGCATCGTTGATCCCGCTGATACCCGGAAGCGCGCTCAGCTTCGATCCGTCGCCATCGTAGTCGAGTCTGATCGCCCGTCCACCGGTGGACTTTACCTCCGAGAGGGTGCCATCGAGCACCTTGACTCCGTTGTCGATGAGCAGGACGTAGTCGCAGATCTGTTCGGCCTGCTCCATGATGTGGGTGGAAAAAATGACGCTTTTGCCGTCCTTCTTGAGCTGCAGAATCGTGTCCCGCATCACGTCCCGGTTGACCGGATCCAAACCGGAGAAGGGCTCGTCGAGGATGACGAGCTCCGGCTCGTGGATGAGTGTTCCCAGTATCTGGACCTTCTGGGCCATCCCCTTCGAGAGGGACTGACAGCGTTTGTCGCTCCAGTCGCCCAGTCCGAACTGATCCAGCAGCTGGAGGGATCTCCGCTTGGCAGCGCTCCGCGGAATACCCTTGAGCTCGGCAAAATAGGTCAGCAGATCCGCCAGCCTCATTTTGTCGTAGAGGCCGCGCTCCTCAGGCAGATAGCCGATGCGCTCTTTCACCGACGCAGGGTCGTTGTGCCCGAGGACGGTGACCGAGCCCTCATCCGCGGAGAAAATTCCGAGGATCATGCGGAGCGTCGTCGTCTTGCCAGCGCCATTGGGACCGAGAAAGCCGTAGATACAACCGGCCGGCACGCTCAGAGACAGCCCGTTGACGGCGACCTTTTCCCCGAATCGCTTCTCTACGTTTTCGAGAGTGATGGCGTCCATTATGTATGGTTGGGCAATTTGTGTGGATAGTTGGGCGAATGCCTTGTGGGTGATTTTTCCCAGCGGGCCTGACGCTGACGTGACCCCGGTCACGTTGTGATGTCCGATTCGAGATCATTATATATAGTGCGAACTTGTGCTAGCTGTCACGTTTCAGGCTCCGGCGAGGGGTTCGGGTTTTGTCTGTTTTCTACCACTTTTGCCCCTACTTGCGCTCTCGTGCGCGAAGGCTGATAATAGATTTTGACTGCTCTTCCACACACTGCGATGACTGAGTCGACGAACGGCAACGGCAGCCCGCAGCCAGACACCTATTCCGTCCTTCCCACCGAGGTGCACAGCCAGCTGTGGGAGCGGATCTCCGCACGCCTCGAGCGCGGAGACGCTCTTATAACCACGGGTGACTACCAGGCTGCTCTGGAGACCGACTATCTCGCCGTCACCGGCAGCGATCTCTCCCCAGCCCTTCGCGACATCTTTCGCGATGCCGTCGACAGCTTCAATAAGGAGTATCCCGACCAGTACGTCGCTGTCGGCGTCATGAACGGGGTGACGCGGGCGTTTCAGTCCGGGGGTTTTCAAGCTCGACTGGGACGTGCTCAAGATCGAGGCGAGAGGCGAGAGCACGATCGCCCGCTTCAAGACCCAGGATCGCGTCATGGGCTTCCTCCGCGATGTCCGCGTCACGCCGGACAAGATCGATGCCACCTCCTGCGTCCGTCGCGCCATCGACGTGGTGTCCGGTCACCAGGAGCCCCTCGAAAAGCGGGACCCGTCCGAACCCCTCGGGGCTGCCGAGGCTCCTCCACCACCGGTCAGTGAAGATGCCCAGGAAGCACTCAAAGACGGAACTGTCTCCGAATCGGAAGTGAGCGGGCGCGTCGCCGAGCAGGGTCGAGCCAGGGCAGAGATCGAACGCCGCGAGCTGGACAAGGCGGGCAATCGCGTCAATTCCTACGTAACGCAGGGCCTGATCACCGCCGAGGAAGGGGAAAAGATCCGCGAGCTGAAATCGATCGATCGACGCGTCGCCAGCGGCGACATCGACGAAGCCGAAGGCGCCCGGCTGCGCAACTCCCTGCTCAGCAGCGAGGCCAGACACGAGATCGAGCGCAAACTTCGCGGAGCTGTCGACTACGCCGTCCGCTTCCTCGAGGCCTTCGAGGCGATGCAGCAAATCTCTTCGAGTAGCGACGAGGCGCTTCGGTTTCTGATTTTCCACAAGGACATCCTCATCGACTCGCGCCGTGCCGAACAGATGGCGCGAGCTGTGGAGGAATTGATCGCCGACAGCGAGCTGCTCCATGACGTCGTCGACATCATGGACCGCAAGGATCAGGAGATCCGCATGATCTCCGTCTGCCTTCCGCCCTACTCGCACATCGTGCAACGAGGCACCGAGCAGATCGGCAACCTGGTCATCGAAGAGGAATTCGTCGATCAGCTGCGCGAGCTCGACGCCGATCAGATGTCGGAGCGACTGAATTCTGAGGAGCCTGAAATGCGCGTTCGCCCGGCGGCGGACATGAAATGCTTGATCGCCATAATCAGCTACCTCATCAAGCCCACGCCGTGGCGCAAGGAGTTGCGGCTCC
>CBDBIJ010000005.1:0-32571 GCA_965205655.1 Candidatus Latescibacterota bacterium
TGGCAACCGGCTCCGGCGTAATTAGCTCGCAGGGTCTGAATGACCGGAAATCCTTCCGAGACCGTCTTCCGCATTGGAATAATCGTATTTCCCTGTTACCTGGGCGATACAAAAGTTCCCTCTTTCTGGCTGGTTTGGATAGAGGAGGTAGTCTTCGCTTCGGACCCTAAGATGTTTTCACCACAAAAGCTCGCGGCATGATCGTCTCCTATTCTGGTTTACGATTTTATGCGAAGCTATGTGCTCAATTCCCCGATTCGTAGATCTACTCTAACCCCGCCTAACGGTTCTTCATGATGTTAGTCCGCTCAGGACACCATCTATCTCAGTTCTCAGTTTCACCGTCCTGAGTCATCTTTGTCAGCCATCAACTTAAATCCTATGGGATTCGCGTCGATCATCTCCACTGCGTGCCGAATACCAATCGCCACGACGATTCCCGGGTTTTCTTTAAAATAACCAATTGGTTCACCTGTAGAATCAGTGAGAGATTTACCGTCCCCATCAACAACTGTACGCCATGACGACCGTGGGACAGGGTAACCGGATATGATCCCTGCCACACTCAATCGTTTCTTGGTCGCCCATTTGGAACAAAGACCACAGGCCCACCACTGAATCCCTTGTTGACGTGTGCATCCAAAAAAATCATGGAAACATCCCCAAAAACCATTGCGCTAACGATACCGGCTTTCACAAATGGCAACGGAATACCGCGATTGATCTCCTCGCTTCCACTATCCCAGCCGAATGGGTACCCGAGAAAGGAAACAGACTGACCGTAAACGGGGCCTGAATCCGATGCGGCAAGTTGAAGTGGAGGAGACAACCGAATCCAACAAGCAAGAACTGCTACATCGACCTTACCCTTGCCGATTCCGACAACGTCCACGGCCAAGTCTTTCCATTCCTCTTTGTAAAGGACCTTGATAAGGTTGCCTGATTCAAGTCCATCTACGACATGCCGTGCCGTTATGAGATATTGCCTTGACGCTCGGTCCATAGCAAATGCCGTGCCAGTGCAATTCCCCCATTTTATGCGAAATGTACGGTGTAATACGTTACTGGTAATCAGAGTGGCTTGAGCCGTGGCCTGAGCCCAAATTGGCAGAGAGGAAAGAACGACAAGAACCAAGGTCACGCACGGTCGGCTGAGGAATATTTGAGCAGCTCTCGGAGCTTTTTCTTTTGGGATACACATAGGGTTTCCTTTCCAATGGTTCTGGTTGTTCTGACGAACCCTGCGTCACCGACCTTATCACAAACAGAAGACCCTACCACGCCAATCCTCCCCCCAGCTTCCGCAGATCCTCGCGCCGGCGCTCATAGTCCGGCATGATCCTACCCAGGGCCTGCCAGTAGTCCCGCCCGTGGCCTCGGTGCCGCAGATGCACCAACTCGTGGACCACCACGTAATCCACCAACCGCATCGGGGCCTGGATGATGCGCCAGTTCAGCCGAATGGTCCCGCTGCGGTCGCAGCTCCCCCAGCGCTTCTGCTGGTCCGCGATGACCACCCGGGGCATCGCGACGCCAACCTTCGACCGCCACGCCTCCACGCGTTCCGGCAACCGCTCCGCGGCGTGACGCCGCAGCCACTCCACTAGAGCCGCTCGCACATGATCCGGCTGCCCCTCCCCCGCCGGCGCCGGCACGTGGAGCCACCCCCCGCGAAGCTTCGCCTCTCCCAGCGTGTTGGGGTGAACCTTCAGTCGGTAGTGACGCCCCAGGTACATCACGCTCTCCCCACTCACGAACTCCCGGGGCGACGGCGGCACCCCGTTTGACCCCAGCCCCCGAAGCCGCTGCACAATCCACCCCGCCTTCCTCCGAGCCACCTCGTCCAACCGGCTGGTTGGGAAGTCCTCCGGGGCCACGAGCAACACCCCGCCTCCAGGATCCACCATCACCGCCACGGTCTTCTTCCGCCGGGCGCTGCGTCGGATTGCGTAGGTCAGCTTCGTATCCCCCCAGGTGATGGCCGAGGTCTCCAGGCTGCCGGTCATCGGTCGGTCCGCACCTTGGCCAGGTCCACGATTTCGACGGCGAGCGCGTCCACCGCCTTGGGGTTGATCCCGCCGGCGCGGAGCAGCCGCTTGATCTTGCTGCGCATCTCCCGCTGCACGTCCTCCTTCTGGTGCCAGTCGACCAGTTCGGTGAACGGCGCGACTGCCTCATCGATGAGGGAGGCCAGCTCGCGGTTGGCGGCCTCGTAGGTGACGGTCTTCTCTCCGGCTTGAATCGGTCGTCCTTCCTTCAACAACCCGTAGATGGCGAAGCCGCGCGCGTCGAGGCCGATGTTCTGCGCCTTTGCCTGCTCCCCCTTCAGCTCTTCGCGCAGGCTGTTCAGGAGCGACAACTGCTGGGCGGCATCGAGCCGTTCCAGCCGGCGCTGCTCGATGATCTCCTCCAGCCGCTGGCGCAGCGACTGGTAGAAGGCGGGGTTCTCCTCGACGCGGACGTTGATCTCGTGGCGGATGGCGTGCTCCATCTCGCTGGCCTTGGCCTCGTCGGTCTCGAGCGCCTCGACCTTCTCGTCGAACTCCGGCGAGAACAGCTGGACCTCCTGGACCAGGATCTCGATGCCGTCGGCGACGACCGCGTCGGCGATGAGCTGGCGCACCTTCTCTCCGCAGCCGGACAGGTCGAGGCGGTCGTCCCGGTAGCGGGCGCGGGCGGTCCCCCGGATCTTGCCCAGCCAGCGCAGGTCGGCGTGATACTCGAGAGCGCGCTGGTCCGGCAGCAGCATGTCCATCCACTGGCTGAAGCGGCGGAAGGCGAGGTCGAACTCGGCGCGGATGTCCTCCGGCTCCAGCACCCGCACGCAGGCATCCAGGTCGTTGGTGTCGGCGACCGACTGGAAGAACCTCATCGCCGCGCGGCGTGCCGGCTCTGCAGCCGCGGCAGCTCGTCCACGCTCGGCGTCAGCGCCCCCTGGATCTCCGTGGTCGAGAAGATGGCGAGCGCCTCCTGCAGCTTCGCGGACACGCCCCAGTAGTCGACGACCAGGCCGTAGGTCTTCTCGTCCCCGTGCGGGCGGTTCACGCGGGCGATGGCCTGCAGCAGCCCGTGCTCCTTGAGGGGCTGATCGAGATACATGACCTGCTCGACCGGCGCGTCGAACCCCGTCAGCAGCATGTCGCACACGACCAGCATGGCCAGCGGATCGTCGCGGTCCTTGAACCGTTCGATGACCCGGTCCTGCTCCTCCTTGCCCAGATGCCAGCGCGTTAGTCGCTCCTCGTCGTTGTGGGCCGCCGACATGATGAGCGCCGACTCCGGCCCGTTCAGCCGGTCCAGCGCCTCCTTGTAGCTGACCGCGGCGTGGCGGCTGGTCGCGACCACCTGGGCCTTGAAGCGCCTGGGGGCGATGTAGTCGTTGAAGTGGTCGATGAGATCCAGGCAGATCGTCTCGATGCGCCGGGGGGCGCAGGCGATTTCCCGCTCGGTGGCGAACCGGCGCTTGATGACCGCCCGTTCTTCTTCGCTGCGGTCGGCGAAGACGCGGTCGAAGACCTGGTCGATGGTCTGCCCGATGATCTGCAGCTCCGCGAGCCGGCTCTCGTAGAAGATCGGCACCGTCG
Source organism: Candidatus Latescibacterota bacterium (assembly GCA_965205655.1). Lineage (GTDB taxonomy): Bacteria > Latescibacterota > UBA2968 > UBA8231 > UBA8231 > CBDBIJ01. The sequence goes on from CBDBIJ010000005.1 coordinate 3,585, forward strand.
CCTTGTCCTGGACGGCTTGTTCTATGGTATAGGTGTCGATGTAGGAGCCGAAGGTCCGCAGCGTGCTCCGGTCCTTCTTGTCGATCGGGGTGCCGGTGAAGCCGAGGAAGCAGGCGTTCGGCAGGGCCTGCCGCATGTTGGCGGCGAGGCTCTGGTACTGGGTGCGGTGGGCCTCGTCCACCATGACGAAGATGTTGGCGGCCTCGGACAAGGTCGGATGAACCTGCCCCCGTGTGCCCCGCCCAGGGCCTGTGAGTTCCTGGAACTTCTGGATCGTCGTCATCACCGTCCTGCCGGTCGGGTGCTCCAGAATGCCCCGCAGGTGGCGCACGCTGTCGGCCCGCTCCGGGTTGGGGAACCCGCACGCGGTGAACACGCCGGAGATCTGCCGGTCGAGCTTCGTGCGGTCGGTGACGATGACGACGGCCGGCTGCTGCTGCGACTCGTCGCGGCGGAGCTTGAGCGCCAGCCAGAGCATGGTCAGGCTCTTGCCCGACCCCTGCGTGTGCCAGACGATGCCGCCCCGCGCGCTCGGTTTCGGCGCCGTTTTGATTCGCCGCATCGCCTCGTTGACGGCGATGAACTGCTTGTAGCGGGTCAGCTTGCGGACGGCGCGGCCGTCTTCGACCTCGAAGACGACGAAATTGCGGACGATGTCGAGGAGGTTGCGCGGCTCGAGGAGCCCGTAGAGCAGGATGTCCTGCGGCGTCGGCATGCGCCCGAGCTTCTGGCCGAGCTGTACCGCGCTCAGGGGATACGGCTCCTTCCATTCGAGAAAGAACCGATCCGGGGTGCCGACCGTGCCCGTAGACGGCGCGCTCCCCGCAGGTGCCGACGAGGATCTGCGCCGCCTCGAACAGCTTCGGCGCGCCCTGGTCCTTCCAGCGCGTGCCGGCCTCCTGGTAGCGATGGAGCTGCTTGACCACTTCGGCCTTCCAGGCATCGCCGATGGTCGGGCTCTTGCACTCGATGACCGCAAGGGGCAGACCGTTGACGAAGGCGACGACGTCGGGGATGACGTGCTTCTTCGACCCGAGGACCCTGTACTGGCGGGTGACGATCCACTCGTTGCGGTCCGGGTTGTCGAAGTCGAGGAACCGGACGGTGTGGCTCTTGCGTCCGTCGCCGAGGTCCTGCTCCAGGGCGATGCCGTAGGTGAGCGAGGTGTAGAGCTTCTGGTTGGCCTCGGCGAGACTGGCCAGGTGGACCTGGGTGACTTCCCTCACAGCCTTGGTGAGGTTGGTCCCGGAGAGCCAGGGGTTCAGCCGCTTGAGGGCCAGGTTTAGGCGGCCGGTGAGGATGGGCTCCTTGAAGCTGGCGCGCTCGCGTTCGAGGTCTTCGGGCGGGACGTAGGTGTAGCCGAGGGACTGCAGCAGCTCGGCCGCGGGGCCCTCTGCTAAATGAAGCTCGTCCCAGCCGGTGGTCTGAGGGGTCATGCGGCCTCGGTGTCCGGGGTGACGCGGAGCTCGCCGGTGAGAAGGGCAGCCATAAGGGACTGTTTGGCTCTTTGAAGTCCCTCCATCTTCTCCTCTTCTACTTGCAGCCTAATCTCAAATCCACCGAGTACCCCTTCCATCTCGTCTTGTTCCGAGAGCGGGGGCAGGGGAACTCTCAGATCATGGATTGGACCTTGCGTAACGAGCGGCTGTCCAGATTTCTTCCGCAGCTTGGCCAAGTTCTCGAACTGCAGAAGAGGGGTCAGAAACCCAACGTTTACCGGCCGCAGCCAGTCCCGAGTATAGAGCGCGTTATCAGACACCCAACAAGCCCGATCCGGGCGGTGAACTACCCCACAATATTCCCCGACTCGTCCAACTACCAAGAGTGGCGGCTCCGCGTTCGATGACGACGTAAACCCGGCAATACCATTACCACCGAATACAGGGTATGGATTCTCGGTCGAGGTGGTCTCTTCGAGGGATCGAACCGCGATGCTCTTGCCACTTGTCAATTTGAAGATTTGCCCCAACTGAACTACTTCCCACTCCGCTGGAATCTCCCCAATCTCCGTCTGCTTGAACCGCGTGTGCCGGCCCGGCAGGCCCCGCGTGAGCAGCTCCTGCATCAGGCCGCGCTTGACGACCTGCACTTGGTCGATGACCGCCTGAGTCTTCTCGATGGCGTCGTCCACCGAGGAGAGGATGGCGGCAATCTTGCGCTGCTCGGGAACGGGCGGAATCGGAACATTCAGGCTCTTCGAGCAAGTCCCATTTTCAGTTGAAACAAAGCACAGGCTCGGTTGAATAGATCAGCCCGTCATAGCGAGCTGTTTGATACCGAGCTCGGCCTGCAGGGCGTGCCGCATCGTCGGTAAGTGACGGTAGCCCTTGACCCGGCGCAGACGCGGTTCGATGTCCAACAGCGCCGTGGCTACCCAGCGGTGACGCTGCGATGAGTTGCTCCAGCGCCGCACGTTATGCGTCAACTGCCCCAGGAGACCGTTGACGTTCTCGATGCAGTTGGTGGTACGGAAGGAATTCTTCAACATCGGCATCACTCCCAAGCGGTGCAGGGTGAGGGTCTCTTCCAGGCCTTCCTCGAGGCTGCGCAGGGCGGACTGGTTCACCAACTCCAAGCCCGGTTTGAGCGCCTCCAGGGCAGCCTTGGCCTCCTCGTACGTCGCTTGCCCGTAGGCCGCTTCCATTTTGTGACGGATCCGGGCCTGCTCGCTCTTGGGCAGATACGAGACGACGTTCTGGCGCTTGTGATACTGGCAGCGCTGCACGCAGGCATGCCCTTTCAGCACCGACCGCACCGCCTTGTACAGTCCCTTGCCGCCGTCGAGGACGACCAGCAGTCCGGCTTCATACTGCAAGCCCCGTTCGACCAGATCGGACAGGAAGCGCCGGCAGACGCGCTCGTTCTCGGTGGCCGCCTGCACGAAGCCCGGCGGAATCTTGTGTCCGTCCAGGGTGACCCCCAGCGCGATGAGGATTTCTTCGTCGGCGAAGCTCTTGCCGTCGAGAAACAGCGCCACCAGATCGTATCCTTCCAGGGATCGCTCCTGGAATTCGGCCAGCTTCCGCGCCGTGCCTTTCACGTAGCGGCGCGACACCGAGGAACCGGACCGGCCGAAGGCGGCCGGGACGGTCTCGGCGCAGGCCTCGTAGTCGCGGGTGGCGATCCCTTTCAACACGCGCAGCAACAGACCCTCGTCCTGGTTCCGGGGCCTCTGCAGGGCCTGGTAGGCCGCCAGCGGCACCTCGGTCCGGCTGGCCACATTGCGCACCCGCGGCACCTCGACCCTCAGTTTCTGATCGCCCAGATACACCGATCCGGACTGAGATCCCCAGCGGCGCACCGGCTGCTCGGCCCCCTTGCGCTGATAGCGCGGCCCGGCCAACTCCTCGACCGCCCGTTGCAGTTCCTCGGCGACGGCTTGCAGACCCAAAGGAATCAGGCATTGGATCACCTCGATGCGCGTATCCAGATCGCCGGTAAGGGCGGCGGCCTCCGCATTCACGGGGCCGATTTCCAGGCTGCGTTTGACCTGCTTCCGGGGTCCTGATAGCTTGCTCATGGCAGGCTCCTTTCTGTTACCTGATACGAGGTTTTCCGGAAAAAAACTTCCCGTACCAAGGTAGCGAGAGGAGCCTGTGCTGTTTCAACTAAGATCGGGACAATGCCTTCTCTTATCCCCCTTCTGAAAGGAGAGACCTATGGTGACGGGGCGTCCATTACCGCCGTTAGAGCTGAGTCCGTCGGACCGGGAACGATTGGAATCGATGGCCAAATCCCGGAGCCTTTCCCACGGGTTGGTGCGGCGAGCCGAGATTAGTCTGCTGGCCGCAGAAGGCTGGCCCAATGAAGCCGTCGCCGCCGCCGTGGGTGTGACGCGTGCTACGGTCGGCAAGTGGCGCCGGCGCTTTCTCGAAAACGGGCTCCAGGGCTTGCATGATGAGCTGCGCTCAGGGGCGCCACGATCGATTACGGATGAACAGGTAGCCGAGGTGGTATACAAGACCCTGAAGACCAAGCCCAAAGACGAAACACAGTGGTCGGTGCGCTCCATGGGCGAAGAAACCGGCTTGACCAAGGACGCGGTTCATCGCATTTGGCGCACGTATGGTTTGCAGCCCCATCGACACAAGCACTTCACGCTTTCCACCGATCCTTTCTTTGTCGACAAAGTACGGGATATCGTCGGCTTGTACCTGAATCCCCCCGAGCACGCCCTGGTGCTGTGCGTGGACGAGAAGAGCCGGATCCAGGCGTTGGAACGAAGTCAGCCCATGCTGCCCCTGGGACTGGGATACGTGGAAGGGGTACCGCACGACTACAAGCGCCATGGCACCACCACCCTGTTCGCCGCACTGGACGTAGCCACCGGGGAAGTGATGACCCAGTGCAAGCCCCGTCATCGTCACCAGGAGTTCCTTCCGTTCCTGCGCCACATCGAGGCCCACGTCCCCGCTGACCTCGATATTCCTCTCGTCGTCGACAACTACGCCACGCATAAGCATGCCAAGGTCAAGCGATGGCTGGCACGGCGTCCCCGATTTCACGTTCACTACACCCCCACCTATGCTTCGTGGCTCAACCAGGTGGAGATTTGGTTCGGCATCATTACCCGCCAGGCGGTTCGGCGCGATTCGTTCCGCAAGGTGTCGGAGCTCATCGAGCGCATCGAACGCTACACGGCCAAATGGAACGCCAACGCACACCCTTTCGTGTGGACGGCTACCTGAACGGTTACCTCCACCCATCCTGACCGCCCTGCACGAAGACGTGGCGGATGGCTTCGTTATTTGTGCGGGCGCACATCGCCTGTTGAAACAAGCGACCGTTTGTGAGGAAGCGAACAAACCCTTCTGGTTGCAACTTGTCGGCACCGGGATCACCACAACATGGGCAGCCCACCTCGGTGCCGTATGCGCTCAAGCCAAGTGGCCGGCGATTACCTGTATGAATATCTGGGAGAGCCAACTCATCACCGAACCGATCGAGTTGCGCGGCGGTTTCTACCGTGTGTCTGAAAAACCGGGTATTGGTGTGGAAGTTGATCAAACAGCCATGCAGAGATACGAGGTGGACTACTCCTTCGTGGACCTGCCCCGCCAGGAACCTATCTCAAAATAGGCAAACTTAAACTTGTTTTCGAAATGACAGTGATGTACCATTGGTGTATGGTCAATCTGACCGACATGTAATGGCAACGAATCCGCCATCACTTTCCTGAAGAACTTCGTCCCAAGAGCCATCCGGGTCGCAAACCGGTTTGCACCCGTGATGTTTTTGAAGCCGTCCTTTGGATTCTAAACACCGGGGCTCAATGGCATATGTTGCCGCCGTGCTATCCGAACTACAAAACCGTGCATCGCCGTTTTCAAAACGGGTGTCGTCAAGGGGTGGTACGCGAAGTTCTCATGGACTTGGCCCAGACCCTTCACGAGCAAGGGGGCCTGGACGAATCGGAGGCTTTCATCGACGGCATGTTCTCGGCGGCCAAGGGTGGAGGTGCCGATATCGGCCACACCAAGCGAGGTAAGGGGGTGCGGGTCATGGGGATCGTGGACGGCAATGGGCTTCCCTTGTCGGTGAGCACGCATGCAGCGAACCATCATGAAGTGACGCTGGTTCAGTTGACCTTTGACTTTTACCTGATCGAAGACCAACCTGAAACTTGATCGGCGACAAGGCGTACGACAGCGATTCGTTGGATGAAGAGCTTAAGAAAGACGGGATCGAGATGATCGCCCCGCATCGCCAGAATCGGACCAAGAAAAAGACTCAGGACGGACGGCGATTGCGGCGTTATGTGCGGCGTTGGATGGTTGAGAGATTCTTTGCTTGGCTTCAATGGCAGCGTCGAGTGATCACTCGCTGGGAATTGTATCCGGAGAATTTTCTTGGCTTCGTCCAACTTGCATCCATTTTGATTTTACTTAGACAATTTCAATTTTGAGATAGGTTCATGTCTATCGCTATGCCCGCGCCAGCAGAGAAACCACCTACTACGGCTGCAGCAAACAGGAACTCCACGCGGTCTATCCGAACGACGCCATGCCTGCTTCCGAGACGGGATCTTCTCTGGAAGCCGTTCCCGACGACGGAAGTGATGTGTTCAAGGAACTCCATGATGCCGTGCAGGGCGGCAGGACTGTGCGCCGGCTCGAGCAATAAAGGGGCCTGGACCCGGCCGCGAGTCTCCGCTGCAATCAACCGGCCGTAGGATCTGAACCGCGGCCGCGAATCCCGGATTACTCTGCATCAAACCGGATCCAACCATCCATCTGCCCCTGCTGGCCATCTCGCTCCTCTTTGTGGCTCCACCGCTGCCAGCGGGGATGGGAGCGGGGTTGCTGTTAAAGAAACGACTGAACATTCAAGATGCGGGAACACCAATCGAGGCGTGGATCTGTGCAAACATCCACACCTCATCAACTTTTTCCAACACGCCCGTCATTCGCATCACGAACTCCTCCAGTGTGCCTTGCCATTTGAGTCGCCACACCTGACGCGTGTAGAACCACCCGACGTTTTCCCGTTCATGGACGTCAAGATTGATAAACTTAATGCTGAAATCCTCTGTGCTTGCGACGTGGTTTCGGTAATACGCCGCGATCTCTGCGCCCCCCTCAACAACTTCATCAGAGTCGGTGCCGATCTTAACATAGTGAGAGGCAGGACGCATCATTGCAATGAGGGTTTCAGCATCTCCAATAACAAGCGCGTCAAAATACGCCCGCACCGTATCATGCGCATTCGACATCATGAAATCCCGTAAGGGCATCCCAATTGCGGCAATCCCACATGTGTCGATGCGTATCGATGATGGGTAGCATGGTCTTTCCTTCCTTTATTAGTAACCGTTCAGTCTCCCTGCAGTAGTTTGCGCATGTAAAGAAATACCTAAGCGGGTTTTCGGGTTCGTCGGTATCTTCGGATTGGTTGTGTGTTGCAGATTCTCCGGATACGAGCAACCCCATGAAGAGACCCCCTGAGGGTGCGATTTCCGAAGGCGACTTGCGTCAGCGCATTGTCCAGCTCGAGCGGATCGTGGAACAACAGACGTCCCGCATCGCCGAGCTGGAGCAGGAATTGGCCCGTCGCAAGGGGCGATCCCGCCGTGGCGCTCAAACCTCCTCGTCGGGTTCCTCCTCGCCGCGCACCGACACCTCCCGACGCCGATCCTCGGGGCGCTCGCCGGGCGGACAGCCCGGGCACGAAGGACCCGGCCGCTCGTGGGTATCGGTGGAGCAGGTGGACGAACGGATCCCGGTCAAGCCGAGTACGTGCCACGGATGCGGGCACCCGTTGACGGGAGACGATCCTCATCCGCAGCGTCACCAGGAAGTCGTCCTCCCGCCGCTGCGGGCCGAGGTCATCGAGTATCAGTTGCACCCCCTGCGCTGCGCTCACTGCGACCGCCTGACCGCAGCCGGTTGGCCCGAGGGCGTGTCGCGCCACACCTTCGGTCCCAGCGTGCAAGCCTGGGTCGGCCTGCTGGCCGGGGCCTACCGGCTGAGCAAGCGCAACATCCGGGCGTTGTTGTCCGACGCCTTCGGCCTCGAGGTGTCGCTGGGTACGGTCAGCCGACTGGAACGGGAGGTGGCCGCGGCCCTGGCGGGTGCGGTCGAGGAGGCGCGCGCCTTCGTTCGCCGACAGGGCCTCGTCAACGTCGACGAGACCGGCTGGCGCCAGCGCCGCGCCAAGGCCTGGTTGTGGACCGCGGTGACGGCCGGCGTCACCGTGTTCGCCATTCGCCCCAGCCGGGGACGGGACGGGGTCGATGAGGTGCTGGGTGCGGACAACCGGGCGGTGGTCGGCTCCGATCGCTATTCGGCCTACGCGCATCTGCCGCTGCGACGCCGGCACGTCTGCTGGGCTCATCTGCGGCGCGCCTTCGAGGAGTTCGTGGCCCGGGGCGGAGAGGCCGAGCGCGTCGGTCACCACCTGTTGGACCGCAGCGAGCAGCTGTTTACCTGGTGGCATCAAGTCCGCGACGGCACCCTGTCCCGGGCCCGCTTCCAGGACTATATCGACGATTTGTGTCTGCGCTTTCGTTTTCATTTGTGCTATGGTCAGCAGTTCGCCGACGCCAAGACGGCGGCCACCTGCGCCAATCTCCTCGACCTCGGGCCGGCCCGGCGTCGAGCCGACCAACAACGAAGCCGAACGAGCCCTTCGCCATGGCGTGTTGTGGCGTCACACCAGCTTCGGTACCCACAGTGCCGAAGGCAGCCGTTTCGTAGAGCGCCTGCTCACGGTACGCGATACCCTGCGCCAGCAGCAGCGCAACGTCCTCGACTATCTCAGGATGGCCTGTGACGCGGCCGTGTCTCAGCAGCCGGCGCCCTCGCTGCTGCCTTCAACCCACTCCGCCATTCGTTAATATTCTGCTACCATTCCGCCCCCGGCCCCAACCTGCCAGGGAACTGAACGGTTACCACCTGGGCATGACCACTTTGGTCCGACGCAAAAACCACGTAGCGTTCACCCGGGGAGAAATGCGGATGCGGATGCGTGTGCTGCGGCGCATGGACCGCGACCACTCGCACCACCACCTCCTGTTCCCGCCCCACCCGGATCATCTCCCGCGCCTGCGCCACCAAACTGCACCAAGTGGTCTCGCACAAATTGTGGATGCCGTGGCTCGACAGGTATATCGAATACGCGTAGTGCGAGGGCACCGGCGTGACGACCAACGCCGCCTCGGCGATCCCGTCCCTGACCAATTCGCGCACATCGTAAGCCCGCACGCCGAGCGCTGCGGCCGCCCGGTCGCAATGCTCCTCGACCGGATCGACGCAAGCCACCACCTCGACCCAGTCTTCAAGCGACGGCAGCAAAGGCTGATAAATGGTGCTGGCGCGATTGTAAGGATTTCGGCGCCTTTCTGATCCGAAGCTCCTTCCGGCGGGGGGCTCGAGCAAATCAGGTGAGGAAAGTCACTTCAGCGTCCACATAGTAGGCGCATTGACTGCAATTGACTATTATGCGCCGGTGAGGAAACACCCCCATGAAAATCGAATCGATCGACTTCCAAATCCTCGAAAGCGATCCCGTTGAACCGGAGTGGCGTCCACTGCGGGCGATGCGGGAGTATCCGGGGTCGACCAAGGTGCGGTTCGGGCATCGGCTGTTCAGCGGGGACGGGATCCGCTTGGAGCCCAGGCCGGCTTACACGTGTCTGCTCCGGATCCGAACCGATGCGAATCTCGAGAGCATCGGATCCTTCTCCTCCGGCTGGGGGAAAGAGGATCTCGAGTGGGGGGCGCGTACGTTCAAGGTCCAGTGGGAGCCGGAACTCGTCGGGCAGGATGCACTGAATCGCGAGTATATGTGGCACAAAATGTGGATGGCCCGGCGCTACTTTCATATGACATCGACAGGTCCTCTCGCTTTGATCGACACGCTTTTGTGGGATCTGGCGGGGCTCCACGCCAGGTTGCCTGTCCACAAGCTGCTCGGTGGATTTCGCGACCGTGTCCCGGCCTATCTCACGGAAACGGGCATCCCCTACGAAGACACGCTGAAGTCGGCGCAACGGGCAGTGGACGAGGGTTACAAGGGGTTCAAGGACCACTCGATGCTGGGCGTCGAAACAAACCTCGCCCTCGCCAGGGACATCCGCAGTCTGGTCGGCAACGAGATGGCATTAATGCACGATCCCGTCCAGCAATACACCGTTGAAGATGCCATCAAAGTGTCGCGCGGGTTGGAAGAGCTGGGGTACATATGGATCGAAGAGCCCCTGCAGGAGTTCGACATCAACGGGCTGAAACGTCTTTCCGACGCGGTTGATCTACCGGTGATGGCGCTCGAATCGATACATGGAAATCCCTACCTGGCGACGCCCTATCTTGTGGCGGGAGCGATCGATATCGTGCGGAATACCGGGCTCGGGATCACCGGCAAGATGAAGCTCGCGAATCTTGCAGAGATGTTCGGACTGAATGTCCACGGTGGAGGGGCGCAGGTTGTGGCCGCGACCCGAAACGACGACTGGTGGGAAGTGGGGGCGTGGCTGCCGACGGTCGCTGACCGCTCGATTTCTGCGGCATTTGCTGGCCTGATACGGGAAACTACGGAGGTCAGGGACGGCTATATGTATGTGCCACAGACGCCTGGGTTGGGGCGGGAGATAGACTGGGCGCAGATTGAGGCGAGGACCATTTTAAGGGTGTAGCCGCGTTTTTACGCAGCCATCGTGCGGGGTTGAAATGAACAACAATGCCTTAAAGATCGGGCTCCTCTGGAGAATCTGTGGGTGAGGAGGGGAGGCTGCGGCGATGGGAATAGAGGAGGCCAGGTAGCCCAGGCGCATCATCCCCCGGTATGTTGGGACAGTCCACCAAGACGGAACCCAACTACCTGTGGAGGGAACGATGCGCCTGATCACGGTACTAAACCGGTGCACGACCTTCAAGCGGTTTGTGTTTGAGGGCAGTCATTTTGACCGGCACGGAAGGATAATGGTGAGGATAAGGCCACGGAAAAACTCCCGGGGCGCGTGCAGCGGCTGCGGTCACTTGGCCCCCACCTATGACACGGCCCCCGAGGCCCGGCTGTTCGAGTTTGTTCCCCTCTGGGGGTTTCCGGTCTTTCTGGTGTATCGCATGCGCCGGGTTGCCTGCAAAGCCTGCGGCCGGGTGGTCGTCGAGAAGGTCCCCTGGAGCACGGGCAAGCACCACCTGACCGACCTCTACCGCTGCTTCCTGGCCCAGGGGGCCAAAAAACTGTCGTGGATCGAGGTGGCGCGTTCCTTCCGGACCCGTTGGGACAAGGTCTACCACTCCGTCCAGTACGTCGTGGACTATGGGCTCGCTCATCGCTGCCTCGACCAGGTCACGGCCCTCGGCGTGGATGAAATCCAGTATCGTAAGGGGCATCATTATCTGACGTTGCTGTACCAGATCGACCCCCACCGCCGCCGCCTGTTGTGGATGGGCGAGAAGCGGACGAAGAAGGCCTTGAACGACGGCTTTACCGAACGGGAGCAGGAGCACCGGCGCAAGCAGGAAGCCGGCGGCGAGCAGGAGCCGACCCGTTTCCTCGACCAGATTACCGTCATCTGCTCTGATATCTGGAAAGCCTACCTCAACGTTATCAGCAAGCGGCTCCCCACCGCGGTACCTATTCTCGACCGTTTTCACCTCATGCAGCACTTCAGCAAGGCCCTCGACAAAGTCCGTGCCGAAGAGGCCCGCAGACTCAAAGAACAGGGCCAGGATCCGGTCCTGAGCAAGAGCCGCTGGTGCTTCCTGAAGCGCAAGGAGAACCTCAGCGACTCCCAAGGCTTGAAGCTGTCGGAGCTATTGAAGATGAACCTGCGGACGGTCAGAGCCTACCTGCTCAAGGAGGACTTCCAGCGCTTCTGGGACTACACCTACTCCGCGTGGGCTGAGAAGTTCCTCCAGCGCGGGTGTTTCCGTACGATGAGAAGCAACATCGAACCGATGAAAGACATCGCCGGAATGCTGCGGCGTCACCAAGAGCTCATCCTCAATTGGTTCAGGGCCAGGAAGCAGTTCAACAACGGCATGGTCGAGGGCTTGAACCTGAAATGGAATCTGACAGGGAGAAAAGCATTCGGATTCCGCACCTTCAAGGCACTCCAAATCGCTTCATTCCATCAGCTTGGCGATTTACCCGAGCCACAATTCACCCACGAATTCTACTGACGAGCCTTCGGAAAGATTCGCCCGTTCCTTCGACCGATGATGAGTGAAGGGAGTCGGAGGAACCTCCGTCCCCACCAGATCCAGATACGTCAGCCGTTTCCCCAGCATCCCGGAAACAAGGAATTTCATCTGTTCCATGATATCCATTCCTCGGATATTGTGCCTCCCTACCATCTCGTTGAGGTATCGGGGGAAATACTTGGGAGATATGTGGCGATAGGGCCCGCGATAGGTTCCCTTCCCCTCATCCCAGGAACGATTCAATACCGTTGGTATGGACATCGTCCCTGACGAATTCTCTTTTTTTATGGTTGACGAATTCGTGCCTCCCCGCCAACCCGAAATTGGAATAAGACCTGAACTCGTCGCTGTAAAGGGTTCCCCCAGGGCATAGGTGTTTCTCTGCGCATGTGCGCAAGGTCTTGCGCTTCCTATCGGGGATCACCTCGGCGGCCACCCTGCCGGTTTCCCGGTCAATCATTCCGACCACGATGATCTTGCCCTTCATCCAGTTTTCGCGAAGCTTGTTCGAAGCTTGTTCTTGGAGTGCTTGTTTTTCTCTTTTCCGCCGAATAAGGTTTCGTCTATCTCAGCAACTTCGCAGTTGAGGCTGTCTTGTTCTGGCCACCCTTCCCGGATGCGGTGCAGCATGAACCAGGCCGACCGATAATTAAGGTCGAGGAGGCGGTGCAGTTCCATACCGCTTACACCCTTCGTGGTCAGGTGCAGACGGACGGCGGTGGCCCATTTCCGCAAGGGGATCTTGGAGTGGGACATTTCCGTTCCGGTCCGAACGCTGAATCGCTTTCGGCAGTCGCCGCACCAATACGGCTGGGGTTTCCGGTTGGGACATTCCGATATCATCCCGCAGCAGCCGCAATGCGGGCAGTGTATGGAGACGGGAAGGCCGTCTACCGTCTTTCCCCATCTGAGTTCTTCGAACCATTTTTCCGCCGTTGTATTGTCTGAAAATTTTACAGATAATTCGATGCCTTTACTATTTTTCACTTCGATTACCTCGGGCCGTGGAGGTACCAGCGGCCCTCAAAAAATATTGTGATTCACGCTCCCATAGTTTTCCTTTCGGTTTGTAGTGGGAAGGTGACCTGTCGATGTGCACCGACAGAGGGAAAGGGAAGCGCCAGCGGATCCTGACAGCCGTTCTGCCTGCTCCTGTCGAACCAGTCTTCGTTGCAGGCGCAGCCGGATTACGGTTATCGCCTTGGTGATAGAGTCGGCGGGCGCCTGAACTATCGCGTTCCGGGGGTGTCCACGTACATGGAAGCCCTCGATCCGTCAATTCAGCGATGGTACCTCCCCGCGGTCCATTTCAGCGAGGCCGGCCGCCAGCGGTGGCAGTACACGAACTGGGCCAGGGACAGGCAGCAGCGATACGTCAATGCCGGCCTCGAGGGAGACAACTATTACGATTTCTTCGGGGATCTGGTGACCCGGGGTTGGGTCGTCTACAGCTGGCAACAGGTTCAGCCCGTGATCGCGAGCTCGTCGGGGATTGTCAAGGCCCAACGATACATCCGCAAGGCCGGCTACAACGGAGTCATCACCGAATACACGGCCGAGCGCTTTCACGTGACCGGACTGTTCTCGCGAATTGGATTTCCGATAGTGGGACAGGGGGGAGCCACGTTCCAGAACTTCACCAACCTCGCCGGCGGTCGCGCTACCGCAGATGTAACTGACTTCATGACCCTCCCACTGACGTTTGTCAACAGTCACAATGGCACGGGTGCGGCCGACGCCTGGGAAGGCAACGCCTTCACGGGCTGGCTCAACAGCGAGCAGCTGAGCCAGCGACTCGAACTTCTGGTGTTGCGCCTCTCCGACGATTCTCCGGAAGACGCCGAAGGTGGGGCAATGCTCTTCAGCGACGATCTCGAGATTTCGACAACCATCGTCCGCGACGCCCTGATCGACAGGGAGACGGTGATGGTCGAGACAGACACCGTCTTCTTCGCCAGCTCGATCGATTTTCGCCCCGCCGTCGAAGGGGGCAAAGTACGGCAGGGCTTCTTGACCGCCGATGGCGGCGAAGACATCGTCATGAAATACCTCCTGGCGCCAGCACGAAGGTGACTGCAGTGATACGGGAAAACCGGCCGGAAGCAATGAGTCAGAGCGCAACGAACCGGGGCGCACCACGGAACCCCTCGAGCCCGTCATCGCGATGGGCGATTCCCCTCATCTTTCTGCTGTCGGGAGCCTGCGGCCTCGCCTACCAAGTCGTGTGGGCGCGCATGCTCATCGTCGTCTTCGGGACGACGCTGCTGGCAGTGAGCACTGTGCTCAGCGCTGTTATGGCGGGGCTGGCGCTGGGCAGCTTCAGCTTCGGACGGTGGATCGACCACGTGCACCGACCGCTGCGCGTTTTCGCCTGTCTCGAAGCCGGCATCGGCCTGTTCGCTTTCCTGTTTCCCCAGCTCTTGCCAGTGACCGGATGGCTCGCCGCCGCCCTGCAACCCGCGGACGGTCACTCACCGGTATTTTCGATCGTGCGCTTCGTGCTCGCCTTCGGACTGTTGCTGATTCCAACCGCGTTCATGGGCGCCACCCTGCCTGTGATTTCAAAGTTCGCCGTGAGACAGTTCGTCAGGCTCGGAAGCAGCGTCGGTCTGCTCTACGCCGCCAACACCCTCGGCGCCGTCGCCGGCGTCGCGGTCGTCACCTTCGTCCTGATGGAAGCGCTGGGACTGCGGGCCAGCAGCTACGTCGTGGGATGCGTCAATCTGTGCGTAGCTGCGCTGGCCTACCTGGTCGGCGGCCGCGTGTCTATCGTGGAGACCGCCGGCGATCCCAGAGCGTTCGTCCACCCGACTGACGCCGAGGCAACTGCAGGTCAGGCGTCGCCAGCCGGCCGGGCGATATCGTCAGCGGTCCCGATAAACCCTGTCGTTCTCAAATTGACCCTCGTCGGGTTCGCGCTGCAAGGGTTTGCGGCGCTCGGATACGAGGTGGCTTGGTTGCGCCTGTTCACCGTCGCCTTCACCATCACCTCTCACTACGAGTTCAGCATCGTGTTGATCGCCTTCCTGCTCGGGCTGAGCTTCGGCAGCTTCATCTGTAGCCGCCTTCTCGACGCGCGCAAGGACCTGCTGTCGATGTTCGGCGCGTTCCAGATCCTGATCGGCATCGTCGGCATCTCTTCGGTGGCCATATTTGCCGCCGCGTCCGATCTGATCGGTTTCGTGCACGGAGCGAGCTCGTGGTGGCGCCACCGCGGCGGCATCTTTGGCCTGTCCTTCGGCATGATGCTCGTGCCGGCTCTGCTGATGGGCGCGTCCTTCCCCGTCGTCAGTCGCATTTACACCCAGAGTCTGCGCACGCTCGGTCGCGGCGTCGGCTCCGTCAACGCCGCCAACAGCCTGGGCGCCATTGGCGGCTCTCTCGCGGCCGGCTTTGTACTGATCCCGCTCGTCGGCACCGAGGACACTTTCCGCGTGCTCGGCGGCATCAACATAGTGGTCGGACTCGTGATCCTGGGCCTCCACCCGAGCCTGCGGTTGCGCTCGAAGTTGACGGCACTGGCCGTCGGCGTCGCTTCCGTCGTCGTTGTCGACTTCACGTCGCCCGGCGACCTCATGCTGCAGCTTTCCAGCCGCAACCTGGGCACGTCCGAGCTGCTCTACTATTCCGAAGGGCCCGAAGGCATCATCACCGTCAGGGGCGAGGCCGACGGCTACCGCAGAATGCTCCTCAACGGCGGCGGCCAAGTGCCTTCCGAGTACGGCTCGTTCCAGCTCTTCCGCTTACTCGGTCATCTAGCCCTGCTGCTGCACCCAGATCCCGACGACGTGCTGGTGATAGCGCTGGGCGGCGGCATCGCTCTCGGTGCGGTGGCCCAGCACGCGGAAGTCGAGCGCATAGAATGCGTCGAGCTCGTGCCCCAGGTGGTCGAGGCGGCTCAACAGGAGTTCACGCCCTACAACCACGCGATTCTCGACCGTCTCGAGGATTCCCCAATCGAACTCGTCATCGACGACGGCCGCAACTACCTGCTGAAAACGCAGCGGCGCTACGACGTCATCACCGGAGACGCCACCCATCCCACGAGCACCGACAGCTGGGTCCTGTACACGAAGGACTTCTACGAGCTCTGCAAGGCGCGCCTCAAGCGGGGCGGCATCGTCGTGCAGTGGCTGCCGCCCCACGGGCTCCCTGTCGACGACTTCAAGACCGCGCTGCGCACCTTTCAAAGCGTGTTCCCGCACGCCAGCTTCTGGCGCACAAATAATCACTCGATCATGGTGGGCACGCAGGACAGGCTTTCGATTCGCTTCAGCGGGCTGCGGGACAAGCTGGCTTCGGAAGCGGTGCGTGGGAGCCTCGAAGAAGTCGATCTTGACGATCCTTTCGCCATTCTGAGCTGCTACTTCTTCGGCGAGGAAGCATATCGCCGGTATGCAGGCGACGGCCCGCTGAACACAGATGATCACCCACATCTCAGCTTCGTCGGTCCTCGAGCGTTTCACGTGCGCTCGTGGCAGGTGTTGATCGACCTCACCCGTGAGATCAGCCGGCGGCCGGTTGACATCTCGCCCTACCTGGACGCTGACGACCCCGCGTGGACGCAGGCCCGGCGCGATACCATGGCCATCTATCACAAGGGCAGAGAGTTCGTGATTCAGGGTGACGTGCTGCGTCACCAGGGGAAGAAACGACCTGCATTGCGTGCCTACGAACAGGCGCTGAGGACCAACCCCCGGGAGTGGACGGCGGGCTACTACGCCACCCTGATAGACGAGCAGCTCAGCAGGCGTTGATCATCGGCTGCGGGGCGCGGCGCGATACCGGTCAGGTGTGCCGACAGCACGATGTAGTATCTACCCGCACTGAACGAGGGATCGAGGAATGACCGAAGCAGAGATCGAGTCGAAATGTGAAGACATCCTCACCGAGGGATTCTGCGTCCTCAAGGATCTTCTGCCAAGGCAGGTGATCGCCGACTGTGCCCGCGCCTTCGAGCCCATTCTGGAGGCGCACATGGATGAGATCAGCACCGATCCGAACCGGGGACCGAACCGCCACTATATCCGGCTTCCGTTCGAGCCTCCCTTCGCTGACCCCATCATCTACGAGAACGAGGCAGTCCTCTCGGTCGTCGATCGCCTGCTGGGCGAGGAGGTGGCGATGGGGAGTTTAGCCACGGACACGCCACTGGACGTCACGAAAGACAACGGCCCCTTCCAGGCAGCAAGAGGTACTCATCTCATCCCCAGGGAGGAGGGGCTGCGCAAGGTGAAGAGCGGTGAGATCCCGCTCGAGCCTGTGTTCCTGAACGCCGGTGATGTGCTGCTGCGGGATCCACGACATATTCACGGAGGCACTCCGAACCGCACGTCGACACCCAGGCCGGTGGCGGTAATCAGTTACGTGAGAAGCTGGTATCGCTTCGACAAACTGCTCGCCATCTCCAAGGCGGAGCGCGCCAAGCTGTCAGAGCGCGGTAAGCAACTGCTGCGTTTTGCGCCAAGAGAAGTGTGAGGGAGATGCGGCAAGTTCACTCCCGCTGCCGCAGTTTCTGCGCCTGCTCGTAGAGCCTCTTACTGTCCTCGGCCCTGCCGAGCTCCCTGTACGCGTCACTGAGATACATGTGGGCCCGCTGGTTCCGCGGAGCCAGCGCGAGGGCCCGTTCGTATGCCGCCGCCGCTTCCTCGAAGCTCCCGAGCTGGAAGTGAGTGACTCCGATTCCGACCTGCGCCTCAACGTAGTCGGGTCGCAGGGTCAGCGCCCTGGAAAAGAATTCGACGGCCTCGTCGGGCTCGTCCATACGGGCGGAGATCACGCCCAGAATGCCGTACACCTCGGGTATGGTGCTGTCCAGCCTGGCGGCTCGCAGCAGTGTCTTGCGGGCGGAAGCCAGCTCGCCGAGGCGCAGGTAGACCTCGCCCAGGCGGGCGTGTCCCATGGGGTCCGAGGGGTCCAGATCCGCGCTCTTCTGCAGGTAGACAGCGGCCTCGGAGAACCTGCCCTGCTGACTCAGGACGAGGCCGAGTCCGGTGTTGGAATCCCTGTGATCGGAATCGATTTCGACGGCTCGTTGAAACTCCAACAGGGCGGCGTCGAGGTCTCCCGCCAGCATGTCTTTCAGACCCATGTGGTAATGGTCTCTCCACGAGCCGATGAACATCATCGGGTACGGAGGCGCCGAGATCTCGGCATGCAGACGCGGCATCTGCCGGCGCAGCCGTTCGGAGCGCTTCAGCTCGCGCCTGCCTTCCTCGCGCCTGCCCAGGCTCATGTAGAGGGTTCCCAGATTGAGGCGCATCCTCGGAGCGCGGGGATTCAGTACCACCCCCTTTTCCATGACCTCGGCTGCCTCTTCACGACGCCCGAGATCGCGATAGGCCAGTCCCAAACGGAAGAACGCTTCGGCATCGCCAGGCGCAAAGGCCACAGCTTTCTCAAAGGATGCAGCAGCTTCTTCAGAGCGACCTTGATGTCTGAGGATCCGGCCGAGATTCTTGTGGGCCTGTGCCATCGTCGAGTCCATCGACAGGGCGGCGCGAAACGCCTGCTCCGCGAGCTTCGAGCTGTCGCGGTAATTGTGCATGACCCCCAGGTTGTAGTGCGGCAAGCTGCGCCCTGGGTCCAGATCGATCGCCTCCTGGTACGCGGCTATGGCGTCTTCAGCATCCTGTTCGTGGATCTCGGTCCACGGCCGGGCGGCGTAGCGCGCCGCATGGATGGCTCCGTGAATCTCGTGTAGCTCGGTCTGCCGCGGCTCGAGGGAGAGCGCCTTCTCGATCGCTTCGTGCGCCTCCGAGTACTTGCCCAGCGCCAGAAGTGTCCTCGACAGGTAGCTGTAAGTGACGCGAAGGTCATTTCCCGCGCGTTCAGCCGCACGCAGAGCTTCGAGCGCCTCAGCTAGATCACCAGCGATGAAGTGCCGGACTCCCGCTGCGGTATTCTGATCGACCTCTTCGGAGCATGACGTGGCGACAATCGAGAGCGCGAGAAGTGACAGCCTGGCACTGCGCCACAGGCGGCTAATTTTCGACACGCTGACCTCGCTGCAATTCATGCGCACAATATACAGATGAGCAGCATCACAGTGGAGCATCTAGCGTTTGCAGGAGTTCGACGACGTGAGACCCGCCGCCGTTCATCAAGCGGGGGAAGGTTCCCTATATCGCGCTATATGCGCTCCATACATATAATGGATATAATGCTTGCGTCCGTGTGGCTGCTAACCAAGGTCTAGGCGCGATGCTACGGAAACATGACGCCGTTGCCGGATGGATTTCGGCGGCGATCCTGCTCGCCGGGACAACGACGACATCAGCCGTCACCGATGTGATCATCGTCGGCGGTGACGAGGGTCTCACCTGGGAAAGCGGTGGGGGAGCCATCCCCGCGACGCTGATTGTGTCCGCGAAAAAGGTGGAGCGCACCAACGCGCCCGGAGGCGTGGTGGATTTCGATCCGTCCGCCAGGCCCAACTGGATATTTCCGAAGCAGGCGGACCCATCCGATAACATTCTGATCGGCTTCGATTCCGACGCCCGCGGGGGCAAGGTCGAAACGCCCATCCCTTCTTTCCGATATCTTGAGAGCAGCTTTCCCAACCTGTACGACAACGACGGCGACACGGCGCTAGAGGTGATTGTCGAGTCGGGCGCGTTCGGTCTCATCATTCAGTTCGACTTGGGCGCCGTTTTCGGCGTCAATCGACTCCGTTTCTTCCCGCGCAACGCCGCTCCCGATTTCCCGTCTCGGCTGTTTCCCAATCAGCGGAAGTTCCTGAAGGGTTTCGAGCTGTTCGTCAACGACGGCGCGCCAGAGTCGATACGAGACGAGGCCTTCATCTGGGAGACGATCGCCCTCGAGGGACAGAACGACGAGCCAGTGGTCGACGTACATATCCCGACCCGTTTCGTCCGCCACATCCGGCTGAAATCCCTTACTCAAGCCGGCTTCGAAATGGCCGAATTCCAGGTGTTCACCGAAGGGTTCGTGCCGCAGGCCCTCTACGTGTCGAACATCTTCGACTTCAGAAAGAAGACCATCCTGGGCAACCTGCGCTACATCCAGGAGCAGGTCGGCGACCCACAGCGATCCCAGGTGCAGATCCGCACCCGCCTGGGAATCGATCCCGATCCGGTTGAGTACACGCGTATCGGTGTACAGACTTCCGGGAGGGTGGTCAGGAGAGGGGCTGATTTCGAGTCTGTTCCGATCGACGTACCCTGGATGAAAGCTGAAGACGTCGACGAAAGCCGGCTCAGCAACCTGATAGAGACCGTCCTGGATAATGCGGAGAACGACGGACGTGAGTCCCTGCTCATGTACAAGAGCCTGTCCCTCGAAGATCGAGAAGAGATCACGCTCGACCAGGACAGGTATTTCGATCTCGAAAACGAGGAGCGTTCGAGCATCCGCGACGATCTGACCAACTGGAGCCCGTGGTCGCCTCCGTACCCCGTGGAGGCGGTTGTCGAGGAGGGCCAACTCCGGGAATCGTCGATGGGTGCGGCGATCTTTGCCGCCGAGCCACGCCGATACTTCCAGTTCAGGGTCGAATTCTCCAGCGAGATTTTCAATGCCGGATCGGGCGTCGGCGAACTGGCCATCGACGCCTCTCGACCCGCGTTCGCTGACTCGCTCGTAGCCGAGATCTTCCCTCGTTCCAGCGTCTCAGGGGAAGAAACGGATTTCACCTACGCGGTGCGATACACGAGCAAAGGGTTGGACGCGGGCTTCGATCGATTCCATATCACGACTCCCTTAAAGGTGCGGGACATCGGCAAGGTACAGATCATTGGCGCGGGCGATTCCATCGAACGGGAAGCGGATTTTACGGGTGCCTCTCTGGAGCAGCTGCCCGTGTCCCGAAGCGAGGTCGCGGTGACGGAAGTGACTGACGAGGGTTTTACCCTCTCCTTCCCGCGCATCAGGACGAGCGGCACTGTGCTCAAAGTTGAATTCAGAAGCACCGTACTGAGGGTATGGACGCGCTTCGGCGGCGAGGCGCTGAATTCAGACGATCTGGCCTCCGGCCAGGCGGCAGTCGCGGGCAATGCGGCCGACTTGAGTCTGCCGGGGCTCGAAGATCCCGACACGGAGGCGATAGGCACCTCAATCGCCAGAAATCTGTTCGTCGACGTGCCGGTCGTAAACGCCCTTCTGATCAACGTCTCGGCGGGCTCCGGCGTGTTCACCCCCAACGGCGACGGAGTCAATGACATCGCGGCGATCGAGTACGACATCACCAATATCGGCACGTCCACACACGTGGAGGTTACGGTATTCGATCTTTCCGGGAGGCGGGTCAGGGCATTCAGTCAACTCCAGGACAGCGGCCGCTACGCCCAGACGTGGGACGGCCGCGACGAAGCCGGCAATATGGTACCGCCAGGCAACTATCTCTATGTGGTGGAGCTCGAAGCGGGAATCGGCTCCGAGAAGAAACCGGGGATACTCAGCGTCGCCTATTGACGGCGGGCGGCATACGGCTGCCACCCCGATTGGAGAAGAGATCTGTTTTGGATATTCATCGCAAAGGCCTCGTCCTCGGTCTGGTGTATCTGACGCTGGCCGCAACGGTCCTCGCCCAGGACTATGGCGCCCGACTCGGCGTCAAACGTGGAGGCACGGTAAGCTTCGAGCCTTCGGGGCCGGGCGTCTTGTTCGGCGCCCTCGATCCAACTGTGCGGCGCTGGTTCGTCCCTCAGGAACTCTACAACGAGTACCGCTGGCGCCAGTGGGAATACTCGAACTACGCGCGCGCTCCGTATCAGCGGTACGTCAACACGGCGCTCCAAGGGGACTACTTCTACGACTCTTTCGGCGATTTCGTGAGCCGCGGCTGGCTGATCTACGACTGGCGTGAAAACCGGCCCGCGAAAGAAGGCAGCAGCATTTTCAAAGGTTCGAACTTCGCCGGCTTTTTCAGCAATCTCACGGTCAGCAGCGACTCCCGGGGTCAGTACGACTATGCCATCACGGTGGGCAATCGGATCCGCACAACGCTGACGCCGATGACGTTTTCGAAGCCCAACTTCAGCGGAATGCAGATCGATTTCGCAGCTGACAGATACTCGGCCACCATCCTGGCTTCCAGAATCAGCGACCCGACCGAGGGTGTGACCCTTTCCCCCCGGCAGTGGACCAACGCGACGAGCCTGGTCGGGGGCCGGGCGACCGTGCAGATAGGCGACTTCATCACCGTGGGTGGGACCCTGGTGGATGCGCGCAACGCCCACACCTCGCTCGACATGTTTTCGGGCAACTTCCTCGCCGGAAACCTGACCTCGGGGCAGAGCAGCACGCCCATCTCGGCGATTGCTATCGTTCTCAGCGACGACACCCCCGAGGACGGGGTGGGCGGCGCGGTGCTGTTCCGCCACGACATACGTATCAGAAGCAAGGACTTCGAGTCCGGTCTCGAGCGGGTACAGACTCTAGAGCAGGTGGTGCGACCGGGCGCCGAATGGCCCACCGTGTTCGGGGAGTTCTCGCGCAAAGGCGTTCTGGCCGCCGACGGGGCCGAGCGCATCATCCTGAACTACGATTTCACCGATCCGGCCTACACCGGACCGGATCTCACCAGCATCACCGACGTGGAGTTCGAGTACCTGCTTGCCAACGACTACAAGGTCGAAATGTGGTCGAACCGTCAGACGGGAAGACGCGAAGTCCCGCCCGCACCTCTGACCAGCGCCGTCATCGACGAGTCAGAGCCGGTACTGCTCACCGTAAAACGGGCCAGCGGCAACATCAAAGACATTTCCAACGTGCGCGTCGTCAAATTCAACTACGGCTTGCCGACGGCGAACTTGGTAGGCGGTTTCACGATCGACGGCAGGGACGTGTTCGGGTGGGATATCAACGGCGAGTGGGATCGCAATATACGATACGCCCAGTATCCCAACGCCGCCCTGTTCGCCACAGCCAAGGGCCACGAAATCTCATCGGAGAGTGCCGAAGCCGCGCTCCTCACGATCGCCAAGCAAGAGTATCCGTACTTCGCCTTTGGCGAGTTCTACTCCATCGATGGCGACTACTCGACGAGTGCCTTTGTGACTGACACCGATGGGGAGTTGCGGTACGACTTCCCCCTGCGATCGGTCTACGAATTCGTCGACGACAACGACGACCACGACGGCAGGCCCGACTGGGGGCGAGTCGGCAACCAGCTCGTAGACCAGCAGGTGTTTCCGGGCTGGGACGAAAACAACGACTTCATCTCCGATTTCAACCAGAACGACAACACCGCGGTGCCCAACATCATACCCGACTACGAGGAGCCCTTTCTCAGGCACCAAGTCGATCGCCCGGAGTTCCTGTTCGGCATCGATCTCAACAACAACGGTTGGATCGACCGTTTCGAGGACGACGAGCTGCCCGATTATCCGTACAAGGCCGATCGGAGGGGCTACAACGTCTTCACCGGGGCTCACCTGACTCCGGAATCACGCGTCTTCGTCGGCCGCGTTGACGAGCGCATGTTCACCGACGATCGCGACAACCGCTCAACGTACGGGATGTTCACCTTCGACAGGGATTTCGCCGGACTGGGGAGAGTCCGGATCTTCGATATGCTCAAGCGGGTCGAAGATACGATCCCGGAGGATCGGCGGGCACCCACGCCGTATCGAAGTGCGCCCGCACAGCCGCTGGTAAGCGATATCCTTCCCGCTCCCGACACGTGGATCAACACGGCGTGGTTGGGCTTCGACTACACCGCGATTCCGCGCCTCAAGGTGATCAGTAAGCTCAAGTACGAATTCTACAACCAGACCAAGGACGACCCCCGCGACATCGACGGGCGTCAGCTGAACGGCACGACAAGCTTCTTCGGCCTCATCAACAAGCTGGAGTACAACTATGCGATTGGGAATCTCGAGTTGCAGCCGAAATTCAAGAGCGAGCTGCTGACGCAGGACGCGTTCGCAAAAGAAGATGAGGATCGCAGGCACTGGACGGGGTTGGTCACCCTGCTGGCGCAGCTGCCCGTCCTGAGACGGAGCGTGTTAACAGGCGGCCTCGAGCTCGCCCAGTTCGCCGACAGAGAGACGGATGAGGATGAGATGGTCGACTCGGGGACGACTGGTGAAACGGGTGACGAGCGTTCGGCTATCCTGGCTCTGCAGCTCAACAACACCTCCCAGTATCTGGGGTATCGGGTCACCACCCAGGTCGGTCTGCGCTTCGGCCGCGTCTTCCGGGAACTGGTGGAGCAAGAAGAGCCTACGGTGTACGAGAAGCGGTTCGAAGGGTGGACGGAGAAGACGAGCTTCATAACGCTCTACGCCGGGATCGATTGAGATGAGGCGAAACTCTGTACACATCTGCGCCGCCGCCGCTCTGCTGCTGGGCGCCGGCAGCGCACTACAGGCGCAACAGGACTACGGTTTGCGTCTTGGAGACCGCGTTGGCGAGCGTGTGATCTACCGGGCCGGAGGCGTGGCCAACTACATGGGCGCGATGGATCCCACCATACAGCGCTGGTACCTGCCATCCGTCCACTTCAGCGAACGCGGCCGCCAGCAGTGGGAATACACCAACTGGGCAGCGCAGCGCCAACGGCGCTATGTGGACGTCGCTCTCGAGGGTAATTACTACTACGACTTTTTCGGCGAGAGAATCACCCAGGGGTGGGTGGTCTACGACTGGCGACAGACGCAGCCGGTCATCTCAGAAGGCTCGCGGGTTGCGAAGGCGAGCCGTTATTCCCGGTGGTTCAATCGTCTGGTCCTCTCCACGGACATCAGCGGCGGTCGCGGATCCTCGATCATGGTGGGCGACGAGATCGCGATGACGCTGACCCCGATGACCTTCCGCAAAGCCGGTTTCAACGGGCTGGTGACCGAGTACACCGAAGACCGTTTTCGCGCCACCGGGCTGTTCTCTCGAATATCCCAACCCATTCTCAGCGAAGGGGCTGGTTTCTTTCAGCACTGGACCAACCTGGTCGCCGGACGCGCCACCGCGGACGTGACCGATTTCCTCACTCTCGGCGTTACGTTCGTCAACAGTCACCACGGCACCGGTTCGAGCGAGGCCTTCCCGGGCGACTCCTTCCAGGGCGCTCTGAACGCGGAACAGCTATCCGAGCGCCTCGACCTGCTCGTCCTGCGCCTCGCCGACGACTCCCCCGAGGACAACGAGGGAGGGGCCATACTCTTCAGCAGCGACATCGAGATTTCCACGACGCTCGCCCGCGAGACGACCGAGGATGGCGAGGTCGTGCTGGTAAAAGTCGACACGCTTATCTCAGCCAACGACATCGGATTTCGGCCGCTGATCGAGGGCGGCAAGCGGCAACAGGGCTTTCTGACCGCGGACGGTCCCGAGGAGATCGTCATGAAGTACTACCTGGGCCCCGAAGAGGGTCAGGACGAGACAGGTACTTTGAGGGCCAGCCTGCAGCAGCAGCTCGGTTTGACTCTCGACGAAGCGGAAAACGCGCTGTCGGCGATCAGGAACGTGCGCTTTCGACTGGTGCTCGGCAACGACTACCGCGTGGAAATGAGCTCCGATCGGCAAACCGACCGGTTCGGAGTGCCGCAGTTCAGACTGGTCACCAGGGCCGATCGCAACATCAAGAATCAGCTGAATCAGCAAGAGGTCGTCTTCGACTACGGCATTCCCACGGCCAACCAGATCATCGGCCTGACGACCGAGATCAGCGATTTTCACGGCGTCGATTTCTACGGCGAGGTCAACGTCAATACCGAGTACCGGAAATACCCCGCCATCGGCCGCAGTCGGCACAAGGCCTTGTCAGGTATCGAGGGTGACCGCAATTCCCTGGGCTGGATGGCCAATCTGTCCTGGAGGAAGGGGCCCTGGTCTCTGTTTGCCGAAGGGTTCGGAATGGAGGACGGGTATTCGACGAGCATCAAGCCGCTGCGCCAGAGGGGAACGACGGACTACTCGCCCGAGGCGACCAACCTGCTGTACGACTACGTCGACGACAACGACGATCACGACAGGCACCCGGATCAGCTGCGCGTGGGAGAGGGAAGTCTCATCCCGCAGTCTTTCCAGCGGGCACCGACCGTCAAGGCACAGGGCGTCGCCGATCCCGAAGTGTTTCCCGGGTATGACGAGAACGGCGATTTCATATCCGACTTCAATCAGAACAACATATTCGATCGCAGGAACTTCTTCCCCGACTACGACGAGCCCTTCCTGCGCTACCGCAGCGATCGTCCCGAATTCCTGTTTGGAATCGACCTCAACAACAACGGCTGGGTCGACCGCTTCGAGAACGACAACGAGCCGGACTATCCCTACAACAAAGACCACTGGGGGCACAACATTTACGGCAGCGCCGAGATCACTCCCGCATCGAGGTTTCGCGTGGGCCAGCTGCGGCAGGAGAGGAAGAAGAGCGCGAGCGAGAACACGACGACATACGCCATCGTCACCTTCGACAACGACTGGGCGAGCTGGGGCCGCGTGCGGGCATTCGACATGCTCAAGAGAGCCGAGGACGACATTCCCGATCACCTCGTTCAGTGGGTCATACCTCGCACCGAGTTCGGCTCCGCGTCCGAGTCGAGCGGCCGGCTGGAAGCGGTAGAAGACCCCCTGGCTGCCGCGGACACCTGGATCAACACGCTGTACGGGGACTGGAACTACGAGAGCCGTCGCGGGTGGTCGACGTTTCACCGCTTCAAGTGGGAGACATGGCGCCAGCAGGATACGGATGTGGAGTTCCTGCTGGATGATTCGGGTGCGAGGACTCTCGACGACGAAGGGAATCCCGTCGTCCTCTTCGATCCGCTCGGACCGGAGGGGCGCAACGGCCGCGAGCAGTCCGGCGTCTTCGGGGTCATCAACAAAGTTGACTACGTGCTCTATCTCGGATCACTACGGGTAGATCCACGTTACAAGAGCGAGTTCCTGAGGGAGACGCCATTCAGCCTCGACCTGACGAAGAGGCGCTCCTGGGATTCGATATTCTTCCTGCGATTGAGCTTTCCGGCCCTGCGTTCCACCGTGCTTCAGGCGGGGCTGGAACAACGATTCTTCTTCAACCTCAAGGGAGACGAACGCGATATCGACGCCGGCGAGCGCACCGGCGACCTGCACGGCTCGGCGCTGGCCCTGCAGCTGACCACAAGGAGCAAGTATCTGGGATACAACATGACCACTCAGCTCGGGATCAGGATCGATCGTCGTTCACTGGAGATCGCCGACGAAAAAAGGGAAAGCGAGACCTCAGGACTGTCATTCGTGTCTATTTTCGCCGGGCTGTGAGCAGAAACAATTGATAACTCATTTGGATTAATTGAGCTTATAGAACTTTTGCCCGAACGCCAGCTCACGACTTGATGTTATCTGCTTGACTTCGGCCGTGCAAATCCGCTACTTACCTCGTAGCGAAGGATCACAATCCCGCCACTATTGCCTCGCCACAACCGTTCCTATATGGGGAGATGCCGACCATGAAGAAGACGTCCTTGCTACTGACAGCCATAGCTGCGGTATTCGCACTGAACTCGGCCGCATCAGCGCATGATCCGCCGGATTTCCTGGGCGGCGTGTGGCAATGGCCGGAAAACGCCCTGCCCGTCCTCGATGGCGATCTGAGTGAGTGGGAGGTCATTCCCTCCGATCTGTGGATCACCGAGCAGGACGTGGTACAAAGCAACGGTGCCCCGAGCACCTACAGCGGCGACCTCGATGTATCATCCATCGCTTTCCGCTGGACGATTGCCTGGAACGAGGAGACCAATCGCACCTACCACGCCTTTGAGCGGTTCGACGACATTGACCTGGGCGCCCATGAGACCTACGAGGTGGGCATGGATGCAGATCACGCCGGTGGCTTCATGTGGGACACAGAGGGCATGACCGACGAGGAGAAACAGCGTGCCCGCGGTCGCAATGCCCAGCCCTACCACTATGCGTTCGACGAAGGTTTCACTGAGAACTGGTCGTGGTTCTGGATGACCGCGGCCGACTGGTACCGCACTCCCGAGTACACCGACAATGGCCACCGGGTAGAGGGCGTTTCCGGCTCGGGAGGCGAGACGCGTGTGTTTGCTGAGTGGTATAATGTTTGGTGGGACGATTTCAACTGGGAGGATCCCAACTCCCCCCAGCACGACTTCGAAGTCGATGAAATTGTTGGCTGGACCGTCGAGGTGTTCGACATCGATGGCCCGCTTGAAGACGACTGCAACTGCTACTCGCGCTGGACCCTCGGCCCGAACGACGAGAATTTCGGCGATGCCGACTTCTACCCCGACTTCATCCTGCTGCCGGTCGACGAGAGCGCCGATTTCGTGACGGCAGTCGAGGAAGACAGCTGGGGCAGAATCAAGACATCCCTCGGCAGATAGACGATTCCCAGCCGGCTTTTGTAGAAGGGATGGATCCGTTGTGGATTCATCCCTTCTTTGTATTTTACGCACAGAGAAATGGCTCTCGGAGTAAACGCGACGGACGGTGGCTGAGATGGTATGGGCGATGATCCTCCTGCTGGCCTGCCTGGGGGGAGCAGATCAGGCCGATGCGCTGACGATCTACCGCATCGGAGGCCAAAATCAGCCGCGCCCCACCAGGGCGGATGAGGACGGGATCGATTTCGTCCAGTTGATGTGGCAGGCGCTGGACGAGGACCGGTTCGGAAGCTCGCACCAGCTGGAATTGACGACTTTCGCGGAACCGGTTCGGCTGGATTCCAGCGTCAACCTCACGCCGCTGCTCAGGGACCGGGGCGGCGTGATCAAGTTGAACAACGGATACGCGTTTCAAGATCACCCCACGCTGGACTTGATCTTCGACGAGGACGACGACACGGCCTTCTCGGGCCTGCAGGGCGACCAGAGTGGGAGTACCTTTCTCAAATCGATGTGGATCGGTCTGGGAGGGCTCTTCCCCATCAGCCGCATCGTCATTCGGCCGACAACCGACCACTATCACGATCGCTTCATCTCCGAGTTCACGCTGGGAACCAACGACGGAGACAAACAGAAACACGGGCTCCGGGAGGCGAGGTACGACTATCGGGAGGCCTTCGTCGATTACGATATCCAGTACCAGGCCAAGGAGAATACAGAACCCGTCCTCGACCTGCGCCTGCGCGATGAGCCGGTCGAGAACCTGTTCTTTTTTGCACCTTCGGGAAACTGGGAGATCGCCGAGATGGAGATTTACGGCCACGGTTTTGCCTCGCGGGCAAACTACACCTCCAACATCATCCCCCTGGACGGGCGATCGAGCCTGGGCGATCTCGTATGGGCCGGACACCAGGACTCGGGGGCGGTGATCGAGCTGAGCACGCGCAGCGGCGACGACGCCGATCCGAATCTTTACTGGCGCAACACGTTCCGGGGAGCAGAGAGGACGCGCCTGGATCACGACGGCAAGCCACTGACGCGCAG
>CBDBIJ010000006.1:0-28003 GCA_965205655.1 Candidatus Latescibacterota bacterium
CGCGGCCGGCTTCAATCTCGTCATATGCGTCTACTGCAAGCTGAGCGTCGTCAACGGTGTCCATACAACAGGCAATCTGCATCCAGCGACCAATGCTCTCCATGAGCATGTGCTGCATACGTGGCTCAGTGACCATGCTTCGTACTGAAGCGACTAGTTGATGAATCGGTTCCTTGGCCATCGATTCTCGTGACCAGAGTGCACTACGACTCGGGGCTCAGTGTGATCTCCTCGAGAAGGGAGAGAACATCACTCACGAGTATCATCGTTCGCACAGCATACCGATCAGCTTCGGTCCTGCTTCTTATGTCGGCGTGTGAGCCCTTCTGGACGGCATCGAGGAGTGCATCAAGCCTGTCACCAGCAAACCGAAGGTCCGATCCCACGATCTCAGAAAACACTGCGGACTTAGCATTGTCCTCCATGAATGCCATCAGCCTATTGATGTAGTTCGATTTGCCGAGCCTCACAGTGACGGATTCGCCGTCGACCTCTCGCACTCGATCATCCGATTGCGCAGGAAAGACCCTATCCGCAAGATCCTCTAGTAGCCGTCGACATGCATGTACTGCACCTGACCAACTCGCGGGATTGGACGATCGCAGATCCGACTGAATAGACAGCAACCTTGGAAGAGCTTCTGGGAACAGCAGACCGCATGCACTCTCCAGGCGGTCACGGCTTCTTGCAAAGCAGTCGTTCGCCTCAGCCGCCTCGAACCGAGCGTCGTGCAGGATGGCAAGATCGACCTCTGCCTCTACATCCCTGAGAGCCTGATGTCCGACATTGGCCAACGGCTCGATCTCTCGAACTACCGTGATTTTGGATATGTAGTCCAGTCGCTCACCTAGCAGCCCGTGGCTAAAGCCCCGTTTGGGAAGATTTGGGGTGGCCTGAGATTCGTGGTGCGAGTTGCCGCCAATGGCGACGAAAATCGAGCAGTGCCCGAGAGTTGAACCACGGGCGGCGACAAAGCGCGCCAAGGCGCGAAAACCTGAGTGATGAGAGACGAAATGAGGGAAAACGCCTTCCTCATACCCCTCGGAGTGCCCGCACCGAAGAGGGTGCGCATGAGGAGGCCGAAATTGCAGCCGCACACGTGAATGACGAGGCGTTTGAGGATGTTTTGTCGGCCCCGAAGAAACAGCCGTCGCATACCGCCGGTTTCGAACAGATGAGCATACGGGCGTTCGAGCAGCTCGCCGCGCTTACGCCGCAGCGCCTGCCCGCGGTTGCCGCGAATGCGTCGGCGATTGGCATACACCGCCTGTTGTGCTTCCGCTTTGTCCTTCCAATCTCGACGCCCGCGATCCGGTTCGGAAATGTAGCTGCGAATGGCACTGGCTTTGAGATCGACCAGCACCTCGTTGCTGTGATACCCCTTGTCGGTGACGACTTCCGACAACGGTTTGGGATGCAGATGCTTCCTGGCCTCGGGATCCTGCGACACGGCCTCCACGTTCAATTCGGTTCGCACCAGCATCCACGGCAGCGATTCGGTGTCGCCTTCATCGGCACTCGGCAGACTCACGGCGACGATCGCCTGGGTGTCCATGTCCACCGCCGTCTCCACCTTGTGCGCCAGATGGGTGCGACGATCCTTCGTTTTGGTAATGCGGGCATCCGGATCGTGCGGGTGTTCCCAGTCCTTATTGGACGCTTTCTTCGGGCGCTTCTTGTCGATTCTGGCCAGATCCTCTCGCGTTGGCGTCTCGATGCCCGAGGCCTTGGCCAACTTCGTGAGAAACTCCTCGTAACTTTCGCCCGTGTCCCGGCGCACGATGCTGCGCATGGCGGCGTTGGCATCCAGCGTCGTGGCGTCGACGCCCAGCGTCTTCCCCTTCAGCAGGTTCGATGTGGCCAGCACCTTCAACACCCACTCGAAGACCTCATGATGCGTCTGGAAGTCGATCAGCCGGCGCGTGCGAGACACCGTCGAATGATCGGGCGTAGCCTTGTCGAGCTCGTAGCCGAGGAATGCCCGCAACGACAGCGAATCGGCGACGCGCCAGGCGATCTCACGCTCCGAGTCGATGCCTTCGAAATAGCCGATCATGAGCAGGCGGAAATAGACCCCGGGCGGGATGCCGGGCCGACCGGCGCCCTCGGCGTAAAACGTCGTGCACCGCTCTTCCACAAACTCGTCGAATCCGTGCTTGTCCAGCACCTCATTCAATCTCTTGTAAAAAGGATGTCCCGGAGCCCTCAGGTGCTGCGTCGCCACCCACAGCTGAGCTTGGCTCGCGCGCTTCCGTTTTCCCAACGCCATGACAGCATCTCCCCTGCAAGGTTGATGCTCAAAGGTAAGGAGAGGCTCCTCATCCGCGCCGCAAGAAAATCACCGACTTTCACCACATGCTGCTAGGTCTTCGACCACCTCTGAGCAGACTGTCCGAAGGAGTGCCTTCAACTGGTCTGCAAGTTGCGGCGTTAGTGGCTGACCTGTTGTCTCCAGGACAGACCGGATCTCGTCCCAAACCTGAGATACACGGCCTCGAATCTCGCCATCGAGAATCGATCGCAGGTGATCGTACGCAAAGCTACTGGCCACCGTGTTTCGGACAGCGAACTCATTCACCTTGCTCTCGAGGGCCTCTCGGACATCGCCAGATCGAGAGCGCACGATCGATTCGATCTTTGTAATGAGGATGCTCTTGAGAGCATCAGGAAACCCCTTCAGGCTTGCCGTCACCGATGTCATGGAGGTGTCTCCTGAGTCGCGCTTCCGACACGACACAACAGTCCTACGTCTGGTCTCCTACGTAACGTTGTCCACATAACGCCCGCAATCACCGGGCCGCGACGGGTGATTGTCCATTTGGAAACGCCCGGCTTCGCGGCTCCGGTGCATTGCATTGTTATGCCTTTTTCGTCTTTTTGAAGCCAAAGCCCGGCTTTTCTTCGCGAACAAGCATGTCCATGAATTTTACAAATCGCCTCTGTCTGGTTTCGGGTTTCTTCGCACTTGTCAATCCGTACGCGATTACATAACGACTCGATTTGTTGAGCGTTTCAAAAAACTGTTTCGCCTTCGGCTTGCTCTCCAGTGCTGCCAGAAAATCTGTTGGCACTTTCATTTCACTTGCCGCATAGGCGTTCTCCCACCGGCCGTCCGCTTTGGCGGCACGAATATGCACGAGCCCTGACTCCGTCATCCGGCCCTCGCTTATCAAACGCTCCGCATGCTCTCTGTTCCTTATTGACCAGTTGCTTCGCGCTTTCCTGGGAGTAATTCGCTGGAAATAGGCTTGGTCATCGATTGACTTCTTGACGCCGTCGATCCAGCCCCAGCACAGTGCCTCAATCACGACATCGTCCCAAGTCACGCTCGGAATACCAGTCTTTTTCTTGAATATCTTCACCCACAGATCACTTTCGGTGGCGTGATTTACCTTGAGCCACCGGCCGAAATCTTTCGGCGTTGCAAAGGTCATGATTCTCGCTGGATCGGGTTCAGGCATGAAACTAGATTCTCTTCGGCATAACTATTACTTATCTGGACGTCCTCTTTTTACGCCGACCCCGGCACGCCGGTTGCTCTCTCATCAAATCACTTAGCCTGAATAATTCATAAATTCGCTCAGGTTTGATCGGGATTCGGTAAATGATGAAGCACTGAGGCGTTTCTCGCTCAAGTGTGATTTTCGGGTCCGTGTTTCTTGGTCGTAGGTCGATGTGTCAGGCGGTGTTGCATTTCCTCCGGACAGACTGATCCCTTGGTCGTGCTGATGATCGATTTTTTGGTGCGTCGTCATCGTGCGCATTACGCGGTGTCGAGGTTGTAGACGATCAACCTCATCAAGTCCTTGAGCGGATATGACGTCGGAAAGTGAAAGCGCACCGTGGTGGTTTGCTCCCGTACTCTGGCGCCGATTTTGAGGACGCGGAGTTGGATCGTGTCGAAGTTGGACGTCGTCCATTGGGTAGCCTCGCATGCCGATATGTTTGATCGCGTGCACAAGCACATAGGCGGCGCTGTGCAGGAAGAGGCGGAATTGGTTTGCCGGGAATCGATGGCAGGAGGTCCGGTCGGAGTTCAGGAAGGTCTTGTGATTCTTGATGAACCCTTCCGATCGTCCGCGAGCACAGTAGACCTTCTCATACAGAAACCTGGGCGTTCGGTTCCGAATGTTCGTGACCACAAAACGCGGGTTGGCCTTTCCTTGCGTAATCTCGGCCTTGTAGATGATCTGGCGCGGACGGCTCCAGCTATCGGCCTGATAATCGAAGCGTGTAAAGAGCCGCACCGGCTTTTCGGTCTGCTCCGCCAGGGCGGCTGCCTGCTCCATCAGCGGTGCGCCGAGCGCTTTGAGCTTCTGGTTGACCGCTTGTCCGAGAATGAACGCTAGGCCGTATTCGTCGCACAGGTCGTGCACCTCCGGGGTGCTAAAGTGCGCGTCACCACGCAAGGTGATCTGCACCTGCGGCCAGGCCATGAGGATATGATCCAGAACGCGTCTGAGAATCGCCGCGGCCTCGCGGCCACGGATTCTACGACCGGGTCGCAGAATGGTGGTGATCAACTTGCCTGTCTCTGCTTCGTAGAGATGGACGGGCAGGTAGCAGTACTCGTCATAGTAAGCGTGAAACAACGACAGTTGCTGTGAACCGTGCGTGGCATCATCCGTGTCATCAATGTCCAGGATGATCTTCTTCGGCGGCTTGTCGTAGGACTCGATGAATGTTTCCAGTAACGCGAGCCCGATTCGGTAGAGGTCCGTGCGGCTGATACTGTTCTCGAAACGAGACATGGTCGGTTGACTGGCCAGATCGGCTCCCGTCAGGGGGAGTCGATCGCATGCTGCCTTCAGAGCCGGATCTGAACGCAGGTCGTTGCTGTCATTGGCGTCCTCGTACCCGCAGGCGATCTGGAAGACGCGCTGCTTGATGAGGTCGGTATAGGTATGGTCGATATAGCTTTGATGTCGGCGATCACACAACGCCCTTACGATTCGGTCTACGATCCCTATCTTGGATTCCGCCTGCCGCAGGAGCAGGGCGCCCCCATCGCTGGTCGTCGTGCCGCCGTCAAAATCGGCTTCGATCTTCCTGCCCGAGATGCTTGCAAAGGATAACGTGATCTGCGACCTTTTCGTCGCGGTGTCCTCTCAAATGGTTGTTGTTTGTGTCCAACCCTAACTTAGGGCGAAACAACCAGTTGTACAAGAGGTCACCGCATTTTTATGAATAATTCAGGCTAGCTGGGTCCTCAGCTCCTTCAGCTGCTCCTCCTGCTCGTCCGTCAGCTCGAGGGCTGCATGCACCCGCTTTCTCAGGTTTCCCCGCTTCGGATGAGCCTGATCCGTTTCTCGCAGATCGAAGTCCGTGGCCTTGTCCGTCGCGCGCTGAGCGTCCGCCGGGCTTCCCGAGTACAAAATCATCGCCGCGATGATGAGATACGCATTTTTCATGAGACATGGCTTTTTCATGAGACATGGCTTTTTCATGAGACATGGCTTTTTCATGTCCGCTCTCCCGCTGAATTCCATCCAACTGTCTGTGCTGGTTAGACGCCTGAACCTTCCAGGCGTTTAATCATCTGTCAGGCCCGATATACCCTCTTGGAGGCGTCCACCTCTTCCTCCGGTCCCCCACGTCCAGCCATTTCGTCCAGAAAAGCCTGCCCCGATGCCTCGATCGCCGCCTTTTCCTCCCTAGATAGGTTGGGATAGAGGTTCATGAGCCGGCGGCGCAGGAACTGCTGCACCTTGTTGCGGCCATCCCTGTCGTCCGTGGCGGTGTTGTAGGTGCGGCGAATCCGCAACATGATCCGCAACCTTCGGATCTCGTTGTGAAACGGCGTCTCTTTCATGAGCAGACCTATGAGGGCGACCATGCATTTGAGACCGACCGCCGTCTTCAATCGCAACTCGCCATCATCCGAGTTGAGCCGGTCGGACAGCTCATCCCTCTCGACACTTCTGAGATCGGCGACGAACTCCTCTTCGATGAGCCACTTGCCGATGGTCTCTCCGGGCGAATGGATGTGTCGGTAAGGCGGCATGTTTGCCGCCAGCATTCGCACTTCGTGGTCTTTGCGCTCCATGAGCGTGCCGAGGTTTTCGATCAGCTCGTCGTCGTCCTGCAGCGCGCTCGTCACCCGTGAGAGATCGACGTCCGCTTCTTCCGAAGCCACCTGCGTTTTCCGTTCCACCAAAAACCTCAGGGCGTCGTCGCGGTTCTGGGGAATTCGGCTGAGCGCTTCGAAGGCGCCGATGTAATGAACGGAATGATCGACCGCCTCCCGAAGTCTCTGTTGAAGCTTCTCCCGCACGCTCTCTTCGATCTCAGCGCGAAGTCGATTCGCCTCCTCGTCGTCGATTTCTCCCTTGGCGAGCCGCTCGTCGATATCGTAGAGCGTGCGAAGATCGGTGACTTCCTCCTCGGTCAGCTTCTTGTCTTGCAGGTAGGCTTCCAGATTCCGCGGCGCGCGATCGATCTCCGCGTTCGCTGTCAGCTCGAACCTCTCCTTCTCCTGCTGAAGGCGTTCCTGCTGCTCCTCTTCGCTCGGCGGTGGTTCGTAGGCCGACCGCTCCGTCGGCTCCGCCGTTTGCGCCGCCCCTGTCGTGTGGACGGTGGCCATCGATGGCTGCGGGCGACGGCGCGGCTGCTGACGGCGCTCCTTGGGGGGGGGCGGCCTTCAGCTTCTTGCCGTCGACGATGCGGATGATGGCTTTTTCGATCTTGGGATTGACACCGGTGGCTCCGACGTCCACTCCCATGCTCTCGAGAAAGATGGCGGTGCGGCCATCGCTGATCATCTCCTTGATCATGCCGTGTGCTTCCTCGACCGCACCTTCCTGCCCTTGCATGCGCTCCTCTACATCCTTGAAGTAACGCGTTACCGCGTTCTTGATCCCGAACGTAAGAAAGGTCTCCGGTTTCTCCTCGTTCACCATCTCGATCATCTTGATGAGCTCGAGCTTCATTTCCTTCGAAGGGGCTTCCTTGATCATCTTCTTGAAGTCCCGCACCATGGCGCGGAAGAAATGCTCGGTCGTGATCAACATTTCACCGCGTTGCAGGCGCGAGTCGATCCGCTGCCACAGCTCGAACTTGAGCTGGCTCGGCAGCAATTCGGAGGCGACAGAGTCTGTCGGGGCAGTCGTCATGACAAGGCTATCGAATCTCTTCGGGTAGCTCGGCGAGAAATAGATGGCCGACGATTCATCGACTGTCTGCGTGCCTCTAAAATATACGAATATGGGCCCGCGGCAGACATTCTCCTAGATTCTGTACTCTGAAAGGCAGGCGCACTTCAGCCCAGGCACTTCGCCATCGGCCAAGACCGCCCGACACTACCGGCCTCTACCATCTCGCCATTCGCCTGCCGAGTCGGCTGGAGCTCGCCCGCATCTTCAGGCGCCTCCACGATCGTAACTACCGGATCCACGGCTTTTCAGATCATCTGGTGAGCGAAGCCCTTTATCTCCACGACCCGGATGGCATTGGAATCGAGCTGTATTTCGATCAGCCACGGGAGCAGTGGCCGTGGCATGGCCACCAGATCTCCATGATCTCTGAGCCCCCTCGACACTGCAACCCTCCTCGAGGACCTTGCCGAAGATGCCGAACCCCAGCAGCGAATCCCTCCCGACACCGTCATCGGACACGTCCATCTCCAGGTCTCCAGCCTCGAGCGAGCGGAGGCGTTCTACGCTGGTTTGTTGCAACTAAATGTGATGCAGCGAGATTATGAGGGTGCGCTTTTCCTCGCCTCCGGCGCGTATCATCACCATCTGGCCGTCAACATTTGGAACAGCGAGGGAGGCCGCGCTCCCCCCACGAATGCGGTCGGTTTGCGGGACTTTACTCTTACCGTCTCCGATCGGGAGTCGCTGCTCGAGGCCCGGAATCGCCTCGAGAAATCCGATGCCGACCTCGAGTTCACCACCGGTGACGGCCTCAGAGCCATCGATCCGGACGGAAGTGTCGTGGAACTGGTCGTTCGCTCGGCGATCTGAAAGCCATGGCTTACCGACTCGCCGTCTTCGTCACCGTCACCTTTCTCCTTCTCTACCTGCTCAACGCGCTCGTAGTCAGGTTCGGTAACCACAGATGGTGGCGCAGGAAGTGGGTGCGAGCCGCCTTCAAATGGTTGCCGCTGTTGTTTCTCACGTTCGGCCTCGTATGGATAGCAGGCAACCTGCTCGACAGCCTGTGGCTGACCCGCATGGGAAGCGGGCTGCTGGTTGCCATTCACATCTATCTTCTCGCGCTGCTAATCGCAGCCATCATAGCCGCGCCGCTCAATCTCTGTGAAAAGCTGTACGACCTGGTAACTCGTCGGGCGTCGGAGGGAGCGACGAGCTCTCCGGAGCGTCCCACCTCTTCGAGCCGCCGACGGTTCCTGCACTCGAGCCTGGCGACGCTTCCAGCTCTGACGGCTACGACGGCAAGTTTCGGAATAGTTTCAGCGAGTGCTCCACCGCGCATGCCGCGGGTCGCCGTGACCTTCCCCGACCTACCCGAGGCGCTGCGCGGACTCACGCTGCTGCACATCAGCGACATTCACATCGGGCCATACATCTCGCTGAGCGATCTCGAGGCGCTCGTCGACCGGGCCCGGTCGCTGCAGCCGGACTTCGTCTTCGTCTCCGGAGATATCTGCGATCACATTCCCTCCTACCTGGACAGCCTGAAGATCCTGGAGCAGCTGCGACCGCCTTACGGAACGTATGCCTCTTTGGGAAACCACGAGTACTTCCGGGGCATCGATGCGGTGAGATCGAGCTTTGAGAAATCTGATATCCCGTTGCTCGTCGATGACGGCATCGCCGTGGATGTCCGCGGCGAAAGGATGTTCGTGAGCGGAGCGGATGATCCAGTCTTTATGAGGGGTCCGGAGTCAGCGGCGAAGTTGAGACGCTCAGTAGAGGCGAGCCAAAGAGAGGCCGCAGGGACGGGGTTTCGAGTATTGATGAGTCACCGCTCGGTCGCCTTCGACACCTCGGCTCAGCTCGGAGTCGACCTGACACTGTCCGGTCACACGCACGGGTTCCAGCTGGGAACGGGCGGACGGAGCCTGTTCGAGAGTTCCTACCCGGACCGCTATATCTGGGGACACTACGTGAAGGGCGACCGGCAGCTCTACACATCGGCGGGGGTCGGTCACTGGCTCCCATTCCGCCTCGGCTGCCCACCGGAGGCGCCGCTGATCGTCCTCGAGAGGGTCTGAACCAGGGCGAGCAATTCGAGAATGAATTAGTTTACGGCGCTGTCCCTGTTCGCACATAGCGGAAAGGTCCCTCCTATGAAAGACACAACGCGTTCCATCAAAAGATCACTCGAACTGACGAAGCGAGCCGCAGACGTCATTCCTGGTGTCTCGATGTTGATCAGTCGGCGGCCGAGCCGCTGGGCCAAGGGGGTGAGTCCGGTTTTCGCGGAGCGCGCCAAGGGATGCCGCATCTGGGATGTGGATGGGAACGAGTACGTCGACTGGATGAGTGCGGTCGGGCCGATCATCCTGGGCTACGCGGACGATGTCGTCGATGAAGCCGTGAGGCAGCAGATTTCGCTGGGATCTCTCTACAGCCTTCTCCACGAATCGGAGATCGAGCTCGCGGAAGAGCTGATCAAACTGATTCCCTCTGCCGAGATGGTGCGATTTGCCAAAGGAGGGGGGGAAGCCTGTACGATCGCGGTCCGGATCGCGAGGGGTGTGACCGGAAGAGACAAGGTGCTTTTCAGCGGCTACCACGGATGGCACGATTGGTACATCGCGGCGAATCTGAGCTCGCACAGCCTCGACGACCACCTCTTTCCAGGCATCGACCCGATCGGAGTGCCGCGCGCGTTGGAAGGCACGTCCCTTCCGTTTGAGTATGGGAATCTCAACATGCTCGAAGATTGTCTGAAGCAGAACGATGGCGAGATCGCCTGTATCATCATGGAGCCAATGCGTAGCGAACTGCCTCCTGAAGGGTATCTGGAGGGCGTTCGCGACCTCGCCACCAAGTACGGGGTAATTCTCATCTTCGATGAAGTCTCGTGCGGATTTCGGATTGCGCTGGGAGGGGTTCAGGAGTTCACAGGTGTTACGCCCGATATGTCGGTTTTCGCGAAGGCAATCTCGAACGGGTATCCGATGGCTGTCGTCGTAGGGGGACGGGAGTTTATGCAGCCAGTTGAGCGGATGTTTGTTTCGAGCGCCTACTGGGATGATGCCATCGGAGTTGCCGCTGCTCTTGCAACGTTGAGAGAGCTACAGCGACGGAACGCAGTCGCCCACTTCAATGAGATCGGCGCGCAATTCAAGGCTCGAATAAATACCGCGGCAGAGGAAGTCGGACTAAATGCGGAATGTTTCGGCGTTGCGGCACATCCGGGCATTCGGTTCCATATCGAGGATCTCGCGAAACAGAAGCTCGTTACCACCCTTTTTGTTCAGGAGAACGCGAAGAACGGCGTTATTCTCGGAACGGGCTTTTTCTTCAATTGTTCCCACGATGAGGAAGCGCTCGACCGGACTGAGAAGGCCGTGCGCCAGAGCTTCGCGGTGATTCAAGAGGGATTGGAAAAGGACAGACTGGAGGATCTGGTGGAGGCGGATCTTCAGGAGGATCTGTTCAGGCGAATGGTACAATGAAACGTGTACCAGCGTGCTCGTAGTGACTGAACGCAAATCGACAGTACGCTGGGGAATCATCAGCACAGCTCGAATCGCCGAGACCGCCTTCGTACCGGCTGTACGTCAAACCAGGCGAGGCGACTTGGTGGCCGTCGCCAGCCGCAGCCGCGAGAAAGCCGAGTCGTTCGCCGCGAAACACGGCATCCCCCGGGTCTTCGACGACTACGCCAGCCTGCTGGCCAGCGACGACATCGACGCTGTCTACAACCCCCTGCCGAACACGATGCATCGCGAGTGGACGGAGATGGCGGCAGAGAACGGAAAACACGTTTTTCTGCGAAAAACCGCTCGCCACGTCAGTGGCGGATGCGGAACAGATGGTGCGCATCTGTCGCCAAGCGGGGGGTACTCCTGTTCGAGGCGTTCGTCTTCCTCTATCATCCGCAGACGCGCAGGCTGCGTCAGCTCATCGACGACGGCGCCATCGGCGACCTGTTGCAGCTGCACGCTCACATGTGCTTCCTTGTCCGGCGACCGACGGACAACATTCGCATGAACCGGCAGCTTGGAGGCGGCAGCCTGTTCGACGGGGGGTGCTATCCGATCACCTTCGCCCGCTTCGCCTTCGGCGATGAGCCCGTCGGCATTCAGTCCACCTGTCTGATGGATCCCGAGTACGGTGTCGACACGCGCGCCTGTCTATTGCTCGAATTCGCCGACAAACGTACCGCGACGATTCAGGCCGGTTTCGACGCCTTCGGGGGCCAGTCAGCCGTGCTGTTCGGGAGCACGGGCTCGATCGAGATACCGAAACCCTACCATCCGGAGGAGCAGTCGAGCCTTGTCATCCGCAGACCGGATTCCGAGGAAAGAGTGCCGTTCGACAGCGGCGTCGTTCCGTTTGCGCCGGCGATCGAGCACTTCCACGACTGCATTCTCGACGGCGCGGAGCCCATGGTCACGGCCGCCAACGCTTTTGGGACTTTGAAGATTATCGAACGTGTGCTGGAGTTGGAAGCACCGCATCCGTAGTTATACGGATATCAGTCCGAAAATCATTCTTGATGAGATGGGATCGGCTCCGTACCATTGGCGCAGACCCGAGAAAACCAACGGACAAACATGCCCAAGAAAAACGTCCTCGTCGTCGATGATTCCCCGTTCATTCGGGAAATGGTCTGCAAAATCCTCGACAAGTTGGGCTTCCTCTCGGTCAAGGCGTCTGATGGAGACGAAGCCCTCGTCATCGCCGACCGATACACCCCGGACGCCTTCGTCCTGGACGTGAACATGCCCAAAATGAACGGCCTGCAGGTGCTCAGTAAATTGCGGGA
This sequence comes from Candidatus Latescibacterota bacterium, assembly GCA_965205655.1. Classification (GTDB taxonomy): domain Bacteria; phylum Latescibacterota; class UBA2968; order UBA8231; family UBA8231; genus CBDBIJ01. Next base: position 11,908 of record CBDBIJ010000006.1, read on the forward strand.
AGACGAGCGCTTCAAGGACACCCCCATCGTCATGCTCTCGGGCGTCAAGGACGAGGACATCGTCAAGAGCAGCATCCGCGGCAAAGCCACGGGGTACATCCTGAAAGACGATCCGAATGAGGTCATGAAGCGGCTCGGAAGCTACCTGGCCGATCTGTGAAAATTACCGCCCTCACATAAAAAAACCGGGCGCATCGCTGCGACGCGCCCGGGATACCTCAGGTGACGCTGGCGGGTCAGGCCAGTGTCCATCCAGGTGATCAACCACCTGGTTCAGTCATTCGGAAGTCAGGTGGTCGACCTCCATAAGGGTATACTACTACTCAAAGACCACCTCCTTTCTATATCACCATGAGCGGCTAGCAACGCCCATGCGCATTTCTAATTGGTCGGCGCAGCGAATACATCTGCCTTCGTCGCAAGCTCTGCAGGAGTTTCGTCCGCAGGAGCCTCGTCGGCAGGAGCCAACCAGGTCGGCGGGTATGCCTCAAAATCGAACGACTGTCGCTCGATTCAACTGCAAATATACATATCGGACAAAAACGAAGTCAATTGAATTGTTGGCGTTTTGCGAGAGTCCTGCATGACTCGATTTCCAATTTGTGGAAACTTGGCTTAACTTACGGAAGATACTTAACTTACGGTAATTCAAACTGATTGGAATGGCGGCCGCTCGACGTCGTCATCACTCGCTCCTCCCTCACCTTGCCTTCGAGCTTACGCCGCGGAGGCGGCCGAGGTCCAATTGCGTCGACAGTCCCAGCGTAAACTGCTGTCCGGTCGGGAAATTCCGCCCGTTAATCGTAGACCGAATGGCGATCTCCACGGCGGTGTCGCCGGCTACTCGGTACGACACCGTCGGACTCACGAACGTGACGCGCTTGATGAGCGAGCTGCTCCTGATGAAGCCGAAGTCCGTGCCGCTTTTACCGCGCAGGGCCTCCACTTTAAGCGCTACGAACACATTCGACGTCATGTTGTAGCCCAGCTCGCCGTTGAAGATCCATTCGTCCCCTGGATCGCGACCGGAATCGTCGTTCTCTGTCCTCACCCGGTAGCCGACATCCACGCTGCCGTACAGGGGAATTGGCCACATCGATCGGCCCAGCTGAAGAACCAGATCGTAGTCTGCCTGCCCGTCACCTACTGGAATAAGGCCGTCCTCGTTGCGGAACTCGCCTGTGGGCAGCTTCGCCCCGGCTTTGAGGGTGAGGATGGCGGGCCTCTGAATAATTCGCCACTTCGCCAGCACCCGGATGTCGCTGAAGCCGCTGTCCGATTGCGGTTGGAGCCGAGTGTTGTCGACGAACTGCAGATCGAAGTACGGTACTTGTATCCCGACGTCTAGCCGGTCGGTGACACCGACAAAGCCCTCGATAAACACTGCCCTCGATTCGTACTCCCCGCCGAACCTGTAAGGACGGCGGGAGCCGGCCTCGTAGAGACGGCCCGAGAACTCCGGCGAGGGGATATACCATTCGTCGGTGCGCTGCTGGAAGTAGGTGACCTTCGCCCACATCATTCCTCCCGGCAGCGTCCAGGCGCCTGCGAGCGCCGACTGCGCCGAACAGGTCAAAACGGTGACGACGGTGGTGATTCTCTTCATGCTCGGGAATATACTTCTGGGCGCCGGATGGGCTCGATTGGCTGGCATGGGAGTCGTTTCGTTTCTTTCACCACATGCGCGTTATCGTACTCGGACTCAACCACACCACGGCTCCCGTGGAGATTCGCGAGCGGCTGGCGTTTTCGGAATCCGAGCAATCCGACGCTCTCAGTCTCATCAGGGAGCGTCATCGGCTCCCCGAAGCGGCCCTCCTCTCCACGTGCAATCGCACGGAGATCTACGGTGTTGACTCGGACGCGACTGGTTTCGACAACCTTCGAGAGTTCCTCGCGGCATCGCGCCGTGTCGATGTCGGCCAGCTCGGCGGCCACTTCTACGAGCTCGCAGACGCGGATGCCGCTCAGCATCTGTTTCGCGTCGCCTGCGGCATCGATTCCCTCGTCATCGGCGAGTCCCAGATTCTCGGTCAGGTGCGACAGACTCTGGAAATCGCCCAGCGCAGCGGCGCCGCAAGCCTTCTTGTCAACGAGCTGTTCCAGCGCGCCCTGAAAGTCGGCAAACGCGCCCGCACCGAGACCGACATAGGCCGCGGCCGGCTGTCGATCAGTACCGCCGCCGTCGAGCTGGCCGGACAGATTTTCGATCGGCTGGAAGGCCGCGAAGCGCTGCTCATCGGAGCCGGCGAAATGATCGAGCTCACCGCCCAGTATCTCGTCGACAGCGGTATTCGGCGCTTCATCGTCGCCAACCGGACCTTCGACAATGCCCGCGAGCTCGCCCGTCGATTTCGCGGCGAGGCCGTCGAGTTCGACCGCATCGAAGAGCACCTCGGCGACATCGACATCCTCATTTCCTCCACCGGCTCACCCGATTTCCTCATCCGTCCCGAAATGATGCGAGGCGCCATGAGCCGTTCGCCGCCGGCCGCCCTCTTTTCATCATCGATATCGCTGTGCCGCGCGACGTCGATCCCGAGGTACGGCACCTCGATGACATCTACCTGTTCGATATCGATGATTTGCAGCAGGTCGTGGAGGCGAACCGGCACGAACGGGAAGACGAAATCCGCAATGTGCAGCTGCTCATCGACGAGGAGCACGCCGATTTCCAGCGCTGGTTCAAGGCTCTGGACTCGGGTCCAGTCATCCGGGCGCTGCGTCGGCAGGCGGAAGAGCTCCGCGCCCTGGAACTCGAAAAGTGGAGCGGAAAGCTCTCCCACCTCTCAGACAACGACCGGCTGACCGTCGAGGCCCTGCTCAGAGGCTACGCCAACAAGCTTCTACACGAGCCCCTCGTTCAGATCCGCGAGCTCACCGGCGACCACGACGGCTACGTCCGTCTCGATACGATTCGACGCCTTTTCAATATCGACGGCGTCGACGGTTCCTCGGAGAAAGACGCGTGACGACCGCCTGTCTCATCTTCCTCGGCATCTCGTTGCTGCTGTATCTGGCGGCCTCGCTGCTGTTTCACGGCGAGTTTCTCTTCGGCAAAACGCGCTGGCAGAAAATTGGTTCCAACGCCTTGCTGATTGGCCTCGCCGTCAATGCCGTCGGTCTCCTGCTGCACTTCCTCATTTCGGGGCAGTCGCCGTTCTCCAACATGCTCACCCTCATCGCCATTCTCGTCATGGCCTTCCTCTTGGCCGGACTCCTGGTCGAGCATTGGATTGGGACGAGGCATCTCAGCCTCCTCCTCGCCCCGCTCGCATTTCTCGGACTGCTCTACCCCGTCCTCATGCCCGTCCGCTTCGACGATGCCGAGCACCTTCTCCTGCGCTTCCCGTGGCTCGGTATACACGTCGCCATCACCCTGCTCGGCCACGTGGGGTTTGCCCTCGCTTTCTGTACGGCCGTCGTCCACTTGATTCAGGCCCGGCTCCTGAAGCGGGGACGGCTCAACCGCTACCTGCCTCCTCTCGATAGCGCCGCCTCCGCCACTTTCTATTCAGCCGGCGTCGGTTTCTCCTTTTTCACTATCGGTCTCGGCATGGGCATCGTCTGGCTTTTCGGCGCCCCCGGCGAATACCTCGGCCCGCGGGATACGAAAATTTGGCTCGCCTTTCCGACCTGGGCTGTCTACGCCGTGTACCTGTACCTGCGGGGTGTGCGAGGTCAGCACGGCAGCCGCCTCATGTGGCTGGCGATCGCCGGTTTTGTGTTGGCGGTGGTTAACCTGGTGGGTGTGCGACACGGCTTCGACGCGAGCCCGCAGGTTGGAGCAGTCAGCGAGCTCAGCGAACTTAGAGACCCTCGATTCGCTACTTCTGATTCTTCAGCTTGTCTGCCTGTTTCGCCATGCTGCCTGCCTGCCTCTTCAATGCTTCCGACTGTTGTTTCATTTCGTCAGCCTGGGTCTGCATCTCTTCGTATCGCGCCTGCGCCTCGTCCGCCTTCTTCTTGAGCTCCTCGGCTTCCGTTTTCATCTGCTTGGCTGTTTCGTCCATTTGCTTGGCGACGGCCACCATTTCCCCGGCCTGTTTCTTGAGCTGATCCGCCTGCCGGGCCAACTCCTGCGGCACCGGCTGACCGCCGCCGCCGCCGCCGCCGAGAAAGGGAATTTGATCACAAGAGAATAGCGCCGCAGCCGCCAGAACCGAGCCTGCGAGAGGAATTAGGCGCTTGGTCACATGCATCATCGTCACTCCGTTATGTGTGGTCATACAGCATCGATGCTACCGCGGCTCGAGAAGCTGCACGGTCTCCGCCTCCTCCTCGATTTCCGCCCAGTCCCACAGCTGAGGGATGTACTCCACGTCGGCCCACATCTGCGCCTGATCGGCGTAGTGAGGACTCGCCGGATGTCCCGAAGCGCCGAGCGGTACGATCCACTTCGAATTGCTCCAGTCGGAGGGGTCGTGGATGTAGCGATTCACCGAAATGTGGGAGGCGTCGTAGGTGCCGTGAAGGTAGTTGCCCGCCAGAGGTGTATCGCCGTCGCCGTGCACGGGCACCGAAGGCGGGTCGAGATGCGCTGCGTGCTGTGAGTATCGCGCTGACAGAGGGTGGCGTGGCCGAGTCCGGTGGACCGCCCGCCACCTCCAGCTCGCCACGTCCTCGCCCAGGCGCCCTCGCAGCCTGGCAACTGCCACCGCGAAGCGCTCGCGCATTAACTGGCTCCAGTCCGTGCCTTTTGGCAACAGGGAAGTGTCTCCGCTCTCAAGGGCGAGCATAATTTCGAGTGCGAGGAGCCGCTCGTGTGCCACTGCCCCTGCATCGTCTGAAAGCAACGCTGGTGCCTGGTCCGCAAACAGATATCCCGCCACTTCCGCTGTGACCTCGGTACGCAGCTCGGCGTAGATCGTCGGCTGCACCAGCTCTCGGTCCATACGGTAGTCCCACTGGCGCAGCAGCGCCAGCGCTTCGCCGGCGCATCCGTCCTCGCTTGGAGCAGCCTTCAAAAGCGCTTCCGTGAAGATGCGGGCCGGCTGCGAAATGCGATCTCCGTGAATCCGCGCCATGTCGGATGGCTTCGTCTCATTGCGAGTAAGCTCCAGTATTCGCGACTGCACTCGTCGCGCTCGAAAGCCGGCGGCGAACGCGAGACCGACGAAGTAGCGGTACGACTCATCTCGCACTCGTTGATTGCACGTTAGGGCGTAGCCCACCTCCGGATTGATCGCCCGGGGCAGCTCATCGTGTGGGATATACCCCCTCCACTCGTACTCGCCGGTCCATCCAGGCACGGCGCGCCAGCCGTTCGACTCGTTCCGTACCGGAATCCTGCCTTCGTGCAGGTAGCCGAAGTGCCCGTGGACGTCGGCGACGGCGTAGTTGTTGACTCGGTCCGTCCATTTCTCGAAGGCGTGGTGAAGCTCTTCGACGGAGCGGCTGCGCATCGCATCGAGAGCCGCATCGGGCCACGGCGTTCCTTCGATCAGTCCTGGGTCGGAGATGGCGATGCCCCACCCCGACGCGGGGTCACCGGCAATCACCGGCCCGTGATGGGTGACCGTCACCTTCAGGTCCACGTCGTCGCCCGCGTCGACGGCAATCGTTTCTTCCAGAACCTGTGCGGCTCGCCACTCTCCTTTGAATTCGTACTCCCGCCCCCCATCGGCCGCCTCGCGGAACCGCTCGATAAAGAGGTCCTGCGTATCGGCAGCTCCGTAGGTCATTCCCCAGGCCACGTGCTCGTTGTGACAGAAGTGCAAGGCGCCCGGCACACCGGGCACCGACGATCCCATGACCGAGAACTCCGGACAGGAGAGGTGGACCTGGTAGTACACGCTTGGCGTGTCGAGCGCTCGGTGGGAATCGCCGGCCACGAGAGGCAGACCGGAAGCGGTGAACTCTCCGGAAATCGACCAGGCATTCGATCCCGATTCGTGTCCATAGAGCGATCTCCACAGGTTGGCATTCGCGTTCCCATTGACCGCCTCGATGTCGTCCAGCAGTCGTCGCAGCTCATCCAGTCCGTCCAGCCTCCGCCCCTCGAACTCATCCCCCGGAGGCACGGTCAGCAGATGACCGCGAGGATAACCCCTCATGATTTTCGCGAAGCCTGGAGCGTCGCCGGAGGCGGCCATGCGACTCCGGTAGAGTTTCCCTTCGTAGGTCCCAAGCAGGGTGTTGCGCATCTTGTAGACTGTGAGACAATGCCAGCTCTCCCAGCGCTCCGGCGTTGTACCCAGAATCGCGTATTCGATTGGCAGGGAGTCGGTCGTCTCTACGAAAGCGTTGACGCCGGCGGTGTAGGAATCGATCATTCCTCTCGCCTCGTCGGCAGACGCCTCGACGTCGAGCTTCGCCGTCCTGCCCATACCCGCCGCCCGCAACAGCACGTCGCTTTCGACGCCCTCACTCCCGATCCACTCCGCCCATCTGCCGAGAGCCCGGTGGCGATCGTAATCCATATGCCAGAGCCGATCCTGCGCCGTCGCGAAGCCCTGGGCGAAGAACATGTCTCGAACCGTTTCAGCTCTTATGTGCGGGATTCCCCACTGATCCCGGTAGATGACCACGGGCTTTTCCAGGCCGTCGAGTTGCAGCGCCGACTCGACGTCGGGCAGGGCAGATTGCATATCGTTCCGATTCATTTTGACTCTCCGAGGGGGCTAAGTTAGATTTGCGCACGGCGACTGCCACGCGTCTCTGCTATCCTGTCCTGGAGGTCCTTGTTCGCCCTCCTCTCCGCCCTTCTCCTTCTTCACGTCCTCGCGCCGCCGGGCTCCGCCGCCGACGGGCACCGCCGCCATCACGCCCTCGCCATCCACGACGACCTCAAGTACGGCCCCGGCTTCGAACACTTCGACTACGTCAATCCGCGGGCGCCGAGAGGGGGTGAGTTGCGGCTGGCCGTCATCGGCACCTTCGACAGTGTCAACCCTTTCATACTGAAAGGCGTCGTCGCCCAGGGTAGCACCCTCATCTACAACCGCCTCTGCACGAAATCGCTGGACGAGCCGCTCGCCGAATACGGTGAACTCGCCGAGTGGATCGAGTACCCTGCGGACAGGTCCTCAGTCACCTTCGGGCTGCGGTCCGAGGCTCGCTGGCACGACGGCACGCCCGTTACAGCCGATGATGTCATCTTCACCTATGAAACGCTCGTCAAAAAGGGCACGCCGTTCTACCGATCGTTCTACGCCGACGTCGCTGCGGTCGAGAAGTTCGGTCCTCTCACAGTGAAGTTCAGTTTTTCCGCAAGCACCAACCGCGAGCTGCCGCTCATTCTCGGTCAACTTCGCATCTTGCCGAAGCACTTCTGGCAGCGCCGACGGTTCGATCAGACGACACTCGAGCCGCTGCTCGGCAGTGGTCCCTATCGCGTCGAGTCAGTCGACCCCGGCCGCTCCATCGCCTATCGCCGCGTCGAGGGCAATTGGGACGAGGAGCTCCCCGTCCGCAAGGGGCAGTACAACTTCGATCGCATACGCTACGACTACTACCGCGACGAAACAGTGGCGGTAGAGGCCCTGAAAGCCGGAGAATACGACTTCCGCTCCGGTGCCGGCCCCGTTGAGTGGTCGACTTCATACGAGACCGACGCCGTCGAGGCAGGTCGCCTCGTCAAGGAAGCGATCCCGCATGAGCTCATCCGGGGTATGAGCGGTTTCGTGCTGAATGCGAGACGCGGCAAGTTCGCCGACCGCCGGGTCAGGCGCGCACTCGCTTTCGCCTTCGACTTCGAGTGGACGAACGCCACTCTGTTTTACGGTCTGTTCACCAGAACCCGCAGTTACTTCGAAAACTCGGAGCTCGCCGCTACGGGACTGCCCAAGGGCCAGGAGCTGGAGATCCTCGCAGCATTCGAAGGGAGAGTTCCGCACGAGGTCCTCAATGAACCGTTCACGCTGCCGTCCACTGACGAGTCTCGCACCATCCGCGACAACCTCCGCACGGCGCGCCGGATGCTCGCCGATGCGGGTTGGGTGATTCGGGATAATGGCCAGCTCACGAATGACGAGACTGGCGCGGTCATGTATATCGAGTTCCTCCTCAGCCGCCCGCTCTTCGAGCGCGTCGTCGGCCCGATGCAACAACACTTGAAGCGCCTCGGCATTCAGTCCCACATCCGCACCGTCGACACCGCCCAGTACTGGAACCGACTTCAGCAGTTCGACTACGACGTCATCGTTCGCAGTTGGAACCAGTACCTCAGCCCGGGTAACGAGCAGCGCAACTACTGGACCAGCGCTGCCGCCCGGTCACCAGGCAGTCGCAACTACGCCGGAATTGCCGATCCCGTCGTCGACGAGCTCGTGGAGCAGCTCATCGTCTCGCCCGACCGCGCCACCCAGGTCTCCGCTGCACGCGCCCTCGATCGCGTGCTCTTGTGGGGTCACTACATCATCCCGCACTGGCACAGTCGCCACTATCGCCTCGTATACTGGGATAAATTTGGCCGACCCGAGACCATAGCGCCCAACGGCCTCGCCTTCCTCCGAACCTGGTGGGCGACCTCCGCGTCTCGCCGGTTTAGCGACTAGGCCGGTGGCAACCTACATCCTGCGCCGACTGCTTCTCATGATTCCGACTCTGTTCGGGATCATGGTCGTCAACTTCGCCATCATCCAGGCGGCGCCCGGCGGACCGGTGGAACGCCTCATCGCACGCCTGCAGGGCCTCGAGGTGAGTGCCACGGCGCGCGTCGGCGGTGGGGAGCACGGCGACCTCAGCGAAGTCTCCCGTCAACTCGAGGGCGGTGCGGGGGGAGGGCGATATCGCGGCGCCCGCGGGCTCGACCCCGATCTCATTCGCGAGCTCGAGCGCCAGTTCGGATTCGACAAGCCCGCGCACGAGCGCTTCGTCCACATGATCGCCCGCTTTGTGCAGTTCGATCTGGGCCGCAGCTTCTACCGCGACGAGTCCGTCATCGATCTCATCGCCGCCAAGCTGCCCGTTTCCATCTCTCTCGGTCTGTGGACGACCCTGCTTGTCTATTCGATTTCCATTCCGCTCGGCATCCGCAAGGCGACCGCCCACGGCAGTCGCTTCGACCTGTGGACTTCCGGCGTCATCATCGTCGGCTATGCCATTCCCGCGTTCCTCTTCGCCATCCTTCTCATCGTCCTGTTCGCCGGCGGTCACTACCTGGACTGGTTTCCGCTCAGGGGGCTCACCTCAAATAGTTGGGATGCGATGACCCTCTCCGGCAAACTCGTCGACTACATCTGGCACCTGTGCCTGCCAATCCTGTCGATGGTGATCGGCGGTTTCGCCGGACTCACCCTGTTGACCAAGAACTCTTTCCTCGACGAGATACACAAACAATACGTCGTCACCGCCCGGGCCAAGGGCCTGAGCGAGACGCGCATCCTCTACGGCCACGTCTTTCGCAACGCCATGCTCATCGTCATCTCGGGGTTTCCCGGCGCTTTCGTCGGCATCCTCTTCACCGGAGCGCTGCTGACGGAGATCATCTTTTCTCTCGACGGCCTCGGTCTGCTCGGCTACGAGGCCGCCCTCAATCGCGACTACCCGGTTGTCTTTGGCACTCTGTATCTGCTCACTCTCGTCGGCCTCCTAACCCAGTTGATCGGCGATCTCGTCTACACCGTCGTCGATCGCCGCATCGATTTCGAGAGAAGGGATCATTGAAGCTCTCTCCACTCGCGCGTCGGCGCCTCGGTAGCTTCCGGCGCCACCGCCGCGGCTGGTGGAGTCTCTGGCTCTTCCTCGTCCTGTTCGGGATGAGCCTGCCGGCCGAGTTTTTCGCCAACGATCGGCCCATCGCCGTCTGGTTCAACGGCCAGCTCTACTGCCCCGTCTTCGTCGACTACCCGGAGACCGACTTCGGCGGCGAGTTCGAGACCGCCACCGATTACCGCGACCCCGTCGTCCGGCAGCTCATCGACGTCAACGGCTGGATGCTGTGGCCGCCCATTCGCTATGACTACCGGACAGTAAACTTCGACCTGCGCCGTCCCGCACCCTCGCCGCCGTCCGTGGAGAATCTGCTCGGCACGGACGATCAGGCTCGCGACGTTCTCGCCAGGCTCATCTACGGTTTTCGCCTCTCCGTCCTCTTCGGCCTCTGCCTCACACTCGCCAGCTCGCTCATAGGCGTGGCCGCCGGTGCCGTGCAGGGCTATTTCGGCGGCTGGACCGATCTTCTTCTTCAGCGTCTCACCGAGATCTGGTCCGGGCTCCCCGTCCTCTACCTGCTCATCATTCTCGCCAGCGTCGTCGAGCCCGGCTTCTGGTGGCTTCTCGGGCTCATGCTGCTGTTCAGCTGGATGAGCCTCGTCGGGGTCGTGCGCGCCGAATTCCTGCGGGTGCGCAACCTCGACTTCGTGCGCGCTGCCCGCGCCCTCGGTGTCGGCAATCTTCGCATTGTCTTCCGCCACCTGCTGCCGAACGCGATGGTCTCCACCCTGACTTTTCTTCCCTTCATTCTCACCGGCTCCATCGCCGTGCTCACTTCCCTCGATTTCCTCGGGTTCGGCCTGCCCGCCGGCTCCCCCTCTCTGGGCGAGCTGCTCGGTCAGGGCAAGCGCAACCTCCACGCACCATGGCTCGGCCTCACTGCGTTCGCCATTCTCGCCGCCACCCTCGCCCTCCTCGTCTTCATCGGCGAGGCCGTGCGAGACGCCTTCGATCCGCGCCGTTTTACGGTGCCGGCGGCCACCGAGGTGCGCCTGCAGCCCGCGCCGGCTGCCGGCAAACCGGTCGTGCCCGAGAGGCCCGTTTCACGGCGATCGAAATGAGTCTCCTCGAGATACAGGACCTGAGCGTCACCTTTCACGGCGATGAGTCGGGCGACGGGCGAGCCGCCGTCCATGCGGTCCGCAACGCCTCTCTCGATGTCGACGATGGAGAGACAGTCGCTCTCGTGGGCGAATCGGGCTCCGGCAAATCCGTCACCGCGCTGAGTGTCCTTCAGCTATTGCCTTATCCGGCGGCCACACATCCCTCCGGGAGCATCCGTCTCAACGGCGAGGAGCTGCTCGGCGCTCCCGCCTGTCGCCTGCAGTCGATCCGCGGCGACCGCGTCTCCATGATATTTCAGGAGCCCATGACGAGCCTGAACCCGCTCCACACTGTCGAACGGCAGGTGAGCGAAACCCTCGTTTTGCATCGCGATTTGACTCGGAGTCAGGCACGCGAAAGGACCGTCGACCTCCTCGAGCAGGTGCAGCTCAGCGGCGCGTCGGACCGGCTCGACTCCTGGCCACATCAGTTATCGGGAGGCGAGCGCCAACGCGTGATGATCGCCATGGCCCTGGCCAACGAGCCCGATCTTCTCATCGCCGACGAGCCCACGACCGCCCTCGATGTGACCATTCAGGCGCAAATCCTCGAGCTTCTCGGTTCGCTGCAGCGGCAGCTGGGTATGGCCGTCCTCCTCATCACCCACGACCTCTCCATCGTGCGATTGCTGGCCGAGCGTGTCTTTGTCATGAAGGACGGGGTAGTCGTCGAGGCGGGAGCCACTGAAGAAATCTTTCGAGCTCCGAAGCATCCCCACACTCGTGGGCTCATCGACGCGGAGCCGCCGATTCGAAAGTCTGAGATCAATCCTCATCCCCCTCCACTCGTTATCGAGGCGCGCGACCTGAAGGTTCACTTTCCGATTCAACGCGGCCTCCTTCGCCGCCACTGTGGACCATGTCAGAGCTGTCGATGGGGTCTCCGTGCAGCTCCGCGCCGGACAGACCGTCGGCCTCGTCGGCGAATCCGGTTCGGGAAAGACCTCCTTCGCCCTGGCCTTGCTCAGACTCATCGCCAGCGACGGTGAAATCCTTTTGGATCGCCATCGCGACTTGCGTCAGATCAGCAGCAAGCAGTTGCGACCCCTTCGCCGGCAGCTGCAGATCGTATTCCAGGACCCCTTCGCGTCCCTGTCACCGCGCATGTCGGCCCTTCAAATCATCGAGGAGGGACTGCGCGTTCACGAGCCGGGGATCGCCTACGATGATCGCCGTCAAAGGACGGCGGACGTAATGAGCGACGTGGGCCTGCAACCTGATGCGATGGACCGCTACCCCCACGAATTCTCAGGCGGACAGCGCCAGCGGATCGCAATCGCCAGGGCCCTCATTCTGCGGCCGAAGCTGCTCGTACTCGACGAGCCCACCAGTGCCCTCGACCGCACCGTGCAACTGCAGATCATCGAGCTCCTCAGCGACCTGCAGGCACGCCATTCACTCGCCTATCTGTTCATCAGTCACGACCTGCGCGTCGTGCGAGCCCTCGCCGACGAGCTGATTGTGCTCAGGAGTGGAGTGATCGTGGAGCGGGGCCCCACCGAGCAGATCTTCGCCGAGCCGAAAACCGAATACACCCGGGCGCTGATCTCGGCGGCGATGCTGTGAAGCTATCGACCCGCCACCTCTCTCTCCGTCCTTGACGACCGCCTCCGAAAACGGCTTTATCTGTCTCCTGACATGCGTCCATTACTCGAGAAAAACGGAGATGTGAGATGGTGCTGAAGTATGCCTTGGCGAAGAGCTTGATCGCATTGGTTGCCATGTTGTCGCTGCGCACGGGCATCTCGGCCGCCGAAATCGACTCACAGCGGCTCATCGATGCCGCTGGAGAGCCGGAGAACTGGATGACCTACTCAGGCACCTACAACGCCTGGCGTTACAGCCCGCTGGATCAGATCGATCGCGGCAACGTCACTGACATGGCGCCGGTGTGGGTGCGCCAGACCGGGACTGTGGATGGAGGGTTCTCCTGTACGCCTCTAGTCGCCGACGGCGTCATGTACATCTCCTCCCCCTGGAACCGGGTGTTCGCCGTCGACGCCGCGACCGGCAATGAGCTGTGGCACTACTACCATCCAAAGCCGGCGGAATACGGCCTCATCTACCCACCCACGAACCGCGGCGTCGCCCTCGCGGACGGACTCGTGTTCATGGGGACTCTCGACAACTATCTGATCGCGCTGGACGCCGAAACTGGAGAAGAGGTCTGGAAAGTGCAGGTTGACGATGTCAGCGTCTGCGGCTGCAACATCACCGGCGCCCCGCTCGTGGTGAAGGACAAAGTCATCATCGGCGGCACCGGGGGAGACTCGGCCCATCGCGGCTACCTCAATGCCTTCGATACGAAGACGGGCAAGCACGTCTGGAAGTTCTGGACCATCCCGGCCCCGGAGAGAAGGGGAACGACACCTGGATGGGCGACAGCTGGAAGTTCGGGGGCGGCGCCACCTGGCTGACGGGATCCTACGATCCGGAGCTCGATCTTCTGTATTGGGGAATCGGCAATCCGGCAGCCGATTTCTACGGCGAAAGAGCGGATGGGAGCCAATCTCTACACCGACTGCATCGTGGCGCTGGATCCCGACAACGGCGAGCTCAAGTGGTACAATCAGCTAATTCCCCACGACGTCTGGGACTGGGATACTACGTATGAGCAGGTGCTCGTCGATCTGCCCGTCGGCGGCAAAGAGCGCAAGCTCCTCGTCCACCCGAGCAAAGGTGGCTACACATGGGTACTCGATCGCACGAACGGCGAATTCGTCGGCGCTTGGCCGCTGGTCGAAAACATCAACTGGATCAGCGGCATCGATGAAAACGGCAACCTTCTCGGACGTTACGAGCCGCCCGTGGACGAGCCGAGCATTATCTGCCCAGCCATTGGCGGCGGGCGCAGCTGGAACCACGCCGCCTACAGCCCCCGCACCGGTCTGCTTTACACCACCGGAATCGAGTGGTGCCAAGGAGGTGATCGCCCAGAAGGGAAGAGCCGAAACGGGGTGAGCTGTTTCTGGGAGGCGTCTTCGAGCTCCGACCGACACCGTCGGGTAATCAAGGTAGTCACTTCAATGCCTTCGACCCCGTGACCGGCGAGAAGCGCTGGAGTTACAAAGCGAAATATCCCCTGCTGGCTTCCTCACTTGCCACTGGCGGCGATCTCGTATTCACCGGTGACCCCGAGGGGGCTTTCATGGCGTTCGATGCCGTCACCGGAGACAAGCTCTGGAGCTTCACACCGGTTCGGGGCATCGCGGCTCGGCCATCACCTACCTCGGTCGATGGCCGTCAATACGTCGCCGTGCCTTCCGGCTGGGGGTCTGCCGTGGCCGGCTCTTGCCGCAGCTCTGGCCGGGAGACGGAGGACTTTCCGGGTGGTGGTGCGCTCTTCGTGTTTGCGCTGAAGGAATAGCCGCCCGTCGTCCAGAGCGCTTTGTCCCGATCTTAGTTGAAACAGCACAGCTCCAAATCGTTACGTTTTGATACGAGAAGCCCGTTGGAAGAAGTCTCGCATCGGTAACGATGGGGAGCCTGCAATGAGCAAGCTGGTAGCACGGAGAAGGGCGTCAAACGAACGGTGAGCATCGGCAAGGTAGCACCCGAGACTGCAGAGCAAGTAGAGGACCTGGATGGCCGGATCGAGGCGATCCAATGGCTGATTCCTTGGGGCTGCAGGCGGTCGCGGAGGAGCTGCAAAGAGCGGTCGTTGAGTTGGCTGGGCCGCGGTATCAGCGCAAGGGGTCGGATCAGCCGTTACGCCGCTGGGGGTCTCAGCTCGGGTCGGTGTACCTGGCCGACCAGAAACTACCCGTCGATGTGCCGCGGGTGCGCAACGTGGCCAACCATACCGAGGTCCCGCTGGATGTTTACCAGGCACTGCAGACGCCTCGACAGATGGACGAAGGTCTGCTGTTGCGGATGCTGAAGGGCATCGCCACGCGCAACTACGAGGCCTGCGCTGAGGCCGTACCCGAGGCCTTTGGTCTGTCATCCTCATCGGTGTCCTGTCGTTACGTGAAAGGCACGGCTCGAAAGCTGGCTGAATTCCAGGAGCGATCCCTGGAAGGATATGATCTGGTGACGCTATTCCTCGACGGCAAGAGCTTCGCGGACGAGGAGATCATCATCGCCCTGGGCGTCACCCTCGACGGACAGAAGATCCCTCTTGGCTTCGTGCAGGCGGCCACGGAAAACGAGCGCGTCTGCCGTCGCTTCTGTCCGATCTGGTCGAACGCGGTATGCAGTACGAAGCCGGACTGTTGGTCGTCATCGACGGCGCCAAGGGGCTTTACAAGGCGGTGATGTCGGTGCTCAAAGGACATGCCTGCGTGCAGCGCTGCCAGTATCACAAGCGCCAGAACGTCGTGTCGTATCTGTCCAAGAGCGAGCAGTCCGGTATGGGTCGCAAGATGGAGGCGGCCTACGGCAAACCGAGATACGAGGCGGCCAAGGCGGCACTGGACGCGCTCAAACCGGGCTTGAAGTTGATGAATCAGTCCGCCCTACACAGCCTCGAGGAAGGCATGGAAGAGACCCTCACACTCCATCGGTTGGGACTGACGCCGATGCTCAAGGATTCCTTCCGCACCACCAACTGCATCGAGAACGTCAACAGTCTCCTGGAGCAGCTCACACACAACGTGCGACGCTGGACCAACTCATCACAGCGTCACCGTTGGGTAGCCACGGCACTGCTCGACATCGAACCACGTCTGCGCAGGGTCAAGGGCTATCGCCATCTGCCGATGCTCCGGCAAGCCATACAAGCCGAACTCGGCATCAAACAGCTCGCGATGATGGGCTGACACACTCACCCGAGCCTGTGATTTGTTTCAACTGAAACTGGGCCTTGACCAGCGCGTCAAACGCACGGTTGAAATCGGCACCGTGGATCCAGCGGCAGGAGCTGTGGCAGAGGATCTGGATGCTAGAATCGAGGCGATCAGCTGCTGGTCCTCTCGGACTGGAGGCGGTGGCCGAAGAGCTGCAGAGGGCGGTCATGGAATTGGCCGGGCGCCGGTATCACGCAAGGAGTCAGATCAGCCGTACCGTCGCTGGGGCTCTCAGCGGGGATCGGTATATCCGGGGTGATCAGAAGGTACCCGTAGAGGTGCCCCGGGTACGCAACGTCGACAGCGACACGGAGGTCGCGCTGGACGCCTACCAGGCCCTGCAGACGCCCCGGAAAATGGACGAAGGACTGCTGCAGAAGGTGTTGAAGGGTATCGCCACTCGCAACTACGAGGACTGCGCCGAGACCGTACCGGAGACGTTCGGCCTGTCACGCTCGTCGGTCTCCCGTCGCTACGTGAAGGGCACGGCTCGCAAGCTGGCCGAATTCCAGGAGCGCTCCCTGGAAGGCTACGACCTGGTGGCGCTGT
>CBDBIJ010000007.1:0-30325 GCA_965205655.1 Candidatus Latescibacterota bacterium
AGATCCGCCTCTCGACCCGGCGTATCCTGCAGACCCTACTGGACGATGCCGGGGTGGCGCCGGATCAGTTCGCACCGGTGTGCATCCTCATCGACAAACTCGACAAGGTGCCCAGAGAAGAGGTTGCGAAAGATGTCGCCGCCCTCGGAGTGGACGCGGCGGTTGTGGATCACATCGTCGACATCGGCTCTCGGGAGACACTGGACGAGGTAGCCGAAGTCGTTGACGAAGAGCGGGGCGGCATTGCCGATCTGCGCCGGCTCTTCGAGCTGGCGGCCGACTATGGCATAGAGCCGTGGCTTAGATTCGATCCCGGGCTCGTGCGCGGTCTCGCCTACTATACCGGCGTCGTCTTCGAAGCCTTCGACAGGGAAGGCGGACTGCGCGCCATTTGCGGCGGCGGCCGATACGACCGTCTCCTGTCGACCTTTGGCGGCGATGATGTCCCGGCCTGCGGGTTCGGCTTCGGAGATGCGGTGATCGAGGAGCTGTTGACTGAGAAGGGGCTCCTGCCGGAGCTACCGCGGAAAATCGACGACGTCGTGTTCGCCTTCGGCGCCGAGTTGAGAGAGCCTGCAGCGCTACTGGCCAGCAAGCTCCGGTCGCTGGGTCGCTCGGTCGATCTCGTCCTCGAGGAGAAGAAAATGAAGTGGGCCTTCAGGCATGCCGATCAGGCGGGGGCCTCCCGTCTGGTGCTGTTGGCGCCCGACGAGTGGGCTCGCGGCCAGGTTCGCGTTCGCGATATGGAAACTGGAGACGAGCGCGACCTGCCCATGGAGGAAGTCGAGTAGGAGCCTGTCCGAGTATTCGCTTTGACAGGCAATGACGCACCCGCAGCCCAAATGGAATACTCGGACAGGCTCCTTACGGCTATCGCGAGCTGATCGCCTCCAGTTGATCGGTGCCAGCCATCGCCGCGATCTCGTTTTCCAGCACGCCGATACCTCCCGAAAACGCCATTCGCACCACATCCCCTTCGAGCAGACCGTCTGCGAGATCCGCCTCGGCGAACACGATCGGCGTTCCCCAATACAGAATCTGCAGCTGCCCTGGTTCGAGTGGAATCCGACTGAACAGGCTCCGCTCCATGTGCAGGAGACCGTCGGGCATGTTGAGGTGATTCTGGCCGGTCCCGCCCTCTTTGTACCCCACTCTCCTGGCACAGCGCAGGATCTCGCACGAAACCGACACCTCCGCGTCGTCGAACTCTGAAGCGCTCACCAGGACCGGTCCGATGCTGGCGCAGCCGCCGGCCCAGTTCTTTGCCTGTGGCAGATTGAGCGGATTCGCCGCCTCGATACCGTTGTCGGTGGCGTCGTTGCCGCCGGTATAGCCGAGGCGCTCGAGCTGGCCCCTCTTGTCGAGACCGTACACGGACACGATCTCCGTTTCGGGAACCAGTCGGACCGTATCCGCCGGCCGCGTCAGCTTCTGTCCGTGTCCCACGACTGCATTCGGCTCCGTCTTGCTGAATAGCTCGGGGCGACCGCCTGTGGCGCATTCGCGGTATTTCTGCTCGTACACGTTGACCTCCCCCCCCGTCGCCTGCTTCGCCTCGATCTCCCTCAGCTTGGCGCTGTCTTCGTGAGTTACACCGGCGAGCCAGATGCGTAGCGCGTGCCGATCCTTCTCGGGTCCGCTGACCGACTTGACCAGGTACGGCCCGCCGTCTCCCTCGCGACCCTCGAGAAGGCTGTGCAATTGCAACGTTTCTCCATTGGCGCCCGCCGCCAGCTTGTCCACGGCGGCCTCAAAGCCGATGTCGTCGCCACCGCTCCCGTAGTAGACATCGTGAACGGATCGCGGACCGCCGCTGCCGGTGAGGTCGATCACAGCATCGCCGTCTACCAACCCCAGTCGCTGCGCCCCCGACTGGGGATCCATGAACTGCAGCAGCTTCATCGCGTTGCCTCTGTGAGAAAGAGGGGGGTGTCCGAGGCGGGAACGATCCCGGCCGCCGAGGCGCGAATCATCAGATCGGCGATGGCTTGCCCGCCTGCGACACCATAATCCCTGGTGTAGTCGTTCACGTAGAGCTGAATAGTGGCCTCGATCACCTCCGGGTCCATTTCCTGCGCGTGCGCCGCCACGTATTCCCGCACCTCGTCGGGATGTTCATGGGCGAAATCGACGCTCGCCCCCAGCCCCGCGTCGAGTCGCCCGATCAACTCTGCGCCGAGATCTCGACGGGCGACGATGGCCACCCAGGGGGATAGGATGGCCCGTCGTCTGCTCCCACCACTGCCCGAGGTCGACCACTTGGTGCAGTCCGTATTCGGGGTAGATGAACCGGCTTTCGTGAATAATCACCCCGGCGTCGACCCGGCCCTGCTGAACCGAGCTCATGATTTCGTCAAAAGGCATGACCACGCTCTCGATGGTGTCGCAGTACAATCTCAGCAATAGCGCCGCCGTCGTCATTTTACCGGGGATGGCCACCTTACCTTTGGCCAGCTGGGCGCAGTCTAGCTCCTCCCTCGCTACTATCAGTGGGCCGCAGCCGCGGCCGAGGGCTCCGCCGGCACGGAGTAGACAATATCGGTCTCGCAGATGGCCCAGAGCGTGGAAGGAGACTTTGACGGCATCCAGCTGTCCTCTCGAGGCCATGTCGTTGAGTGTCTCGATATCCTCGAGCAGCTCTCGCATTTTCGGTGCCCCCGAAATTCTGCGGTGCACGAGTGCGTAAAAAATAAAGGTATCGTTGGGGCAGGGTGAGTAGCCGAGGGTCAAATCGCCGCGCGGAGCTTCTTCCGCGGTCACCATTCCATTCCCTTGACCAGGTGCATTGCCGCCTCCTGTGCCACTGCTGCGGCTCCGGGCAAGTCCCAGGTCTGCGTCTGTCGGTCGTCGACGATGTTGCTCATGGCGCGCACTTCGATGAACGGCACGCTGTAGATGCGGCAGACGTGGGCCGCCGCCGCCCCTTCCATGTTTTCGCAGACGGCACCGCCGAATCGAGCCGACCGCTCGGCTCCCAGCGATTGTGTACCGCTGCATTCCTGGACCGTCACAAAGGCGCCCACCCCGACCGCGGGAGCAGGGTTTTCCCAGGTCGCTGAAGAGAGCAGGTCTCGACAGCGCCCGACCCACTCGGGATCGAGCGGAAAGCGGTTGTAGATCTCCGATTCGCCGCTTCGTATCAACGGGATGCCGATCACCTGTGCCCCCTGCCACCCATCCGCGGTCCTGACTCCGACGTCGCCGTAGTTCTCCTCACTCGCCACGGCCACGTCACCGACCCGAAGTGCCGATCCGGAATAGGCGCCGCCCACCCCGATCTGCAGCACGTAGTGGGGTAGGTTCGACTGGAATGACCAGGTGAGAGCGTGGGCGGTGTTGACCGCTCCGAGGCCGGTTTCAACGACGGTAACCGGCGCGCCCGCGACTGACCCGGCTGTGACCTGGCGCCCGGCGACGGATTGCCGCACCGCCTCCTCTATGCAGCTGACAAGCTCGGCCTGTTCCAGAGCCGTCGCCGTCAACAGCAGCACGCCCATCGGAGCAATGTGTTCAGAGTGACGAGGTGAGATGAAGCGCCGTGCGATCAGCGCGGCACCACGCTATATGCGGGTCTGTCACGACTATGCGGAGCGGTTGGGAAGGGACGGGAACATAGTCGAAAAGGCGCGCAGTGGTGCGGAAAGGATGGGAAAGCGCCTTCAGCGTCTACGCCTTTCCGACGTCTCGCCTTTGGTCTTGATCTCCTCCATGACCGCCTCGGGATCGACACCCACCTTCTCGGGATCGAGGATCCGCGCCACCTCCCGTCCTTCCGCTTCTGAACGCAGGGCAAGGTGGCAGATCATCGGCGCGGCGCGGGGCTTCTGGTTGGGCATTGTCAGCACCCCGACAGTCGGCTTGTGAGAGTTCGACGGGTTGGGCTCGTACACCACTGCCGTTTCCTTCGTGTTCAACTCTACCACACTTCCCACCGGGTAGACGCCCAGGGCCTTCACGAAGAGGTTGACGAAATGCTCATCGAACTCCGTCCCCTTGTTCTTGTGAATTCTTATCAGCGCCTGGTGCATCGGCATTGCCGGCTTGTAAACCCTTTTGGCTGTGAGCGCATCGTATACGTCGGCCACGGCCGTCATGCGCGCATATGGGTGGATCGCATCGCCCTTGAGGGCGTCGGGATAGCCCGACCCGTCCATCATTTCGTGATGCTGCGTGGCGATTGCGATCGCCTCTTCGGGAAAATCCCCCGCCTCCCTCATGATCTCGCCGCTGTAGAAGGCGTGCTTGCGCATTTCCTCGAGCTCCTCGGGCTCGAAGCGGCCGGGTTTGTTCAGTATCTCCAGCGGCACCTTGGTCTTGCCGACGTCGTGAAGCAGTGTCGCCGTCGTGATCATGGGCAGCGTGCCAGCATCGACGCCGTCGGCCTGAGCGACTGCCACCACCAGGGTGCACACGTTCATGCAGTGCATGGCCGTGTACGGATCGTGCTGCTTGATCCGCGTCAGGCTCACCATCGCGTCCACGTTGCGGAGGATGCTCCCGGTGATGACCTCGCTGGCTTCGTTGACCTTGTCAACGTCGACGCCCTTGCCTGAGGCCACATCGTCGAGAGCCGATTTCAGGGTTTCCGTCGTCTCGTTGCGGATCTCTGTCGCCCGCTCGATCTCCTCGTCGTAATGGACGAGGCGGCCTTCAGCAGGCGGCTTGCGGTTGGGATCGGTGAGTGGTTTTACGTCCTCGGGAAGGTCATCCCCCTTGTCGGTGTCGATGGTGACCATCGACAGCCCCGTTTCCCTGAGCCGCTCGACCAGGGCCCCCGAGGCGACGCGGAGTCCGCCGTCCTTCTCGATCTTCTCGTGCATTTTTCCGGTCAACCGCGCCCGCTTGGCGGTCCCCCCGGTGCTGACAGCGTTCTTCGCCTGCAGGAATCGATGTTCCTCGCCGTCCCTCTCCTCCAGAACGACCTCGGCCTCAAGAAACATGCCCTCTGCGAGATGATCGATCGATATGAGTTTCTTCATAGGTTGTCCCCGACCATGGGGCGAGCCGCATAATTTCCGTTCTCTGCGATGCCTGTCAAGGCGGGCGGCTGAGGCAGCTCAGTGACACCACAGCTCTCTTGTGTGGGCATACGGGGCCTCATATCTTCCGCCGCTGTCGACGACAGAGTTACATATATCATACGGAGAGCGAGCATGCCGACGCTGTTTGGAAAGACCTACACCCGCGAACAGCTGCTCGACCGGGTCGGCGATATGAGCCAGGTCGCAAGGGCCCGCCGGGCCGAGCTGGTCGAAGGCAACGAACGCGGTGCCGATCTCATCGAGGTGTTCAATGCCTCGGGGCTATCCTTCTCCCTCCTGCCGGGCAGAGCCCTCGACATCGCCGCGGCTGACTACAAGGGGATGTCCCTCTGCTTTCGCTCGAACACCGGCGATGTGGGGCCCGCATTCTATGAACCTCAAGGCGACGGCTGGATGAGGGGCTGTTTTCTGGGCATGGTTACCACCTGCGGACTCACCTTCATCGGCCACCCGGAAACCGATCCGGAGGAGGAGAACGAGGAGCTCGGACTCCACGGTCGAGTCTCCTACATCCCGGCGAAGGGTGTCGTGACGGATGGGGTGTGGGATGGCGACGAGTACACAGTGCAGGTGAGAGGGCGAATCCGAGAGTCCGTACCTTTCGGTACCTCCCTGGAAATGTCGCGCCAGATCTCGACCGTCCTGGGGGAGAAAAGCATCCGCATCCACGACCGGGTCGAGAATTTGGGCGTCGACCCATCACCCCTCATGGTCGTCTATCACACCAATCCCGGGTGGCCCCTGCTGGATGGGGGCGCTCGGCTCGTCCTGCACTCGAGCAAGAGCACGGAATGGGAACATGACGAAGAGGTGAACCCCGACGCCTACACCGATTACAGCGCGCCGAGAAAGAAAGTGCGTGACGACGTGTGGGTGCATCGTCCCTATGCCGATCGCAGGGGCGATGTGCACATCGGCCTCATCAACGATCGACTTGAGCTGGGTCTGTACTGGAAGTTTCCGCGCCGGGAGATCCCGATCGTCAGCCAGTGGCAACACCTGCACCGGGGTACCTACGTGACCGGCATCGAGCCGGGAAACTGCAGCGTGCTCGGTCGGGCCTGGAATCGCAAGCACCGCACGTTGGAGCATATCCCGCCCCGGTCGGTGAGGGATTTCCACATCGAGATCGGCGTCCTCGACGGGGGGCGGGAGATTCGCGCCTTCGAGCGAGAGGTCAGGAGGGGAGTGCGCAGGGGGCGCTGAACGGGTGGCTGACAGTGTCACACCGCATGCGGTTCCAGCTCGCGCCCATCATGCCGCTCGATAGGCGAGGATTTGCTCGTAGCACGCGGCGATCTTCTTGGCCGTGAGCTCTTCCGTGTAGTTGTCCAGCACCCTCTGTCTGGCACGCCGGCCGAGAGCCGATCTCAACTGCTCGTCGCGCAGCAGTGTCGCCACGGCCTTCGCGAATGCACCCACGTCCCTCAGTGGAGCGAGCATCCCGGTCTCGCCATGCCGAACGACCTCTCGACAGCCTCTGATGTCGCTCGCAACGCAGGCCACGCCCATGCCGCTGGCCTCGAGGAGGGCCCGAGATATCCCCTCCCGATGAGACGGCAGCGCCAGCACATCCATCGCCATATACAGCTCGGCCATGTCGCTGCGGCGCTCGAGAATGGCGCAGCGATCGATCAACCCGTTTTGCGCTATCAGGTGGAGGGGGTCGAGTGCGTCGGATTGGTCCTCCTCCGAGATCCCCACTACGAGGAATCTCGCCTCGGGCAATTCGGCGCTCAGCCGACCGGCCATCTCGAAGAATTCCGGCAACCCTTTTTCCGCCACCAGTCGACCCACCATCCCCACGACGAGATGTGAGGAATCCCAGCCGAGCTCCCGCCGTGTGCGCTCGCGGGCGCCCGGGTATTTGCCGGGATCGAAGCGATCCTCGTCGATGCCGTTGCCGATGAGGTGGAGTCGGCCGCTGTCCTTGAATCGGTGCCGGCAGGCGTAGTCGAAATCCTCTTCGCTCTGAAAGAGAAGGTGGTCGCACCAGGACGCGGTCCAGCGCTCAGCACCTATGGCGAGGCCACGTCGCAGACCCGTGGTGCTCTCGTTGAACAGAAATCCGTGTACGGTGTGCACGACGGTGGGTGTCCCGGCGAGCTGTCCCATCGGCGGACTCAGCAGCCCGCCCTTGGGATTGTGCGAGTGGATGATGTCGAATCGCCGCTGGCGAATCTGGTCCAACAAGGCGGCGGCGCAGCGGATGTCGGTGAACGGAGAAATCTCACGGGCGAACGGGATGTAGATGATCTCGAGCCCGCACTTTTCGAGCTCCTCACCGTATGACGAATCCGCGGCTTTGACCGCCGGCTGCGATCCGGCGCTCGAACCGTTCGCCGACGCCCGCCCGTGGTCGGGAAGTCCCGAACGGGAGCGGCCGCAGATGATACTGATCTGAAATCCCGCCCGCAGCAGGCGTTGCAGCCGCGCCCGCTGCATGTAGTAGGCGATGCGGTCTGTGGGAACGACGTGGGCGACGCGGGGGAAAGGCATCAGCTGATCAGGCGGCTACGCGGCTACGTTGTTGCGCGGCTTCCCCTCGAGGAATGCGATGATGTTGTCCACAGCACCCTCGTTGAGCAACTCCACTCCCTCGGGCGTCTGATCTGCCGCGTGGGGCGTGAACACCACGTTTTCAAGTTGCTTGATCGGGTGCTGGCTGGCGAATGGCTCCTCTGGAAAGACGTCCAATCCGGCTCCGGCGAGGTGACCCTCTTCGAGAGCGGCAGCAAGGGCGTCGAGGTCGACGATATCGCCGCGCGCGCCGTTGAGCAGCAGCGCCTCCTGCTTCATCGTTTCGATCTCCCTGCGGCCGATCAGGTTCCGCGTCTCGTCCGTGAGCGCCACGTGAACGCTCACCACGTCTGCGGTCCGCAGCAGGTCGTCAAGACTGACGTAGCGGACTCCCAGACGCTTCGCCCGATCGTCGTCAGGGTGGAAGGTCCAGGCGATGACCTCCATGCCGATGGCCCGCCCGAGTCTCGCCATCTCCGACCCGATATGACCCGTGCCGATGATGCCCAGAACCTTTCCCTGAATGCCGACGTTCATGCGCATCGTCCAGCGGCCGTCGCGTATTGCCGCCGTGTGGAACGCGGTGCGCTTGGCCACGGCAAACATCATGGCGAACATGTGCTCGGCCACGACCGGCGCCGTCCGTCCTGGCTGGTTCGAGACGACGATCCCCCGGCGCTTCGCCGCTTCCAGGTCGATCATGTCGGTGCCGATGGAGCACGTGGTGATCATCTGCAGATCGGGAAGCGCCTGTAGCTCGGACTGCTTCCAGTTCACGGCGCCTCGTGAGTTGATGATAATCTGAAAGCCTTGAGCCCTTTCGATCTGCTCTTCGTCGGTCGAGGGGCGGGTGTCGTACACGGTCACATCGCCGTGCGGCTCGAGTCTGACCAGCTGTGGTGAACCGGCGATTTGGCGCGGATCGTCGCCCGGGACAAGTATCTTGACTCGTTGTGCCATATCCTGTGAACCTGCCATTTACCCGCGTGTCGGTGGAAGAAGGGAGGGCCAACCGGCTGTCCCGGGGTTCCCGTTGAGGACCATATTATCGGCGGCAGCGGAAGACTGTCAAAATCGATGGCGACGAAGGCGGCCGACTGGCTTCTCGCGCGTTGCCGCGACGCCCCCGGCCCCTGCTGGTCCGATTGACATATCTTGTTGAACTGCATAGCATTAGCAGCCTGAAAAAATTCCGCCAAACGAGTGACCGAGATGCCGCTGGATCTATCAAAGCCCGAATTTTACATCAATCGAGAGCTGTCGTGGCTCGATTTCAATCGCCGCGTTCTCGAGGAGGCGCAGGACCAGCAAAATCCTTTGCTGGAGCGGGTCAAGTTCATCGCCATCGTAGCCAGCAACCTTGACGAGTTCTTTGAGGTCAGGGTCTCCGGGCTGCTGCAGATCAGGGAAACGGGAGGCGGCCCTACCGGACCCGACGGCCTCACCCCGAATGAGCAGCTGACCGCTATCGCGGCGACGGCTCATGAACTGGTGGCACGGATGTACGAGTGCTGGAACGAGGAGCTCCTTCCCACCCTTGCCCGCGAGGGCATCCAGTTGTGGGATGCGGGAAACCTCGAAGGTGAGCACCTCGCTTTCGTCCGGCGCTACTGGGCTGAAGAGCTGGAACCGATCCTGACGCCGATCATCATCGATCCGGCCCATCCCTTTCCGCACGTCCTCAACAAAGCTCTGTGCATCGGCGTCCTTCTGGAGTCCGAATGGGGCGCCTCGGTTGGCGTTGTCACGGTTCCCCGGGTATTGCCCCGAATTCTGCGCTTGCCCGACACCGACGACGGCGCCGTTCATCTCGTCACCCTGGCAGGTATCGTCGAATTGCACCTCAGCGAGCTCTTCGAGGGCTATCGCCTGGTGGGTTCGGCTTCCTTCCGCGTCACTCGCAACAGCGAGCTCTACGTCAACGAGGAGGAGGCGGACAACCTGCTGGAAGAGATCGCCGAGTCACTGGAGAATCGGCGCAAGGGGGATGCGGTACGGCTCGAAATCGAGGCGGGCGCGCCGGAGCGCCTCGTTCGCTTTCTCAAACGTCAATTCGAGCTCGATGACGACTGTGTCTATCTCGCCCACGGTCCGGTCAATTTGAACCGAGTGATCACCATCTGCGATGCCGTTCAGCGACCGGAGCTCAAGTTCACGCCCTACGCGCCGGTGGAGCGAAGCCTGCCGAGGGAGCCGGAGCGGCTCTTCGAGTCCCTGCGGGCCGGAGATATCCTTCTGCACCATCCTTACGAGTCATTCAACTCCGTCATCGATTTCATACGCACCGCGGTCGTCGACCCCCGGGTTCTCGCGATCAAGCAGACCCTCTACCGCACCGGAGAGGATTCAAAGGTGGTGCAAGCCCTGATCGACGCCGCTGAGCTCGGCAAGGAAGTGACCGTCCTCGTCGAATTGAAGGCCCGCTTCGATGAGGCGTCCAACATCGAGTGGGCCAAGCAGCTGGAAGAGCGTGGCGTCCACGTCGTCTATGGCCTGCTCGGCATGAAGACCCACTGCAAGCTGTCGATGGTGGTTCGCCGCGATGAGGACGGACTCCGTCGGTATGTCCACCTCGGCACCGGCAACTACAACCACGTCACCGCGCGACTCTACACCGATTTGGGATTACTGACTGCCAGAGAGGACATCACCGCTGAGGTTGCCGAGGTCTTCAACATGCTCACGGCGCGCTCGACGGAGACGTTCCAGAAGCTGATGGTGGCGCCCACCACCCTCATGAGTGGCATGCTCAGTCGCATCGATCGCGAAGCCGATCACGCCAGGGCGGGCAAGCCGGCCGCGATCATCGCCAAGATGAACGGTCTCATGGACCCGCGAATCATCGAAGCGCTCTACAGGGCCTCGATGGCGGGGGTGGAGGTGGATTTGATCGTCAGGGGCATCTGCTGTCTTCGTCCCGGTTTGTTGGGAATCAGCGACCGCATTCGCGTCATCAGCATCATTGGCCGGTTTCTCGAACACAGTCGCATCTTCTACTTCGCCAACGACGATGAGCCCGAGTTATGGGCTGGCAGTGCCGACTGGATGAATCGCAATCTGCGCGGCCGGGTGGAAGTCGTTTTTCCGGTGGAGGACGACGCGCTGAAGGCTCGGCTGTTTCTGGCCGTTCAGTTGTGTTTGTGCGACCGCGTCAAAGCCCGCGCTCTGCAATCCGACGGAAGCTACGTGCGGCGGCTGGCCGCCGCCGGCGAACAGGCCCTCTGCATGCAGGAAACCCTCATGGAAATCGCCCAGGGCAAGGAGGTGGATTTCTCCCTCCCCGGCAGCACCGTTCCCGTCTCCGGAAACGGTCGCTCCAAGCGGGGCCTCAATGCCGCCGGCTAGGACCCGCCGTCGCGACTCGTCTCCTAATTGGCGAGTTCGCTGAGAAGCTGTTTCCGCATCGTTGCACACCATCGTGTAAGCCGGGTCGAACATGTTGCCCACGTCGTAGTCCACGCATTGGCCCATCAGCAGGTGTGCGGTTCGGGAATCCAGCCCGTAGTCCTCTTCGAGGTATGAAAGCATCTCGGTGGTGGCGTGCTGCACCGCCTGATCCAGCGGCCGGGCGTTACCCACCGTCATGATGTAGTCTTCGCTTTCCGCCCGCGGCCAACCGATTGTCTTGCCCTTGATGACGTCGAGTGTGAACCTCACGGCGAAGGAAACCTCGATCCCTGTTCCGACGATCTCGCCGTCACCCTGTACGGCGTGACCGTCGCCGATGTGGAACAGCCCTCCGGGCACCGCCACTGGGAAGGAGACCTTCACCCCCTGTCTGAACCCGCGGTAGTCCATGTTGCCGCCGTGAGTCGACGAGGTCGCCGTGGAGATGGCCTGACCCTCAGGTGGCGCCAGGCCGAAACAGCCCACCATCGGATCCAGTGGTAGTTCGACGCCGCACAGTGGGCCGTCGGGCGTTCGCAACCTGGCGACCCAGGCTTTGACATTCACATCCCAGATAGCCTCGGCGACATCCTCGCTGAATCGCGGCACGAAGTGCGGCTCCAGCACGTTGGCCGCGATACAGGTGCGTGTAAACCCCCAGTCCCGATTCGGACGCAGCTCGTCGAGCGTCACCATCACCGTGTCTCCTGGCTCGGCGCCGGTGAGGTAGAAGGGCCCCGTCTGCGGATTTCCCCGCGGCGAAGCTTCCCGTCCGTCCATGTCCCGGCCGCGCGCATCCACGGTGGTCGTGGACACGCTGTCCCCGGGAGCAACTTCGAGGACCGGCTCGTGCGACCCTATGGTGACGTGGTAGACTTCTGGAACGAATTCGTGGTGTGCCATTCTCGTGACACGGCGCTAGAAGGCGGGAAACATCTTGGGGCCGCCGTCCTCGCCCCGCACACAACTGTTGATGATATCGGCGGGCATGTCGCCGAACAGCTGATTCGTCCGTCCCAGCGTGGAGAGGTACTTGCGCCCAGTCTGCAGTTGTTCGGTCCCCTGCTCTTCGGCCTTCTTCTTGGCGGCTGATGCAAGCCTTACCGGCTTGTACTCTCGAAGCTCGAAGAGGTCCACGTAGGTGCCGTCCTCGAAGTTCTCTACATAGTGAATCTGCCCCTCTTCGCTGACCCTGACGTACAGGTCCTTGAGATTGGCGTTTCCCGAAACCTTGTCCAGGCTGACGACCGCGAGTGCGATACCGGCTCTCTCCTGATGCCTGCGCCTTTCGGGCTCGAACGAAAGGCTGCCGGCGACGAGTTCCCGCAAAATCGCGATCACCTCCGGGATGACATTCTGCGGATTGTGAGCCGGGCCCATCACGGACCAGGCTTCCGTGCATACGTATTCGCAGACGGCGTCGAATATTTCTCCGAGATCACTCGCTTTGAGAAACTCGGCGGGAAGCGGACCGGCCTCCGTCTTCTCAACCTCCTCGAACTGTAGCGGACTCTCGGCGACCTCTGCCTTCAACAGAGCCAGTGTCTTGGTCTGATCCTCCGCCACCAATCGCTTGACGTAATCGCGGCAGGTGTTCTTGAGCGCCTCGACGAACTGCTGCGCCTCGAACAGCTGCAGCATGATCACCGTGTCGGCGTCGGCCTTCTCCCGCGCTGCGGCGAGCAGGTCTCGATCGGTCAGATCAGTGATCTGACGTAGCGCCTCTTCGTAGTACAC
This sequence comes from Candidatus Latescibacterota bacterium, assembly GCA_965205655.1. Taxonomy (GTDB): domain Bacteria; phylum Latescibacterota; class UBA2968; order UBA8231; family UBA8231; genus CBDBIJ01. The sequence goes on from CBDBIJ010000007.1 coordinate 12,687, forward strand.
GGTCACGGATTCCCGCGAGTATTCCTGCTGGTGGCCCTGACTGAAGTTGTAATTCGTTCTCAGGGACTCGATTCGAACCAGTGCCGCGGCGGCGTGGTCGAGCGCCTTGCCCAACGGCACGAGTTGCTTGCTGTCGGGCTGAAGCGTCCTGTTCGAGTTGTTCACGTTGTTGAGCAGCTGCGTCACCTCGATCCTGAAATTCCTGTCTTTTTGCAAGAGCTGATCCGGAATCGACAGGAGATTCTTGAGGGAGATAAACTGCGCCGCCATCTTCATGATGCTATAGGCCTTGTAGCTGTCCGTGTTTTCCTTAGATGCCGTCCGCGCGAACGTCGGTATATCGGAAATCTCTCCATTCGGCTCGATAAACAGGCTCCACACCGTCTGGTCCATTTTTTCCACGGACGCCAGCTGGGAGCACACCTGGCTGGCCTTGTCGCTGAATTCGTTGAAAGACACCTCCGCCACGTCGGCATAGTCGGTGGGGTCCACCTCGACGCCCTCCACCTTGTTCATGTCGACCCGCTTTTCTTCACCGCCATCCTTGCGGGGGGCGGGCCGACCTGGCACTCGCTCCGAGGCTGCTGCGGAGTCTTCGCTGCCTTTCTTTCCGCCGGCTGCCGGCGCCTTCGTTCCCGAACCTCCTCCTCCTCCTCCGGCTGCGGCGGGCGCCGGTCTGGCCCCCAGAGTCGGCTTGTGAGCCTTGGACGGATTGCGGGCCGCCTCTGCCCGACGTGCGATATTCTGCGCCTCTTCCATCGATGGAATCGTGGCGGTTATCGGTGAGAAGGATTCCGTCGCGGCTATCCGGGCGTCGAGAACCTCGTCGCCGTCGTCACCACTATCCTCATCGTCGTCCGCACTTGCTCCGACAGCGGACTCTGATTCGTAGACCGCGCACAGGGCTGTTTTGAATTTTACCAGGAATTCCTCTATCCGCTCTTCCTCCTCGTCGTCGTCGTTCTCATCATCCTCGTCGTCGTCATCCTCATCATCATCCTCGTCGTCCTCATCATCCTCGTCGTCATCGTCATCGTGGACCATGCTCTGGCCGTTCGCCTTGATCGGGGCCGGGCTATGTGGATCGAGGTACTGCTCGTCAAGGCATTCCCGAACGACCTCGGCGTAGGGCGCATCTCCGAGGGCCTTCAGACCAAGACGAACGATCTGTTCGAGCGAGCCACGCCCCTCCACGATCGGCTTGAGCACGCCGCTCAGGGTGATGTTGGGACCTTTCATGACCTTGGCGACGAGCGTCGCCATGCAGGACTCGATAATGAACTGCTGGGCAAAGACCGAGTGATGGTGCTCGTCACCTACTCTATCCGAAACCTTTCGGTACAGTTTGAGCAGTGCGCTCTTGACCTTGCCTTTGCTGAGATCTTCGTCCCTGAGCAGGTAGAGAAAAGTGATGAGATGGAGGACCTTGGCAACCTCTTCCTTGAATTCGTAGATGTCGAGATGAAGCCGGGCGACGCGGAGCTGGAGAATGTACGGAACCTCTGGGATCTTGCGGTTTGCCACCATGATCGGGTGGCAGATTTCCTCCCACACATCGACGACATCGAGTGGCTCGATCTTGAGAAGGTCGCACCACTGCCGCCAGGTGGACGTGGGGATGCGGCTTTCATTCTGGAGACGGGCCAACCCGTCAGTGAGAGTCTTTGGCATTGAAAAGGAGGTCTACTTACTTTGGAAATGCCGCGGTCTGGGTCGCGGTCGCGCGCCCGTTTCAAACCGTGATAAGGCCTATATAAATATAAGCTTCCGGGTACTCCGATACCAAATTTCTCGACCTCGGATGCTGAATATGGACAAGAATTACGCGAAACGGACAACCGAGTAACGCGAGTAGCGGCTGGTCATTCAATACGCTATATTCAGCATTGAACGCTGTTTTGCGTGGATCGAAATCTTGTCCTTCCATTTGGGACCGAGACGATCGGTTCGTCCCGGGGTTGGATGAAGGTGGTTGGCAATGAAATACGATATTGGAGATCTGCTTCACGGTTGGCCTTTCGATCCCGATGAATTCGTCGCCCGACGCATAACGGCGGGAGATGGAAGCGAAAGAATTCAGATCCGCATCGACATGGGCATGCTGCAGCTGGAGGTCAAAGGCAGGCCCGATGGTCAGCGACCGTTCGGACACGGCTCGCTGCTCGAGTACCATACCGAGCACGGCGACGAAGAGAGTCCACAGCCTGACGTAGAGGCAATCGGTGGTGGCGTCCTCGACGATCAGGCGTGCGAGGAGCTGTTTCAGGAAGCCTGGCAATACTACCAGCGCTATCTGAGCCTGTTCTATCTTGAGGACTACGCCGGCGTCGTTCGCGATACGACTCACAACATGGAGATCTTCGACCTCGTTCAGCGGCGAGCCGAGAGCGATGAGGTCAAGTGGTACTTCGAGCAGTACTACCCGCATGCCATCATGATGCAGGCGCGGTCGAGAGCCCTGATCGCTCTTGAGAAGGAGGACTATCCCGCCGCGCTGCAGGAGGTCGAGGTGGGAGTCGACCGGATAGAACAATTGATCACCGAGTGGGACGGCGACGTGCTCGAGGATGATCTGCCGGAGCTCTCTTTCCTGCGCGACTGGCACGAGGAGCTGGAAAAAGAGCGGCCGTTGTCTCACCGCGAGCAACTGGAGCGAGACCTGACCGTCGCTGTTGAGGCGGAGAATTTCGAAGAGGCCGCTCGACTGCGGGACAAACTCCGCACCTTGCGACCGACGTTCCGAATCGAGCGCCCGAGCTCAGCCTGAGCTCCGGATTCGGGAATCCTAGCTGTTTTCGGGAATCCGAGGAGCCCGTTTGGGCTCCTTAGCGGATTCCGAGGACATCCCCCATGTCATAGAGGCCCGGTTTGGCCTTGGCGGCAAACCGCACTGCCCGCAGCGCCCCGAGCGCAAAGGAATCGCGGCTGGTGGCGTAATGCCGCAGCTCGAGGAACTCTCCGGGGGCCCCGTAGAACACGGAGTGATCGCCAACCACATCGCCGAGGCGCAGAGCGTGCATGCCGATCTCCCCGCGCGTCCGCGCACCGACTTCGCCCTGCCGGCCGTGGACGAGCACATCTGCCGCCTTCTTCTCGTGTCCGGCGGCGACGCGCTCCGCGAGCCTCAGCGCTGAGCCGCTGGGCGCGTCCACCTTGTAGCGGTGGTGCGTCTCCACCACTTCCACGTCGTAGTCCTCGCCCAGGATTCTGGCTGCTCGCTCGACGAGCTCGAACAGAACGTTCATGGCCGTGCTGCAGTTGGGCGCGAACACGCACGCGATTTCAGCAACTGTTTCTTTGAATTCGGCCACTTGCACTTCCGAAAGACCGGTCGTGCCCACCACCATCGCCGTTCCGCTGCGAGCGCATACAGAGGCATCCTGCAGAGTTGCCTCGGGAGCGGTGAAGGCGACGACGACGTCGGCGCGATCGATCACGTCACTCAGGCGCGGCGCCACATCGATACCGAGGTCGGGCAGTCCGACTGCAGCTCCTACGTCGCGCCCGATCACCTCGTGCCCCTCGCGCTCTGTGCCGCCGGCGAGCTGCAGATCGTCGCTTTCCGTAATGAGATGGGCGAGTCGCTGCCCCATCCGTCCAGCGATGCCGCAGACTACTACGTCGGTCATGGTGGTTCCGTCGGTGAGGTGTGCTGGTGTCTACTCGTAGCCGGAATACGTCAACTCGCCGATCGATTTGCCACTCAGGCGCTCCTCGACATCGACGTCGAAGAAGTCGCCGACCGGAGCGAGCAGCGCCGGGTCGTTTTCGAACACCTGTCGTGCGGCCTTGAGGACCACCTCAAGACCGGAACGGGTCATCCTGCCGAGAGGCTGCCGGCAAGGGCCGGCGGGCATCCCGAGAATGTTCATCAGGGTTTTTATCGGCAGCGGATTTCGGGCTTTGCACTGCACGCTGCCTCGCGGTGACTCCTCGGCAGTCGTCACCCCCACCATACCGAAAAAAGGTTGCAGGTCGGCTGCCAGCCTGTCGGCGCCGTCGTGATCGCCGCTGTTGATCAGCTGGGTAAGGCGTTGGAGCGGGCCCGGCACGACGTTCGACATCACCGAGATGACTCCCGCCGCGGCGATATCTTCGCGCTTCATCATTTCCGCTGTTTTGTCGTCGTCGCCGGACAGAATGGTGAACTCCTCCCCGCACATCGAGCGGGTCTTTGCCATGTTCTCGAAGTCGCCCGTCGCCTCCTTGACCACTGACACGTTCGGGTATTTCTGAGCCAGAATCGCCAGGTCCTCCACGTGCAGCATTGTTCCGGTGCGTCCGGGTATGACGTACGGGATGAGCTGCAGGTCGGGGAATTCCATCGCCACCGGTTCGACGTATTCGCGCCGGATCTCAAGCGAACTCGGGCCGTTGTAATACGGGTCGACGAGCAGCGCTGCATCTGCACCGGCGTGCGCGGCGTGGGCGGTGGCCGCCAGGGTCTCTCGGGTCGAGTTGCTGCCCGTCCCCGCGATTCTCAGACATTTGCCCTCTGCTTGCTTGCACGTTCGTTCGATGACCTCGTTGTGCTCTTCCCACAGCAGGGTGGGGCTCTCGCCGGTCGTTCCCACCGCCAGGATGCCCTGGATGCCGTTTTTCATCTGGAATTCGTTGAGCTTCTCGAAGCCGTCGTAGTCGATACTGCCGTCAGCTCTCATGGGCGTAATGGACGCCGTGTAGCAGCCTTTGAACATGGCCATCACCTCTGTGTGAATGTCTCCAACTTCTTCGCCGCAGTAACTTCCGCGTCCGCGACTCCGCCGCATCTTGCGATGCGGGGCGATTATGAGCAGTCTCTTGCTGTTTTCGGGGAACGGGCGAGCATAATAAGAGCTGGGTTTTACAGTGTCAACGTCGGCGGTCGCGTCATACTACGACGCGGGAGCGGTCGAGAATGCCTGTGATTTTCTTGATACAATGGAGACGCCGATGACGAATCGCATCGACATGCGCTACGGATGCAATCCGCACCAGGCCCCGGCCAGCTGCGTTCGCAGCGGCGGGGGCGAATTGCCGGTGCAGATGCTCAACGACGCGCCGAGCTACATCAACCTCATGGATGCGCTGAATGCCTGGCAGCTCGTGCGCGAGCTGCGAGCCGCCACGGGACTGCCCGCCGCCGCATCCTTCAAACACGTCAGTCCTGCCGGGGCCGCCGTCGGCGTGCCGCTCGACGACACTGTGAGCCAGGCCTGCTCGGTGACGGACGTCGAGCTCACGCCGCTGGCCTGCGCCTACGCGCGGGCGCGGGGAGCCGACCGCGTCGCCTCTTACGGAGATTGGATCGCCCTGAGCGACCCGGTCGATGTCACGACCGCCCGGCTGATTCGCAGGGAAGTTTCGGATGGTGTCATCGCCCCGTCCTTCGACGCCGACGCCCTGGAGATTCTGCGATCGAAGAGGGGTGGGAGTTATCGGGTCATTCAGATCGATCCGCACTACGAGCCGGAGGAAGCGGAGGTCCGGGAGGTTTTCGGACTGGCGCTCGAGCAGCGGCGCAACCAGTTCGTCCCGGACGACGGATTCCTGCAGAATGTCGTCACCCGTCGGCGGGATCTTTCGGCGGCGGCGAGGCGAGACTTGATGGTCGCCACTATTGCCGTGAAATACACACAGTCGAATTCGGTCTGCCTTGCTTTGGATGGTCAGACCATCGGCGTCGGAGCGGGTCAGCAGTCGCGCGTGCATTGCGTCCGCCTCGCGGCCGACAAAGCCGATCTGTGGTACCTGCGGCAGCACCCCGCCGTGCGAGGGCTCGAGTTTCGCAAGGGCTTAAAGAGGCCTGATCGGGACAACGCCATCGACCTGTTTTTACGCGCCGGTATCAGCGAGGCCGAGTACGGGAAGTGGCAGGAGAACTTCCGGCGGCCTCCGGAGCTCCTGTCAGACGAAGAGAAACTGCGGTGGATCGACGGCCTTCGAGGCGTCGCATTGAGCTCGGACGCCTATTTTCCCTTTCGCGACAGCATCGATCGCGCCCATCGCTCAGGCGTCGAGTACATCGTGGAGGCCGGCGGGTCGATCAGGGGCGGTCAGGTCGTCGAGGCGGCAGACGAATGCGGAATGGTGATGATCCACTCCGGAATCCGACTGTTTCACCACTGAAACCTACATGATTGGCGCCAGCCAGCCCCCGTCCACCGGCAGAGCGGCACCGGTAATCCACTCGGCGTCATCGGAGGCGAGAAAGGCGCAGGCTCTGCCGATATCACGGGGTATACCGAGGCGCGGCAGCAGAGTCTTCTCCTTACACTGCTCGATCTGCTCGGGCGTGAGGTAATCCTGAATCGCCGATTCGATATAGCCGGGGCAGATCGTGTTGGCCGTGATACCGTGCTCGCCGAGTTCCACCGCCGAATCCCTCGCCATGTTGAGGATTCCCGCCTTGGTGGCTGGGTAAGCGGGACCTCCGCCGCCACGGAAAGCATGGACGGAGGCGATGTTGATGATGCGCCCGGCCCGAGATTGTTTGAGATGGGGTATGGCGTACTTCGTCATCAGGTAGGAACCGCGCAGGTTGACCCCGATAACCCGGTCCCAGTCCTCGGATGGCATGCTCTCGGTATTCCCGACGATGTGAATGCCGGCGTTGTTCACCACGATGTCGAGGCCGCCGAACTGCGCCACGGCTCCGTCGACCGCGGCCTTTACCTGATCTTCGTCCGCCACGTCGGCCTGGATGAAGACGCCGTGAGCGCCGAGTTTCTCGATTTCCTCCACGGTGGGCGTACGCGTGTCTTGCTCGTGATACTTGCCTCGCTTGGGCTCCTCCCGAATGTCCGTAACCGCGACCCGCGCGCCTTCGCGGGCGAATTCGAGGCAGATGCCGCGCCCGATGCCAGAACTGCCGCCTGTGACGACTGCTATCCGATCTTGAAGTAGCATATGTATTTCTCCGCGTTGGAGAGCCCGTTCTTTTCAGCGGGCTCTAAAAAGTCCCGAAGGGACTTTCGTTCGCCTAATAAAACCTGCTTGCTTTGAGGTGGTCAACCTATGGAAATGGCCGTTCGTAGCGTCGTGAGATCAAGCGCAACCTGCCTCTTCCTCCTGGCGGCTCGGCCCGTTTGTGCGACGCCGGTCTCGGAAGCGGACTCCATCGTCGCCGGCGTACTCGAGGCTCGTGTTCATAAAGACAGCCTCCTGCGACACTCTCCCGACTCGCCGATTCCGGCGGCCGAACGCGAGGCCTTTGAAGGGCTCCGGTACTTCCGTGTCGACCCCGGCCTGCGCATTGTCGGCGACCTTCATCGCTATGGCAGGCCGCGGCGCGTTTTCGTCGTTTCCAACACTGAATCCGAGGTGGAGGTGGAGCGCTTCGGCCGCTTCGTTTTCCGCTACGAGGGTGCCGATTACTGGCTGGAGATCGTGCGCAGTGCCGGGGAGGGCGACCTTTCCGTGTTTTTTACGGACGAGACCAATGGGACAGATACCTACCCGGGCGGGCGATATGCCCCGGTCCGACGGAATGCGCTCGGTCGGTATGTGCTTGATTTCAACGAGGCCTATAACCCCTATTGCGCTTACAATTCCGACTACGTCTGCCCTCTGCCGCCTCGCCAGAACCATCTTCCCTATGCCGTCAGATCGGGTGAATTGGACTACATGGAAGATGGTCCGGATCTTGCTAAATGAATTTGCTAAGTGAAACGGCGGTAAATATGTTCGAATGTGGGATTTAGTGAGAAGCAACCAACCACCCCATTCTAAGTTGGAGGCCCCGGGTAATGGCTGATCCGGCAAGGACCATGTTCAACAGAGATGTCGATTTCAAGCTGGAGGAAACCTTCAACGGCTACGCCGCCTGTCGCGGCCTTTCACAGCGAGCGCGACACGTCAACGCGCTGCAGATGCGAGCAACGATCGAAGCTGCAGAGGGCGTTGAGTCGGAACCGAATCCGACCGTCTGTGCGTTTAACGATTATTCTCAAGGCCGAATCGTCTTTTCCAACGACGAGGATGAGACCGCCGAGTAGCTGGAGCCCGAGGTTATCGTGAAGCGATTCATCGCCACCGTCGCGATCGGAGCCACAGCGCTGCTCGGGGGGGGCATCGCCCTCGCGTTCGGACTCCACCCTGAAGGGTTGGCGACGCTTGGCGCTCTAGCCCAGGGCTGTATCGCCCTCATGCTGGGAACCGCTGCGCGAGTTCAACCAGTCAACGCAACACCTTCGTCAACGCAACACCTTCATTGAAGCGTTCTGCGGGTGAAACGAACCCCAACGTCTTCCGCGGGCGCTGGTTCAGTTGAAGAGCGACTCTGTTCAGGTCGGCTTGGGAGAATGGCGACAGATCGGTCTTCCTCGGGAAGTACTGTCGAAGAAGGCGATTCGTGTTCTCATTTGTGCCTCGTTGCCAGGGACTCTGAGGATCACAGAAATACACCTCGACGTCAGTTGCGATCGAGAACTCCTTGTGCCGAGCTAGCTCCATTCCTCGATCCCAGGTAAGGGACAACCGCACCGCGGAGGGGAGTCGTTTCACCTGGCTGATCAGCGCTCTGACAACGGTCTCGGTGTCTTTGCCGTTGAGCTTCACGAGCATCGTGAACCGAGACTGCCGCTCCACCAACGTGGCGATGTGCGTGTTGTTCGACCCCGAGATCAAGTCTCCCTCCCAGTGGCCGGGAACGGCGCGGTCCTCGATCTCGGCAGGCCGCTCGCTGATGGATACGGCGTCGACGATCCGGCCTCTCGGCTGATCGCGTGTGCTTGCCTTCTTGGATCGCCGCATCATCCTTCGCGTCCGCAGATGCGCAATGAGGTCCTTGTTGAGTGCCCCGCGTGCCTGGATGAAGAGAGTTCGATAGATCGTTTCGTGGGATATCTGCATATTTCCTAAAAGCGCATACTCCCGCTTCAGCCATCCCGATATCTGCTCAGGTGACCACTTCAGGCGTAGCTTGTCCGCCACGACTCGCCGCAAACGAAGATTGGATGCGAGTCGGCAGCATTTCGGCCGGCTGGCGCGCGTCCAGGCTGCTTGGTCGGCGACGTTTGCTCGGTACCTTTGCCGCCCGCCATTGCGGGCAATCTCTCGGCTAACCGTCGAGGGTGCACGCTCAACAGCGGCCGCAATTATTCGTATCGATTTTCCCGCAGCGATACCTCGAGAGATCTCTTCACGCTCTTCCCAGCCAAGAGCCCATCGAGAGCGTCGACGCGGCATTGGTACGATGCCCCCATTGGCGGTGATGACACCATGAATCGACGCCGGATGCTTCCCGAGCGCCCGACCAATATCGCTATGCGACTGGCCGCTCTTCCATCGACGCCATACCTCCAACTTCTGTGACGCGGACAATCTGGTCGTCCCATTTGAGCCATGTGCAACATCTCCTATGATTAGATTAGTGGGGAGAATGTTGCATTGACCAATTGAATATACCCTGTGTTTTCTTCAGGCATGCTCGGACTCGCTGACGGATACGACAAGGTCGCCACCCGGCTCGACGAATTCCTGCAGCTCAAGCAGCCTCCTGCCGCTGCTGACCTGGAAGTTCGCGACGGTGCACAGCTCTCCTCACGGCACAAGGCCTTCTGGCGGGGATACCGGCGGACGGCGGCGGGACTCTGTCTTTTCCTCGCCGGCTTCCTCGGACTCACGACCGGTCTCGGTGACCTTAGTCTTTCCCACTATGTCACGGCGGTCGGCATTGGCATCGCTTTTCTCGTTGTCGCCGCTTTGACACTGTCCTGCGGGGGTTTGCGCGGCATGAGGCGAACTCACGTCGCCGTTGACCGCGCCGCCGGTCTGTTCGCCAGCCAGTCCGATACCGTCACTCACGACTTTCCGGAGCCTCTGGCGCGGAAGAGACGCGCTGCCAAGCGCGCCCTGTTCGGCAAGCGCAGCGCTCGACAGCTGCCGCTGGAAAACCGCCGCTACCCGAAGCGCAGCGTCCACTCGTAGCACCTACCACCCAAACGAGTTGTCTCACCGTTGTTTCCCGACGGAGGGATTTGAACCTGGAGGCCGTCGCCACGGCCGGCTTTTCTCTTGCTGAGCCGGGTGGGCGAACCCTATATTGATAACTGCGTGGCGGCAAGAATTTCCTTCCATGCGGGGAATTTCTTTCCGCTGTGACACAATAGTCGGAGGATCTCGCCGATGATTCCGGCTGTCGCTCTCCGATCCCCCCTTTGGAGGGCGGGTTTTGGGGGCCTGATCGGGCTTGAAGGGAACCCCGTGGACTCAAGGCACCTGTTTTGCTTCGAAAGTTCATGTCCTCACCCACTACTCAGAGCAAACCGTTCGGAGCTGCGCGACGCCACCAGGCGGAGCGTTCGTAGTCCATGAAATCCACTACTGAGCCAAACGAGACCGCCTCGGTATCGATGTGGCGCGATCTGGACGCCTCCTGCGAGGCTGCGGTCGGCCTGTCCGAAACCGTAGGTGAGCACCTGACGAGCCACGCTCCCGCCTCTGACGTCGTGCCGTTGCTCGAGCGTCAGCTGCAGCTGGCCCTTTCCATTCGCAACCGAATCGCTCAGGTGGGCGAGACCGTGACTGCAGCCGGCGTAGTTCCAAGGAGCGATGGTTCGCTCCGCGATAGCATCGCCGATCGGCTTCGCACCCTGCTCGAGCTGGAGGACCGCAACCGGCAGTTGCTATCGCGCACGGGGGTAAAGTTGCATGGCCTCCCAGCCGCCGGCCGGCGGCCACACACGAACTCGAAGAATTCGACATGACCCCGACGACGCCCAATAACGTCCCTCAGCACACCCTCGACATCGGCAAAGGCGACGCCCAGCTCGAGGAGGCTTTCGCCCACTCCTACGTCCTGTTTAACGAGACCACCCGCAAGTATGTCGAGGCCTACAAGCAGCTCGAGGAGCAGTTCGAGTATCTGAACGTCAAGCTCGAGCAAACGAACAAAGAGTTGCGCAGGAGCCTCGAGGAAAAGGATCGGGTCAGCAACTACCTGAACAACATTCTGGAGAGCATGAGCGGCGGTGTCCTCGTAATCGATCTGGATGGCAAGATCACCCTGTTCAATCAGGCTGCCGAAGAAATTACCGGCCGCTCACAGGAGGATGTCCTCGGCCACACGTACGAGGAGGTGATGGGCTTGAAGGGAGGCCACGGCAAGACCGCCCTTTTCACGCTCGAGACCGGCTCAGGGCTCACGAATCAGGAAAAGGAGCACCATCATCGGGACGGCCGCGCCATCCGGCTGGGTTTTAGCACGTCCCTCGTGCGCGACCGGCAAGGTCATGTTCTGGGCGCCATCGAGGCTTTCAACGATCTCACCGAAGTGAAACAGCTGGAGGCGCAGGTGCAGCGCATGCACACCCTGGCGGCCCTCGGCGAGATGGCTGCTACCGTTGCCCACGAGATCCGCAATCCCCTCGGCGGCATCGCCAGCTTTGCCAATCTGCTCGAGCGTGACCTGGAGGTCGATGATCCGTCTCGGCGCCTCGTCCGAAAGATCACAGAAGGCGTAGCCAGATTGAACCGCATCGTGTCCAGTCTCTTGAGCTATACTCGTCCGCTCAATCTGAATACCCATTCGGTGAACATCAGTGAAGTCGTTGAGGAGGCGGCGGCGTTCTTCGAAATCGATCTGGAGCGCAATGCCAAACCCATAGCCATCAGCCGCTCCTTCCCTGATTCCCCCTTGGTGTGCCACCTCGACACGGAGCAGTTCCAGCAGGTCATACTGAACCTGCTTCTCAACGCGACCCAGGCCATGCCGGAGGGCGGGACCATCGACCTGGGGTTGTTCGAGTCTCACGAGGAGGAGAACGCGCGCGCCACCCTGCGTGTACGCGACGACGGGATCGGGATCTCACAGGACGTTCAGCAAAAGCTGTTCACCCCATTCTTCACGACGAAGGAAGATGGAACTGGCCTCGGTCTGGTCACTTCCAAGAAAATCGTGGAAGCCCACGGCGGGCAGATCCGCGTTGACAGCGAACCGGGACAGGGCACGGCTTTTTTCGTGGACCTTCCCCTCTAATCAGGCGAGGTAGGATAGATCATGGCGACGAAACGAATTCTGGTTGTCGACGACGATGCGTACGTCCGCGGAGCCACCGAGGAGATCCTGATCCGCAGGGGCTACGAGGTGGACACAGCGCCGGAAGCGAAAGCGGCGTTGCAGTCGTTGGAAGAAGGCGAGTACGACCTCCTCCTCTCCGACATCAAAATGCCCAACATGAGCGGCCTGGAGCTGCTGGACAGGGTCAAATCCAAGTGGCCGGATATGCACGTCATTCTGATGACCGCGTTCGGGACCGTCGAAGATGCCGTCGTAGCCATGAAGAAGGGAGCCTACGACTACATCCAGAAGGGATCGGAATCGACCACGTCAGAGACAGAGATCGTCGTCGAGCGCGCCTTGAAGTTTCAGGACACGGTGCGCGAGAATCGGCGCCTGCGGTCGGAATTGAAGAGCCGCTACAGTTTCAGCAACATGATCGGCAAGAGCCCCAACATGGAGCAGGTCTTCGACCTTATCGATACCGTGGCTGACAGCCGTGCCACCGTGCTCGTCACCGGTGAAAGCGGTACCGGCAAAGAGCTGGTCGCGCGCGCCCTCCACTACAACAGCTCTCGCGCCAGTGGGCCTTTCATCCGCCTCAATTGCGCCGCGCTTCCCAGGGACCTGATGGAAAGCGAGTTGTTCGGCCACGAGAAGGGCGCCTTCACCGGCGCCATAAAGCAGACTCGTGGCCGTTTCGAGACGGCGGATGGCGGCACCCTTTTGCTCGACGAGATCAGCGAGATCGACCCGGGCCTGCAGGCCAAGCTCCTGCGCGTGCTGCAGGAGCGTGAGTTCGAGCGCATCGGCAGCACCCAGACGATCAAGGTGGACGTTCGCATCATCACCACCACGAACAGGGACCTCCAAAAGGAGGTTGAAGGGGGCAACTTTCGAGAGGATCTCTACTACCGGCTCAACGTCATCGAGATCGGACTGCCCTCTCTCAGAGAACGCAAGGACGACATCCCGGCCCTGGTGAAATGTTTCCTCGATCGCTACAATGCCGACAATGCCAAGGAGATCGAGGGCATCGACGACGATGCCATGGATCTGCTCAGCCGCTACGACTGGCCCGGAAACGTTCGCGAGCTCGAGAATTACATCGAGCGGGCCGTAGTCGTGTCCCGCGGACCGGTGCTGGCGATCGCCGATTTTCCCGGGCGGCTCGTCTCCGGCCCGAGTGGCCGCGAGGACGACGGCCTCACGGTGGGATTGACGGTCCACGAAGTTGAGCGGCGACTTATCATGAAGACCCTGGAGGCCTTTCGCGGCAACCGCACCGAAGCGGCTGCCCAGCTCGGGATCAGCACCCGGACCCTGCGAAACAAGCTCCACGAGTACGGCGCCATGGACGCCTTCAAGGAAAGCGACGGCAAGCCGGGCCCCGTGCTCGACGAGGCGGTGATCCAGAGCACCTGAGGGCACCGGCAGCACCGACTCCACACAGCTCCTTCCCCCGCGGGCGAGACGATGTTGATTTTTGCCTGCGGGAGACCTACCTTACCCCTTTCTGAGAAGTTTTGTCTTTACTGGTCCGCCTCCAAGCGCGCCTCGATAGAGGGCTTCGTGCGCCCGGGGGCGTGGAGGAACCGTTTCGTGTCCGAAGAAGTCGCGCAGGTCACTGGCAATCCGCTGATCGTCCTCGGGGACAGGATCGCCCGCAAGCCCCACCTCACATCCTTCCTCGAAAACATCCGCACCGAGAATGCCCTTCTCGATGCGCACGAGGCGGTCAAGTACGCCATCTGCGGCGACAGCAGCGAGGTGGCGATCACGCTCAAGAAACATCTCGACGATGTGAAGATGGTGCTCATCGGCCCGGGGTTGACCGGCAACGGGGTCACGGTGGCCCGCATGCTGGCCACCAAGGCGCATATCGTCATGGTCATCGACCCCGCCATCAATCCGCTCGCTCCAGATCCCGAAAACTACAAGACTCTGCAACGCAACCTCGAGGAGCTCGGCGTCATCCTCGTGCTCGCCAACGACGCCACCGAGAGTTTTTACGAGCCCCTCATCAAGGAGTACGTCCTCTCCGGTCTGCCCGTCGGTTCCGACCTGTCTGAAATGACGCCGGAGGAACGGGCCCAGATGATCGACAAGCGCCTCGAGGCGGTGAACTCGTTCCCGTCCCTGCCTGATACTCAGCGCAAGGTCTCCGACCTCGACGATCTCGATCCGCCGAAGAAGTGGGCCGAGGCCATCGACCCCGACCTGCCCACGAAGACGGTCATTCTCAAGATTCTCAACAGCGCCCGTTACGGTTTCCGCTCCCGCGTCGAGACCATCGATCAGGCAGTGGCCCTCGCCAGCGCCAAGACGATCCGCGAGATCGTCACCGCCTGTCAGATTCGCGCCATCTTCCAGAATACGAGCGAGACCACCATCGACCAATTCTGGCGGCATTCGCTGGCTGTCGGCTTTCTCTCCAAGCTCTTCTCCCTGCCCGCCAATCCATCGGCGCAAAGTACTCAGCAGAAGACGGAATTCGAGCGCTTTCAGCTGGAAGAGGAGCAGGTCGCCCCGCTTCAGGAGTTCAAGTTGTGGGAGAAGATCGAGCTCGGCGAGAACGACGACGCTTTCACAGCCGGGCTCCTCCACGACATGGGCAAGGTGACCATGCTCATGTGCTTGGAGGACTCCCTCGAGCTCATTCTGGCGCTGATCGAACAGGAGGTTCAAGAGGAGCAGGAAGCCGGCAACATGTGGGCCAAGAACGCGATCGAGATCGAGCGGCTGCTCATGAAGGACATCGACCACCAGGTGATCGGCGGCCGGCTCGCCGAAAAGTGGGAGGTCGATGAGTCCATCCGCACCGTCATCACCCGGCACCACGAAATCCAGGAGCACTCGCCCGGTATCATCAAATTCGTCGGACTCGCCAACGCCGCGGCCAATTGCCTGTATCCCTATCCCGCCACCGAAACGCAGCATCCGTTCCCGCTGCTCTTCGAACGCATCGACAAAGCCGTCAAGAAGTCGACGAAGCAGGGTGCGGAGGCCGTCGAGGAAGCGATCAATGAGGAGATCTTCGAAGACCTCGTCGACGTCATCAGCCGCCTCGGCATTTCCAACCACCTTTGGGAGCTCGTCGACTTCAAATCCTTCTTCAAGCTGGCGTACATCGTGGCCCCGAAAATAAAGAGCGCAACCATCGGCTTTCTCCAGCAAACCGGCGGATAGCACGTGTGGCATACAGCGGATTTCCCCCCCGGCTGGTCGAACACTTCGAGCCCCGGACGGGAATCTGGCGAGGACGCGGCACTGGCTCGCCTGTCGGTTCGGGGACATACCGCTTCGGCAATTCCCCCTTCACAGACACCCGATTGAGCCTAGCCGACGATGTCGGCGATAAGGCTCCACGCCCACCTTTGCGAACGGGCACTCCTGCCCCGCCGCGGCTTCCGTAAGCGCCTCGATAGCCTCCACTCCGCGTATTCGAAGGCCGTTTCGATGATGGTGTCAGCATTTGTGTCGCGGGCGAGAGCCTGAGCGATGAAAGAGTATATCCAGCAGTTGCAGGAAACGGCCGACCTGGCGGTCGTGCGCCAACTCATCGATGCCGCTGTTGCCGACGCCCGCGAAGATCGCCTGTCGCCTCGGGATCGGGGGGCCTTTCTTCGCAGCCTCCTGCTCAACGGAGCCCTCCTCGACAACCTCTCCATTTCCGAGGCGATTGACTACCTGCTTTCAAGGACGACTCCTGAAGAGTGGTCGGAGCTCTTCGGCGGCGCCGTCGAAAAAGCGATAGCGCCGGTGCTGGCGGACCTCGTCGACCGCGTCGCCGACTGCAGTCACACAGACGTGTTGCGCCTCGCCGCGGGTGATCCGACGAAAGCGTTGATCGCAGCTTTGAAGGGGCTCGATGGATACCTCAAGACGATCGATGACGGCTCCCGTCTGATTCGCGGCATGAGGGTCGCGCGCATGCAGGTTGACCTCTACCGGCAGCTGGCGGACCCGAATGTATGGCGCCGACGTCGCATCCCGACATGCTGCATCGACAGCGATGAGATCCGCAGGCTGAAGGAAAAGAAGGCGGTAGAGCAGTTGCCCGCGGCCTACGAGACGCGCATCAACCAGCTCCAGCACGAGGACCTCCGCAGATGCCTGGAGGAGTTCCAGGCCCTTGCTACCGCTGGGCCTCGCGGTGACGGCGGGACGGAGGAAGTCGCGATGAGGGAAGCCGATTTCGATGTCACTTTCGAGGTCAGATCTCCTTTGCGAGTCGGAATCTCCAGTGCCAACGCCTCGGACAATCACCTCCGCACGAAGGAGCGCGGTGGCAAGTCGCTCAACGCTGGCATCGACCTCGCCATGGACGGTGGCCAGCCGGCGCCACCGCTCAGGGTGAGCGCCAGGCGTCTCGACGAACCTCGTCTCGTACTGCGCTCGCTATCGACCGATTTCAAGGCCGATTTCGAAGCGAACGCGCGCGGTGATGCGGCGGCTCAGAGCGAGCTGTTCTTCGCCTATCGACGCGGCGGCGACGAGTCTCTCCGCATGGTCAAACAAGCCCTCGTGCACGTGGGCATCGTCGACCCGTCGTCCCAGGACATCGTCAGCGACCTCTCCCGATTTACTGGCGGGGGCGGCCTCGAAATCACCACGGCGAGTCAGGTCCTGCAGGGTTCGGGTCTGGGCACGAGCAGCATTCTCGCGGCCGCCATTCTCAAGGTGCTCTACCGGCTCACCGGTGCCGTCGCTGGTTCCGCGGCAGGAGAATATCCCGCGCTCTACGATCAGAGTGTGCTGCTGGAACACAGCCTCGGTCTCAACTCCGGCTGGCAGGACGCGCGCGGCGCTTGTGGCGGGCCCGGTGCCGTCAAGGATTTTTATGCTCCGCCAACCGAGGGGCTCCCCGCCCCTGAGCTGAGTTTCGTCGATATTGAGGAAGAGCTCTTTGTCGAGCGCCTCATTCTCTTCAACACCGGAATATCCAGGAAGGCGACCCGGGGGCTCAACGTCGTGCTCGAGGCCTATCTGTCCCGCGACCGGGCCGCGTTCCCGGCCATCGGGGAGTCCCTCCTCATCCACGAAGAGATCGTCGCCGCCCTGCGCGCCGCCGACTACCCGGCCCTGGGACGCCTTGCCACCCGCTATTGGCAGCTTCGCTGCATCCTCGACCCGGGCGCCACCAGCGACGTCATCCAGCATCTCTTCGAGTCGCCTGAGCTCTCATCGCTTTCTGAAGGCGGCATGCTCACGGGAGCTGGCGGTGGCGGCTTCGCCATGTTCGTCGCCAGGGATGGCGCCGGCGAAGAGTTGAGGGAGCGCCTGGCAAGCCTCGCCGAGCGCAAGGCATACGGCGGCAGCGGTGTTGTCGAGTATCGCCTGAACCGCGCCGGCTTGCAGTTGACAGGGCTGGCGGCCGAAACCTGAATTGGAGACACCCATGTTGATGCAGGACAAGACCGCTTTCGTGGCCGGGGTGGCCAACCACCGCAGCATCGCCTGGGCAGTTGCCAAGGTCCTCGACCGGGAGGGAGCGCGCCTCGTACTCGGCTATCTGGGAGAGAGAGAGCTGCAGGGCATCGGAAAAATCGCCCCCGAGCTGCGCACAGATCCTGTGCTGGTGCAGTGTGACGCCTCCAGCGACGAGTCCGTCGAGTCGGCCTTCGCGCGCGTGCGCGAGGAATGCGGCCGGCTCGAC
>CBDBIJ010000008.1:0-7154 GCA_965205655.1 Candidatus Latescibacterota bacterium
GAGGCATCGAGTTCGACGGAGACGCGGCGACCGACATGGTGCTGGCCATGCTCCCCGTCGCCGCCGTCGCCGAGGGACAGACGCGTTTCTTCGGCGTCGGCAACCTGCGACACAAGGAGTGTGACCGTATCGCCGTGCCTATCCGAGAGCTGAGACGACTGGGAGTGGACTGCGATGAGGGAGAGGGGGAGATCCTCATTCGAGGACGTCCATCGGGATACGATGGCGGCGGCGAAGCGGACACATACCACGATCACCGAGTGGCGCAGATGCTCACCCTTATGGGGCTGCGCTGCCGCCATGGCCTGACCGTCAGGAACGCCGACACGGTTGCCAAGTCGTACCCCCGGTTCTTCGACGATCTCATCAGCCTGGGCGCCCGAATCGAAACGGACAATTCCCGTTGAACCTCGCCGCAACGACAGCATCCAGATCGACGCAGTCAGGTCGCCGGATTCTCCAGACGGTATTGGCGCTCGCCTGCCTGCCGGCGCTTGCGGGAACACGCTGTCTGGCGCAGTGGCCCGTCGCCAGTGACCATCCCGTGCAGGCACGCCTGGTGGCCGATGTGAAGTCGGCTACCGCGGGTCAGTCGTTCGATCTCGGCATTGAGCTGCAAATGGAGCCCGGGTGGCATACCTACTGGATCTACCCCGGCGACGCTGGCCTCCCGACAGAGGTGGACTGGAAACCGGAGCCCGGTTTCCGGGTAGGTGCACTCAGGTGGCCAGGACCGCACAAGTACGACGAGAGCGGGCTTGTCGTGTACGGCTACGAAGATGAGATCATGCTACTGAGCGAAGTGAGCGCCCCGGCTCAGCTCCCGCCGGATGCCGCGACCGCTCGGTTCGAAGCGCAGGTCTCCTGGCTCACGTGCAAGGATCTCTGCATTCCGGGAAGCTCGGCGCTAAGTCTGGAGCTGCCACTGGCCATGGCGAGGGCGGAGCCGGACAATGTCGAGCTCTTCGAGCGCTACCGCGCCGCCGTGCCCACGGCACCGGACGCCTCCGACCCCCACATCACCCTTGTTGCCAGGCGCGCCACCGAGGCCGGCGTCACCATCGGTCTGCTCATCGACGGAGGAGAAGGCGTGGCATGGGCGGACGACGAGCTGCCGGATTTCTATCCCAGCTCGGCAACCGGGGCAGAGCTGAGGCCTGCCCGCCGCAGGCTCAAAGATGACGGCTCAGTGCTCGTCGAGCTCGAGCTGTTGCCCCTCAATTCAGAATCACCGACCGAGCTTCAGGGAGCTCTCGCCTATCGACGGGAAGGTGTCGACGGCATTCAATACCGCTCGGTAGCGCTCGATCTGACTCAATCGCCCGCTACGGCGGCGCCTGGCGGATTGCTCGCCGGCGCAGTCAGTGTTGTCAAGCAACAAAGCGGGGACACGCAGCTGGTCGTCTATCTGCTGATGGCCATGCTCGGCGGGCTCATCCTCAACCTCATGCCGTGTGTCCTTCCCGTCATTTCCCTCAAGGTGCTCGGCTTCGTCTCCCAGGCGGGGGAGGACCGGGCCACCATCAGGCAGCTGGGACTCGTGTTTTCGGCCGGCGTCGTGACCACCTTCCTGGCCCTGGCCCTCATCGTCGTGTTGCTCAAGTCCGGGGGCGAGCAGATCGGTTGGGGGTTTCAGTTCCAGTCCCCCGCCTTCGTCCTCTTTCTGACGGCACTCGTATTCGTTCTCGCGCTCAGCCTCTTCGGTCTCGTCACTGTGCGACTGCCTGGGATACCGGGAAGCCTTGGGGGAATCGCCGAGAGCGAAGGATACGTCGGGAGTTTCTTCAACGGCGTGCTCGCGACCGTGCTGGCGACGCCGTGCACGGCCCCATTTCTCGGCACCGCACTCGGTTTTGCCTTCACCCAGCCGCCGCTCACCGTCTTTGCCATCTTCGCGGCCACCGGACTCGGCATGGCACTGCCGTACACTGTTTTGGCCCTCAAGCCAGGGTGGGCGCGGTTCGTGCCCAGACCCGGTCCGTGGATGGAGCGCTTCAAGCAGTTCATGGCGTTCCTGCTCATGGCCACCGCCCTGTGGCTTCTGTGGGTGCTGGGCAAACAGCTGGGCATGGAAGCTGTTATCTGGACCGGCGCCTTCCTGCTGTCGCTGGCAGTTGCCACGTGGATCCTCGCGGAATGGGTCGATCTGCGCAGCAGCAACCGCCGCCGGCTCGGCGCCTGGACTGCGGCGATCGTCATCACCGCGGCCGGATACTGGATCTTCGTACATCCTCTGCTGACGTCCGAAATTGAGGCGGTGGCGCTCAGCGAACCGTCGGGCGGCGATCCGGACTGGCAGCCGTTCTCAGTAGAGCTGGTCGAGCGGCTCGTCGCCGAGGACCGGCACGTCTTCATCGACTTCACCGCCGAGTGGTGCTGGACCTGCAAGCTGAACAAGCGCGCCGTACTGGACGACGAGGCAGTGCGGGCGGCGTTCGCCGAGTACGGCGTCGCTCTCGTGCGGGCTGACTGGACGAATCGCAACCAGGAAATCACGCGGGTTCTGTCCGCCTTTGGACGCTCCGGGGTGCCGCTTTACGTTCTGTTACCCGGAAAGCGCACTGACCATCCGCTCGTTCTGCCGGAGCTCATCACGAACGGTATCGTTCTGGAGGCTCTGCATGAGGCCGCCCGACTCAGCGAAGCGAGCGCGCTATCGACAACGCAATCCGCATCATTGGATCTGAGACGGTGAAGACGACGGTAGTGGGCAGTTACCCCGTCCCTGAGTGGCTCACGGCGATGCCTTCCGAGCAGGCGCTCGTGGACGCCATCGCGGTCGTGCTCAAGACGCAGGAAAGAGCCGGCGTCGATGTGGTCGCGGACGGGGAGCTCTACCGATTCGACATCAACCATCCCGAGACGAATGGGATGATCGAATACTTCGTGAGTCCTCTGGAAAATGTGAGAATCGCGATCAGTCGCGATGACACCTCGCGGTTCGCTCAGCAGCGTGGCATGGGGTTCCGGACGCGGCCGGCCGGCGTCGTCGTGGGCGCCCTCGGCGAGGGCAGGCTAGATCTGCCGGCGGCCTTCCGGCGCTCGCGCTCTCTGACCGACAGCCCGATCAAGTTCACGCTCACCGGGCCCCACATGCTCGCCAAGACCCTGCTGGATGACCACTACGAATCACTGCCTGAGCTGTCCATGGCCATCGCCGACATTCTCGCCTCGCAGGTGGCGGAGGTAGACGCCGAGGTCGTTCAGATCGACGAAGCGAACATTCCCGGACACCCTGATGAAACCGAATGGGCCCTCGAGGCGATCAACAGAGTTCTCGACGCGGTGGCCACAACCCCGGCCGTCCACCTGTGCTTCGGAAACTACGGCGGACAGACGATACAGCAGGGGACATGGGAAAAGCTGATCGGCTATCTGAGCGGGCTACGCTGCGATCACGTCCTGATAGAGCTGGCGCACAGGGGAACGTCCGAACTGCCGGCGCTCAAGGATGTGGACTCCGGGGTCCGCTTCGGGCTCGGCGTTGTGGATATCAAATCGAACGTCGTGGAGACCCCCGAAGAGATCGCTCGCACTGTCGACGAGGCCGCCAAAGTGCTCGGAGAGGATCGCCTAGCATATGTCAATCCCGATTGCGGTTTCTGGATGCTGAAGCGAAGTGTGGCAGATCGAAAAATCGCCGCTCTTGTCAAAGGCAGAGATCTATTCGCCGGTCGCTAGCGCCTCCCAGTCACGTCCTCGACTGTTCCCTCCTCATCTTCGCCCTGTCGTGATTCCCTTCGATGATCTCCATTGTCATTCCCGTATACAACCGAAAAGAGCTGGTGAGGCGCGCCATCCGATCTGCTCTGAGCCAGACTCACACCGATTTTGAGATCATCGTCGTCGACGACGGCTCTGATGACGGCACGGCCCAGCTCCTGGAGGAGACCTACGGCGAACAGGATCGTATCCTGATCCTTCCCCAGGCGACGAATCGAGGCGTGTCTGCCTCGCGAAACCTGGGCATCGGGGCGGCTAGCGGCGAATGGATCGCCCTGCTCGATTCCGACGACGAGTGGCGACCACCCAAGCTCGAGAGGCAGCTGTCGGCGCTGCTGGAATCAGAGCTGCGCGTCTGTCACACGAACGAGATCTGGATCCGCAATGGGGTCAGGGTGAACCCGCACAAACACCATCGGAAACGCGGCGGCAGGATATTCTTCGACGCCCTGCCGCTGTGCGCCATGTCCCCATCGTCGATCGTCGTTCGCCGCGACGTCTTCGACTCGATTGGCCTTTTCGACGAGACACTGCCGGCGTGTGAAGACTACGACCTGTTCTTGCGGCTAACCTGTCGGTTCGATGTGCTCTATGTCGACGAGGAACTGGTCGTCAAGTACGGCGGACACGACGACCAGCTGTCGCGAGCCCATTGCGCCATGGACCGTTTTCGGGTGAAGGCCCTCGACAGAGTCCTGACCGAGTCAGTCGGGAAGTTGACTGCCGAGGAGAAAGAGGCGGCGCGAATGATGCTGCTGCAAAAGGCGCGAATCGTCTACGACGGCGCCGTCAAACGAGGCAACGATGACCTGCGCCAACGCATGTCCGAGTATATGGCCAGCTGGCATGAGCAGCTCTCAGCTGGCGATTCGGGCGAAGGCGCTTGATTCCTCTGGCGGCGAGCCGCGGATCTATTCTTCCAACATCCTGCCGACTTCTCTCACACCGAGATCGCGAAGGCGACTGAGCGCTGTCTTGTGCTGAGGCCGGGGTTGAGAGCTCCCCGCTTCCCAGCGAACGATCGTGTTCGTGCTCACGTCCAACAACTCCCCAAGCTCCGTCTGGGACAGCCCCAACCGGTGGCGATGCCGTCTGATGGACGCCGGAGTGACGCGGGCGCGAGACGTATCCTCTTCTGGCGCGTAGAGTTTGGCACTCGTATCCGCAGCAAGGGCGACCACCTTGGCCAACGACTTTTCGAGTTTGTCAATCGCTTGTTGCTGGTCCTTGACCGTCTTGCGAAGAGACCGAACCTGTTTTCGCAACGGATCGCAGGAAGAACGAACCTCTTTCCTTGCGAGGCGAGTGATTTCCTCCCTTAGAATCTGACCGACATTCGGCATTCGATGACGTCCTTTCCGGCAATCGTGTTACACTCGGTAACGACATATATTGAAAAAACGACAGCCTCTCCAAAACAAAATATGAGTTCCCGTGGCAGACTCAAATCGGATGGATGAAGTTCCTGAAAATTCAGCATGACGACGACGTGCTCCAACGTGCTGCTCGTGACCGCCGACCACTGGCCGGGACATCTGCTAGGCGCTGAGGGACATCCGTGCGTACAGACGCCGACGCTCGATGAGCTCGCCAGATCCGGAGTTCGGTTCACCCGGGCCTACTCAGAGTCCCCGATCTGCGTGCCGGGGCGTCGCACCTTGATGACGGGCTGTGCGCCTCGCGTCACAAACTCGCGATCGTCCGGCCCCACGCAGGAGATGCCCTCCCATCTCCCAACGCTGGCCCAGACGTTTCGCGACGCGGGCTATCTGGCATACGCGGTGGGGAAACTCCACGTCTATCCGCAGCGAAACCGCATCGGTTTCGACGATGTCGCTCTTGGCGAAGAGGGAAGAGCCATGTTCGGCCTCGTGGATGACTACGAGCTATACCTGGGAGAGCGGGGATACCCGGGGGAATACTTCACACACGGAATGGGGAACAACGAGTACGTGACGCGGCCGTGGCATCTGCCCGAGGAGCACCACGTGACGAACTGGGCGACTCGGGAGATGGTGCGCGTGATCAAGCGTCGCGACCCCACGAGACCGGCACTGTGGTATCTCTCATACTGCCACCCCCATCCGCCGCTCGTGCCCCTTCAGGTGTACCTGGATATCTACCGGGAGATGCAGATTGACGCGCCGAGCATGGGCGAGTGGGCGGACGATCCCGAGTCGCTGCCGTACCGATTGCGCGCGGTGCGGGATTTCGGAGAGCTGCGGACCGATCGCGAGATCCGCCAGGCTCGACGAGCTTTCTACGCGTTGTGTACCCACATCGACCATCAGCTTCGCGTCGTCATCGGCACGCTGAGGGAAGAGGGAGTGCTGGACAATACCACAATCGTTTTTGCATCCGATCACGGCGACCTGCTCGGCAAACACGGGCTGTGGCGGAAGTCATTGTTTTACGAAGACTCGGCGCGGGTGCCCATGATCGTGCTCGGCACCGAGGGCGACGAGCGCGTCGGTTTCGATCGGGTGGACGATCGACTCGTCGGCCTCCAGGATGTGATGCCTACCGTCCTCGATCTGGCGGGTGTGCCGGTCCCCGATTCGGTGGGGGGACTGTCGATGGTGGGAGACGAGCGCCGCGACCATCTCTACGGCGAATGCGGCGAAGGCGTCGAGGCGAGCCGGATGATCTGCGACGGCAGATTCAAGTTCATCTACTATGCCGCCGGCAACCGCTCACAGTTGTTCGATCTCGCAGATGACCCCGAAGAGCTCGTGGACCTTTCCGAATCCGTCTCGCACGAGGAAGAGCGAAAAAGGTTGGAAGGGCTCCTGCGAAAAGAGCTTTACGACGACGATCTCGAATGGGTGAGGGACGGTGAGCTTGTTGGCCTGCCGACAGGGAATGCGAGCCGCGCCCGAACCGCGCGCTCTCAGGCCAGAGAGGCGGTCACTGGCCGCCTCCACCGGCGACGACGTGGTAGGTAAGCTTTAGTCTGCCTTCTTTATCGCGTGTCCTCCGAACTGGTTGCGCATGGCCGCCAGCAGACGGTCGGGGTAAGACTCATCGTCCCGCGAGCGCAGGCGGGTGATCAAAGAATGAGTGATGACGGGAGCGGGTACGTCGAGCTCGATCGCCTCGGCTACTGTCCAGCGCCCTTCACCTGAATCCGATACGAAGGGGGCGATGTCGGCGAGGTCCTGATCTTCGCTCAGCGCATCGGCTGTCAAATCGAGTAGCCAGGAGCGGACAACCGATCCGGTACGCCAAATCTCCGCGATCTGGTGCAAGTCGAGACCAAACTCCTCCTTCTTCTTCAGTATTCCGAATCCCTCCGCAAAAGCCTGCATCATGCCGTACTCGATGCCGTTGTGAATCATCTTCACGAAGTGGCCCGATCCGCACGGACCGACGCGTCCCCAGCCTTCGTCAGCCCCCGGCGCCAGGGTTTCAAGCAGCGGGCGCAGGCGCTC
>CBDBIJ010000009.1:0-17108 GCA_965205655.1 Candidatus Latescibacterota bacterium
ACCGAAGGCAACCTCGCTCTCCACCGTCGCCGACAGGAGCTGATCGTCAGGATTCTGAAACACCATGCCGACCTTCGACCGGAGCTGATCCAGAGTCGCGGCCTCACACGCCGAGACGCCGTCCACCTCAATTGTTCCGGACCGCGGTCGAAGAAGACCGTTCAGGCAACGGGCGAGAGTGGACTTTCCGGAGCCGTTGGGGCCGATGAGAGCGACTCGCTCACCGCGCTCGATGTCGACGGACACGCCGCGAAGGGCGGCGATCTGACCGGGATAGTCAAAGCACAGTGCTGAGATGCGGATCATGGTGCCGGAGGCCAGGGCGAGGTGGAAGGCGGTCAGCTGGATCCAGAGAGAAGTTGTTGCGTCTGACAAGGGGCCCGTAGGGCTATTGGCAATGGAAACACAGGGAGGAGCATCGCCCAGTCAAGGAGTGCTCGGCGATGCGATGGATTGCCGCTTTTCGCCCGTGAAGTTACTTTAGTTCACACGTCGCAATCAAAGCCCTAACTCGGGAATCAGATGAAAAAAGAGACCAGATCGCAGTTTTGGATCTCCCTCCTGTCGCTTTCACTATATGTCATCGGATGTGGGAGCGACGACAATGCCGGGAGTGGGGGATTCGAGTCCGATCTTCCCACCGGTCCAGGTCGCGTCTACGAGCTCAAGGACATTTCCTTCACCAGTGTCGACAGCGTTCAGGTCAGTGCTACCGTCGGCCAGGCACCGGCCGGGTCTGCGGCTCGCCCCGCCGTCATTCTCGTCCACGATCTGGGGCGGACTCGGTTCGACTGGGTGTTTTCCGGACTGTTCGAGTTGTTTATGGAAGAGGGCTACCTCCCTCTGTCCATCGATCTGCGGGGGCACGGACAAACGCCGCTGCCCGATGACGGACGTGATTCGCCAGTTTTTCTGATCGCCGACTTCGACGCTTTTCACTTCGATGTCTTAGCTGCGCTGACCTGGCTCAGAAACCAGCCGACGATTGACTTCGCCCGCGTAGCAGTGATTGGCGCCGGTGTCGGAGGCAATGTCGCCTACGTCAGCATCGGGGCCTTCCCGGACGAGCTGAGAGCCGGGGTTGCCGTGTCGCCAGGCTTGTGGGACAATGAGCTGCAGCCCCTCGTTATAGGGGAAGGAATCGATCCCTTTACCCCGCATCACATGTTGTATATGGTCGGTTCGGATGACGAGCTTACAATGACAGATGGCGGCGTTTTGAGCTTCCCCCTGTTCGCAAACAATCTGGCCTCGCTCACCGCCGATCCCGTACAGGTGACAGTCTTCGAGGGCCTGACCGCGCACGGGCTGAATCTGTTTAACATAACAGCAAATGGGTTCAACGAGCAGATTGCCGATTTGATTATCTCCTGGCTCGACGAGCATCTGGACTAAACAGCAGACAGCGTCGGTTGGGGCTGCGTTAGCAGACGCCGAACGGCGACAGGACCTTCTCCCTACCCAATTTTGCCGCCATCATCCATGGTGGAGCCACCGAATAGCGAAAAGCCATCGGCGCGTCCTGCCATCGGCGTCATCATACCAGCTCTCAACGAGCAACTCTCGATCGCCAAAGTACTGGCGGACATTCCCGCCGGTCTCGTGCAGACAGTCATCGTCGTCGACAATGGCTCCACCGACGACACGGCCGCAATAGCGGCAGCTCTGGGTGCCGTCGTGGTGCAGGAGTCTCGTCGCGGCTACGGCCAGGCCTGTCTGGCCGGATTGGCCGCTCTCGACGCCGCGGCCATCGACATCGTCGTCTTCCTCGACGGCGACTACAGCGACTATCCCGAACAGATGCACTCGCTCGTGACGCCCATCCTTGAGGGCGAGGCCGACTTCGTCGTCGGCTCGAGGGTCCTGGGCCAGCGGGAAGTCGGGTCACTCCTCCCGCAGGCGAGATTCGGTAACGCCCTGGCGACGTGGTTGATTCGCCACCTGTACGGTGTGGCCTACACCGATCTGGGTCCCTTCCGCGCCATTCGCTACGAGGCTCTCCGAAGGCTGGGCATGGCGGACACGGACTTCGGCTGGACCGTGGAGATGCAGACGAAGGCGGCGCGGGAGAGGCTGCGCGTGACGGAGGTGCCGGTGGGGTACAAGAAACGCATCGGCACCTCCAAGATAAGCGGCACCCTCAAGGGTTCGGTCCTGGCCGGGTACAAGATTCTTTCCACCATCTTCCGCTATGCGCGGCGATGAGGGCGTCGCACATGATGAGTTCACGTCCAGTCATCCTCATCGGGGTAGCCGCCTGTGTGGCGAGCGCCATGGCGCTCAGAGTGTGGGGGATAGGGCAGGGATACCCCGACTTTTACGGCCACGTCGACGAAATCGGAGTCGCGGCCAGCATCTGGAATTTCTTCCGCGAAGGGACCCTGCGCCCGACCGAGTTTACCTATCCAGCACTTTACCAGTACATGGTGGCCGCCGCGATCGGTCTCGCCGGAGTCGCCGGCCTTGTCGGACCGGAATCGGGCGGTATCGGGCAGACCCTGCAACTTGTCTCGTTCACCGATCCGGCCTTCTCGGCCCTCGTGGGCAGGAGCCTGAGCGCGGTGATGAGCACGCTGTCGGTGCTCGTCGTGTTTCAGCTGGGCCGCGAAGCATTCGACGCGCGAACGGGACTCACGGCGGCACTGTTCGCCGGCTTTTCGACGATTCCCGTAACGCTCGCGCACAGGGCCCTGCCGGACAGCAGCATGGCCTTTTTCGCCGCGGCCTGCATGTTGTACTCATGGCGAGCCGCCGCTACCGGCTCCTGGCGTCACTATGCCCTCGCCGCGTGCGCGGCGGGGCTGACGATGGCCACGAAGTACAACGGCGGGCTCGTGTCGCTGGGCCTGGTTGCCGCCCACATCTCAGGTGGTCTGATGCGGCGCCGGAGGCTGGTGAGTTTGCTGGTGGATGTGAAGCTGCTCGCCAGCGTGGCCATCGCCTTTGCCGCCCTCTTCGCCGCTTCGCCCTATCTCATTCTGGCGAGAGAGCAGTACGCAGCAGTGGCGCAGTACCAGATTTCCAGCCTCGATTTCACCATGGGAGATACCAGTCCCTGGTGGTGGATCCCCAGGGACATCGGCACCCATGAAGGATTGATGGGTGTGCTCATGGTTATCGGGGTAGGATGGTCGCTGGTTCGTCGCCGGCCGCTGGACTGGATTTTTCTGGCGGCATTCGTCCCCAGCTTTCTCTACATCGGCTCATGGACGAGGGAGAGCCTGCACTACCTCGTCCACTTCTACCCCGTGCTCGCACTGGGCGCCGCTCGAGTCGTCGTGGCACTCGGCGCACCGTCGGCGAGCAAACCGGTCGGTCGATGGCGGCCTGTCGCCGCGTACGCTTTGCTGGCCCTCTGCATCATTCCGAATGCCCGGGACATCATCAGCAGCAATCGCGATCTGACGCTGACCGACACCCGCGCGCTGGCAGGGGAGTGGATCCAGCGGCACGTGCCGGCTGGCGCCACGATCGCCATGACCTGGCTGCCATACTGTCCTCGGATCGATCTGGAAGCAGCGAGGCGGAGCGTTCGCGGCTATTTCGGCGACAACACAGATGCACAGTCCTTCCTCACCAGGACCTGGAAAGACAGGTCTGCGTACCGATTGGTGAATCTGGAGGTCTGGTTGAAGCGGCCGCTGGTACCCGAGGCTTATCGCGGCAACGTCGATCTCGACGACCCCGAAACGCGGCGGATCTTCAGCCGTGCATGGTGGCCGCTGGGCCAGCTACGCGAACAGGGGGTAGAGTTTGTCGTGCTGCCAGCGGCGGTCTATGAGCGCTACACCACGGGCGTGGCGCCGGAGGCCGGAACTGCGGCGCACTACCGCTACGTCGCCAACGGCAGCTATTTCACCAGCCTCATGTCCCCCAACTCCGGGTTGGAGCTGGTGGCTGAATTCAAGCCCGGCCAAGGGCCCGAGAAAACCAGAGGCGGGGGGATCCGAATCTATCGAATCACCTGATGTGGACGGAGCGCTTGAAATCGCGCCTTCGCCGTGAATCCAGCGAAGCGCCAGATTGCTCACGTCAACATCGACAGGGCGATGTCCATTGGCACGAGGGATTGAACCATGGCCGCCTGGCTGAGATCAGACAACAGTTGAGCGCGGGCCAGCTGGGATGACTCCAGGGCGTAGTCGGTGTCGCGCACCGTCGACTCGGCAGCCGTCGCCCCCTCTATCGCCGCATCGGTGAAACCGACCGTGTACTGAAGTCGGTTGATGACCGCACCCACGGCCCCGCGCTCGCTGGTCACGCGGTCGATGGCTTCGTCGATTTGCTTCATCGCGATCCGAGAGCTGGCTCTCGTGCCGATGCTGACCGCGGCGATGTTCAAGACCGAGTCCGAGACGGTCAGATCACGAATCTTATACTCGAGTCGGTCCGCTCCCTTGCCCTTGCTGCCGAGCTGGAAGGCGCCCCCGACGCCGTCATCGACGTTGAGTGTCTTACCGTCGAGGTCGCCGTCGACGTAGACGCCATCCGCACCGTTCACATCCTCTCCGGCCAGGATGAGCTTAATTCCGAGGGTGTCGAAATTGGCCACTACGGTGGTGCCGTCTGCTACCTTGCCGCGATCCAGGATCGACCCGAGCGCGATCGTCTGAGTCTCGGTGCCGTCACTGAGTGTGATGGAGCCATCGTCCTGATTGTCCGTGAAGAGGTAGTTGCCCTTTCGAGCGGCGGCCAGGTCTATGCGGAGCACGCCGCTGTCGAAGCTCTCGGAGACTGCCGTCGAGGTGTTCGCGTCGACGTTGTTGCCGAATCCGGAGAGCAGGGTCTGGCCGTTGTAGGCAGCCATCTTGCCGACCCGATCGATATAGTCTTTGAGTTGGTTGAATTCGGTGTCCAGGGCCGACCGGTTGAAGTCGTTGAGAGTGTCGGTGGTGGCCTGAGTGGCGAGATCCCTCATCCGTACCAGAATCGTACTGATGATGTTCATGGCCCCTTCGGCGGTCTGAAGGAGATCGATCGCTTTCTCGGCGTTGCGAGTACCCTCTGCGAGGCCGCCGATCTCGGCTCTCATTCCCTCCGAGATGACGAGATGTCCGCCGCTATCGGCACCGCTGTTAATGCGCAGACCGGATGAGAGCCGTTCCCGCCTCGTGCCGGCCGCTCGATCCGCAGCCGCGAGATGAAGCTTGGATCGATTGAAAGCCATGTTCTTGTTTATTCGAACTGGCATAGCGCAGAACCTCCCTGTTCTGACCTGGCCGCGTCGACGGGCAGTCGGTACGGCCTCACCCAGATTTATACAACTTACTTGGATGTGGTATCACATTGTAGTTATCGACATCAAGTTATCTGTCTTTACTTTTTTTCTTTGCCCCTTCCTGGATCCTGCTCGAACCCGTCGCATTCATAGTCCTTTTTGCCGGAATTCGAAAAAAAAGGGGAAAATCTCATTAAAGGTGGCCGCAAGCTCTGCCGATAGACGGAACAGGAGGAATTTACACAGCCGAGAAGATGAGCGATTTGAAGCAAAAAAGAGGGTAGGAGACGCCGATGGCGCTGAATATGAACAACAACATATCTGCACTGACTACACAGCACGCGATCTCGCACAATGTGACAGGAGCAAACCGACAGCTCGTACGGCTGTCATCCGGATTGCGGGTAAGCGGTGCATCTGACGACGCATCAGGAATCGTGGTGAGCGAAGGGTTGCGAAGCGAAGCCGCCAAGCTGGGGCAGAATGTGAGGAACTCCCAACAGGGCTCCGACCTGCTCCAGGTGGCCGAGGGCTCACTGCAGGAGGTGAACAACATCCTCGTGCGCATGAAGGAGCTGGCCCTCCAGTCGTCCACCAGCACCGTAAACGACAGGAACCGCGAGGCCATTGCCGCCGAGTTCAGTCAACTCACCTCCGAGATCGATCGCATCGCCCAGGCGACATCATATAATGAGGAGACCCTGCTCACCGGCTTCGGGAACACGGTCAGCGCAGCGTCGACCGCTCTGACGACGAGTCCGGCAACCGGGGTCACCCGTATCGCTTTATCGGCAGCTGTCGCAGGTACCTACACGTTTGTCGATACCGCGGGAGATGGCACCATAACCCTTGGAGACGGCACCGCGACCCAGACCATCAGTCTGGGAACGCTCCTGGACGGCTCGGTCGTGGCAACCGGCACCTCCATCGTCGCCAACTTCGACCGGATCGGGGTACAGGTATCGCTGGCCGGTGCCAACGCGCCCGGCGCCCCAGGGAGTTACGCCGATGGTGATCTCAGTGGGACCAACATCGTCGTGGATGCGGGGACCGGCGGCGGGTTTCAAGTCGGGCCCACAGACAGCTTCGTCAACAGGCTCGAAGTAACGATCCCGGACCTGAGGGCCTCCGGCACGACATTGAACCTATCGAGCGTCTCCCTCAGCAGTCAGTCTACAGCGAGATCGGCAATCGCGACGATCGACCAGGCCATCAGCACGGTGGCCGACATCCGCGGCGATCTGGGTGCGATTCAAAACCGACTCGATTTCTCGATCGGGTTCACGGAAACGGAGATCGAGAACATCACGGCCTCCGACTCGAGCATTCGAGACGCCGATGTCGCACTCGAGGTATCGGAGCTGACGCGAAACCAGTTGCTCATACAGACGAGCAACGCCATGCTCGTCCAATCAAACGTGGCCTCCATCAACGCTCTGTCGCTGCTGTAGCGGACCCGCTGAAGCCCATTTGACCCTCTCATGACCTCCCGGTAAGTTCCAAGGCGCTGTCGCGCCTCGGTGTCCCGCCCGATACGTTGCGCCGCGCTGGCGCGCACGATTGAGAGCTGCGACGGTGCGGCTTACCATATGAGGCTCGAAGAGTTCGATTTCGATCTTCCATCCGATCTGATAGCCCAACACCCGACGGCCGACCGTGACGGCTCCCGTCTCCTCGTCCTGAACCGGGCAAGCGCTACGCACCGGCATTTCAGTTTCCGAGATCTTCCCCGGTTTCTGAGGGCAGGAGACGCTCTCGTCGTCAACGAAACCAAGGTTTTCCCGGCGCGGCTCAGAGGGAGAAAGCGCGATACGGGTGGCTGCGCCGAATTCCTTCTCGTCCGTAAAGAAGCGGGCGGAGAGGTGTGGCTGGCGTTGGCGCGGCCGGCGCGCAGCCTGAAACCGGGATCCGTCGTGGAAATCGGCGATGGTTCCGCTGCCGTGGAGGTGCTCGAGAGCGCTGGCCCCGGCAGGGTCCGAGTGCGGATCGAGCGCGCCGGTGCCTCGGGGGAGGGGGACACGGAGATCGGCGTGGCGCGTCTCCTCGAGCAGTTCGGTGAAGTGCCTCTGCCACCGTACATTCAACGCCGGGCGGCATCTGAGGACCGCTTGCGGTACCAGACGGTTTTCGCCAGGGAGCAGGGAGCCATCGCCGCGCCCACGGCGGGGCTTCATTTCACCGTCGATCTCCTCAGTCAGATCGCCGACGCGGGAGTCGCCGTTACGAAGGTCCTGCTTCACGTCGGGCCCGGGACATTCGAACCAGTTCGGACCCCCGACCCGCGAGATCACAAGCTCGAAGCCGAATACTACGAGTTGAGCGACGCGGCGACGGCCGAGCTCAACGAGCGCCGACGTTCAGGGGGACGTGTCGTCGCGGTGGGCACGACAGTCGTTCGGGCTCTGGAGACCGCCGCCGACGACGGGGGTCATCTGCGGCCCGGAAAGGGCTGGACGGACCGATTCATCTACCCTCCCTACCAGTTCAAGGCAGTGGACGCTCTGGTGACCAATTTTCATCTGCCGCGCTCGTCGCTGCTCATGCTGGTGGCGGCATTCGCAGGCCAGGCACTCATCCGGCGCTCCTATGAGTCAGCAATCGAGCTGGGCTACCGGTTCTACAGCTATGGCGACGCCATGCTGATCGAGTGAGGTCAATCGGTGCGAGTTGTCGCCGTCATCGCCGCCGCCGGAAGGGGCACACGCATGGGTGGGAGCGTGCCGAAGCAGTATCGCCCCCTGATGGGTAAGCCATTGCTGTGCCACACCCTGGAGCGTTTCGAGCGCTGCCAATCGGTAGCGGGGATCATCCTGGTCGTGAACCCGGATGACCGCGGCTACTGCGAGGGTGTGATCTCTGCGGCCTCGTTCCGCAAGCTACGCCATCTCGTGGACGGCGGCGCCGACCGATGCCTTTCGGTACAGGCAGGACTGCTCGCGACAGACGAAGCTGACGAGATCATACTGGTACACGATGGAGCGCGACCGGTTGTCTCGGACGATCTCATCACGAGGGTCATTACCGCGGCAGCGCGGCACGGAGCCGCCATTCCCGCCGTGGCGGTCACGGAAACGATCAAGGTCGTTGATGCCGGTAAGGTTGTTGAGACGCCCGACCGCAGCAGACTGTGGAATGCCCAGACGCCGCAGGGCTTTCGCCGCACCGTCCTGTGGGACGCCTTCAGCCATCTTGAGGACGGCGGCCCGGTCACCGACGAAGCGTCCCTCGTGGAGCGGCTCGGCCGGCCGGTCCACGTCATAGAGGGCGAACTCGGCAACCTGAAGGTCACGACTACGGAAGACTTCGACAGGGTGGAAGTAGCGATGAAGCTCGAGACGGGGGCGAAATACACCGAGCCAGGAGTAAGAGTCGGGACAGGATACGACGTCCATCTGCTAGGGCAGGGTCGACGGCTCGTTCTCGGAGGCGTGGAAATCGAACATCCGCTTGGCCTGGAGGGACACTCCGACGCCGACGTACTCACGCATGCCATCATAGACGCGCTTCTGGGGGCGACCGGACTGGGCGACATCGGCCGACTCTATCCGGATAGTGATCCACGATACAGGGACATTTCCAGCCTCGAGCTGCTCGCCGACGTCGCCGAACGGCTCGGCTCGGTCGGCGCTGCCGTCGTCAACATCGACGCCGTTGTCGTTGCGCAGGCTCCGAAACTGGCGCCGTTCGCCGGGGAGATGTCGGAGCGACTGGCTGCAACCCTGGGTATTCGGCCCGAAGCCATCAGTGTCAAGGCGACGACGACGGAGAGACTCGGATTCACCGGTCGCGGCGAAGGGATCGCAGCACATGCCGTCGCCCTCGTCACGCGTCAGGCGTGAATGACCGACTACGTCAACGATCTGGTGGAGAAGCTCGGCCACTGGAATCCCCTGTGGGCTTACGGATTCCTTCTCGTCAGCGCTTTCCTCGAGAACGTCATCCCTCCCGTACCTGGAGATACCGTCGTCGTGTTCAGCGCCTTTCTCGTCGGCCGGGGCATCCTCAGCTGGGGACCCGTCTACGCCGCCACGTGCGTGGGCGGGACGGTGGGATTCATGGTCATGTACTATCTCGGTTTGAGGATGGGAAGGGATGTTCTCGTCGGCTCAAGGCGACGATTGTTCTCGGCTGAGAGGCTCGAGTGCGCCGAGGTGTGGCTGAGGCGTTACGGTCTCTGGTTGATTCTGGCAAATCGATTTCTCAGTGGCATCCGCTCAGTGATCGCGGTGAGTGCGGGAGTGGGCCAGCTCGAATGGAAACGGGTTGCGGCTCTTGGCTTGGTGAGCATGGCGGTGTGGAATGGCCTGTTGCTTTACGGCGGGATCCTCGTCGGCGAGAACCAGGAAGGGGTTCTACAATTTCTCCAGTCGTACAATCGCGTCGTAGCCGTCGCCATCGTCGTCGTTATCGGGGTCTTGGCGCTGCGTCGCTGGCGCGCACGGCGCACGCTCCCTTCTTGACACTATTTACTGCCGCTCTTACGTTTACCAATTCCTTAAAACTAAAATTTGGACCCAAGAATTGGCCGACAAGACATTTTCTCCGACTCTGGCTGACATCCAGCGACAATGGTTTGTGGTCGATGCCCAAGGCAGGACTCTCGGGCGCCTGGCCAGCGAGATTTCGCGGATCCTCAGAGGTAAGCACAAGCCCACCTATGCACCCCATATGGATATGGGCGACCACGTCATCGTCATCAATGCCGAAAAGATTCAGGTGACTGGCCGCAAGGCCGAGCAGAAGATCTACTACCGGCACACCGGTTACCCGGGCGGTATCAAAGAAACGCCATACGCGCGCATGCTTGCCAAACATCCGGAGCGAATCCTGAAAAAGGCAGTGTGGGGCATGCTGCCCCACAACGTTCTGGGCCGGAGAATTTTCAAGAAGCTCCGTGTGTATGCGGGGCCCGACCATCGACACACGGCTCAGAAACCACAGCCGTTGCAGCTGTAGAAGAGGCGAAACGGACGGGGACCAATGGCGGAAGAAGAAGCCGCAGGGCAGATCCTGAAGTACGAGGCGACAGGCCGGAGAAAGACATCGGTTGCCCGCGTGAGGATGCGGTCGGGGTCCGGTGCCATCAGGATGAACGGGCGCTCGGTCGAAGAGTACCTGCGGCGCGACTCGCTCGAAATGATTCTGGTCCAACCGCTTCAACTGACCGATTCTAGGGAGCGATTCGACATCGACATCAGCGCCAATGGGGGGGGGCTGAGAGGTCAAGCCGGCGCTGCCTGTCTGGGCATTGCTCGAGCTCTCGTCGAGTTCGACCCGAATCTGCGGGCGACTTTGAAAAAAGCCGGGTTCCTGACGCGCGATCCGCGCGAAAAAGAGCGCAAGAAATACGGATTGGCGGGTGCCCGCAAACGTTTTCAGTTCTCCAAACGATAGACTCACGGGCGAGGCGATCCTGCCGCTTCGCTTCAACTCACACGCTTCTCGACGCGCACAGCGGTGCTCCGGCAGCTCGGTCTGCTGGAGCTCTGTGCCCGGGTGACGGAGGCGGAGGAAAAACCCAAAGGTCGAGAAACGGAGCCGCAGGCTCTGTTTCTAAGGACCAGGAGCTCGATTCGACATGGCGGACGTGACACTGCGCGACCTGCTTGAAGCGGGAACGCATTTCGGACACCAGACCCGGCGATGGAACCCGAAGATGAAGCCCTACATCTTCGCGGAGCGAAACGGTATCCATATCGTCGATCTGCAGAAGACAGTGGGCAAGATCGAAGAGGCCTGCGCCGCGGTTACCCAGACCGCACAGGCCGGAAAGTCCGTCCTGTTCGTGGGCACCAAGAAACAGGCGGTCGACACGGTTCGGGCAGGGGCCGAGCGCTGTGGCATGTTCTACGTTACCGAGCGCTGGCTTGGGGGCATGTTGACGAACTGGCAAACAATTCGACAGAACATCCGCCACCTCGACCACCTGGACCAAATCGCAGATGACGGAACCTACCAGAAACTGAAGAAGAAGGAAGTCCTTTTGCTCGAAAAGGAGCGAGGCCGGATGGCCAAGGTTCTAGGCGGTATCCGAAAGATGAATACGCTGCCGGGCCTCATCTACATCGTCGACATCAAGAAAGAGCACATCGCGATCGCAGAGGCTCGCAAGCTCGGCGTTCCGTCCGTCGCACTCGTGGATACGAACTGCGATCCAGACCTGGTGAGCCATCCCATTCCCGGCAACGATGACGCGCTCCGTTCCATCGAGCTGGTGACGCGCGCGATCGCCGACGCCGTCATCGAGGGGCGAGCTGCCTCAGACGTCGACGGCGGCGAAGGCGATGAGGTTGCCGGTGTGGAGAGCGCGGGCGCGGAGCCGGCGGTTGAGCCCGCAGCTGTCGGGCCCGCCGCGCCAGAAACTGAAGTCGTTGCTGCGGCGCCTTCGACGCAGACGGATACGGCTTGAAGATTCCATGACTGAGATCACGGCAAAAATGGTGCGCGACCTGCGGGAGCGCACTGGTATCGGTATGATGGCCTGCAAGAAGGCGCTCCAGGAGACCGAGGGCGATTTCGATGCTGCCGTGGACTATCTCCGCAAACAAGGCATGGCAGCTGTGCAGAAGCGTGCCGGAAGAGAGGCCCGCGAGGGACTGGTGACTTCATACATTCATCCGGGAAGCCGTCTGGGCGTACTCCTGGAAGTGAACTGCGAAACCGATTTCGTGGCGCGCACCGACGATTTCCAGCAGTTTGTCAAGGATGTCGCAATGCACGTGGCCGCTGAGCAACCGCAGGCGGTTGGTCGGGAGGATGTCGATGAGGGGGTCATAACACACGAACGTTCCATTTACCTCGAACAGGCCAAAAACGAGGGCAAGCCGGATCACATCGCGGAAAAGATCGTCAAAGGCAGATTGGAGAAGTACTTTCAGGAGGTCTGTCTCATGGAGCAGCCCTTCGTCAAGAACCCGGATCAGTCCGTCAAGGATCTCGTCGCAGAGCTGACTGCGAAGGTCGGAGAAAAGGTATCCATAAGCCGATTCGCCTGTTTTCGACTCGGCGAGAGCGAGTAGCAAGGTGCCGCCTCGGGCGGCATAGCCGCCGTGATAGAGGAAATCTTCGAGGACGTCCGCCTCCAGATGGCGAAGGCGATGGAGTCGTTCCGCCGCGACCTGGCGGGGATACGCACCGGCAGGGCATCCACGTCCATCCTCGACGGACTTCGCCTAGACTATTACGGCAGTCCCACACCTCTGAACCAGCTGGCATCGATTTCGGTACCCGAGCCCCGAATGCTCGTGGTGAAGCCCTACGAGCAGGGATTGATTCCGGAGATCGAAAAGGCCATCCGAGCCGATCCCAATCTGGGTCTCAACCCGTCGAACGACGGCACCATCATCCGCCTGCCAATCCCCGAGCTCACCGAGGAGAGGCGTAGAGAGCTGACGAAAATCGGCCGCAACAGGGCCGAAGATGCGCGCGTGTCAGTGCGGCACGCCAGGAGGGACGGTATTGACCTGACAGATCAGGCCAAGAAGGAGGGTGAAGTTTCCGAAGACGCCGCCCGTCACGCCCACGAGCGCATCCAGAAACTGACGGACGAATTCATCGAGCAGGTCGAGGAGATTATCAACCGCAAGGAAGCGGATATTATGGAAGTATGAGAGTCCCGCGAAGCGGGACTTTTGCGAGAAATCGCTGGCGATTTCTCGACGGTGGACGAGGTTCTTTCCAGTGAAACGTGACTCAGCCGAATGGCTGGGTTTTTCTTTATGCTACGGCCGTCGGCGGCGGCGGTTGGGGGGATCTTCGGGGTCGCGGCTCTGGGTTTCCTTGATCTTGTCGAGGAGGCCCTCTTCGATCTGCTCCCGGTGCTCGACCAGGGTTGTGGCGCGGGGTGGCGGTAGAGGAGGAGCGGGTTGCTCCTCGGTAGTACCGCCGGGCAGCTCATCGTTGGCTGACGGAATCTCCGACGCGGCCCGCGACTGAATGGCGAGCTTGTGTCGCTGCAAATGCAGCAGGTCTTCGTAGTTTTGAAGGTGGGCCTGACGGTCCAGGAGAAAGACGTGGAGTCCGTTGACCCCGGTGTCCGCGGTCGCCCGCAGCGACTCGAGTCTGTCGACGTCGAAGCGCTCGAGGTCGTGGCAACGGGCCGCGATCTCCTCGCCGAGCAGGTGACCTTTGCCAGCGATGAGGCGCAGTCGCAGACGGAGACGTCTGCGCCGCCAACGAGACACCAGTACAAGGGCGGCGAACAAGGCGCCTGCCAGGAGGATCGTAAACGTGACCCAGATCACGGTGGGATTCGGCGAAAATACGTTTAAAAGTATGGGAGGGACTGATTTGCGGGATATCCGCAAACGCTCTTAATTTAAAGTAGATAGGCGGCAGATGGCAACAACCATGGCAGAAGAAGAGGAACTCGTTTCAAAGCTCCAGGCGGAGATCGTCCGTCTGAAGGAAGAGACCAAGAAGCTGATGGCCAGCAACCGGCGGTGGATGCGTATCGCCGGGACTGACTCGCTTACGGGTCTGCCCAACAAGGTGTTCTTCACCACCGCCTTGCTGCCTCAGGCGATCAGCGAGGCGAATGCCGACGGCGTCCCACTGGGATGCGTCATGATGGCACCCGACAATCTGGGAGAATACAACAAGAAATTCGGCCGTACCGGTGGTGACGAGGTCGTCACCGGTGTGGCCGAATTCCTGAACGAGAACGTGGAAGACGAGGAAAAGCTCGTCCATATCGACGGCGCCAATTTCGTTCTCGTGGTTCCCAATGCCGATCTCAACAAGACGAAGCGGCGATCATTGACGCTGCGGGCCAGAGTCCTCAACAGACAGTTCGACTGCGGGGGTTCGCAGGTCCCGATTACGCTCAGCCTCGGCGTGGTGTCGCGCGCCGCCGCCGCTGAGGGGGATGACACCGGGGTGAAGGAGGTGGTGGAGGAGTTTCTGCGTCGACTGGAAGCGGCACTCGATCAGGCCAAGTCGATGGGTGGAGACAGGCCCTACGACGATCCGGAGATCAATTTCTGAGATCGTTTCCCCACGGTTCGTACCACGCACGACCTGGTGAACAGATTTCTGCCGCGCGCGGGCGCGCCGTCGACGGCTGAGTCGATCGAGGTGGTAGTGGCCGAGGGGCCACTGAGCAGGATATCATGATTTACAACGTCCTGCTGTCGATGCGCCCGCGCCAGTGGGTAAAGAATCTGTTCGTTCTCGCCGCGCTCATATTTTCACAACATCTGTTCGAAGCGGCGTACCTCGCAAAAGCCCTTGCCGCGATCGCATGCTTTGTCGCAGTGAGCGGCGCCGTCTACCTCCTCAACGACATCCTGGACCTCGAACAAGATCGGCTTCATCCCGAAAAGCGAGAGCGCCCAATGGCGGCGGGGAAGTTGACCGTCGGCGCGGCACTCGGATGGGCGGCTCTCCTGATCGGAGCGGGAGTGTGGGCGGCATACAACTTGCGACTGGCATTCGGACACGTCATCCTCATCTACGTCGCCCTCAACCTGCTCTACTCGTGGCGTCTCAAGGACGTCGTCCTCATCGACCTGGTCATCGTGGCCACCGGATTCCTGTTGCGCGCGCTGGGTGGGGCAGTCGTCATCGCCGTGGACATATCCACCTGGTTCATACTCTGTACCTTTACTCTGACGCTGTTCCTGACGACTGTGAAGCGGCGGTGTGAGCTGGTACGGCTCGGTGGCGAGGCCGCGCGACACAGGCCGAGCCTCGCGGGGTACGGGTTACCTTATCTCGATCAGATCATCTCCATCCTCGCCTCGGCGACCCTCGTCTGCTACGCCCTCTACGCCATGGGTGTCAGTGAGGGACCCGAAGCCTCCCGTCAAATGCAGTGGACGATTCCCTTCGTGCTGTACGGGATTCTCCGCTACCTGTACGTCGCCTACCGCCTGGAAGGAGGAGAGGATCCGACAGCCGTCCTGTGGCGGGACCGCCCTATCCAGATCGCGCTGGCACTCTGGCTTTTGGCGAGCGTGGGGGCGTTGTACTATTAGATGACTTCGACGAATAGCGACCTCGACGAAACAAAAGAGCCGGCTGGTTCCGGCTGCAGCTTTGAAGTAGCGCCCCACGAGGCAGGTCTGTGCGCAAGCGTGGAAGTGACAGGATTCGTCATAGTCTGGCCTCAGTCCACGTAGCATCCCCGACAGAATATCCGTATTATTACCGATGTTTCCGCTCGGGTGACTTCGTGAGAGTTTCGTTGCATATTCTTGTCGCCAGCGGCTGACGGCCGACCGAGCGGCAGTACGCGCACCACTTTCAGAGACGGGCAAAAAAACCTCCATGGCAGTCTTTTTCTTCGCCATACTTGGCGCCATCGTCGTTGTCGGGCTACTCATCTACGACATGGACCGCAAGAGACGACGGATGGGAGAGATTCTCGAAAGGCTCGAGCCGCTGGCCAAAGGGAACAAGAAGTTCCGCACCCAGCATCTGCGTCGCCTGAGCTTGAGCATCTTCTTCAACAGCCAACTCCTCGACTCGCTAGGCCGGGAAATCAGCCTGCTCGAGAAAGACCTGGAGGTGCCGCAACCCGAAGATGAGGCGGGACGGTCGCTCTCGGCGTCGAAGCGCATGAAGAGCCTGGAGGCGCGCGCGCAAACGCTGGAGACATTTCATCAGGCCGCCAAGGCCAGTGAGGAAGGTCCCACCGAGCAGGCTGCCGAGGTGGCGGATGCTCCAGACGATACCGCCGACGGGGAGGCCGCCGACAGCGCCGAAGCAGGCGAAGACCCCCCCTCCGAAGAAACATCCCAGCGATAAACTGTCGCTGAATTCCCCAGAGCCTCGTGACGCAAAAAGAGAAGAGCTGCGCCGAATTCGGCCTCATCGTCCAGCAACCAGGTAAGCCGCAGGCGGTGCTGCGTTCATTCGTGGCGCCAATGCTGAATTTCAAGTACGGCCTGCACACGGTTGAGACATCCGAGCTCCACGAGGCCGTACCGGCCATCCGCGGACGGGTCGCAAACATGCGATGCGTTTTTCTGATTCAGAACACGGAGCTGCGCAGCGATGCCGGTCTGTCAGGTCTCAATCTGATGGGTAAGTACCCACTGTTCGTCCTCGTGCCGCACAGCCTGGAAGGCTACTACGCAAATATCTGCGGCAAAATGAAGAACACATTCGTGTGCAGCTGGGAGGAGGCGTTCCGAAAAAGCGGCTCCATTTTGACGGAAATGGTGGACTCGGCTTTCGAGGCCAACGGCATCGAAAGGCCATTTGACGAAAAGTCAGAAGAATACGGCGATCTTCAGCAGCAGGTTGAGGATCGACTCGGTGGCCTTCAAACACTGCCGACCCTGCCCGGAGTCATCCGCAAGATCTTGCGAATGCTGCGGGATCCGAAGACGACAATCGATGAGCTCGAGGCGGTCCTGGTAACAGATCCCGTCATCGTCCAGAAGATCCATCAAGTCGTCAACTCGCCGGTATTCGCCGGCTCGGAGGCCCACGGAGAGCTTACTCTCAAGGACGCCATCGTCCGGCTCGGCCTCAAAGAGGTGGGTTCCATCGCCATGCAGGTCATGGTCGTCAACAGCTTCGTCGAGGAGGGCGAGACGCTGTTCGACTTCAAGAGATTCTGGGGGCATTCAGTAGGCTGTGCGCTCGCCGCTGACAAGATCTACAAAAGCCGGATCGTGACGTTTGGCGAAGATCTGGCATTCCAGGACTACTGGCTGGGCGGGCTCTTGCACGATATCGGAAAACTCGTTCTCGGCGTCTTCTTCTGGGACCATTTCTCCAGAGTCCTCGGCGAAACAGTCCTCAAGAGCATCTCTTTCCGCGAGGCCGAACGCCAACTCGGGAACGCGTTCGATCACGAACAGATCGGCAAACTACTGATCGTCAAAGCTGACCTCGGACCGCGGATCACCGAGTGGGTCGCATTGCACGATTCGGCCGA
>CBDBIJ010000010.1:0-4217 GCA_965205655.1 Candidatus Latescibacterota bacterium
TCCTTCGCGACATCGAAATCGCGCCCATGTATCTCGACCGTGCCGCCCAGGAGACGGATCCTGTCCAGCTTCGACGGCGTCGCCCCTTCGGGAGCAATGACCGTGACCGGGATTCCGTACCGTGCGCAGGCGTAGACAATAGCCAGGCCGTAGTTCCCGGCTGACGCTACGTAGACTCCCGCCTCAGGCACCTCCGAGGCCAACGCCCCTGCGGTCGTGATCGCCCCTCGCAGCTTGAACGAGCCAATCGGCGTGCAGTCTTCGCGCTTCAGCCAGACTTCGGCGTCGAGACGCCGACCGATGGTGTGGGCCTGAAGCAGCGGCGTCGGCGTCCACGGCTCCGCCTCGATTAGGCTCGCTGCGAATTCAATTGTGGTCGTATCGGTCAGGGAGTCAGGCACACGCGCGTCCGGCAACTGTAGTTACGTAATCGGCGGAATTATATCACCGAGCGGCGGATGGTGAGATTGGTAGGAGCGAACGCCTACGTCTGGAGTGGGTACCCCAGGGAATCGTCCTCGAATTCGAGGCTGGTCAGGGCCTCTCGCGCGGCCTCTTCGATTGCCTCATCATTGTCCGACAGGTGCTGCTGCAGCACGTGCTTTGCCGTCGGTCCGCCTATCAGGCCGAGCGCCTTGATAGAGGCAAGACGCACCTCGGAGTCGTCGTCGCGCAGGAGCCGCAAGAGGTGCGGCACGACTCCCTTCTTCGCCGAGGAGACCGCACGCCGTCGCCGCCTCGAACCGCACCGCTGCCAGGGGATTCGACATCTCGTCGACGACCGTCGGCATCCATGCGGGGTTGGAACTTTGCCCCATCCCAAATATCGCACTCTGCACGAGCGTCGGGTTGTCCGACTCGTACGCCTCGCGAACGACGCTATTGGTTTCCAACGTGTTGAAGCTCGCCACCGCCTCGATCGCCCGCCTACGCACGTCGATGTCCTCCGTCGGGCTGTTGACCACGGCCAGGAGCGCCCGCCGTATGCGGTCGCCGTCCCGGGAGAGCAACTTGCCGTTCTGCGACATCACCGCGAAGTTCTTCAGCGACATGGCCGCCGACGCCCGGACCTCGGCGCAGGTGTCGTTTTCCAGCAGCTTGACCAGCGGACGGATCAGCGCGCGGTCCTCCGCCTCCCACAGGCCCTTGGCCGCCATCTCTCGGATAGCATCGTCGCCGTCCGTCAGACATGACTTGAATATCGAGCTGAAGTCGAATTCGACGTTGTCGTCCGCCAGCTCTATGAGCTTCCGAACTGTCTCGCGCCTACGTTCGGTCGGCAGGTTGGACCACACGGTCTTGAGCTCGGTCAGACCCT
The DNA here is from genome assembly GCA_965205655.1 of Candidatus Latescibacterota bacterium. Classification (GTDB taxonomy): domain Bacteria; phylum Latescibacterota; class UBA2968; order UBA8231; family UBA8231; genus CBDBIJ01. The sequence continues at coordinate 1,319 of CBDBIJ010000010.1, forward strand.
CTACAGGCAGGTCGGAAAGCTGCAGAAGGCCCGAGTACGTCACGGGCTTTTCGAGGTCGGTCAGATCGGTTAGGAGGTCTGGGAGCGTCACGGCGATGCGAATGTCCGGCGGGGAATGGTTCCTGATAAAATGGGCCGAATGTGATGCGCGTTAGCAGGCCCCGAAAATAGTCGAGTCCCACATCGTTTGTCAAGGTTGGGTGCAAGTGCGATACTGCGCATTGCGAGGGCGCTTCTACGCCGTCGTTGGTATCTCCCCCTTCGAGGTCTACCTGTGGCGCGAAAGGTCAAGCGCCTGTCCGCCGTCGAGGTCATGGACGCCCTCAGCCCCGAGTACGGCCCGTTCCACTGGGAGCCGCGCTACGATCCCGCCTCCGAACTGGTCTACACCATCCTGTCGCAGCACACCTCGGACATCAACTCCGAGCGCGCCTTCAACAACCTCATGACAACGTTCGGCAACCTGGAGGCCATCGCGTCGGCGGACGTGGCACAGATCGAGGACGCCATCAGGCGAGCCGGCCTGTTTCGCGTCAAAGCGCCGAGGATCAAGCAGGTGCTGAATGAGATTCTCGACGAGGTCGGCTCGTTCGACCTGTCGTTCCTCGCCGAGATGCCCCTGGAAGAGGCGAAGGACTGGCTCAAGCGCTTCAACGGCATCGGCCCCAAGACCGCGGCCATCATCCTCTGCTTCTCCCTCGGCCTGCCCGCCATGCCGGTCGATACCCACATCTACCGCGTATCTCGAAGGCTCGGCCTCATCGGCCCGAAGGTCACCGCCGACCAGGCCCACGACATCCTCGAGCCCATGGTCGCCCCTGAGGACGTATTCGCCTTTCACCTGTACCTCATCAACCACGGGCGTCAGGTATGCAAGGCGATCCGGCCCCGGTGCGATTCCTGCGTCCTCGCCGAGCGCTGCCCGTCGAGGGGCATTGAGCGCGGCTAACCCTCCGGCCAGGAGACCCCCAGCTCGCGAACGGCGTTCCGCCAGAAGATGTCCTCGATCTGATCGCGGGTGAGTCCTGCGATCGCCGCCGCCTGCTTCATCGAGAGAAGCTGCTCGTACAGGCAGATGACGGGCCGGTAGTCCGAGTGTTCAAAGTGCAGATACGGCACCTTGTCGGTTTCGAGTTGCTGGTGTGTCCGGCCGAACGCCGTGTACGCGCCGTGGAACGAGACCGACTCGATGCCGTCGGTTCCGTAGAAGATGCGCCGGTGGTCCTCCTCGCTGAACAGCGTGATGAACGGGCGGACGTCGGTCACGGCAGACGTGTCGTACCAGATGTTCGGCATCGCCTTGAGACGGTCTATTCCTCGCTCCATCTGCCAGTAGACGAACGACCGCGCGCAGTGAGCGAGGATCCACCGGATCCCCGGATAGCGCTTGGTCGTGTACTCTTCCAGGTCACGCAGGTTCTGCTCGTCTCCGCCCCCGGCGCGGGACAGGTGCATCGTCACCCACAGTCCCAGGTCGCTGGCGACCTCCAACTGCTCGTGCGGCAGGAACTCGTGGATGCGGCAGTCCTTGATGTCCCCGGTGACGGAGTAGAAGCGGTACACCTTCAGGCCGACGAAGCCCCGCTCTTTGACGTCGCGCTCGATCTCTTCCGGGGTGTCGCTGGGCATCGTCAGCCGGTTCCGGCGAGAGTGAGGATCGGACTGCATCTCCCGGTGCATGAATGTGTTGTGGCCGTACACGTCCGTGCCGGGCGCCGGCCTCCCCAGCATGAGGAAGTGCGTCTCCCGGCCGGGCATCACCAGGTTGTGCCACGCCTTGGCGGTCTCGAAGTCGGTGTCGGGATACATATCCCTGTACTTGCTGTCCTCAGCAATGAGGCCGTTGTCCAGCAGGTGCATGTGGCAGTCGTAGACGCGCCCCGGCACCCAGCTCTCCAACTCTGTTTCCCAAATCTCCTTGTCGTCTTTTCGGTAGTCGATATGTTTCTTTGTAAGCATGTGTCCCCCTGCCTAAGGACGCGGGCCGTCGCGCCAAACTAATGACAATACGTCATGACAGCGCCATAATCCCTGAAATGCCCGCACATAGCAACAACCGCTCGCCGTCATTCCTATGAAGACACCCCCGGGCAAACCTTTCGTAGGGGCGGGTTTCAAACCCGTCCCTCCTGGCTCAATGCATGTCATTCCGAACGCAGCGGAGCGGCGTGAGGAATCTAAGGACCTTTTTCTACAGCATTCGCCCCGTACGCACTACGAAATACTTTCTACTTTCTCCTGCCCTCCGCGATCTCCGCGCCCTCTGCGGTGAATCCGTATAGCATCACGTCGCCGGCACCGGCTTGCGACTCAGACCGCCGACGATCCGCCGGAACGTATTCGGAATGCTCTCGTTGAAATGCTGTACACCACCGGCACCACGATGAGCGTAAGCCCCGTGGAACTCATCAGCCCGCCGATCACCACGGTCGCCAGCTCAGCGCTGATGATACCGCCTTCATCGGAAGGCGCGGCCGCCAGTGGCAGCAGCGCGAAGCTCGTCGTCAGCGCGGTCATGAGAATCGGGCGCAGCCGGACCCTGCCGCCGTTGATGAGGGCGTCGTAGACCCCCATGCCCTTCTCACGAAGCTGCTCCACGAAGGCGATCAGGACGATGGCGTTGGTCACCACGATTCCGATGAGGAGCAGGATACCCATCATCGCGGGCAGGCCGAGCGAGCGGCCCGTTATCACCAGCGCCGCCAGCGCCCCGATGAGCGCGAAGGGCAGGGTGGTGACGATAACGACCGGATTCCTCAGAGACCCCAGGCTGGCTACCATCACCAGGTAGACGAGAACGATCCCCACAGCCATCGAGATGAAGATTGCCTGGAAACCCTCGGCGATGTCCGCGAATATCCCGCCGCTGGTAATGGATACGCCCGGGGGAAGCGCAATC
>CBDBIJ010000011.1:0-13950 GCA_965205655.1 Candidatus Latescibacterota bacterium
CCGGGTACACGATGGGGTGGATGGCTCCACCTCCGACTTCGGTTTCGGAGAAGAGGAGGGGGGACACCGCGATCGAAGAGGAAAGTTGGGGCAGGGTCAAGTCTGAGACGCACGACTGACGACCTCTGCGTCTGACGGCACTTCGTTTCGCCGATTGACAGGGCCGCGTTCCTCAAAGGGACGCGGCTTCTTCTTTGGTCAGGCACGGTCGAGCGCTTCGCGCACGGCGGCAGCCGACTGCTCGCAGTATTCGGCAACGGTGTCGAAGGCGATACAGTTGACGCCGAGCTCGACACAGGCGACGGCGGTGTTGCCGATTCCGAGAAACGGATCGAGGACGAGGCGGGTGCGCTCGAGTCCGTGGAGCTCGATGCACATTGTAGGAATCTTGACGGGGAAGGAAGCGGGGTGGGGGCGCTGCTTTTCGCGGCTGCGTATCGTCTTGTACGGCACGAACCAGGTGTTGCCGCGACAGCGACGGTCGTCTTTGGCGCTGCTCCAGCGGCTGACGTTCGACTTGTCCTGATATTCCACGCCGATGGCAAGTCGATCGAGCTCGACGTCACCTTTCTTCGTGAGATGAAAGATGTACTCGTGGCAGTCGTTGACGTATCGCGGGCTATTGATCGGCTTGAAGTGCCCCACAGAGACGTTCGATTCGATTCCCGCGTAGCGGCCCACGTCTTCCTTCTGGATGGCGACGGACTTGATCCAGTGGATGACATTCTGCAGGACGAAGCAGTCCCGCAGCTCGCTCAACACCTCGAAGGGTCCCCAGGGATCGGAGGGTTTGCCGCCGATGTTGAGGAACACGGAGCCCCGGTCGCTGAGGATTTCCGCTATGGCGCCCCCCCATTCGCCCATCCACCGGACATACTCGTCGCGGCCGATGGTGTCGTCATAGCCGCTGTAGACGGTGCCGAGGTTGTATGGTGGTGAGGTGACGACGACGTCGACGGTTCCCGGCTCGAGGATCCGGTTCATGCCGGCGACACAGTCGGTGTTGTATATCGCGACCGAGCGGCCGTCGCCGTGGGGAATGCGACAGTCCGATGGCCGCGCTGGAGAGCTCGTGATGCCTGTCATTCCTTCATCTACCAGCCAAGGGCGTAGCCGTCACGCCTCGGATCGGCGCCGCCCATGAAGGCACCGGATTCGGGATCGATCGCAATTCCCTGTCCGCCACCCACTCCCATCGACCACTCCTCGATCGGACTGATTTGGTGCCCCTTCGTTTCCAGCTCGGCCAGGACGTCGCCGTCGATGCGTCGCTCGGCGTTTACGACGTATCCGGACGTCGCTCTGACGCGAGGGGCCTCAATGGCGGCCTGAATGTTTACCCGGTGATCGATGATATTCATGATCATCTGAGGCGTGGTCTGCAGAATGCCGTAGCTACCCGGCGTACCGATGAGGAATCGCAGGCCGTCCTCATCCCAGGCCAACACCGGCGACATGCACATCTCGATTTTCTTCGAGGGGCAGATAGCGTTGGGGCTGCCGGGCTCGAGATCGAACCAGTTCATGAAGTTGTTCAGGGCGATCCCGGTTCCGGGAACCACCATGGCGGAACCGAAGGCGCTGCCGAGGCTCTGAGTGACGGCCACCGCATTGCCGTCGGCGTCGACGACATCGAAGTGGGTGGTGCACTCCGTTTTGGTCCAGGCGCGGGGATCCCCTGCCGAAACCTCCTGCTCCAGCTTGTCCTCGGTGTAGGTTTCGCCTCCAACAGGTCGGGCGCGATCGCCGATCAGGGCACGGCGCTCGGCGGCATATCCCTTGGAAAGCAAGCCCGTCAAATCAGGACCGTCGGCTTTGGCATAGGCGATGCGGTCGGCGATGGAGAGTTTGGCGGCCTCGATGAAGTAATGCAGCGTTTCGGTCGTGTTGTGCCCCAGCTCCGCCACATCGAAGCCCTCCATCATGTTGAGGGTCTGCAGGAACTGAAAGCCCTGACAGGGCCGCGGCGGTACCCAGATCTGGAAACCGCGGTAGTCGACGCTAATCGGATCGAGCCACACCGGTTCGAATCCGGTGAGATCTTCCTTCGTTATGAGGCCGCCAGTCTCCGCCATGAAGGCGGCGATGATGTCGGCGATCTCGCCGGTGTAAAAGATCTCGGGTCCGGACTCGGCGACGGCGCGGAAGGTCTCGGCGAGGTCCTCCTGGATCAACACGTCGCCGGGCCGGGGTGCCCTGCCGTTGCTCAGGTAGGTGGAGGAAGAGGACGGGTACTTGCGAAACTCATCCGCAGACTCATCGAAGAAGAAGGCGTTCTTGACGGTTATGGCGATACCGTTTTCGGCGAGGTCGATGGCTGGAGCGAACACGGCGGCGGCGTCCATGGTGCCGTAGCAGCGCAGGGCTTCCAGCCATCCGCCGCAGGCGCCCGGGGTCAGCACCGAGAGCGGCCCGCGATTCTTGTTGTCGCTGTCGAAGAGGTCGAGCTGTGCCGCCTTTGGGGCAAGGCCGACATAGTCGAGGACTTTGTGCTCGCCGGAGCTGGCGTGGTAGACGTGCATGTAACCCTCGCCGCCGATTCCGGACATGTAGGGTTCGGCGACGTTGAGGGCGGCGGCGGTCGCTACCGCCGCATCGATGGCGTTGCCGCCATCAATGAGGATGCGGACGCCGGCAAGTGACGCGGTAGGATTGGCAGAAGACACGAGGCCTCGCCGCCCGGTGACAGTCGGGCGATGGACGAGCCCTCGCGAGGAAAACGCCATTAGACACGGATCCTCACGCCGGTTAGCTTCATTTTCGCGTGGGGAACAAAGGGTGCGAAAGCATAACGCGAGTCAGAGGCAAAGGCAATGTCACGGCGAATCGTCGACCTGAGAAGCGACACCATCACGCTGCCGACCGAGGAGATGAGGGAGGCGATGAGGCACGCGGAGCTCGGGGACGACTGTTACGGCGAAGATCCGACGGTGAACCGCCTCGAAGAGCTGGCGGCTGAAACCATGGGTACGGAGGCAGCAGCGTTGGTGACTTCCGGCACCATGGGAAACACGTGCGCCATCCTGGCGCATACGCGGCTGGGCGACGAGATAATCGCCGAGCAGTACTGCCACATCTACAACTGGGAAGCGGGTGGTTACGCCAACATCGCAGGGGTGGTTGTGCGGCCAGTCGAAGCGGAACACGGAATCATCAAACCGGATCAGCTCGACGAGCTCATCCGTCCCACCGACAACCCGCACCTGCCGCTCTCGAGGCTCCTCTGCATCGAGAACACCCACAACATGAGCATCGGCCAGGCGTGGAGTCCGGCCGAGGTGGAGGCGGTGACCGCGGCCGCACATGGGTATGACCTCAAAGTCCATATGGATGGGGCGCGGGTCTTCAACGCAGCGGTAGCGCTGGGGGTCGAGCCGGCGGAGTATGGGCGCCGCGTCGATTCGGTGACCTTCTGTCTGTCCAAGGGAATGAGCGCCCCCGTTGGCTCGCTCCTGTGCGGCAGTGAGGAATTCATCTATCACGCCAGGCGGGCGCGCAAGCGCCTCGGCGGAGCCATGCGTCAGGCGGGCGTCATCGCCGCCGCCGGTATCGTCGCCATCGAACGATGCCGCGACTGGATACAGCAGGATCACGCAAACGCCCGCAGGCTGTGGGAAGGCCTCGCCGAGATCGACGGAGTAGCCACAGCACTGGCGCCGCGAGCGACGAACATGGCCTTCATGGACGTGTCCGCACTAGGTTGGGACACGCCCGAGCTGGTGGCGCGCCTCAAGGAGATCGGCGTGCTGGTCAACCCGCGTCCCAGCTCGCGGGTGCGGCTGACGACACATCGCTGCGTGAGTGCTGATGATGTGGAGTACGTGATTGGAACGGTCGGTTCGATGATGAGTCCGAGCGCGTTTCGCGCTTCCGCGATCCGCGCTTCCGCGATCCGCGCCAGCGCCTGAGTGGTCATCCTTCTGCTGCTCGGCGTCACCGGTTTGTGGGCCGCAGCCCTCGCAGAAAGCGACAGCGGGCAGGCCCGGGCGAACCGACTGCAGTATGAAACGAGTCCCTACCTCCTTCTCCACGCCCACAACCCGGTAGACTGGTACCCCTGGGGTCCCGAGGCGTTCGCCCGGGCGCGCTCGGAGGACAAGCCCATCTTCCTGTCCGTGGGATACACCACCTGCTACTGGTGCCACGTGATGGAGCGGAAGGTCTTTGCCAACGCCGAGATCGCAGCGCTGATGAACGAGTGGTTCGTCAACATCAAGGTGGACAGGGAGGAGCGGCCCGACATCGATCAGATCTACATGACCGCCACTCACCTGGTGAACCGCAGCGGCGGCTGGCCGAATTCCGTTTTTCTCACTCCCGAGCTGAAACCATTTTTCGCAGGGACCTACTTTCCCCCTGAGGACTATCACGGTCGACCCGGGTTTCCGCGGGTATTGCGGGCTTTGCAGGAGGCCTGGCAAACGAGTCGGGACGAGGTCGAGGCGACGGCCCAGCAGCTCACAGCCGCTATACGTCAGGCCCGGGCGGACCGCAACGAGCCCATGGCTCCTGACACGTCGGTGATCAGTGACGCCCTGTCACAAATCGCAGCGCGCTACGACGCCTCCAACGGCGGCTTTGGTGGCGCGCCGAAGTTTCCGCCGGCGATGAGGCTCGACCTGTTGCTGGACGCCTGGGAGGAAGAGGGCAATGAAAGAGCGCTGAAGATCGTCAACCACACGCTCGCATCGATGGCGAGCGGCGGCATCTACGATCAGATCGGCGGCGGGTTCCATCGCTATTCGACAGATGCGAAGTGGAGAGTGCCCCACTTCGAGAAGATGCTCTACAACCAGGCTCATCTGACGCGCATCTACACGAGAGCCTATGCGCTGACGGGCGATGAGCGCTGGGGCGAAGTGGCGCGAGATATCCTGCGCTACGTCGACAGGGAGATGACCTCCGTGGCGGGCGGGTTCTACTCCGCCCTCGACGCCGAGACCGATGCGGTCGAAGGGAAGTACTACGTGTGGACGGAGGGGGAGATACGGGAGGCGCTGGGGGACGGCGCGGAACTGTTCCTGGTGGTGTACGGCCTGGCGCCTATGCCGGAGGGAGATGAGATGGTGGTGTACGAAAAGGCTTCGACGGCGACTGTGGCGAGTGAGCATGGGATGCAGGTGTCGCAGCTCAAGGAAGTGCTCGAGAAGGCGAGAAGCGAGCTGTTGCGGGTCCGCCAGGGACGCGAATACCCGCTGTTGGACGACAAGTTCCTGACATCGTGGAACGGTATGATGATCGCGGCCTACGGCGATGCCTACGCCGTTTTGAAGGACGAGACGTATCGACGGACAGCAGAAGCGGCGGCGCTGTTTGTGATGGATCGTTTGGGTACGGCGTCTGGCGGGTTGAAGCGAGTTTTTCGGAACAATACGGTGAAGTACGACGGATTCCTGGAGGACTACGCCTATTTCGCCGACGGACTGCTCGCGCTATACCGGGCGACGGGCGAGACGCGCTGGCTGCGAGCTGCCGAGAAAATCGCCGACGAGATGGTCGAGCACTTCTGGGACGAGGAGGACGGCGGATTCTTTTATACCGAAGGGGCAGGCGAGGACCTGATCGCGAGAAGCAAGAACGGGCAGGACTCGGCACTGCCCTCGGCAAACGGAGTGGCAGTCTCCTGCCTGCTCGAGCTGGCGCGGGAGACGGGACGACGGGATTTCCTCGACCGAGCGGAGCGGAGCCTGCACACCTTCGGCGGATCGATGGCGCAGTTCCCCAGTGGCTACACGCAGCTGGTGAGAGCGGCGAACATCTACTTGAAGACCGACTGGGACAGACTGGACGCGTACGCACAGGAGAAGAGCGAGGAATCGGCTGCCGGGCCGGAGTCCGGCCGCCTTGGCGTTGCGCTACCGGCGATCTCCTTGGCTGCCGACGAAAAGGCGATTCCAGACTCGGTGCTGAGGGTCGCCGTAGATGTGTCCCAAAGCTTACCGTCTCCGGGCGAGCAATTTCTCGCAACTGTGCATCTGGAAATAGTCGAGGGTTGGCATGTGAACGCCAATCCGGCCGCCAACGAGTGGCTCATACCCACGTCGCTGACGATGAACGCGGAGCTTCCCCTGAGTCTCAGGGCGGTCGACTACCCTGTGGGAGCGCCGCTGTTCTCAGACGCCTTCGATGAGACGCTGAGCGTGTACGATGGGAGCGTCGAGCTACGCGCCGAAGTCGTCGTGGAGCCGGAAGCCGTGCCCGGACAAGAGGGGTTGATGCGATTGCTCGTGCAGTATCAGGCGTGCGACGAAACGCGATGTCTGCCGCCAGCGGACATGATCGAAGAGGTCAGCCTGAGGATCGGGGATGAGTGAAACATGCAGACAGATCGGTGTTTGACTGACAAAGTAGCGATCGTTACCGGCGCCGGCCGGGGAATCGGCGCGGCAGTCGGACGCACCCTTGCGGGCGCCGGAGCCAAAGTGGCGCTGTGCGACATCGAGCTCGAGCTCGCCCGCCAAACAGCCGGCGAGCTGGGTGACAGCGCGACAGCATTCGACCACGACATTTCAGTACCGGCGAACTGCGATCGCCTCGTGGCCGATACGAAAAGGGCCTTCGGCCGCGTTGACGTGCTGGTCAACTGCGCTGCCATCTGCCCGCGCATCGCCATGGAAGACATGACCGAGGAAGGATACGACTCGATCATGAACGTCAACCTCAAGTCGGTTTTCTTTCTTTCCCGGGCGGCTGGTGACGCGATGAGCGAGCACGGCTGGGGCCGCATCGTCAACATCGCGTCGATCGGCGGTCGCACGGGCGGCGTGGTTCGCTCCACCGTGTACGGGGCGAGCAAGGCCGGCGTCATCTCCATGACGAAGGCGTTCGCGCGCCACTACGCGACACATGGCATCCTGGTGAACTGCATCGCTCCGGGCGCTGTGGACACAAGGCTGATGCAGAACATCAGCGAAGAGGCGCTCCAGCAACATATCGACGCAGTGACTCTCAAGCGACTCTCGAGGCCGGATGAGCAGGCGGCAGTCGTGCTGTTTCTCGCCTCGGATGCGGCCTCGTACATGACCGGCGCCACGATTGACGTCAACGGCGGCGCCTTGATGCCGGACTGAAGAAGGCTCGGAATAGGACACCAGGAGCTGACGCATGAAGATAACAGCGGTAACCGCGTACCCGCTGCGCTACCAGGAACCGAACGACCGGATGATGTGGCGCCACGTTACACTCGCCAAAATCGAAACCGATGCCGGCGCCGTCGGGTGGGGGGAGAGCATCTCCCAGTGGCCGGAAGCGGCGTTGGCGACGAAAGTCCTCATCGAGAAGGGTCTGGCGCCGCTGCTGATCGGCAAGGACCCGACCCACAATGGCGCCCTGTATCGCGCCATGAAGGCTCACAACTGGTGGTACGGCGATACGGGGATGGCCAACTTCGCCGTCAGCGCTGTGGACATCGCGCTGTGGGACCTGAAGGGCAAGGCGCTCGGAGTGCCGGTGCATGTGCTGCTGGGAGGCAAGGTCCACGACAGGCTGCGGGCCTGTGCGAGTACCCATCCCTCAAAGGCGGAGATCAAGGACCTCGGCCAAGAGCTGGCCGAACACGCGGCTGCGGGCTACAGCGCTGTGAAAGTCGGATTCGGGAAAGCGGGCGAGGCCAATCTCGGCGTCGACGAGCGCCGCGACATCGAATATGTGAGGGCGGTGCGCAAGGCCATCGGGGAGGACGTCGACTTCATCGTCGACATCGGCCAAAAGACGCGCTGGAACTACGCCAGCGGCGTACGGATGTCCCGCGAGTTCGAGCAATTCGGTCTACGTTGGATCGAAGATCCCTTTGCACCCGAGAACGTCGAGGCCTACTGCCATCTCCGCCAGAGCATCCAGACCCAGATCGGCGCCGGGGAGCGCAGCTGGGACACCGCTCAGTACGCCAGGTTCATCGCGCTGGGTGCCGCCGATATCTATCTCGTAGACCCGGGGCGAGCAAACGGCATCACCGGTTACAAGGAAGTCATGGAGCTGACCCGGGCGGCGGGCCTATACTTCAACGCGCACAGCTGGAGCACGGCGATCAACACCGCGGCAGCACTGCACGCGACCGCAACGGGGCACAACTACATCGTGTTCGAGCTGAAGCCGGTTCCAAGCCCGATGCAGAATGAGTTGGTCGGCGAGCCATTCATCCACAAAGACGGCTGGATCGAGGTACCGGATGCACCCGGTCTGGGTGTGGAGGTAGACGAATCGGTCGTCGAGAAGTACGGCTTTACGGACTTCTGAGAGTCGTTAGTTCAGGGCACCGCCGCAGGAGCTGCCGGCGCCGGCAGTACAGCCGAAGCAATGGTCAGCGACGGCGATTGAGCCTTCGCCAAATTCCTCCAGTGTATCGATGTCCCAGACGGTTCGGTGAGGTCGTGGGACCGGGATTTCGAGCATCTGGTTGAAGTCGCAGTCGTAGATGGTGCCCTCCCAGCCCAGGGAGATGAGATCGCGACACATGACGCCGTCGACAGTCTCGACGTTGAAGCTGTTGACGAGCAGCGTCATGTACTCCTCGAGCTCACCGGAGTGCTTGAGGTCGTAGAGGAATCGCTTGATCGGCATGTTGGTGATGGTGAACAGGCCGTTGAAGACGATGCCGAAGTCCTCCTCTAGCCGCTCCTTGTAGTCTCCTTCCAGCTCGATCTGATCCGGCGGCAGGAAAGGCCCCACCGGGTTGTACACGAGGTCGAGCGTGAGACCGGAGCCGTCCTTTCCATAGCCGAGACCGTTGAGCAGCTGCAGTGCCTCGATGCTCTGCGCAAAAACCCCGTCACCTCTCTGTTTGTCCACGTTCTCCTGCGAGTAGCACGGCATGGAGGCCACGATGTCGACATTGTTGTCGCAAAGAAACTCGGCGGTGTCTTCCTGTCCCGGCTGGAACAGCACGGTGAGGTTGCAGCGGTCGATGACGCGGCAGTCGCGCGCGCGCGCTTCGATGACGAGGTAGCGAAAACAGGGGTTGAGCTCTGGCGCGCCACCGGTGATGTCGACGAGGTCGAGATGCTCGGCGCCTGGCCGGTCTAAGAGCTCGACGACGCGCTCAGCCGTCTCCCGCGTCATCTGCTCCTTGCGGCGAGGGCTGGCATCGACGTGGCAATGCCGGCAGGTCTGGTTGCAGAGCTTGCCGACGTTCACCTGAAGAGTGGTGAGCCGGCGGCGGGTGACACTCAGCTCGTGCCGTCGGAGAACGCTGCTGAAATGCGGCCAGTCACCCTCGAGCCGGTCACGATTAGCAGGCGTGACCTTGGCGCGAACAGATGTGGCGTCGGTGGCGTGCGCTCCATCGATGTTGAGCAGCGTATCGGTCATCGCGCTATCTGAAGAATACGAGTCAAAACCGCTGGCGGAGTCGCAAAAGGCGGTCGGGATACTCCATGAATTTAGTCTCCGGATGCTGCTCGTGCCATTCGCGCCAGCGCGCCAGGTCGTGCCATTCGCGCCAGCGCGCCAGGATGTATGCGTCGACTCGAGCTCGGGGAGAACGCGATCCTGCAGCGGGCCGGCGATGCCGGTGAGCCCCCCTTCCGGCCTCGAAACCGGATACCAGAGGGTCTCCGTTTCCAGGTCGTAGAGAACGAATGTGTTTGCGTAGGTCCAGCCGCTGGCAGCCAGGGTCAGCGGCTGACCGTCAAGCTCGCGACTGTACACGGCAGTCAATCCCACGAGCGGTCAGTAGGCGACCGCCGCCTGGGTGTGGCCGATGGTTTCGTTGACGATTTCATGCCGCGTGAGTTCCCGAACGGCATAGCTGCGGATGTCGCCGTCGACGGAAATGCCGATGACAGCCGGGCCTTCGCTCCACCACGATCCCTCGGAGGGGTAACCGGGCTCGCCTGGAGATAGCATGTCCGGGTGATCGATCGGTCGAATCGTGTTCTTGCCGATGCCAAACTGAAACCCGGCGACCCGCATACCGTAGCGATGCACAGCGTGGGTGATGTCGAACCGCACGCCTTCGCGGTCGGTGATGTAAATGGGCTTACGACGGGAGTGGCCGCCTGCGGGAGTCTCGAAACCGGCGCCGGCCGATGGGGGAGGAGGCGCACAGGAGCTGACGGCCAGACAAGCGGCTCCGACGACCGCGGCGCAGGTCGTCGTCGGAGAGGCCGCTCAGTCCGACGGTAGGCCTTTATCTCGCCCCAGCCTTCGTTCGCAACCGCCGTCCCGCCAAGATTCTCGCCGTCCCAAACCTCCGTATTCTGCCAGAAGCTGGCCCAGGCGAACCAGTAGGCGCTGTAGGTGGCGATGGGCATAAGCTTTGTACCCTCGAGCGACCCGTCAACGGCCTCGCCGAGCATGCTCCAGAGTGATCCGGTCTCGGCGTCCGCGAAACTGTGGCAGCAAATCATCGCCAGTCGCTTCGACAGGTGCGAAGTGAAGCACCCTTTCGCCGAGCCGTCGGCTGTAGCCCAGGGCGAGACGGCCCTTCGGGGCGCAGAAGATGACGATTTCCTCTCCTCCGAAGACCTGGTTGACGGCGAGCTGAAGCTCCAGATCGCCATAGGAGTAGGCGATGGCGCCGTCGCGGCCGGTAAGGCCGAAGACCATCTCTTTGGCGGGAAGACGCTGGTCGATGGCGGGCGTCTGTGGAAACCAGACGGCGTTATTCTCGGTGTAGCCGCTCTCGATCCAAGGATCGTAATCGTAGTTCCTGCCCCTCTCGAATCCGGTCTTGTTCGAGAGGAGCCTGGTGTCGGGATAGAGAGCTCTCCACGCCTCCCAGGTCGCCTGCGCCACGGGCAGGACGGTGAGGTGCTCGCCGGCGCGATCGCCGAAGATGCAGCCCAGCGCCATCTGGGACCAGACGCTGCGAGTCTCGCGGTCGTACATGACGACGTTGTTGTTATACAGGGCACCCGTGTTCCCGAAGGCGAGGTCGGCAGCGTCGAAGAGGACGGCCGAGTTCGTGAGCGGGCAATAAGTAGTGACGACATCGAGACCACCGACGACGTGATGCACGATTTCGTGGTAGTTCATGATCTTGAGAGGATAGGCGAAAACGTCGCCATTCAGGGCGACGCCGGCCACGAGATCGCCGTCGCCTACAAAGGCGTCCCGTGCGGAAATGAACTCAGGGGTATTGAGCGGGGGAATGGCGTCGGCCGGCACATCCGCGTAGATCTCCCTGACCGGAACGGCACCGGTGAGGGCCGATAGCGCACCGGTGATGAACTCCTGCGCCTGAACAGACGAGGTGATGCACAAGATGAGAGTCACAGAGGCGGCCAGGGCTCGTTTGCCGGCCTCCAATGGCGAGTTCATGCTGGCATCTCCGAGTTTTGCCTGACTGCACCGGTGTAGTAGTTTAATTAACAATGCAAAGAGGTTTGCACCAGGGAGCAGCGCAGAGGCAATGCGAGCGGTCATCATCGGTAACGGCATCGCCGGCATAGAGGCGGCGGTGGCGATTCGCGCCCGCGAAGAGGACTGGGAGATCACCGTCGTCTCCGAAGAATCGGACCACTTGTTCTCGCGCACGGCGCTGATGTACGTGTTCTGCGGCCAGCTGTCGCACCGCAACATCGAACCCTACGAGCGGGACCTCTACGAGCGCATGGGATTTCGACGAGTGAGGGGTCGCGCCAGTGGTATCGATGTCCACCAGAAGACGGTGACGCTCTCAAACGGCGAGTCGCTGCCGTACGACCGCCTGCTCATCGCCTGCGGTTCGCGACCGCGCCCGGGCATGTGGCCGAACTCCGATCTGAATGGAATCGGTCACTTCGTCTCCATCCAGGACCTCGAATGGCTCGAGGCGGAGGTTCACGGGGATGCGGTCATGGAGCCGCCGCCGCGGACGGATTTCCACGTGACGTCGAGCTCGCAGGATTCGCCCTACTACCCGAGGGTGGTGTCAGCCAGTGAGAGGGGGCGAAAGGCGAAGAAGGCGGTCGTCGTCGGGGGCGGCCTCATCGGTCTCGAAACTGTAGAGATCCTCGTTCAAGCCGGCGTAGAGACCCACTTCCTCATAATGGAAGACTGGTACTGGCCCATGGCCATCGACGGCGGCGAGGGGCGCTTCGTGGCCGAAGTCATGGAGGAGAACGGCGTCCACGTCCACATGCAGACGGTTGTTGAGGAGTTTGTCGGCGACGCCAATGGCGCGGTAACGGGGGTGCGCACGAAAGTGAAGGGCCCGGAGGCGCCCGACGACGGGATGCCGGGTGGCGATGGCTGGGTAGAAGGGCCGAACATCGACTGCGACATCGCCGTCATCACCATCGGCGTTATGCCGAATACGGACTGGCTGCAGGATTCGGACATCGAACTGGACGAGCGCTTCCGCGGTATCACCGTCAACGACGGTCTCGCTACTTCGGCGCCGGACGTGTTCGCCGCAGGGGATTGCGCCAGCGTGACCTGGTTCAAGGGGACGGAGCAGGAAATGCGGCGCCCGGAACAGCTGTGGTACACATCGAGGGATCAGGGTCGCGTGGCGGCGCGGTGCATGATGGGGGACGCGGCGGTGTACGAGAGGGAAACGTGGTACAACTCGGCCAAGTTTATGGATGTGGAGTACACCACGGCGGGGCAGGTGCCGATGGATCTCAACGGAAAAGAGGAGTGGTTTCACGATGAAACGGGAGCCGTGCGGAGCACGACTCGCATAATCACCGAGAACGGCACCGTCGTGGGATTCAACATGCTGGGACGGCGCTGGGACCACACCCACCTGGTACGTTGGATCGACGAACGGCGTAGCCTCGGATACGTGCTCGATCACTTGAACGAAGCGTCGTTCGACGCCGAGTTCACGCATCCGCTGGAACTTCCACGGGTTGCCGCAGGTTAAAACGGGGAGGCAGAGCATAATGTATCAGCACGGACTGTTGAGCACCTACCGGCGGTCGCTGCGCAGTCGAGGTTTGAGCGCGTGGCTTCTCGGGGGCGTGATTCTCACCTTCTACATCCTCACCTACTTCTCCGAGGTCTTCACACCGACTGCCATCGCCCTGGGCCTGAAAAACAAGTGGTGGCTCTACGGGGCGATCTACTGTATCGCCATGGTGGGCGGCGGCATCTACTTCCTCAAGCACCACGGCAACAACCGCTACCACCGCATCCGCACCACCGTTCTCATCGCCGTGCAGATTCTGCTCGCGTTCTGTCTGCCCTTCGCCATGGCCTTGTTCGGTAAGAGGGAGTTCTATTTTTCGTACCTGTGGCCCCTGAAGATCGACTACTTCTATCCGGGTACGATCTTCGAGTATCCGGTACTCATCGCCCTCTACAGTTTTCTGGGATCGCTCATCCTCTTTCCACTGCTTGCCGTGACGGTGGGCAAGCGGTTCTACTGCTCGTGGATCTGCGGCTGCGGCGGCCTGGCCGAGACGCTGGGAGATCCGTGGCGTCACCTGTCCGACAAGTCGACGAAGGCGTGGAAGTTCGAGCAGGTCTCCATTCACACGGTACTGCTGCTGGCGCTGGGCACGACGGCCCTTGTGCTCATCAACTGGGCGATCGGTCAGCAGCATCCCACCTTCAGCAACATCGCTTTCAAGGTGCAGGAGTACTACGGTTTGGTGGTGGGGGCACTGCTGTCGGGCGTGTTCGCCGTGGCGCTCTATCCGCTCCTGGGATCGCGGGTGTGGTGCCGCTTCTTCTGTCCGATGGCGGCCATGCTGGGCCTGATCCAGAAATTCGGGCGCTTCCGGATCACCGTGAAGGACAACATGTGCATCTCGTGCGGCAACTGCAGCACGTACTGCGAAATGGGTATCGACGTGCGCGCCTATGCCCAGAACAACGAGAGCTTCAAGCGGGCCTCCTGCGTGGGATGCGGCATGTGCGCCCACGTCTGCCCGCGGGGCGTGCTCAAGCTGGAGAACAAGTGGGACCTGCTCGGAGACAAGGCGAAGCAACGCTTGCGGGTCCTGGATCTGTGAGATTGACGGTGCGTGTCTGTAATAGGTAGGAAAGGAGCAAGCAACTGGCGTATGAGACGAGGACAGA
>CBDBIJ010000012.1:0-54978 GCA_965205655.1 Candidatus Latescibacterota bacterium
CAGTGGAGCTAGGGTCAAATGGTGTGTAAACGACTCAGGCGGCGATCTTCTTCCTTTGCGCGATGGGTGATCCGTTTTCGTAGCACTCCCCGGCGTAGACGTCAGCCATGAGATGCGGTGCATTGAGTCGCCGGAATCGTTTCTCGGCCACCATCAGTACCCGCCAAATGAGGGCGGTGGCATTGGCCACCTTCCTGTATCGTTTGGCCGCATTGGTTCGCAACCGTACCGAAGCGAAGGGACTTTCGACGACGTTGGTGGTGCGCAGGTGTTGCCAGTGGGCCTCGGGAAAGTCGTAGAATGTCACCATACGGTCCCAATCGTGCTCAAGGATATCGACGGCGTCTGGACACTCGCGGCGAAACCGTTTGGCGAATTGATCGCGACGTTTCGTCGCTTCCTGACGGGTCGGCGCGTACGGGATCTGTGTCAGCAGGTGCCGCCCTTCGACCTGCACGCGTTTTGGCAGCTTATCCAGCACGTTCAGGATGCGGTGATTCCAGCATCGCTGTTCAGCCGTCTCCGGCCAGACCTCTGCCAGGGCCGCCCAGATACCCAGGTGCCCATCCGCCACCAACAACTTCGCCACGCTCAGTCCGCGGTCACGCAGATCGCGCAGTACGCCCGTCCACGACTCCTTCGATTCGCGATAGCCCGGGACAATCGTCAGGACTTCTTTGCGCCCATCGCTCATCGCGCCGATGACCACCAGGAGAGCGGCTTTTTGCTTCTCGAGACCGGCTTTGACGTAGATCCCGTCCGCCCAGGCGTAGACGAGCTCGCGGTCATCCAGTCGTCGGCTGCGCCAGGCGTTGTATTCGACGATCCACTTCTCACGCAAACGAGCGATCGAGGACGCCGACAAAGGCGCTCCCTTGCCCAGCAGGCCGCGCAGCGCCAGCTCGAAGTCGCCCTGAGACAAACCGTGCAGGTAAAGCTCTGGCAGCAGCTGACCTGTTTCTTGGGTGCGCCGGGCGAACAGCGGCAGTACCGCACTCTCAAATCGCTCTTCCAGACCCCGCACCCGAGGGCGTTTCACCTCGATCGTGCCCGAGGTCAAGGACAGTCGCCGCCGCTTCCCGTACCCATTGCGGTAGCCGCCGGCTGCGTCCAACGGTGCCTGTCGCTCGTACCGTGACCGTCCCAGCGCATGGGTGACTTCTTCATCCAGAACCGACTGAATCTGCGAGCGTGTCCACTCTTCCAGCGTTTCGAACGTGGGCATGGACATTTCCGTCGTGCTCGGCTTAGGTTGTGCCATGGCGATTCTCCTCTTCCTGCCGGGATAGCCCCGGCGTTTGTGATGGCTAATTACAAAGGAAGGGTAGGGTCGCCGTCTGTCTATTTCCACACCTCCTGATTATAGCTCAAATCAGTGCCTACACAAATCAGTGCCTACAGTTGTATTCCGGAGAAGGCCATGAAAGCCATGGCCATGAGCCCCACCGTCATGAAGGTGATGCCGAGCCCGCGGAGTCCGGGCGGCACGTCGCTGTAGCGCATTTTCTCGCGAATTCCGGCCAGGGCGACGATGGCGAGAGCCCAGCCCACACCCGAGCCGAGTCCGAAGACGACGCTCTCGCCGAAGGTATAGTCGCGCTCCACCATGAACAGCGAGCCACCGAGGATGGCGCAGTTCACGGTGATGAGAGGCAGGAAGATCCCGAGGGCGTTGTAGAGTGCCGGCACATACTTGTCGAGAAACATCTCGAGGATCTGCACGCTGGCGGCGATGACGCCGATGTAGCTGATGAGCCCCACGAAGGTCAGGTCGACATCGGTCAGCCCCGCCCAGGCCAGCGCATCCGCCTTGAGCAGATGGTGGTAGACGAGGTTGTTGAGCGGCACCGTGATTCCCTGCACCACCACCACTGCGATGCCGAGCCCGAATGCGGTCGGTATGCGCTTCGACACCGCCAGGAAGGTGCACATCCCCAGGAAAAAGGCGAGGGCGATGTTTTCGACGAAAACCGCCTTGACGAAGAGGTTCAGGTAGGCTTCGAGCATGGCGTCAGGCCTCCTCTTCGATCTGCTCTGTCTTGATCGTACGCAGAACCCAGATGAAGCCGCCGATGATGAAGAACGCGCTCGGCGGCAAAAGCATCAGTCCGTTCGGCACGTACCAGCCTCCCTCCGCGGCGAGGCTGAAGATCTCTGCGCCGAAGAACTTGCCGGAGCCGAAGAGCTCGCGCAGGACGCCCACGACCAGCAGGATAACGCTGTATCCGAGCGCGTTGCCGAGACCGTCCAGCATGCTCATCCCGACACCGTTCTTCATCGCATATGCCTCGGCCCGGCCCATGACGATGCAGTTCGTGATGATCAACCCGACGAACACCGAAAGCTGCTTGCTCATCCCAAAGGCGTAGGCCCGCAGGAACTGGTCCACGACGATGACGAGGGAAGCGATGATCGTCATCTGGACGATGATGCGAATGTTGGTCGGAATGTGCCTGCGGATGAGGCTGACCGCCGCGTTCGAGCCCACAAGCACGAAGATGACGGCCAGACACATGGTCACAGCCGTCTCCAGCTTGCTCGTCACCGCCAGGGCCGAGCAGATCCCCAGGATCTGAAGGGCGATGGGGTTGTCGTCCAGAACCGGGGCGAGTAGTGTATCCCGCGCCTTACCCATGAGCTTATCCCTCTGATTTCAGTCGAGCCAGATAGGGGCCGAAGCCCTCCTCGCTCAGCCAGTAGTGCAACATGTTTGTGACACCGCGCGAGGTGATCGTCGCCCCCGAGAGGCCGTCCACCTGGTAACTGGCAGAGGCGTTGGAGGGGTCGACCGGGCCTCGCAATACGGTGATCGCGATGCGGCCGGCGGAGTCGAAGGCCTGCTTGCCGTTCCACAGCGCCTTCCACTGGGGATTGTCCACTTCGCCACCCAGTCCCGGCGTTTCTCCGTGCTCGTAGTAGACGAGGCTGCGGATCGTTGTCAGGTCTTCCACGTCGAGTGCCAAAAAGCCGTAGAGCGTCGACCACAGGCCCTTTCCGTGCACGGGCAGGATAACCTTGTCGACCTCTCCGCCCTTGAGCACCAGATAAACAGAGGCGTGGTTGGCGCGACGCCTGATGCCGCCGCTGTCCTTGGCCAGCGGAATCGACATGGATTGGGTCAGATCCTTCGCCGCTCTTCGCTGGTCGTACTCCTCGGGATCGATCCCCTCCACGTATTCGCCAGTGGCCAGATCCACCACCTTGGCTTCGATGCTCTCGAACAGCTGATCGATATCAGCGCCCTCCGTGTAGAGCCCCGCGGCCTGGAGAATGTTCCGCTTTTTGTCGAGAAGCTTGTTGACGGCCTGCGTGGGGCGCAGGACGACAGCGGCGCTCGACACGAGCACGGAGCACACGACGCACAGCAGCGCTGCCACTGTGAATGTCCTGCCGATCGTGTCCCTCGGCATTATGACACCGCCGTGCGCAGCATGCGACGCTTGATGTTGGCCTGCACCACGAAGTAGTCGATCACCGGAGCGAAGACATTGCCAAAGAGGATGGCCAGCATCACACCCTCCGGAAAAGCCGGATTCACCACCCGGATGAGGATGGTCATGAATCCGATGAGAGCGCCGTAGAACCATTTCCCCCTGTTCGTGAAGGCGGCGGACACCGGATCGGTGGCCATGTAGACACACCCGAAGGCGAACCCGCCCAGGAGCAGGTGCCACGCCGGGCTCATAGCGAACATGTGGTTCGTCGTGCTGTCCACCGTATGGAGGAGGGCCGCCAGGGCGAAGGTGCTCACCGTCATGGCGACCATGATGCGCCACGAGCCGATGTCGGTGGCGATGAGCAGGGCAGCGCCGATCAGACAGGCGAGGGCTGAGGTCTCTCCCATCGAACCTGGAATCACGCCCAGGAAGGCGTCCATCATCGTCATTCCGGTTGCGCTCATCGCCTCGATGCCCTCGGCGGGCACCAGTCCCAGAGGTGTGGCGTAGGAGTAGCCGTCGGCGGCGACCCAGACTTTGTCGCCGGTGATCTCCACAGGGTAGGCGAAGTAGAGGAAAGCGCGAGCCGTCAGCGCCGGGTTCAGAAAGTTCTTGCCCGTTCCCCCGAAGATCTCCTTGCCGATGACGACGCCGAAGCTGATGCCGATGGCGACCTGCCACAGAGGAATTGTCGGCGGCAGGGTTAGCGGGAACAGCATGCCCGTCACCAGAAAGCCCTCGTTGATCTCGTGGCGTCGGACGATGGAGAAGAGCGCCTCCCAGAACCCTCCGGCGATCTGGCAAACGATAAAGACCGGCAGAAAGTAGAGAGCGCCGTGAAAGATGTTGGCGAGGAAACTGTGCGGGTTGTAGCCGATTTCCATGACGTCGATGACGACCCCACGCCAACCTCCCGCGGTGTCCACCCCCATGCTGGCCAGAGCCAGATTGGCCTGGTACCCGGTGTTCCACATGGCCATGAAGATGCAGGGAGCGAGGGCGCCGACCACCATGATCATCATCCGCTTCAGGTCGAGGCCGTCTCTGACATGTGCGGCGCCGCGCGTCGTCTCTCCCGGAGTGTACATGAAGGTGTCGGCCATCTCGTACACCGGGTAGAGCCGTTCGAGCTTGCCGCCTGGTTTGAACAGGGGCTCGGCCGTATCGAGGGCGGATCGCAGCAGCTTCACTCAGCCCTCTTTTTCGATGATTTCGAGGTTGTGTCTCAACAGCGGACCGTATTCGGTCTTGCCGGGGCTCACGAAGGTGCACAAGCCGAGGTCTTCTTCGTCCAGCTCGAGACATCCCAGCGCCTGGGCCCGTTCGGCATCGCCGACGATGAGAGAGCGAAGCAGGAACGTGGGCAGAATGTCGAGGGGCATCACCGACTCGTAGGAGCCCACCGGTACCATGGCGCGAATGCTTCCCTCCGTGGACGTGGTAAAGTCGAACTTCTTGCCGCGAAACATCTTCGATACGAACACGTTCTTGACCGAGAACTTCTCCATGCCGGGGTCCTGCCAGCCCATGAACACGCGCTCGCGTCCCTCGCGCAGGGCCGAAACCTGGAGGTGGTAGCGGCCCAGAAAATCGGTTGCGCCCGCCACCGCTCGTCCCGAGAGCACCGAACCGGAAATGAGGCGGTTGTCCCCCTCCTCGACTTCGCCTTCCACGAGCTCGCTGATTCGCGCTCCCAGGTGGGTGCGGAGCAGTCGAGGTCGTCTGACGATCGGTCCGCCAAGGGCGACGACGCGCTGGCTGTACACCCGATCGGTGGTGAACAGCTTGCCTATGGCGATCGCGTCCTGATAGTTGAGCCAGAAGACAGTCTTTTCGCCACCCACGGGGTCGAGGAAGTGGATGTGGGTGCCGGCCAGGCCGGCCGGATGCGGACCGTCGAACTCCGCCACGGTGATGTTCGGCCTCGAATTGCCAGCGGCTATCGCCGCGCCCGGTGATGTGCAGACATAGAGTTCGCCATCGGTCAGTTTGGCCAGGACGGTGATTCCGTTTGCGAAATCGTCTTCATGCCCGGCCATCACAACCGCCGGGTCGGCGGCCAGTGGATTCGTGTCGGTGGCGGTGACGAAGATGGAATGGGGAACAATTTGTGGCAGCGGAATCTTGCTGAACGGCCTGGTTCGCAAGGCCGTCCACAGCCCCGACTCGATCAACTTTTCACGCACTTGATCGCGTGACAGCTGGTCCAAAGGCACGTCGTTGTATTGATCGAAGGTCTCGGAATCGTCACCGGAAAGCTCAATGACGACCGACTGGAGGGCTCTCTTGGCGCCGCGCTCAATGGCCACGACCTTGCCGGAGCCTGGTGAGGTGTATTTGACGCCGGGGGTTCGCTTGTCTTCGAACAGGAGCTGTCCGGCTCTGACCTGATCACCTTCCTGGACAGCCATCGTCGGCCGCAAACCGATGAAATCCGGCCCGACGGCGGCGACTTGGGTGACTGCCGCGCCGTCCTCGATCTCTTGACGGCAGTCGCCGGAGATCGGCAGATCCAGCCCCTTGCGGATCTTGAATGACTGTCGCTCGCCCATGCGCTCCTGTCGGCGTCAGACCTGCGCGGATATGGTCCGCACGCGGATGGTCCGTATCCACGCGACATATAAACATCGTAAGTTCCGTAGATTAGCGCAGTTCTGGCCGACTGTCAAGCTGAATCGCGGCGCCTTTTTGAGGTCCTGACGGCGGCTGAATCCCCGGCTTGGAACCGACTCGATCCCGGCTTCGAAGGACCCCTTCCAGCGCGGTGTCTACACCGTAAACGCACGCCACTTTACCGACCACCCAACCCCAACCGCAGCAGAAGAAGTAGCTAATGACTATGACAAAGAATTTCGCCTCCATCGCCGCCGCTGCGCTGACGATCGTCCTGCCGCTGCAATCATCAGCCGCGGGGGATTCCAAGCCATATCGCCTGCCCACTGTATACGTCAGCGCTTCCCGCATTCCCGACACGCTCGGCGCTGTGGGTCGCAACGTCGTCATCCTGGACCGCCAGGAGATCGAACGCCGGGCGGCGGTCAGCATTGCCGATCTGCTCGACGGCCTGCCGGGTGTCGACGCGCGCAGCCGCGGACCCTTCGGCGTGCAGACGGACCTCGAAGTCGCCGGAGCCACCTTCAGCCAGGTGCTCCTCATGATAGACGGCGTCCGCGTCAACGACCCCCAGACCGGGCACCACAACCTCAACCTTCCCATAGAGCCGGGTGATCTCGAAAGGGTGGAAGTCGTCTACGGCGCCGGCTCGTCCGTGCACGGACCCGACGCCTTCGGCGCCGTCATCAATCTCGTGCCCCTCCGCGAAACCGCGACCCGGCTCGATCTCGGCAGCTACTGGGGCCGCGCTCTCGACGGCGATGGCGTGGCCGGAGTGGGCACCGACGCCGCCATTCGCCATGGCTGGAGCGGCGATTGGGGTCGGATCTTGGTTTCGGCCGCCAAGCGCCGGTCCGACGGGTACCGCGTCAACACCAACTTCGACATCGATCGCGTCTTCGTCGTGGCGAGCAAGCGAGTACGGAACGGGGAATTGAGCCTGCAGGCAGGGGTTCAGGATAAAGTGTTCGGCGCCCAGGACTTTTACGGCGCGCCGTCGAAGGAGTGGACCAACGGCAGGTTTTTCAGCGCTCAGTACCGCCAATCGCCGTCGTCCGCACGATCGGCATTGTCTGCCAGAAACGTGGTGGCGCGCGCCTACTACCGGCGCCACCGCGACCGCTTCGTCCTCCTGATTCAGGATCCCGCCTTCTACGAGAACCGGCACGTCAGCGAGCGCGCCGGAGCCGAAGGGTACGTCACTCTCGTTTCTGGAGCGTGGGGCTCCATCCTCGCCGGCGCCGAGGTTGTGGGAGAGAGTATCGACAGTCGCAACCTCAACTCCCCTCGCTTCCGCGGCCTCGGCGAACATGGCCGCTGGCGCCGGGCCTTCTTTTCGGAGTACGGCGGAAACCTCGATAACTGGGCTTTCAGGGCAGGGTTGCGTTTCGATCGCCACGAGCACCTCGACTGGGTGACCTCCCCGTCGCTCGGCACAAGCTACACCTGGCGCGGCAATCGTGTCTTCGGTTCGGTGGCGCGCGCCTTCAGGGCGCCATCCTTCACCGAGTTCTACTACGAGGACACGAGAAACCGGGGCAATCCGGCCCTGGAGGCGGAACAGGGATGGTCATACGAAGCCGGAGTCCAGGTGCGACCCGTGAAAGGGGCGCACCTCCGAACATCCGCTTTCGCCCGCTACGAGAACGACCTCGTCGACTACGTGCGTCCCGACACGACGGTGCAGTGGGCGGCCACGAATCTCGGTGAGATGCGAACGCTCGGTTTTCAGGTTCAAGCCGAGCGATCCTGGCCGCACTTGAGGCCACAGCTGAACTACACCTGGGTGGACAAGGAGCAGACCCTCGAGGAGGGGTTCCTGTCCAAGTACGTCTTCACCCATCCCACCCATCAGCTGACACTGCGGCTCGATCACGCGGTGATGGCCGGCATCGACGCCGGCTGGCAGCTGCAATTGAGGGAACGCTCGCGGCTCGAAGACTACACCGTCGTCGACCTGGTGCTGTCGCGCCCCTTTTCCTATGGTCGTTCCCTGTTGCGGGTGCGCAATGTGACTGACGAGAAGTACGAAGCGGTGGAGGGCGTGCCCATGCCTGGTCGTTGGTTCGGGTTAGAAACGCAGATCGACCTGTAGGTATCGCGGATATGACGGAGAGCAGCTGGATGCAGGATCAGCTGGCGACGCTGGACACTCTTTTCGGGGAGTCCGTCAAGCTCCTCGATCTGTTTCTGTTCGCCGACTTCGGCACCGGCATTCCGCTGGTGGTCGCCATCCTCTTCCTCGGCGGCATCTACTACAGTTTCTTCTTTCGCTGGCTCTCAGTGCGCGGCTTCAAGCACTCCATCGACGTCATTCGCGGCCGCTACGACGATCCGGACGACCCGGGCGAAATTTCCCACTTCCAGGCCCTCTCGAGCGCCCTGTCGGCGACCATCGGGCTCGGCAACATCGCCGGCGTCGCCATCGCCGTCAGCGTCGGCGGGCCCGGCGCCGTTTTCTGGATGGTCCTCACCGCGATCTTCGGCATGTCTTCCAAGCTCGCCTCCTGCACGCTGGCCGTCATGTACCGGCAAATCCACCCCGACGGCCGTGTTTCCGGCGGGCCGATGTACTACCTGGAGAATGGCCTGGCGTCGAAGGGACTCAAGCAATTCGGCCGCACCCTCGCCGTCGTCTTCGCCTTCCTCACGATCGGCGGCAGCCTCGGCGGCGGCAACATGTTCCAGGCCAACCAGACGTTGGAAATCCTCGGCACGGTGTCGCCGGTGTTCGTGGACTACAACTGGCTCGTCGGGCTGGTCATGGCCTTCTGCGTCGGTCTCGTCATCATCGGCGGCATTCGCCGCATCGGCCTGGTCGCCTCCCGTATCGTGCCCTTCATGTGCGTGCTCTACGTCATCAGCTCACTGCTCATCATCCTCACCAATGTCACTCAGGTACCAGCCATGATCGCCACCATCATCTCGCAGGCCTTCACCGGCCCGGCGATGTACGGCGGCTTCATCGGCGTCCTCGTGTGGGGCATCAAGCGGGCGGCATTCTCGAACGAGGCGGGCCTCGGCTCCGCCGCATTCGCCCACGCCGCCGCCCGCACCAGTGAGCCGGCGCGGGAGGGGATCGTCGCCATGATCGGTCCCTTCATCGACACCATCGTCGTCTGCATGATGACGGCCATGGTCTGTATGCTCACCGGGGTGTACGCAGATCCTCAGTTCCAGGCCTCGCAGGGTTTCCTCGCCGGCACCAGAATGACCGCAGCCGCCTTCGAGACCTTCGTGCCCGGCGCCCGCTATGTCCTGGCCGTGGCCGTCATGCTCTTCGCCTACTCCACCATGGTGTCGTGGTCCTACTACGGCGAGCGGGCCTGGGAATACCTCTTCGGCCAGGCTACGGTGATCATTTTCCGCATCATCTTCGTCATCTTCGTCTTCCTGGGTTCAGTAACCGCCCTGGGCAACGTCGTCGACTTCTCCGACATGATGATCCTCGGCATGGCCTTCCCCAACATCATCGGCGGAATCATCCTCAGCCCCCAGATCAAAGCCTGTCTCGAGGACTACTGGAACCGCCTGCAACGGGGGGAATTCAAGCGCTACAAGTAGCGGGTCAATCTCTGAATATCTCTTCGATCACCAGGTCGGAAAAACTCTGCATCCAGTCGTCCACCGACACCGTCTCGGGCTGCTGGCGCATGTGCAGACTTGCAAAAAAAGGCGAACCGACTCAAGCCGAAGGTCACCGTCGTCACCTCGCCGCCGACAAGGACGACCTCGAGCTGATCGCTCTTGCCACGGTACTGAAGTTCCACCCACAGAGGACCTGCCGTCAGGTTGTGGAGAAGCAACCCGTTGGGCTCTTCGTCGTAGATGCTGAGCGCATAGCCCCCGTCCAGTGTGAGTCGGAACCCGCCCTCGCCCAGGGCCGAGCCAAGCGGTGACGGCAGCATCGCCATCGAAGCGTCGATGGCCACTCCGTCGAGCTCCAGCCACTCGACGGGGGGCTGTTTGTCTTCACTCGACTCTGACTCCGCGTAGCCCGGCAGCTGACCGGGACCGGAGTCGTCGACGAGCACGGCCGGCCGCGTCGTCTCCCACGCTGGCCGGGCCCTCTTCGTCGTCACCCCCCGAGGGCGGGTGAGCGCGTAGACGACGACATTCGTTGCGGCCATCAGGAACGGCTCGCTGCCTTCGTCGGTTTGCTCCGGCGCCCCGGCACTCGATGCCGAGTCGTCAGCTGTGTCGAAGCTGTTACTCCACTGCTCGAACATCCCCAGGTCGCTGAGCACGGCCACGAGCTCTCCGCCGAACTCGACACCCCACAGTCCGACCGGGGGTGCGGTTTCTTCTTCGTCGACGGCGTCGACGCGCCTGCGACCCGGGTAGTCCCAGCGGCTCGAACCGGGTCCAACCTCTTCGAGCCTGGCAAAACGCGCCTTGACGCTGCCGTCCTCCGAGGGAAAGCCCCCGTCGAACTCGAAGTATGAGTGGTAGATCGGATGAGAGACCGGAATCGGCATGAGTCGCGCCTCGCGGCCGACGGTTTCTTCGATTTGATCCGCCATCTCGGCCAGGAACCGATAGCTTCTTTCGACGAACAGGAATCCGCCCTCACGCAGATATCGCCCCAGCATAACCCTCTCCTCATCGCTGAAGCGGGTCCTGGCATCGGAGCTGTAGGCGGTGAGGCCGCCGCCTTCGAAGAGGAAGTGGACGGGGTCTTTGAGCAGCTCTTGAGACGTGAAGTCGTCGTAGATCCTCGGCCTGAGCTGAACGAGAAGCTGGGTGTGGTCTGTCATATAGCGAGCCAGGGCGTCGAGGGC
This sequence comes from Candidatus Latescibacterota bacterium, assembly GCA_965205655.1. Taxonomy (GTDB): domain Bacteria; phylum Latescibacterota; class UBA2968; order UBA8231; family UBA8231; genus CBDBIJ01. The sequence goes on from CBDBIJ010000012.1 coordinate 10,832, forward strand.
GGACGAGGCTGCCGAGCCGGCTCCGTAGACGCGCACTCTCGTCATGTTGAGGAACCCTCTCAGCCGGCGACGGCTGGATTTGTCCACGAGGACCGCCGCTCTGTACGCGTCGGCGCGAGCCAGATCCTCGATACGGAGCAGATCGAACGCCTGACCGCGACCGACGGTGTCGCTCCAACCAAACTCGGCGGGGGAGGGCATTACCTCGCGGGCGAGCTCGGGCTCCTCCCCCCGCTGCGCCACCTCGACCAGGCGCAGAGCAGTCGGGCATTCCGGCAACTCGATTTTGGGGACCGGCGGCCGCCACACCTGCTCGTCCGCGGGTAGCGCCGGCTCGGCCGTGGAAGGCAGGTATTTCAAATCCAGGTGCGGCAAGTCGCGCGGCCGGGACGCCACCAGCCGCTGCGGTTCGAACCGCGGACGGATGGCGAGCCGGGCGCGAAAGGCCTCCGACTCCTCGGCCTCGCGTCGCAGATTCCCGATGATGGTGATTCCGAGAATGTGAAGGAGTGTGGAGGCGGCTAACCCGAGCCACAGAGCCCGGTTGCGCCGACGTGTCGCAGCCATTTTGTCTGTCGAATGCGAGCGGGAGATTCGCTGTCTGCTCAGACTGTAGGAAGCGATACAGGGTTTCAACCCGGCATCAGCATCTCAATTTGTTTTCAATATAAGCCCAATAAAAACAACTACCAGCGTGCAGGAGGGGTATTCGCGTAGCCGGCTCCGCGGCGGCGGTTCATGGCCTTTCTGCCACCGCCTGCTCGACCCGGCGTCGCCCCGACCTCGGCGGCAGCTTATATTCACTATTCACTCACCACCTGCACCTGCCCGTCAACTTCTGTCAATCTCGACGGGCTCCAATGCTCCCCGGACCCTGAGCAGTCCCAGGGAGAGGACTGCGCAACGCTTTCATGCTGTAAGAGAGGCCTCTATATGACCCAGGCGTTGAAGCTTGATTTCGATACCTACGAGATCGAAGAGCGGGAGTGGCTCGAGTCGCTGGATTACATCCTCGAGACCTATCCCCCCGAACAGGTACACACCCTGCTCAGACAGCTCCTGCATCGGGCAGAGCAGTCCGGCATTCGGCTCCCGTTTACGGCCAACACCCCGTATATCAACACGATCCCCCGAGACGGCCAGCCGGTTTTTCCCGGCAGCCGGGAGATCGAGCGCCGCATCAAGAGCCTCATTCGCTGGAATGCCATGGCCATGGTCGTGCGGGCGAATCGGGACGATGCGGCTCCCGGCGGCCATATCTCCTCCTACGCTTCGGTGGCGACCCTGCTCGAGGTGGGCTTCAACCACTTCTTCCGCGCCAGAAGCGACGATTTCAGCGGCGATCAGATCTATTTTCAGGGACATACGGCGCCCGGCATATACGCGCGTGCCTTTCTCGAAGGCCGCCTGAGCGAACGGCATCTCGAGAATTTCCGCCGCGAGCTGCGCGACGGTGGCGGCCTTTCTTCGTATCCCCATCCCTGGCTCATGCCGGATTTCTGGGAGTTTCCCACCGTCTCCATGGGCCTCGGCCCCATCCTTTCCATCTACCAGGCGCGATTCAACCATTACCTCGAAGACCGCGGAATCAAGCAGTCGAGGCAGTCCAGAGTCTGGGCCTTCATCGGCGATGGTGAGACCGACGAACCTGAGACGCTGGGCGCCATCACTCTCGCAGCCAGAGAGAAGCTCGGCAACCTGATCTGGGTCATAAACTGCAACCTGCAGCGCTTGGATGGCCCGGTGCGCGGCAATGGCAAGATCGTCCAGGAGCTCGAAGCCGCCTTCCGCGGCGCCGGCTGGAACGTCATCAAGGTAATCTGGGGCGACGACTGGGATCCCCTTCTCGAGCGCGATGCGAACGACCTGCTGCTCAAGCGCATGGGCGAGGTCGTGGACGGCGAGTACCAGAAGTACACCGTCTCCGGCGGGGCGTATATCCGCGAGCATTTCTTCGGCACCGATCCCCGGCTGCGTCATCTCGTCGAACACCTTTCCGACGAACAGCTCGAGAAGATGCGCCGTGGCGGCCACGACCCGGAGAAGGTCTACGCCGCCTTCAAGGCAGCAGTGGAGCATGAGGGGTCGCCCACAGTCATCCTCGCCAAGACGGTAAAAGGATACGGGCTTGGAGAAGCGGGTGAAGGGAAAAATATCACCCACCAGCAGAAGAAGCTGAACGAGGACGAGCTCAAGGAGTTCCGCACCCGATTCGGCATTCCCATTTCCGACGACGATGTCGCCGACGCGCCGTTCTATCGGCCCCCCGAGGACAGTCAGGAGATGATCTACCTGCGCGAGCGCCGCGAAGCGCTTGGCGGCGCGATGCCTGAGAGACGAGTCGAGGTAGAGCCGCTCAAGACACCGCCGGCGGAATTCTTCGAGGAATTCAAGGATGGCAGCGGCGACCGCGAGATCTCCACCACCATGGCCTTTGCCCGGGTGCTCACCAAGCTGATGCGCGACGAGGAGATCGGCAAGCTGATCGTGCCAATCATTCCGGACGAGGCCCGCACCTTCGGCCTCGACTCGCTGTTTCGGCCATTCGGCATCTATTCCCACGCCGGACAGCTCTACGAACCGGTGGATCGCGACACGCTTTCCTATTACAAGGAAGCGACCGATGGACAGGTCTTCGAAGAGGGGATCACCGAGGCCGGGGCCATGTCTTCCTTCATCGCCGCCGGCACCGCCTACGCCACCCACGGCATCAACACCATTCCCTTCTTCATCTACTATTCAATGTTCGGTATGCAGCGCATCGGCGATCTGGTATGGCTCGCCGGAGACATGCGCTGCCGCGGCTTCCTGGTGGGCGGCACGGCCGGGCGCACGACACTGGCCGGCGAAGGCCTGCAGCACAACGACGGCAACTCTCACCTGCTCGCCTATCCGGTGCCGAATCTGCTCGCCTACGATCTGGCCTTCGGCTACGAGATCGAGGTCGTCATCCGCGAGGGCATCCGCCGCATGTACGAGCAGCAGGACAGTGTGTTCTACTACCTCACGGTGGAAAACGAGAACTACGTCGTGCCGCCGATGCCGGAGGGGTGCGAGGAGGGGATCATTCGAGGCCTGTACGGGTTTAGCGCCTCTGACAAACAGTTGGAGCACCGGGCGCACTTGCTCGCCAGCGGTGCCATTCTCAACATGGCGCTGCAGGCACAGGAGCTGCTGGCCGAGAAATACGATGTCGCCGCCGACGTGTGGAGCGTCACCAGCTTCAAGGAGCTCCACAAGGACGGGCTCGAGACTGACCGCTGGAACCGCATGCACCCGCAGGAGCAGCCGCGCGAATCCTACCTGAGTCAGTGTCTCAAGGATGAAACCGGCGTCTTCGTCGTCGCCTCCGATTACGTAAAGGCGCTCCCCGAGTCGACCGCTCGGTGGTTTCCCAGACCGCCTGTCTGCCTGGGTACCGACGGCTTCGGCCGCAGCGAGGGCCGCGAGGCGTTGCGCGATTTCTTCGAAGTCGACCCGCGCTTCATTGCGCTGTCGGCGCTGAGCGCTCTCGCCGCTGAGGGAACCATCGACGCCGGGGTCGTTTCGCAGGCCATGGCCGATCTCGACATCGATCCCGAGAAGCCGAACCCCGCAACTTCCTGACGACAAACGGATCATGGTTATGGCGGTGGAGTTCCGACTCCCCGATCTGGGCGAGAACATCGATGCTGGCGAGGTCATCAACGTCCTCGTCGCAGTAGGCGATTCGCTGGCAGAAGATCAGGCTGTCATCGAGCTCGAGACCGACAAGGCGGTCATCGAGGTGCCGTCGTCGGTGAGCGGAACGATCGCAGCCGTGCACGTCGGCCAGGGGGACAAGGCCGAGGTCGGGCAGGTGATTCTTACGGTGGAGGCCGATGCGGCGGCTGCCCCTTCACGCATGGAAGAGACGCCCCCCGCCTCACCCGCTGCCGCGGCTGAGCCCCCTCCATCATCAGGACAGATCGAGGTGCGGTTGCCGGAGCTCGGCGAGGGCGCGGACAGCGGTGATGTGGTGGGCATTCTCGTTTCACCTGGAGACATCGTTGAGGCGGAACAGGGACTCGTCGAGATCGAGATGGACAAGGGTGTTGTCGAGGTGCCGTCCACAGAGGCCGGCACCATTCTTCAGATCCATGTCTCCAAAGGCGACAACGCCGCAGTCGGACAGCTCATCGCAACCCTGGAGGCCGCCGGCCCGGTAGCGGCGCCAGAATCAGCACCCCCACCAGGCGTCGAGGCCGCTGCCCCCGAGCCGACGCCTGATCGCGCGGCGCCTGCGCCGGAAGCGGGCGCTGAAGCGGGCGCTTATAGAGAAGCGGCGCCTGTACCGGGATTCCGCAAACTCGTCCCGGCCGCACCGTCGGTTCGCCGTCTGGCGCGCGAAATCGGCGTCGACATCACTCAGGTGCCTGGCTCAGGACCGGCGGGGCGGATCTCACCGGCGGATGTGAAGGCGCACTCAAAAGCCCTTCACGATGGTGGGCCGACGTCGCCTGCGGCCGTCGCCGCGGCGCCACTGCCCGATTTCTCCAAGTGGGGCGAGATCGAGCGTCAACCCATGAGCAATGTGCGACGCCTGACGGCCGAGCACATGACCCGGGCCTGGACTACCATCCCGCAGGTCACTCAGTTCGACAAGACCGACATCACCGATCTGGAGGTGTGGCGCAAGAAGTTCGGTGCCGTGGCGGAGGCGGCCGGCGGCAAGCTGACCCCCACAGCCATCGTACTGAAGATCGTCGCCTCGGCTCTGAAAAAATTCCCCCAGTTCGGCGCCAGCGTGGACATGGCCAGCGAGGAAGTCATCCTCAAGAAGTATGTCAGCATCGGCGTGGCGGTCGACACGCCCCGGGGGCTCATCGTCCCGGTCGTCCGCGACGTGAACGACAAAAACATGGTGGAGCTCGCGGTCGAGTTGACCGACATCGCCGACCGCGCCCGCAAGGGGAAGATCTCCGTCGACGAAATGCAGGGTGGCTGCTTCACGATCAGCAATCTGGGCGGCATCGGCGGCACCGCCTTTACGCCGATCGTCAACGCTCCGGAGGTCGCCATCCTCGGCGTCGCCCGGGGTCGGCAGGAACCCGTGCTCGTCGACGGCGAGTTCACCCCGAGATTGATGATGCCCCTGTCGTTGAGCTACGATCACCGCGTCATCGACGGGGCTGACGGAGCCCGCTTCCTGCGCTGGATCTGCGAAGCCCTGGAAAACCCGTTTCTCATCGCCCTCGAGGGCTGAGGGAGCTCCGGTGGAATCGACGCAGGTAGCCGTCATCGGTGCCGGGCCGGGCGGTTACGTCGCTGCCTTCAGAGCGGCCGATCTGGGGCTCGGTGTGACGCTCGTCGACCTCGACCCGAATCCTGGCGGCGTCTGCCTCTATCGCGGCTGCATCCCCTCGAAGGCGCTCCTCCACGTGGCGAAGTTGATCACCGAAGCCAGAGAGGCGGCAGAATGGGGCGTCCGATTCGCAGAGCCCGAAATCGACCTGACGCAGCTCAACGCCTTCAAGGATCGGGTGGTTGCCAGGATGACGGGTGGCCTCGGACAGCTCGCCAGAGCCCGCAAGGTCACCAGCATCCAGGGCCGCGCCACCTGCCTGGACGCTCATACCATCCACATCGACAAAAGTGATGGATCCGGGCTCGATCTGAGGTTCGAGCACGCCATCCTCGCCACCGGCTCGCGCCCGACCGTCCTGCCCGTCTTCGATATCGGCAGCGACCGGGTCATGGATTCCACCAGCGCCCTCGAGCTTGCCGACGTTCCCGGCTCGCTGCTCGTCGTCGGGGGCGGTATTGTCGGGCTGGAGCTCGGCACAGTCTACTCCGCCCTGGGGACGACCGTGTCGGTGGTCGAGATGCTGCCCGGCCTCGTCCCACCGGCCGATCGCGATTTGGTAAAGCCCTTGCACGACAGACTCGAGGGGCAGTTCGAGGACATCCACCTGGGCACGAAAGTGACGGACATCGGGGAATCCGGCGAGGGTATCGAGGTCCAGTTCGAAGGCGACGGCGAGACCTGGTCCAAGACCTACGACAAGCTGCTCGTCTCGATCGGTCGCAAGCCGAATTCCGAGAATCTTGGATTGGAGAGCACGAAGGTTCAGCTGGATCAGCACGGCTACCTCCAGGTCGATCAACAGCGCCGTACTGGCGAGCCTTCGATTTTCGCCATCGGCGATGTCATCGGATCCGGCCTCGCCCATACCGCATCTCACGAGGGGACGGTCGCGGCCGAGGTGATCGCCGGCAAGAAGTCGGCGTTCGAGCCGAACGCCATTCCCAGCGTCGTCTACACAGATCCCGAAATCGCCTGGTGCGGGTTGACGGAGACGGAGGCCGATCAGAGTGGACGATCGGTCCAGGTGTCTCGCTTTTCCTGGGGCGCCTCCGGGCGAGCCACCACGATCGATCGCAATGAGGGGCTTACCAAGTTGGTGCTGGACCCGGACTCCGGCCGTATTCTCGGTGTCGGTATCGTCGGTGTCGGCGCCGGCGAGCTCATCGCCGAGGGTGCTCTGGCGGTGGAGATGGCTGCTCTGGCCAGCGATGTGCAGCTCACCATTCACCCGCACCCAACGCTTTCAGAGACTGTGATGGAGGCGGCCGAAGTCTTTTACGGCCACAGCCCTCATGTCATCTCGCCGCAAAAACGGTAGGGATCCGCCGATCTTCCGCTCGGCTCTTTGACAAGCTTCCCTCTGCTGCAAAGATTTCCCCAGTGCCACAGCGGTGGGAAATGACTTCCCCCCGATTTATCCGGGCCCTTCTTGCGATCCAAATGACTGCGCCCAATAGTATTGTTTTTCAGCAGGTTACGTCATTGAAAATCATGAGGGCGGAGTCCCGGAGTGGTACGATATTTGCCATCTCTCGCGTGCAGGGATCGGTCTGCGGGCTTTCGAGAAAGCCCAAAGGGGCCCGCTTACGGTCTCCCGCTGGTGTTGCAACCAACCGAATTCGAGTTTCGTGCGAGACGTTGAGATGGAGAGCTCACCCGTCATTCAAATTGGCCGCCGCCTCGAGGAATTGGATCAGCAGATCCATACCTGCCTCAAGGACATCCGCCGCAACCTTGCCGAGGTTGGAACGCGTGTCGGAAAAGGAAGAGGGTGGCGGTGACAGGTCGGGTGGTGGCTTTGCCGACATGCTGAAGGCGTCAATGTCTCGACGACAGGGCTCCTCCGACTCCGGCTGAGTCCGCCTCTCGCGGCGTCACCCGCCGCCAGGTCTTGCGCTTGGAGCCAGGGTCGCGTGAGAGAGCCGCCGTCCGCTGCCAACGAGCCCGCGCCCCCGCTCCCGATCCCCCCGCCACCCACAGCGCTACGCGTCGTAACTTCTGGTGTCATCCGCAGCTTGGAGATAAGGGCCGAATCTGCCATTTTCCTTATCTTTGACCGGCTGCCAAAAGAAATCTATGATCGATTGATATGGGATCCCGAGCAAAGCTGGCACTGACGAGCGCGGCGTTGAGCTTTGCCGTCATTCTGCCCTTTGCCGCGAAGATCCTCGTCGATCGGCCGGCACCGCCCAGAGCGACCTCGTGGGATGAGATTTCCGAGCTCATCGCCAGCCGCGACTTCGAGCTTGCCTACCGGCTGCTACAGGCGCAAGAGCGAGCGGGTCGGATCCCGATCCTGGGCGCCGCGCATGCTAGCTACCAGAAATCGGTGTGCGAGCGTGGGCTCGGGCGTCCCGAGCTCGCCTACGTCAGACTCGCGCGTCTGCAGGGAGTCGAACCCCTCCTCGAGGACTACCGGCGCCTGTGGATGGCCCGCTCGCTCCATGAGATGGGCGACGCGGCGGCCGCCACGGCGGCTTACGAAGACCTTTTGATCAGTAGTGCGGTCCCGGCGGTAGCGGATTCAGCCCGTCTCTACCTCGCCGCACTTTACGCCAAAGCCGACCAGTTCGACCGCAGCCTCGAGCTCTACCGAGCCCAGATCGAACGCGACTCGAGACGCGCGCCCGACCTCCTCTTCCGCATCGCCCAGATCCACGACGCCGCCGACCGGCCCCAACGGGCGCGGCGGGCGCGGCTCCAGTTGATGGAAGCCTACCCTTCCCAGCGCCCTGCCCTGGACGCGACTCCGTACATGGCGCGGAATTTGACGCCGCGGGAGCGACATGCCCGAGGTCTCGTCTACCTCGAACACGGCAGGTCCCGCCAGGCGGCAAAGGAGTTTGGCTCCCTTCTGAAGGCGAGCCCCGACCACTCACTCGCCGAGGAGGCCCATTACCTGCTGGCGAGGGCGTACCTGAAATTGGGCCAGTTCGCCAGGGCCAGACGTGCCTTCGAGAAGGTTCACGAACGCTACGGGCGACCGGCTGCCCTCTACCGCCTGGCCGGCATTCAGGTGCGGCTGGATCGGGATCGGGAGGCAATCGACACCTATTCTCGCTTTGTCAGCCTCTACCCGCGGCACGAACTCGCCCCCAGGGCGTTGTGGCAGGCTGCCAAGGCGGCCGAGCGCTACAGCGATTTCGACGACGCCGAGCGCATCTACAGACAGCTCGTCGAGAACTACCCCCACACCGATTACAGCGACGAGGCCAGCTGGAGTGTCGCGTTCATGCGCTACTGTTTGCGCCAGTACGACGAAGCACTGCGGCTTTTCCGAGAGGTGGCCGGCCGGGCCGAGGAGCCGCACATCGTCGATCAGTCTCTGTTCTGGGCCGGCAAGACCGCGCAGCAGATGGGACAGTCCGACGCGGCCGATCGGTTTTTCTCGGAGGCTGCCGGCGGTTTCCCGCGGTCCTACTACTCCACGAGAGCCGTGCGCCTGGGATACGGTGCGAACCAGACACTGCGCCAGATCCAGACTGCTCTGGGAATCGGCGCCACGCGTGGAAGCTCACCTGCGAGCTGGGACGCGAAGACGGCCGTTCGTGGCCGAGACTATCTGGAGCGTGCCGACCTCCTGGTTCAGATAGGTCTGCGAAGCCGCGCAGAGGTCGAGATGCGGGATGCGGAGGAGCTGAACGAAGGTGATGTCGGCGCCCTCAGAGCGATACGGGACTGCTACGAAAGCCTCGGTATACTCGACCGCGCCCTCGTGCTGACAACCCGGATCTTCGCCGCCGAGGAGGACGAGGACGAGATCTGTCGCCTCTACCCGAGTTACTATTGGGAACAGATCGTCACCGCGGCCCGCGAGGCGCAGGTCGACCCGTATCTCGTCCTGTCGGTCATGCGGCAGGAGAGTTTCTTCAACGACGAAGCGGTATCTCGCGCCGGGGCGGTGGGGCTTATGCAGATCATGCCCCAGACGGGCAAACGCCTCGCCCGCCTCATGGGTGTGCGGCCCTTCGACCGCCGGCTCCTATTCGATCCGGACGTGTCCATCCGTATGGGGAGCCGGTTTCTGGCCGATCAGGTGCGTTCCTTCACGGTGGGACCGACGCGCGAGATCGGTTTCGAGCTGGGTCTCGCGGCCTACAACGCCGGACCGCATGTGGCCCGACAGTGGATCGAGCGGTTCCCGTATCAGGATCCCGACGCTTTCGTCGAGCGCATTCCATACCGGGAGACCCGACTGTACGTCAAGAGGGTCCTGCGCAATTACACCATCTACAAAACGCTGTCGAGGGCGTGAGCCTTTAGCCCGTTCGACCGCCTATCCCCCACCCCCAGCCCATGCCGGAACCAGGCCAGCCAGCCCCAACCGATCCCGATGACGGGCAGCGCGATGGCGGTAAGCGAGCTCGCCACATCGAGGACATCTTCATCATTGCCTGCATCCTGAGTCTGTGGCCGGTCATTCTCGGCTGGCAGGAGCCGGTCTACGAGGCAGTGCTCTACCTCGCCCTCGTCGCCCTCGTCGCCATCCTGATACGGCGAATCAGACGCTTCAAGGATGCGAGCCGCTCGCTGGAAGACTCGCCGTAGCTGCGCCAACCCTCGACAGGCGTTCGACCCCCATCACCAGCCCGATGCCGACGACGATGAAGACCGCGGTGAGGACGACCGTGGCCGTGAATTCGCCTGGCAGGACGCATTCGTACTGAACGACCGCTGGCGTGCTCTGTGCAACGGCGCCCTCCTCAGTGTACATCCTGAACGGCCACACCTTGCGCAGGGATCCGGCCATCAGTCCCACCAGAAGAGCCATCATCGGGTCGTGATGCCGTGCCAGCAGTCGCTTGAGCAATCTCGAAAAGACGAGAATCCCCAATGCGAAGCCACCTCCGAAAACGACGATGACGACGAGGTCGCGCTCGTGCACGGCGGAGAGCACTTGATGGTACTTGCCCAGCAGCAGCAGGAGAAAGGACCCGCTGATCCCTGGGAGGATCATGGCGCAGCTCGCCACGGCACCCGAAAGCAGAAGCTTGTACCACTCCCCGCCTGTCTGTAGCGGTACCAGGATTGTGACGAAATAGCCGCTGGCAATCCCCGCCAGGAGTGCCAGCCTCGCAGCGCTCCCCCATCCGTCGATGCGCCGTCCCACGACCATGGCGCTGGCCCCTATCAATCCGGTGAGAAACCCCAAGAACGGGGTCGGGTGCGCTTCCATCAGGAACGTGATCGGACCGGCGAGGCCGAGGATGGCCAGCGCTATCCCCGCCAGCAGCGGTAGGAGGAATCCGGCGTTGAGCAGCGCCATGCCCTCGGCGAATCGCCCTGCAGCCAGGCAGCGGACCAGCCGCACGTTAACGCCGGCGATCGTCGCCACCAGCTCGTCGTAGATTCCGGTAATGAGGGCGATGGTCCCGCCCGACACCCCGGGGATAACGTCGGCGGCGCCCATGCACAGACCCCGCACCACGAGACCGGCTCCCCGCGCCCTGGCCGTCACCCACGGACGCTCGGCGTCTGAGTCTTCCGTAGCTGTGTGCTTTGCTGGCATGTTACCGGCCGCCTGCACAAGCGGTCGCCGCTGGCTGCGAGTGTTGAAGGTCCACCAGTTCTAGCACTCGCCTGTCGGCCCGCGGCATGGCGAAGTTCTCGAGTTGATGCGGCTTCACCCACTTCCACGCGGCGCAGCCGAGCGTTTTCGGCACTCCAGACACGAATTGTGCCGCAAAGGCGTTGAGCGTCATGCTGAAGTGTGAAAAGCCATGATCGACGCTGGCGAGATGCTCTGCCACCTCGATCTCAATGTCGAGCTCTTCCCTGATCTCCCGCTTCAGGCACTCGACGAGTGACTCGCCCGGCTCCTGCTTGCCACCGGGGAATTCCCACAGTCCACCGAGCATGCTCTGGGAAGGACGCCTGGCGATGAGCAGCTGGCCTCTTCTTCCAGATGAGACCGGCCGCCACCTGAATGTGGGGTCGATCCTTCGGCGCGCTCTTCGTCGGCAGGGACGCCGGCTCGTCGAGTTCCCGGGCCGCTCGGCACCAGCGCCTCACCGGGCACATATCACAGCGCGGATTTGCCGGCGCGCAGACGCGGGCGCCGAGCTCCATCATCGCCTGATTGAAATCTCCGGCGCGCCCGCGGGCCAGCAGCCTTTCGGCGGCGGCGATGAGATCCGTCTTGACGCGGGATCGACGCGGATCCTCCTCGACGCGCAACAGCCGGCAGAGGACGCGCGTGACGTTGCCGTCGAGCGCCGGGTGGTCGCGATCGTAGGCGATGCTGCTGACCGCCGCGGCGGTGTAGGTGCCCACTCCCGGCAGCGACATCAGCTCGTCGTAGCCGGCGGGAATGCGGCCGCCGTGCTCTTCCACCACCTGCTGGGCGGCCCGCCGCATGTTGCACGCCCGGGCGTAGTAGCCCATCCCCTCCCACGCCTTGAGAACATCCGCCTCGGTGGCAGCGGCCAGTTCGTAGACGGTGGGAAAGGCGCGGACGAAACGCTCGAAGTAGCCCCGCACCCGCGCGACCTGGGTCTGCTGCAGCATGATCTCCGAGACCCAGACATGGTAGGCGTTGCCCCCGTCGCGCCATGGCAGGGAGCGTTTGTTGCCATCGTACCATTTCAGCAGACGCGAGCGGAATCGGCCGATCTTGGAGGGGCTCTCGAGCAGTGGCGGCATCCTCGCCCCTACCCCTTCCTGCTGTGCCGCAGGTGGCGCACTTCCTCCGGCCATACTGTCTGGGGCAACACCCCGAGACCGGCGCCGGGCCTCCGGTCCCCACCTTTCAGGGGCTCAGCCTGGAGCATGGCGTTGAGCACCGCTTCCTCGCAGGCTTCCATTGCCGCGGCGTAGAGTGGTGGCAGATACGCCTGGCTGGTCATGGCCGCCGGCACCGTACCGTTCGCCAGCGCTGCCGAGCCGTCGGGTGCTTCGCCCAACCCGGTCGTCGAAACCGCGAGCACGAGTCCCTCCCGCGTCTGCCCGTCCAGAATACCAACTCGCGCCAAACCCATCGCCGCGCGGCCGGCGAGGTGATCCAGCTGCTTCGGAATCAGCGGTGCGTCAGTCGCTACCACAGCGGTCACCGTCCGCGGCACATCTGTGGGGAGGGGCTCGATCGGCAGGCCGGCGCCGACGGGGACGCCATCGATGTTCAGACGCGCCGCCTCGCCACCGTTGGCTGCCACGAGAGCCCCCACTGAGTGTGTATTCCCCCCATCGAGGGCGCACGACCGCGACGATGTCCCGACGCCGCCCCTGACGCCGAAGGCGGCCAGACCTCTGCCGATGCCGTGAGACCCCTCCACCGTAGGACCGGACGTCGCCCGCGACAGCGCTGCGTCGGCGTGCCGCCCGCCCACGGTGCGGTGGACGACCTCCGGCCGGTTGAGCCAGCTGTCGTCGACGCCGACGACGACTGGGGGCCAGCCCGCGTCTTCTCCCAAGCCTGAGTCATTCCCGAGGCCGCGGGAGATGACGGCGTCGTACACGGCGCCGACCGCTGCTGCCGGCGCCAGCACGATCGGTGTCGAAATGGCCCCGAAGTCCTCCGTCACGCCGAGGCCGCTCATGCCGTCCCCGCCGTCGAGGGCGTAGCGACCGATGAACACTCGGCGCGGACGCGATTGGTAGGGAGTTAGGACGGTGATCCCCGTCGCCAGGCCCGCCTCGTCGACATCGACGTACCCGGTCCGGACTCCATTCACGTCGTTGATGTCGTTGTTGGGGCCGGGGGACAGCCGACCGACACCGATGCCGAGATCTCGCAGACGCATGTCACCCGCCTCAGCCAGTCGACATCATTTGAGTCTTCCGTACTGCCGCATGACACCCACGAGCCGATCGAGAGGCAGGGCGTGAATGGTGTTGCCGTCGCGGCCCACCATCGTCGTCGCCGCAGTCAGGCTGTTGAGGATGGCCTCTTCCGTCGCCTCCACCACCGCCTGAAAGATCGCGGTGATGTGGGAATAATGAAGGACGGAGATGTCGCGCCTCGACGACTCGGCGACCGTCCCGGCGGTGGCAGTCGAAAAAGCGATGAGCAGGTCGCCGCTTCCGTGAGTGGAGATGGCGCCGGTGCGCGCCGCACCGAGGGCCGACCGCTTGCACACCCGCCGCAGCTGGATGGGCAACAGCGGCGCATCGGTGGCGATCGCCACCAGCAGCGAGTGTCCCTCCTCAACGGGGCGACCCCGTTCGGGCAACAGGTCGGCGATCTCTCGACCCACCGGCACTCCCTGTACCGCAAGTTGCCCTCGCCTGCCATGATTGGCCTGCACCAGCACGCCGATGGTGTACGCCGTATTCCCGATTGAAGCGACACGTGAGGCGGTGCCGATCCCGGCTTTGAACTCGTATGCCCGCATGCCGGTGCCGCCGCCCACATTACCTTCGCCGACCTCTCCGCCGCCGGCGCCTGTGATGGCGGCGCGCACATGCTCGCGGCGCACGTGGCGTCCGGCGGTGTCGTTGAGGAAGTCAGCCCAGGTTTCGCCGACGACCGGCTCCGGCCGCAGCGGTCTGGAGAACAGCCCGGGATCGGTTTCGAGCATGTACCCCATGGCCGCGTCGTAGACCGGTCCAACGCTTCCCGTATCGGTGAAGAGAATCGGCGCTCCGAGTTGCCCCGTACGCCGCAGTGGTCCCAGGCCTGTCAGCTCGCCATTGCCGTTGAGCGTCAGATCGGCGGCGAACACCGGCTGTCTCGAAAGGTGGCCGGCGTGAGGCAGGATTGCCGTCACCCCGGTGCGCACTGGCCCTTTCCCTTTGACGAGAGGACCGTCGCCGCTGATGAGCGTCGTGTGTCCCACGAGCACCCCGGGCACGTCCGTGATGGCATTGTGACGACCCGGTGCGAGATCGCCGATCTCGATGCCGAGATCCCGCAGCCGCGTCCGTCTCCGCTCGAGGGACCTTGAAGTTGGGGCGCCACTCACATCCTCGAACAGCGCCATGGTCACTGGCAGCGACGCCAGTCCCAGTCCCGCGTGCAGAAATCGACGCCGATCCATCGCTGGCTAGCTTGTGCCCGCTCGCTCGTGTGCGGCCTTGCACATGCGGATGGCGATGTCGCTCGCGTCCACCGTCCCCTTCCAGCCGTAGGGATCGCTCCCGTGCACGATGACGATGTCGCGAAAGTCCGCCCTGGCCGGTGACTCGCCTTCATGGGGCTTCCAGGGCAGTCTCGACCAGGCGTTCATGTAGTGGTTGACGAGGACTCGGCGATATGCGCTGCTCCGGTTCTTGAACGAGCGATGCAGGAGATAGCCGTTGAAGAAGACGACGTCGCCCGCTTTCGCCTCGATCGCCTCCTCACCCGACTCGTCGAACCCGTACGACTCGGCGCTGCTGTCGAACTCGTCGGGATCAGTTTGATCGCGCTGGTCGTAGAGGATTCCTCCATGCGACCCGGGAATGGCCCGCATGCAACCGTTCTCCTCGGTGGCGTCGTCGAGGGCGATCCAACCGCCGGTGAGACTGCGATCTCGCGTCGGAATGTAGATTTCGTCCTGATGCCACGCCTGCCCCTGAAAGCCCGGCGGCTTGATGAACAGCATCGATTGCATGCACTTGACGTCCGGTCCGATGAGCTTTGACAGAGCTGCTGCCATTCCCTGGTGTTTGACGCCCTTCTCGAGCAACACCTCGCTGATCTTGTGAGGCTGGTGGATGCACAGAAACTGACTCAGGATCTCTTCATCGCTGACAGACGGGTCGGCTGGGGGCAGCTTTTCGTGGTCGTAGCCGCCGCGGCATACCTTCGCCGCGTCGGCGCGTAGGATCTCCACCTCCTCCGCGCTCACCAGACCCGCTACGACGAGATAGCCGTTCGTCCGGTAGGATTCGATATCCGCCGTGCTGATGCTGTCGCTCATCGAGAATCTCCACCGTATATTACTCGCTCTAATGACGAGCCCTCCGGCTCCATCTGCAACCCTTGGAGAATCACCTGAGATGGATGTGTCCTGCCTGCAGTACTGTCTTACCGAAAGCGAGCGATCGCAGTTCGAGGAAACCGGCTACCTCATCGTCGAAGACGCGCTTCCGGAGCCTCTGGTGCGCGACCTGAACCGGGCGGCGGACCTGCTAGTCGAGCAGTACCGCACAGAGCATGACGTCGATGCGCACACGAAAGTCAATCCCTTCGACTTCATAGGGAAAGACGACGTGTTTCTCGATCTGTTAGACTGGCCCAGGACGTTCCCGAAGGTATGGGGGATTCTCGGTTGGCACATTCAGCTCTACCACACTCATATGATGACGGTGCCGCCGCTGCCGCCCGGTGAGGGGGGAGAGCCCAAGCGCAAGGGATGGCATCAGGACAGCGGTCAGCTGAACACCGATCTCGAAACAGATCCGCGACCTCGGGTCTCCGTGAAAGTGGGCTTCTTCCTCACCGACACGACCACACTGGACAGCGGCAATGTTTACGTCATCCCCGGAAGCCATCTGAGTAACAATCTGGCTCTTCCCGACGACGGTGTATCGGATCCGGAGGGAGCCATTCCACTGCAGGTGAAAGCCGGATCGGCCATCGTCTTCGATCGCCGCGTGTGGCATGCATCCGGTCCCAATCGAGTGAACGTGACGCGGAAGGTTCTGTATTACGGTTACAGCTACCGATGGCTGCGGCCGCGCGACGACATGACTGTCGACGACCTGCTCGACCGCTCTGATCCGATCCGAAGGCAGTTGTTGGGCGCCAGCGCCACCGGCGGTCACGGCTACACCTCGCCCAAAGATGCCGACGTCCCCTTGCGGGAATGGATCCGTGACAACATCGGGGAGGAAGCGGTCGTACCCTGACTCAGCCGAGCGCCGCGACAATCTCCCGTCCCAGTTCAGACGTCGTCATCTTCCCCTTCAGATCCGGAGTCGCCGCCGCCGGGTCGGACATGACCTGGCTCACCGCCTCGTCGACGCGACCCCCCGCGGCGGTTGCGGACTGATCGTCGTGACGATGACCGAGCCAGCGCAGCATCATCGCCGCCGACAGAATCGTGGCGACCGGATTGGCGATACCCTGTCCGGCGATGTCCGGCGCCGTGCCGTGAGAGGGCTGGAACACGGCTGACTGCTCACCGATATCTGCCGACGGCGCCATGCCCATTCCGCCGATCAACCCGGCCGCCAGATCGGAGATGATATCCCCATACATGTTTTCCATCACGAGCACCTCGTAGACCTGCGGTCGCTCCACGAGGTGGAAGGCCATGGCGTCGACGTACTCGTGGGCGCGGCCGACGTCCTCGAACTGATCGGCCACATCGTCGAAAACGCTGCGGAAGAACGCCATCGACTTGAAGATGTTTGCCTTGTCTACGCAGGTGACGGCCGCCTCCCCGTCTCCCCCGCGCTCGTCGCGGCGCTGGCGGGCGAGCTCGAAGGCGTAGCGCACCACCCGCTCGGTGCCGACTCGCGTGATAACCATCGAGTCTACCGCGGTCTCGCCGCGCAGCTCGATGCCGCCGTTCATCGAGGCGAACAGCCCCTCCGTGTTTTCCCGTAGGATGACCATGTCGATGTCGCCGCGCCCGAGGTTTTTCAGCGGCGTGTGGTGCTCGGCGTAGAGGTAGATAGGCCGCACCCCGGCGTAGAGGTCGAGCTCAAAGCGCAGGTCGACCTGCGGCCGCATCTCCGTGCCGTCGGGCCAGCGAATGTCCGGTCGACCCATGGCGCCCAAAAGAACCGCATCCGCACTGCGGCAGGCCTGCACTGTGTCGTCCGGAAGCGGCGTGCCGCACTCCACATAGCAATCCGCCCCCGCCGGATATTCCTCAAAGCGCAATTCGGGACCGCCCGACGCGGACACTCGCTCTAAAACCCGAAGGGCTTCGTCCACCACATCGAGGCCGATGCCGTCCCCTTTCAGCACCGCGATGTCGAACGTCGATGACATAGTTGAAGAGTGTCTTATCAGTTGTTCGTAGGTCTTATCGTTTTTACGGCGCCCAATGGTACGACCCCCTTGTATGAGGGTCAAACTTCGAGTCAGATTACTGTCCATGGAAACATCCGAGCAATCGCAGCTCAAGCTGCTTCTCGTCGACGACGACGAGGGTGTGCGCGAGACCGTGGGCACCTTTCTCGAGCGTCTCGGACACGAAGTCATCCAGGCGAGAAACGGCCGCGAAGGGCTCGAGCTTTACGCCGCCTCTGGGGCGGACATCGTCATCAGCGACATCATGATGCCGGACCTCGACGGCATCGAGTTCCTCAGAGCCTTGAACGAGCGCGGCGATGATGTGGAAGTCATCTTCATCACCGGACACGGTGATTTGGAAACAGCCATCGACGCCCTGCGCGAGGGGGCCTTCGATTTCTTCGCCAAGCCCGTCAAGCTCGAGGAGCTCACGGCTGCGCTCGAACGCACCCGCCGCTTTCAGGCGCTGCGCCGTGAAAAGGAGCGCATTCAGAGCAGACTCGACTCCCTCGAGCACGACGCCAGCGCCAGGGGCGAGGCCGCCATCATCGGCGCAAGCGATGCCATGGGCCGCGTCGCCGCCCTCATCGATAAAGTCGCCGCCGCCGATCGCACCACCGTTCCCATCACTGGCGAGAGTGGCACCGGCAAGGAGCTGGTCGCTTGTGCCATTCACCGCCTCAGTCTGCGCGCCGATGGCCCGTTCATCAGCATCAACAGCACCGCAATCCCCGATACCTTGTTCGAGAGCGAGCTGTTCGGCCACGAGAAGGGCGCCTTCACCGACGCCCGGGAACGCAAGAAGGGAATGTTCGAGCTCGGCGACGGCGGCACTTTGTTTCTCGACGAGGTGGCCGACATGAGCCCCGCCTCACAGGCGAAGCTGCTGCGGGTCCTCGAGGGGCGCACCATCCGCCGCGTCGGCGGCGCCCGCGAGATCCCCATCGACGTACGTATGGTGGCAGCGACGAATCAGGACATCGACCAGCTTCAGCGCGACGGCGGCTTCAGACAGGACCTCTATTTTCGACTCAACGTGTTCGCCATCGAGTTGCCGCCGCTGCGCAACCGCGGCGACGATGTCCTACTGCTCGCCTACCACTTTCTGCGCCAGTACTCCGCGGAGTTTCGCAAGGATGTGGGCGAGATAGAGCCTCCGGTTCAGCAGCTGCTGCGGCGCTACGCCTTTCCCGGCAACGTGCGCGAGCTCCGCAATCTCATCGAGCGCGGCGTCATCCTTTGTGACGGCCCGACGCTGACGCTGAGCGAATTCGCCGATCTGAAGCTCGACGATGCCGCCAGTCTGGCGGCTCTGGAGGAGCGCGCCATCAGAGCGGCGATGAGACACGCGAACGGCAACCAGGCCGCCGCCGCCCGCGCCCTCGGCATCGGTGCCGATGCCATGCGCTACCGCCTCAAGAAGTACGACATTCGCTAGGAGCCCGCGAGCTGCGAAAGCGCGGCCTCGACCCGCGATACCACGGCTCCACCCCCACCTGAACGAATCTCAGCAGGACCGCCAACCCGCTACCCGCACGTCAGTTAGGTCGACTGTGGCGGCTCTGGCACGCGGGTTGCGTTAGAGCCTGTGTCCCTCCGTCCCCGCGTGAGGGGTGAAAGGAGTCGCCTCGTGAGAATACTCATCATCGACGACGAGCCTTCCGTGACCGCCTTTTTCTCTCAGGTGGCCACGGCCCGCGGTTTCGCCACGATCGACGCGGTCGGTCTGGCGGAGGATGCCGTGACCCGTGTGCTGCGCCAGAGCTACGACCTCATCACCGTCGACATCAATCTTCCCGGGGTGAGCGGCCTGGAGATCATCGCCGTGCTGCGCGACATGAACCCCCACGCCATCATCGCCGTCATCTCCGGGTTTATCCCGGACGAGATCCCCGACGAGGTCAGGAGTTGCCTCGACGTCATCGTGGAAAAACCCGTCACCGTCGACATCTTCGGACAACTGCTGGACAGCGCCATGAGCATAGCCGACACCCTCGAACAGGTTCGCGCCCTCGGTATCGTGCCTGCGCTCGTCCGCTGACTCCCAGTTCAGGCGCTGGCTCCCACTCCCCCCATGCCTGATCTGTTCGACATCCAGTCAGCGGTCGATGCCGTGGTCAATCTGGGACGGCTCACCGAGATGTCCCTCGATCTTTCCGATTCAGCGCCGGCCGTCTACGACGGAGAGGACTGGAATGTGCTCGTCCAGGGGGACCTCGTCGACGTCCTGCGAGTCAAGGGTGAGGGCTCCATCCTCGTGCAGGGCAGCATCGTCGGCGACGGAGACATGCCCTGCCGCGTGGAGGTTGCCGGGGATGCGGTGATCTGCGGCGATGTGCGCGACGCCCAGATAACGGCGTCGAGTATTCACGTCGGCGGAACCGTCCGGTCCAGTCAGCTGACGGCTGCCGGTGACATACGAATTTGCTCTGACATGGGAGCCGGTCGCATCGTGGTCGGCGACTACGACATGGACAGGAAACGCCTGGAGACCTGTCGCTCGCTCGTGGAGCGCTCGAAAGCGCAGGCCGAATCCCTCGGCCGGCGAGTCGGTCAGGACGAAAAACGCATGGCCAAATCCTGCCGCGCCCTGCGCATTCCCCTCGACTTCTCAGTGGGACAGATCGTGGAGCACAGCGACGGCAGAGTGAGTGTCGATCTGAGCTCATTCTATCGCTCAGTGGATGACAAGCAGGCGAAACTCGACGCCGCGCTGGGCGAGTTCTTCGCCAAGGGCATCATCGGGGTCATCGCCAGGGCGAACCGCAAGTACCTCGTCAACTATCCTGCCCGCGAAAAGATCTTCATGCAGCTGCTCAAGGGACTTCGCGAGCTCTTCGTCGCCGTCATGGAACGGGATCAGATGCTCAAGCGCGTCGCCCAGGCTGAACCGGAGCTCGAAGACTTGCGTGCCGCCCTTTCCGATCGCGATCCCAACGTGGCCATCCGCGGCCGCATTGCACAAGAGGCGGAAATGGAATTCATTCTGCCCCAATTGATCAAAACTCGCGACGGTGAATTCGACTTTGCTCACAAGACCGCGCAGCTCAGCATTCTGCCCGGAGCGCTGGCAGGCCAGTGTGAAATGGCCACCCGGGGGACGGGGGGTGAGCGCGCTACTGTCAAAACGGAGATGGACGATCTCGAAGGCCTTCTCATCGAGGTCGAGGGCGGCCAGATCCGGTGGACTCACGTGGGCGCTGCGGCCGTGGGAGGCGTATGAAACCCTCGAGCGTCGCGGGGATGTCGACCCGTGCGCATAGTCACCGGCGTCCTGAAAGGACGCATTATCCCCTTCAATCCGAGCCGCTACGGCGGCATCAAGGTGACCTCTTCGAAGCTGAAAGAGGCGCTGTTCTCCGCCCTCGGCGGCGGCCTGGAGGGCCAGACATTCCTCGATCTGTGCGCCGGCTCCGGTCAGATTTCCCTCGAGGCCTACAGCCGCGGCGCCCGCGTAACCGCCGTTGAACCCGACCAGAGACGCCTCGCCTTCCTGCGCAAACTGTTTGCCGAATGGGGGGTCGAGGAAGCGGAGCTGCTCGGGCTCAAGGCACAGTCGCTGATCCCTCAGTTCCAGCAGCAGGCCGCGCGCTTCGACACCATCTACCTCGATCCCCCCTACGATGCCCAGCTCCATGGCGCCCCTCTTTCCATCTCATTGATGGAGCAGATCGCCGCAGCGGACGTTCTCAGCGAACGGGGAATGCTCGCCGTGCAGCACCACAAGCACCTGGAGTTGCCGCAGACTCAGGGCGGCCTGGCGCGCACTCGTCAGAGGGTTTACGGCGACACCGTTTTGAGTCAGTACGAACCCGATTCTTGACCCCCGAGGGGCCGCCGCTATTTTCGCGCAATGCGCTTCCGCCCCTGCATCGACCTGCATCGGGGAAGAGTCGTGCAAATCGTCGGCTCTACCCTCGGTGCCGGCGACGCCCCCCCGAGCACGAACTTCTCGTCCGAGCAACCGGCGTCTCACTTCGCCGAACTCTACAGGCGCGACCGGCTCGATGGCGGCCACCTCATCATGCTCGGTCCCGGCAGCGAAGCAGCAGCGACCGAGGCGCTGGGAGCCTGGCCTGGAGGTTTGCAGGTCGGCGGCGGCATGACGCCCGACAATGGCAGGGCCTGGCTCGAGCGAGGCGCCGCCGGCATCATCGTCACGTCATATCTGTTCGCGGAGGGGCGCTTTCACCTCGACCGGCTGGAACGCCTGAAGGAGTCGATCGGCCGCGAGCGCTTGATTCTCGATCTGAGCTGCGCCCCGAGGGAGGGAACCTACGTCGTCGCTACCAATCGCTGGCAGCAGCTGACCGACTTCGCCATCGACCAGCGAAACCTTGAGATGCTGGCACAGCACTGCGCCGAGTTTCTCATTCACGCGACTCAGATGGAGGGAAAGCGCGGCGGCATCGACGCCCAGCTGGTGCGGCGGCTGGGCGAGGTCTCTCCCATACCGACGACCTACGCCGGCGGCATCCGCGATGCGGAGGATATCGAGCGGATCGAGCGTCTCGGCGCCGGACGGCTCGACTTCACCGTCGGCAGTGCGCTCGATATCTTCGGCGGATCGGGTGTGAACTACGAAGACCTCGTGGCCCTCAATCGAAGCCAGGCCTCTGACACGCGCTGAGTGCCGAAACCGGACACGCCCTCAGTGTCCGCCACCACCTCCCGTCCACTTCAGATAGAGATTGATCGCCGTAAAGTTGATGATCACCCAGATCGTCACCATCAGGCCGATCTCGATCCACATCGGCATGCGCACTTCTTTGACTGTCTTCATCGCCAGATGCAAAACCGCATAGGCGAGGGGAATCAGCAGCAGGTTGTTGGCGTTGGCGCCCAAAAGGAGCATCAGAAAAGGCTGCTCGGTGAAGCCGACGAGCATGACGAGCCAGAGCAAGGGGAAGGCGATCTGCAGAATTCTTATCATGCGCCTGCGGCCCTCCGCGCTCTCCATGCCGCGGACGCGGATCTGGCGCAGAAAATCTGTGCCGATACGTCCCGTGCTTGCGGCGAACACGAGCAAGGTGGAGAACAGGGTGCAGAACGCGCCGAACATGAACAGGCTCTTGGCCCAGCCGCCGATCGACTCGGTGAAGATATGCGACACGTGGTCGACGACGCCGAACCCCTCGGGCAGCACGTTGAGCTTGTTGAGAATCGAGGCGCCCAGCAGGTAGTAAGCGCAGGTGATGATGAGGGCGATGCCGGTGCAGACGCCGGCGTCGGCGATCACCACTCGCATCCATCCCCGGTAACGCTCCTGCCACTGAGCAGAATCGTCCCGCGGACCGACAAAAGCCGGGTAGCCCTTCTCCTTTATCCAGTACGGATACATGAACAACTCGACTGCCGTCGCGCCCACCGAGCCCATGACCGCCAGCGCTACGAAGGCACCCTCCGCGGGCATGTCGAAGCAAAAGCCGGACGCCAGCTGGGCGCCGCTGACGGCGTGCTCCGTCCACTGAACCATGAGGACGGAGGCGATGACGATGAGGCTGAACGCCGCGACCAGAACTGTCACCATTTTCTCGAGATCGTCGTAGAGGCCGCGGTAGAGGAGTACGCCAAGCAAGAGGAACACCAGGACGGCCCATACATTCGTCGACGTGCCGGAGAACACCGTCGTCATGAGCCCCGCCACCGCCCCGATGATGCCGGCGAGGCCGATATTGACGCTGAAGTAGCCGATGATGCACAGCCAGGCGATCCACGAGGTGTTCCGCACGCGGAACCCCGGCACCCGGTCGAGAGCCTGAATCGTCGTGTCGTCGTGCAGGATGCACTGGCGACCCAGCTCCAGCTGAATGAAGAATTTGACGACCGAGGCGACGATGACGCCCCACAGAAACACGAATCCGACCTTGGCGCCCATACTCGTGGTCACCAGCAGCTCGCCGGAACCGACGACCGATCCCGAGACCACCACACCGGGCCCGATATTGCGCAACAGACCCCTGAGGCCCCGCGGGGCAGCTCGAGTGGTAGTGGGCTCTTGCATCTGTGTCCCTTTCAATCAGCTGCGCGGGCGCATTCGGCTTCGCTGAACAGCTGTGCGTTCCTCTGCTTCCCGACCATCCGCAGCGCCCCCATCCTGTGCAGGCAGTATGTCATTTTTCCCGCCAGCGCGAGTCTGTATCCGCCAGCCTCGGCCAGCTGTCTGTTCGTAAACGGTCGCTCGAGGTCGGGCGGCAGAAAGGCGAGAAAATCCGCCGGCGCCGTCAGCGTGCGACGCTCGACCACCTCGATGAGCCGCCGGTCGTAGCGCCGCCACTCGGGGTGGCGCCAGCTGCCGTTGCCGTCGTAGCAGCGCACCTCCTCCTCGTGAATCAGCAGAACCTCGAGCGAAAAATTGTCTCGCCTGACAAGCTCGGGGATACTGACCAGCTGCTCGAAGACATGCTCGGGCCGCCCTCTCTTCGGCGACTTTCTGCGGCCGATGCGAGTTTCGCCATCCGCCTCCACCCGCAGGATCCATTTCACCGCCGCGATCGGGCGCACGAGGCGCACTCTGTGGGCTGCTGCCGTCAGGCGTTCCAGTTTGCGCTTCAGCGGTGCGAAGCCGCCGGTCTGAACCTCGATCAGCTCATCGCCGCGCATGATATCCACCACGAATCCGGCCACCTCCTCCTCGAGAAGATCGCTCGGGCCGGCGTACCATTCCTTCACGGCGGCGTGTAGGGACTTCTCCTGCAGCGTGCCGATACCGTTTGTCGACAAAGACGCCCTTGGGAAACGAAGGGGGAAGGCTCTGTGGGAGGAAGTTCAGCTACTGCAGGGAGAATTTCGCCCCAGGCCGGAGGCCTGAATACAAATGAGGCCTGAGTACAATTAAGGTACTTACACGATACTCCAATGTCACGTAGTTGTCGCCGACTTCACCGGTACGACCACCGTAAAGGTGGATCCCTTCCCCACCTCGCTCTCCACATCGATCCGACCCCCGTGCTCCTCCATGATTTCATAACAGATCGACAGCCCGAGACCGGTTCCGTGGCCGACGCCCTTCGTCGTGTACCCCGGATCGAATACCTTGGCGAGCTTGTCCTGGTGAATCCCCGAACCCGTGTCGGAGATCGTCACGGTGACGTCGCCGTCATTATGGGAGGTCGCGAGCCTAATCGTGCCCGTGCCGTCGATCGCCTGCTGGGCATTGTTCAGAATGTTGAGAAAAACCTGGTTCAGCCGTCCAGGAAAACACTCCACCGGTGGAATAGCGCCGTAGTCCTTGACGATTTCAACCCGGCCCTTTGTTTCGTGGTGGATCAGCATGAGCGAGTCTTCCATCCCCTGGTGCAGATCGACCTCCTTCATCTCCTCGTCGTCGAGTCGAGCGAAGTTGCGCAGGCTGCTGACGATCGTCGCCACCCGCTGTGACCCGGTCTCGATCACCTTGTTCGAATCCTCGATCACCTTCAGCGCGCGGTAGAGCACTCCTCCTTCGCAGCACGCCTCCGGGTTTTTTCCTCCTCCAGTGTCGTCTTCAGCTTGGCCACTGCCCGCATCAGGGTATCGTGCATGCTGTGGATGGCACTCACCGGGGTGTTGATCTCGTGGGCGATGCCGGCGATGAGACTGCCGACGGCCGCCATCTTCTCCGACCGCACCAACCTGTCCTGCATCTCGAGGAGCTGCGTGTTGATGCGCGCCAACTCTTCCATCACTTCCTGTCGCTGTCGCTCATCCTTCTTCCTCGCTGTGACGTCGCGCCCAAAACCGACGCGACAGACCACGTCTCCTCGTTCATCCCGCACCGAGAAGACGGTGATTTCCATATCGACGTGGCGGCCGTCCTTCGTGCGCGACTTCACCTCGCCGCGGTAGGTCCCGCTCTTCTGCAGTTTCTCGCCGATCTCGAGATATTTCTCATCGCCCGCGTGTATTGCAGGTGTCTTACCCTTTAGCTCCTCGGAGGTGTAGCCGAGCATCCTCTCATGAGCGGGATTCACTTCCAGAAATCGACCCTCGCAATCGAAAATGGCCACCGCATCCTCGAGTAGGTGATGATCTCCTTGTAGCGGTGCAGCTGGGCCTCAACCAGCTTTTGCTCGGTAACATCGCGGGCGATCCCCTCGCCACGCAGTAGATCGCCGTTTTCGAATACGAGCCGGCGATGGATCTCGAAGTCGTGGACCTCGCCATTTTTTCCTATGAGGCGCACCTCGATTGTGCGGACATCCGCATCCTGTCGTCGCACGGCCTCGGCGACGCCGGCGCGCGACTGCTCCAGGTCATCGGGGTGAATCAGCTCGAAGATCGAGCGGCCGATCAGCTGCGACGGCTCGTAGCCCAGCACGAGACCTGCCGACTCGTTGATGCTCGTCAGCTTCCCTTCCGGATCCCACGAGTAGACGATGTCCGGAGCGCTATCGAGTATGAGGGATATCTGGCTTTGAATGTCCATGCCCGAATCGCCGCGTTTCAGACGAATGCCTTCAGTATGTCCTGTTGAATCCCCTGCAGGTCGGAATAGGCCTTGTCGATCTCGACGATTTTCAGCCGCAGGTTGCTCAGCAGATCGTATTTCTCCAATCCGTTCCTGATCACCAGGAGCAGATCGTCGTTCTCCCAGGGCTTCTCGATGTACTGAAATATGCCGACTTCGTTGATCGCCTTTATGGCGTTTTCCTTGTCGGCGTAGCCCGTCAGAATAACGCGTGTCACGTCCGGTTTCGCGTCCCTGACCTTTGCGAGAAAGGTGATGCCGTCCATCTCCGGCATCAGAAAGTCGGAGACGATGAGGTTGACGTCGTTTTCCCTGGTGAATTCGAGTGCTTCGAGCGGGGACAGGAATGGTTTCACCGTCCAATCCGTCTCAAGAGTCAGAAACGATTCGAGACTCGTCAGCACCATCTCTTCGTCGTCCACGATGATGACCGTGTGGCTGGCTGATGTCGATTCCATTCTTACGAAAAAGCCTTGAGGATATCCTGTTGAATACCCTGGAGGTCGGATTGGGCCTTGTTTATCTGATCGATCTTCTCCCGAAGGCTCTTCAGCAACTGCTGCTTCTCGAGTCCGTTTCTGATGATGATGCGCAGGCGATCGTTGTCCCACGGCTTCTCGACGTACTGAAACAGCCCCACTTCGTTGATCGCCTTGATCGCGTTCTCCTTGTCGGAGTAGCCGGTCAGGATGATGCGGGGCACCTCCGGCTTCAGATTCCGCACCTTTCCTAGAAAAGTGATTCCGTCCATGTCCGGCATCAGGTAGTCGGAGATGACCATATCCACGTTCGTGCTCCGGATGTGCTCCAGCGCTTCTTGCGGGTCGGTAAACGTCCGGACATCCCAGTCGGTCTCGAGTGTCAGGAAGGACTCGAGACTGGTGAGGACCATCTCCTCGTCATCGACGATGATGACGATCTCTTTCTGCTTCGAATCGGCCATTTATGCCTCCTGAAATCTCGCTGCTACTGCGACGCGACGCCTTAGCTGTCGGTTCCGCCCCCGACCCTGCCGACGAGGCCTCTCACTCTGGTGACCAGCGCTTTCATCACACCCTGGGTAATCTCCACGTTGTCGGCGAGAAGGTCGATAAAATCCTCCTTGTCGAGGCGCAGCACGGTCGAGTCCTCTACGGACGTCGCCGCCGAAACGCGCGGTTCGTCGTCGAACAGAGCCCACGTCCCGAAGCTTTCACCTGGTCCGGCCGTCGTGATGTCGAGCCCGTTGCGATGCAGGCGCACCTTACCCCGAATCACCAGATACATTGAATCCGCCGGATCCTTCTCGCCGTACACGACTTCTCCGGAGGAGTGCTCCCGCTCGCTGGTGATCGCCGCCAGAAAAGCCAGCTGGTCGGTCGAGACGTGTGTGAAGATATCCACGTCCTGGAGCGCGATAACCTTTTCTACGGTCGTGAGCACGTAGCTTCGAACCCCATTCTGCCAGCGTGTGTGTGTGTGTGTGTACTGATAAACTACAAGTTGGCGATGCGGCGGACCATGGCCGCCGTTTCACTCACAATCCTGTCGGGATCCTTCTCCATCGATCGCACCGCCTCCGCATGGCCGCTCGGGTCGCCATCCGTGAGGCTGTAGATGGCGCAGGCCCGCAGCCACGGATCGTCGCCGGAAAGCAGGTCGTCGAGCGCCGCGCCACGGCTGGCGAAGCGCGCGCCGAAGACTCTGTGCCCGTGTTCGATCGCCGCCGCCGTCGATATCTGCTCGAGCAGCGGCAACAGGTACTCCTTCGTTTCCCGATCGAGCACGTTGTCGAGAAATTCGAGCGCGCTCGCTCTTGTGGCACGGTCTCCACTCACCATTCCGAGGTAGGCGTTGTACATATCCTTAGCCGCATACTGCAACGCCAGCAGGCGGAAGATCCTCTCGAGTGCCTGCTCTCGCCTCTCGCGCAGCGCCTTTGTCAAAAGTGCCGACGCCCGGCCGTTTTCGTCCGACCCGGACATGTCGAGAATTTGAATCGCGTCGTAGTATGCCCGCGCTGCGCGACGAATCTCCGCTCCCAGACGCTGTGCATCGAAGTGAAGGTGCGAGCTTCTTATTGCGCAGTTTGCTCAAGGATTTGAGCAGGTGGTACTGAAGCGCGAAATCGGCCCGATCCAGTTGCTCCATGAGCGCGTCCACCGTCGACTGGTCCACGATCTCTGCCATCACGCGCGCGGCTCGGGTGCGAGACGGAAAGTCCAACTCTCGATCCATCACCCGTTCGTTCAGCTCGGGCAGAATATCGCTTCCGTATGCCGCCAGAGCGGCGCGCGCAGCCGCCCTGTAGGCTCTGTCGTTCAGCTTCTGCAGCAACCACGGCACATACTCGGGATCGCGTAACCGGCCGAGACTTTCGATCGCCTGCAGAGCGACATCGGGGACGGGATGGTCCATCAGTTGCTCCATCGCGACCCGCACATATGGCCTTCGTGCCGGCTCCCGTAGACTCCCCAGGATGCGGGCAGCCTGCACAAGTGTCGGTACGTCGTCCTCCGAGTCCGCGAAGGCTTGCCGGATAACGGCTTCGTCGATCAGATCGTGCTCCTCGTCGGTCCCATATCCGGCGATATATCCCACAGCGGCTCCGCGCAGATGCTTGTCGCCGCCCCGCAGCGCCGCGTTGAGCCGCGAGAGCCGATCCCCCTGCCCGTGTTCAGCACATGAAATGGAGCGCTTCGATTCGCACCTCGAGGTCCTCGTCTGTCTGCAGTGCCTCGATGTCGGTCACCGGCAGCCTTCCGGTCTGGTTGCGCAAGATCTGTAGTGCTTTCTGTCGCACGGCTGACGATGAATTGGTGAGGAGCTTCGCCACCGGTTCCACGAGCCGCTCGGCCCGGACAGGAGCCAGCATGTCCAGGGCGTAACTCAGTCGCCGCTCCTGTGCCCGTCCGATTCCTCCGACCGGCAGCGGACCGCGTCGGGGCAGGGCGGGATTGAGGTTCCCTATCAGACCGTCGATGGTGGCGGCTTCCGTGATATCCACAGAGAGCTCGCCCAGATCGATCTCCCGGCGCTGCAGCGCCGAGCGAAACGTGTCGATGTAGGCCCCGCGGCTGCGCGCGATCAGCGCCAACCACACCGCGATCAGAGCCAGCGACAAAAAGCTGAGGTGCTCGTAGGAAACGCCGAAGACCCTTAGCATCACGAGTACGAGCAGTGCCCCCGCGCCCGTGGCAAGATTGTCCACCGTCGTGTCCAGCAGCATCTTCGTGCGCCTTTTTATATCCGCCGGAATAGGCAGATAGAGAATCTCCGTCGCCGACTTGTGGATCGCGTGCCGAAAGCTGCCGTCGCCCATCTTGACCAGGATGCCTGCCGCCAGCCCCGGGACCATCAGCACGGCGGCCGATCCCAGAGCCATGCTGATGGGCAGGAACAGGAGGGCTGAGACCACTCCCATCGATCGAAGAATGCGCGGCGTTGCCACGACCTGAAAGAGGAGGGCAAAGGCGCGTAGCATCAACTTTGAAGTGCAACACCTTAAGGATTGTAGCACTCCTCTGGGGTTAGATATCCGAGTCGTTTTCGTGGTCTTCGGTTGAGTTTTCGTGCGATGGCGTTGCAGTCGTACTGGGTAAGGTCGGCCATGCTTTTTTTCTTGGGCAAGTACTGTCGAATGAGGCCATTGGTGTTCTCGTTGGTGCCTCGTTCCCAGGCGTGATGGGGATTGGCGAAGTAGAAGCGGGTATCGGTGACGCGCTCGATGTCGGCGTAGCTGTGGAATTCGGTTCCGTTGTCTGCGGTGATGGTGTGTACGGGGCGGGGTTGGCGGTGGATGAGCTGGAGAGTCCGTCGGCTGAGCTCGTCGGCCGTTCGCGCGTTGAGCTTTCCGATCTCGACGTACCCGGTCTTTCGTTCCACGAGGGTGACGACGCACGGCCTGCCGTCGCCGAGCATTGTGTCGGCCTCCCAGTGTCCGACGCGGGAGCGGTTGTCGGCCGCGGCGGGTCGGTCCTCGATCGGCCTCTTTCCGGCCAGTCGTCCTCGAGAGTCGTAGGTGCCGTGTCGCTTACGTCGCAGTTTGGTGGCGCCGCGCAGGTGCTGGTAGAGGGAGCCACCGCGTCGTTTGTCAGCCCAGACGTGACGGTAAATGGTCTCGTGGCTGATCTCGAGGATTCGGTAGCGACGGAGCCATCCAGCGATCTGCTCGGGGCTCCAGTCGTTCTTGAGCAGTTCCTGGACGAGATCCCAGTCAGCGGTGGAGAGGCGGAAGTTCCGCCGCGAGTGCGAGCGCCTGGTGCGCGCGTAGCCGTGCGCCTGCAAAGGCCGGTAGAACCTGTCCGCCCGTCCACGGTTGCGTTGGACCTCTCGATAGATCGAACTTGGATGCCGCCCAAGGGTCCGTGCGATCTCAGCTACGGTTACCTCTTTTCGTCTCAGTGCCCAAATGATGTATCGTTCTTCACGGGTGATCTGGTGATACGCCAACGTAGCCTCCCTTCCTTTAGCCGGGTTAGGAGACTACAGTATCCCAGATCGCCTCTTGTCGCACTTAGCCTGAATAATTCATAAATTCGCTCAGGTTTGATCGGGATTCGGTAAATGATGAAGCACTGAGGCGTTTCTCGCTCAAGTGTGATTCTCGGGTCCGTGTTTCTTGGTCGTAGGTCGATGTGTCAGGCGGTGTTGCATTTCCTCCGGACAGACTGATCCCTTGGTCGTGCTGATGATCGATTTTTTGGTGCGTCGTCATCGTGCGCATTACGCGGTGTCGAGGTTGTAGACGATCAACCTCATCAAGTCCTTGAGCGGATATGACGTCGGAAAGTGAAAGCGCACCGTGGTGGTTTGCTCCCGTACTCTGGCGCCGATTTTGAGGACGCGGAGTTGGATCGTGTCGAAGTTGGACGTCGTCCATTGGGTGCCTCGCATGCCGATATGTTTGATCGCGTGCAC
Source organism: Candidatus Latescibacterota bacterium (assembly GCA_965205655.1). Classification (GTDB taxonomy): domain Bacteria; phylum Latescibacterota; class UBA2968; order UBA8231; family UBA8231; genus CBDBIJ01. Next base: position 41,393 of record CBDBIJ010000012.1, read on the forward strand.
AAGCACATAGGTGGCGCTGTGCAGGAAGAGGCGGAATTGGTTTGCCGGGAATCGATGGCAGGAGGTCCGGTCGGAGTTCAGGAAGGTCTTGTGATTCTTGATGAACCCTTCCGATCGTCCGCGAGCACAGTAGACCTTCTCATACAGAAACCTGGGCGTTCGGTTCCGAATGTTCGTGACCACAAAACGCGGGTTGGCCTTTCCTTGCGTAATCTCGGCCTTGTAGATGATCTGGCGCGGACGGCTCCAGCTATCGGCCTGATAATCGAAGCGTGTAAAGAGCCGCACCGGCTTTTCGGTCTGCTCCGCCAGGGCGGCTGCCTGCTCCATCAGCGGTGCGCCGAGCGCTTTGAGCTTCTGGTTGACCGCTTGTCCGAGAATGAACGCCAGGCCGTATTCGTCGCACAGGTCGTTCACCTCCGGGGTGCTAAAGTGCGCGTCACCACGCAAGGTGATCTGCACCTGCGGCCAGGCCATGAGGATATGATCCAGAACGCGTCTGAGAATCGCCGCGGCCTCGCGGCCACGGATTCTACGACCGGGTCGCAGAATGGTGGTGATCAACTTGCCTGTCTCTGCTTCGTAGAGATGGACGGGCAGGTAGCAGTACTCGTCATAGTAAGCGTGAAACAACGACAGTTGCTGTGAACCGTGCGTGGCATCATCCGTGTCATCAATGTCCAGGATGATCTTCTTCGGCGGCTTGTCGTAGGACTCGATGAATGTTTCCAGTAACGCGAGCCCGATTCGGTAGAGGTCCGTGCGGCTGATACTGTTCTCGAAACGAGACATGGTCGGTTGACTGGCCAGATCGGCTCCCGTCAGGGGGAGTCGATCGCATGCTGCCTTCAGAGCCGGATCTGAACGCAGGTCGTTGCTGTCATTGGCGTCCTCGTACCCGCAGGCGATCTGGAAGACGCGCTGCTTGATGAGGTCGGTATAGGTATGGTCGATATAGCTTTGATGTCGGCGATCACACAACGCCCTTACGATTCGGTCTACGATCCCTATCTTGGATTCCGCCTGCCGCAGGAGCAGGGCGCCCCCATCGCTGGTCGTCGTGCCGCCGTCAAAATCGGCTTCGATCTTCCTGCCCGAGATGCTTGCAAAGGATAACGTGATCTGCGACCTTTCCATCGCGGTGTCCTCTCAAATGGTTGTTGTTTGTGTCCAACCCTAACTCAGGGCAAAACAACCAGTTGTACAAGAGGTCACCGCGAGTTCAACCAGTCAACGCAACACCTTCATTGAAGCGTTCTGCGGGTGAAACGAACCCCAACGTCTTCCGCGGGCGCTGGTTCAGTTGAAGAGCGACTCTGTTCAGGTCGGCTTGGGAGAATGGCGACAGATCGGTCTTCCTCGGGAAGTACTGTCGAAGACAGGCGATTCGTGTTCTCATTTGTGCCTCGTTGCCAGGGACTCTGAGGATCACAGAAATACACCTCGACGTCAGTTGCGATCGAGAACTCCTTGTGCCGAGCTAGCTCCATTCCTCGATCCCAGGTAAGGGACAACCGCACCGCGGAGGGGAGTCGTTTCACCTGGCTGATCAGCGCTCTGACAACGGTCTCGGTGTCTTTGCCGTTGAGCTTCACGAGCATCGTGAACCGAGACTGCCGCTCCACCAACGTGGCGATGTGCGTGTTGTTCGACCCCGAGATCAAGTCTCCCTCCCAGTGGCCGGGAACGGCGCGGTCCTCGATCTCGGCAGGCCGCTCGCTGATGGATACGGCGTCGACGATCCGGCCTCTCGGCTGATCGCGTGTGCTTGCCTTCTTGGATCGCCGCATCATCCTTCGCGTCCGCAGATGCGCAATGAGGTCCTTGTTGAGTGCCCCGCGTGCCTGGATGAAGAGAGTTCGATAGATCGTTTCGTGGGATATCTGCATATTTCCTAAAAGCGCATACTCCCGCTTCAGCCATCCCGATATCTGCTCAGGTGACCACTTCAGGCGTAGCTTGTCCGCCACGACTCGCCGCAAACGAAGATTGGATGCGAGTCGGCAGCATTTCGGCCGGCTGGCGCGCGTCCAGGCTGCTTGGTCGGCGACGTTTGCTCGGTACCTTTGCCGCCCGCCATTGCGGGCAATCTCTCGGCTAACCGTCGAGGGTGCACGCTCAACAGCGGCCGCAATTATTCGTATCGATTTTCCCGCAGCGATACCTCGAGAGATCTCTTCACGCTCTTCCCAGCCAAGAGCCCATCGAGAGCGTCGACGCGGCATTGGTACGATGCCCCCATTGGCGGTGATGACACCATGAATCGACGCCGGATGCTTCCCGAGCGCCCGACCAATATCGCTATGCGACTGGCCGCTCTTCCATCGACGCCATACCTCCGACTTCTGTGACGCGGACAATCCTGGTCGTCCCATTTGAGCCATGTGCAACATCTCCTATGATTAGATTAGTGGGGAGAATGTTGCATTGACCAATTGAATATACCACAGCCTTTTTATGAATAATTCAGGTTAGTATGTGAATTCGCGGCGCTCAACAGGGCCAGGACCTGACCGAAGAAGGCCGTCTTCTGCTCGACATCCGGAAAATGCTCGTCCACGATCTGATTGAACTGCACGTCGATGATGGCGGCCACGATCGCCACCAGCGCCGCCATGCTTCCCAGCAGCCGCACCAGCTCCGAGCGCCTGACTGCCGACAGAGTCCCGCCATCGATCTGTCCCGACCGCCGCTCACTCGCCCTGGGTGTGACCTCACTGGTGCGCACTGGATAGAGAATCAGTAGCGCCGCCCCGAGCGCGGCGCCGCAGATCAGCAACAGGTTTTCCGTTCCCACCATCGTCACGACCCAGCTCGTGAATGCTCCACCGAAGATGGCGCCTACGATACCTGCCGTGCCGATTGTGCCGAACAGGCGCCTACCCTCTCTCGGGTTGAACACCGTATTCGCCAGCAGCCAGATCAACGACGTGGCCATGAGGCCGTAGATGTTCACCCACACGTAGAACAGGTAGAAACTCCACGAGAATCCGTACGGCAGAAGAAGTCGAAACCCGAAAAGAAACCCGATGAGGGCAACGAACGTGCACAGAATCAGTCGGTCGATCCGCACCGCGGCGGTGTAGCGCGTAAAAAGGAGCGCCGATCCCCCGCCGATCAGGGCCACGAGCATGAGCACATAAGGGAGCTGCTCGATGCCGATGCGGTCGAGGAAGAGCGCGTTGCGAGCCGGCTTGAGGATGTAGAGCGATGCCAGGACGAGGGCGTAGGCGCTCGACAGCGGGACGATGCGCGACAATTCCCGGCGCCGTATGCCGAACAAACGCCCGAAAAACCGGCTCATCGCGGTAAAAGCATGTGGGTGCTAGGAAGCGGTGGCTGCGTCTTCGCGTTCTTTGAAGGCGCGACCGGCGTAGCGGGCAGCCACGACCCAGAGGACGAGGATGAGGACGGTGATCAACGATAGCCAGCGGATTCCCTCGAAGCCGACGAAAATCGTTGTCATGGCCAGATTCAATCCGACGGCCAGAGCCTTGGCGAATCGCTGCACGAACATGTCGATGAACGCCTTCGCCTTGTACTTCTCGTCGCGCGTCGTCGGCACGTACAGCACTATCCTTGGCCGACTGATTGATGGAATAGCTGAAGCCGTTGTCCGCCGTGTTGAGAAGGCTGCCGAAGAGCAGCACTGGGAACACGAGGAAGCCCGCCGAACCGAGGAGCGCTGCGAGTGGCAGAAACAGAAGTGCCACTCCTACTCCGTATCGCGTCATGACAAAGCTCGTGAGGAGAAGCTGCACGAACAGCGCCGTCCAATTCGTGAACGCAAACACGTTCTTGATGTGGGCCTTTGCCAGGTCTGGTTCGAGAAAGTGAAATCCGGCGCTGGTAAACTGAAAGTCCATGATGTTGGAAACCATCTCGTAGAGACCGACGATCGCGACAATCGATAGCAGGTAAGGGGAACGCAGAGCGAGCCGCGCACCCTCCACGGCCGGATTGCCCGAAGAGTTTGCCTGCGACTGATCACTCGTGGGGACTTCCGGAGGTGGATTTCGGCGTACGACACCGCCGGCAATCATGGCGATGACGACGAGAGCTACCGCGATCAGAGCCACGATCCACAACCAGGCGGAAGAGCTGACATCGGCACCGGCGACGGTTGAAGTGCCGAAGACGCCTCCCAGAAGACCACCGAGGGCGATGAGCCCGTACAGGCGCTTCGCGGCGGCGGGCGTGACGCTGTCGTTGAGGAACGCGAAGAACGTCACCACCATCAGAGTGCTGTAGAGATCTCCGTAGAGGTAGAAGGACCACACCGTGAAGCCGCCCGGATCGTCCAGGGCGAAGCCATACCATATCGAGCCGACGATGAAGAAGGCGGAGAAAACGTAGGTGAGCTGCTGCCGTCGCAGCGACCGGGACAGATAGGAGAACGCGGTTGCCGCCAGGAGAGCGACTACCATGTTGAGGATTTTGGCGACTTGCTCGGCTTGAGCCCCGTCCAGCATCCAGCCGAAGAGATCGAAGCTCGATTCCTGATAGTGACTGACGAGCACGATCTTCTTGATCGGCTTGAGAATCCAGAAGCTCGTGATGACGAAGAAGAAGTAGGAAAACATCAGCAGGGTGAACAGCCGCTCCTCCGGACGGAACGCCAGTATCTGCTTGATGATGAAGATTGTGAAAACTGCGGCGAGCACCCACTTGAGTTCCCCTACCCAGTGGATGAAAGCGTCGAAGAATGTGTAGCCGAATGCTTCCATCGTTAGCTTTCGCGCTCTACGCGCGCTATCCGCAGCTGCCCATCACGACCCTCGTCAAAGAATACCCGTGTCGCCTTGCTCCACACGCCGCCCCGACGGCGTGTCTCGATCTCGTATCCCTGAAACCCTGCATCCGAGGAGCTCAAAAACGGGATTGCTGTGCCCTCCAACAAGGAGTCATCGGCAACCGCTTTGCCGTGCTCGTCGAGCAAGCGATACCGGTATTCGGATTCCTCCGCCGTTTCCAGGCCGCCTGCGACCGCCAGATCGGTGAACGACAGTTCTTCCCCCCTCACTGCAAAGTGATCGAGGGGATTCACCTTCGCAAACCAGTATCGGCCGATCATGTCGCGCCGCTCGATGATCAGACGCGACAGCTCCTCCGCCGCATCCCGGTTCGACAGCCTGCCGCTACCCACGATGGCCCGGATTTCCTCGTCAGAAAAGGACATGACGATCTTGGCGCCCCAGTAGGCGTCCCGGTTCGTGCACCGCTCAAAGGCCGGATTCGGATAGGTGGGCACCCACCTGGCCGGCCGGAATGTCGCATTCTCGAAGTATCCGATCGAAGGGTACTTCATCGGCTGCGGCGCTTCCCAGCCCTTCCGATAAAAGCCCAGCGCCACGATCGACAGCGCCACCGTGCGGGGATCCCACACGTACTCGTTGCCGTACTTGGGCGGGTGAGGCATGAGATTGCTGCTGCCGAAGGCGGAGCCCATGTCGATGAGGTAGTGCTTGATGTAGCACCGGCCGTCGGCTTCCTCGACGTACATGTCGAGCGTGTTGGCGGCCCTGCGGTCGGCGTCGTTCATCCACGAGCCGATCACCCTCAGACCGCGCAGCTCCCGCCGGTGCTCGTGGTCCACCCGGTCGTTCGCATCGTCGCCGCGTGTTCCGTGATAGTCGAACACTCCCACCGGCGTGCCGCTCAGAAACCTGCTCGCCACGCAGCGCCGGGTGCCGTCAGGCTGCGGAATGATGTTGTCCAGAATTCCCCGCATATCCGCCTCTTCCATCGGCCTCTTGCCGCCGCTCTCGGTCGGCACCGTCGCCTTGGGGCCGATGCGCAGCAGCTCTGGATCGAAGTAGATGACGGAATTGCGCGGCACGTTGTAGCCCGCGGCGTGCAGGAACTTCGTGGCGATCGCCTCCGCCGACGATCCCATCTCGTTGTTGCCCTCGGAGTCGAACTTCAGCAGACAACGCTCGCCTGCCGCGTCTTTGATGATGAACCCCGCCGTACCTCCCTCGAACTTGCCCTTTACGATTTCCCACGGCCCGCTGTCATCGGGATGGGCAAAGCCTGGCCCCTCCGTGAGCTCTTCCATGGACATGGGGTGGAGGAAATGGCGATTCGTGTACCAGGAGGAGGAGGGCACTTCGTCCAGCGCGTTCACATTGTCCGCCTCGCGCGGGGACGCCACGTTGAGGAGGTTGCCGATGCGCCTGGCGCTCCAGCCCAGGTCGAGCAGTTTGCCGATCTGAAAGAACAATGTATGATCGGCGATATCCCACACCTGGTTCTCCTCGATTTCCGCCGGCTCGGGGATATGCCGATCATCCGGATCGAACCACTTGATCGGTCCCGACGACAGCTCGCCGCCGTGCGCGGTCGTGGCCAGGATGACAAGCCCTGCGCCCGCCCACGCGGCTGCACCCGCCGGTGTCGCGAACCGCACCATCAGAACTCCTGCTCCAGCGAGAACCCCAGCAGCGCGGTCTCTTCGGCGCTGTGGGCAATCCGCGCGCTGATCAGAAACGCCTCCACGGTCCGCAGGCTCACCCCCACTCCGAACGAGGAGTTGAACTCGCCGGGGTCGATGTCGCCGTATTCATCGAACATCTGGCCCTCCTCGTGGAACAGGAAGGCGTTCCACGTGTCCCAGATGGGCTAGCGGTACTCGATGAAGAGCAGCAGTGTCCCCTCTCCGCGCAATGAGCCGCGCTTGTAGCCGCGCAGTCGCTGACTGCCTCCCAGCGTCGGCAGGTCGGGATACGGGATGATGCCGTCGTCGATGCCGTGCACCTTGTCCAGCCTCGCCCGCACCGCCGCAATCCGGTTGCGCCAGAACAGGGTGCGGAAGCGCTGGACTTCGGCCCCCAGGCGCAGGAAGCGCGCATCATCCGAGCCGGTCACATAATCCGCCTCCACCTGCAGCAGCCCGCCCGATTCCGGAAAGGTGATGTCGCGAAAGCTGTGGTAGATGCCGTCGCGCTCTACGAGCACGCGCCCCGGAAAGTGGTAGATCAGTGGATGCGACAGCTGTCGTACCGGCTCCGCGAAATGGCGATCGTCGTAGGCGATGCGGCCGACGATGGAGAGCAGCGAAATCTGTTTGCCGAGCCCGGCGTAGCGCTGGGCAGTCGCCGTCTTCCCAATCCCCGCCTCGATCGAAGACACCGCGTCGTGCGGTTTCAGATCACGCGAACCCCAGCCGATGCGGCCTTCGATCGTTGTGCTTTTGCTGTAGAGCTCGAGCTCTCCCGCGTTCGACCTCCATCCGAGAGTGGCGCCGCCGTCAAACCGGTCAATCTCGAAAAGCGCCAGATCGTCATCTTGAAACCCCCCGTTGACCGTCGCGTCTTCGTTGTCCGTCTTCAGATAGTCGGCCGACGCATTCCAGTAGAAGGGACCGCCGAACAGGTTTTCGTCGGTGTAGAGCAACTCGGCTCTCTGACGATTGCTGTTGGAGAAGACGTAGAACGCGTCGAGCATGTTCTCGCGCTCGAACAGGTCCGTGTGGAAGAGCCTCACGGCCCCACCTGTCGATGTCTCGCCGCCGAGTTGAACCTGCGGGGAAAATGCCGAACGTCTGATCCGCGTTCGTAAACCAGTCGTTCACCCGTTGCGGCAGCTCGGTGTGCTCGGCGTAAATCGTGAACTGGCCGACCGGATAGACAAAATAGTTCCAGATTGTCTGGGGGAATGTCAGAATTGGGTAGTGCTTCGTCTCGTAGGCCGTGACGCTGTCGCTTGCCGCGGCCGTCTGACCGCTGTCGCCGTGCAGCGGCCCCGTCAACAGCGCCGTGACGCACAGCCATCTCGCCAGACCGCGCCATTGCCGGCTCGAACCGTCAGCTGCGATCCTTGCCGGTACGCCGGCAGCCCTCAATACGAGAACTCCTTGAATCGCACCCGGAAGAAGATCGAATAAAGTACCGGCACCACTCCCAGAGTCAGCGCCGTCGCGAACAACAGGCCGAAGATGATCGCGACTGCCATCGGCTGAAACATCGGCCCGCCTCCGTACCACAGGGGAAGCATGCCGCCGATCGTCGTGCACGTCGTCAGAACGATCGGACGCAACCGTCGCTGCGCCGCTTCAACCACCGCCCGCTGCGGGTCGAGTCCGTTTTCCTCGATCTCGAGCTTGATCCTGTCGAGCAGAACGATGGCGTTGTTGATGACGATGCCGCACAGTGAAATGATACCCAGGAAGGTCATGAACCCCATGCTCGAGCGGGCCACGAGCAATCCGATGACGACGGCCTATCAGACCTAACGGAATGGTCGCCAGGATGATGACTGGGCGTCGCAGGGAATTGAACTGCCCCACCAGCAGCATCAGAATGAGGAGGCCGGCGATCGGCAATTTGACGCCGATCGCTTCGTTCGCTTCCACGGAGGCCTCGAACTCGCCGCCGAACTCCCAGCGATACCCCAGCGGCCAGTCGGAGTCCACTCCATTCAGCCACCCGTCCAGTTGATCGAATATCGCCAGGGCCGTCACCTCGCCTTCGATCTGGGAGGACACCGTCACTGTTTTCAGCCTGTCGCGCCGCAGTATCTTCGACGGCTGCCACGCCACCTCGATATCGGCCACTTGCTTGAGCGGCACCGACGCGCCACTCATCTGGGAAAAGATGTTCAGACTTTCGAGCTTGCCGATATCATCCCGATACGCTTCGATTAAGCGCAGCGTCACCGGAATCAGCTCGTCGCCTTCGCGATACTCGGTAGTCTGAAAACCGCTCAGCACCGTCTGCAGTGAGACCGCCACGTCGCGGCTCGTCAGACCCGCTCGCCGGGCTCGCATCTGATCGATGTTCACTTCCAGCTTTTTGGTACGCGCCCCCCAGTCGTCGCTGATGTTCTTGACTCCGGGAACCGACGCCATGTGTGCCTTCACCTGATCGACGATGGCGAAGACTTTTTGTTCGTCCTCGCCGGAGATTCGCACTTCGATCGGGTCCTGTACCGGCGGACCGTTCAGCAGTCTGCGAACATCCGGAATGACGTCCGGGAAGTTTTCCAGACAGAAGCGCTCGATGCGCGGAATGAGGTCGCCGACGACTTCGTAGGATGTCGCGTTGATCAGCAGCATGGCATATTCGGGGCTGGCCATTTTGGGCGAGTAGGTCAGCGTGTACCTCGGCGGCCCCTGGCCGATGAAGCTGGCCCAGTTGACGACGCCCTCCGTCCTCTCGCCGTCGACCTGCAGCTCCTCCTCGATGAATCGCTCCAGCTCTGTGACCACGCCCTGGGTGCGCTCGATCGGCGCGCCGATCGGCAGCTCGAGCTCCGCCGTGATCATCGGCTGATCCTTGTCGGGGAAGAAGATGTTGGGGATGTAGCCGAACCCCTGCATGACGACGAGGAACACGACCACGGTAGCGATCACGCTCAGCAGTCGATGGCGAAGCGCCAGCAACAGGAGATTCCGATAGCGGCGATAGATTCTCGTGTCGAAGCTTTCCCCGACCTTCTGCTTCACCTTCATGAACTGCACGCACAGCATCGGGATCATCGTCAGCGACAGCACCCACGAGCACAGCAGCGCGATCGTCACGACCTTGAACAACGGCGCCGTGTACTCTCCCACGTCCGACTCGGCGAGGTAGATCGGCAGAAAGGCCGCCGCCGTCGTCAGCGACGCCGTCAGCAGCGGCACCCGCAATTCTGCGGACGAAGCGATGGCCGAGTCGGTAGCCGAGTGTCCGCTCTCCATTCCCACCATGATCGACTCTGACATGACGATGGCGTTGTCCACCAGCAGCCCGAGCGAGATGATGAGGGCGGACAGCGACATCTGGTCGAGCCCGATCTCGAACCACGACATCACCAGCAGCGACATCACCATCGTCATCGGAATCAGCGTCGACACCACGAGCCCGGTTCGCACACCCAGACTGATCAGCATCACGACCATGACGATGGCGATCGCTTGCAGCAGGTTGCGGGTAAAGTCGTTCACCTTCTTGTCCACTACATCCGGCTGGAACGAGATGACATCGAACTCGATGCCGATCGGGTAGCGCTCCTGCATCCGCGCCATCCTCGCCCGCACATCGCGGCCGAGGCTGATCAGGTTCCCTCCCTCGCGCAGCGATATCGAAATCGCCAGCGCCGGAACCCCGGAAGACCGCACAGTGTGGCTCGGCGGGTCGATGTAGCCCCGTTTGACATCGGTGATATCCTCGAGATACAGCAGATCCCGGCTTCCCGGCACGTTGACGATCGTGCGCCGTAGCTCCGGCACCGACTCGAAGTTGCCAGACGGTTCGAGGACGATGCGCTCGTCGCCGGTGTTTATAGCGCCACCGGGCAGCACGATATTTCGATTCTCGAGCGTCGTCATCAGGTGAAACGCCGAGACACCCAGTTCGGCCAGACGGGCGTTGTCGTATTCCACGAAGACGCGCTCTTCCTGGGCTCCCTGGATCTCGACCTTGGCGGCTTCGGGAATCATCAACAGCTCGTTTCGCACCTGGTCGGCGACGTCCTTCAGCTCAGCGTACTCATACCCCTCCCCCGTAAGCGTGATGATGGTGCCGATCACCCCGTCTGGCAGTTCCCTGCTGGCCCGCTCCACCTTGCGCCGCAGCGAATCCCATATCGGCCGCATCTCCGTTTCGCTCGCCAGAATCTCCGGGAAGATCAACGACACTCCGTTCCTCGACGTGCTCTTGACGAAGTTGAGCTCTCGCATCTCCTGGATCGTCTTCTCCAGCTTGTCCGTCACCAGCTGTTCCACCCGCTGCGGACTGGCGCCGGGAAACAGCGTCATCACCTGCGCCACGCGGATGATGAAACCGGGGTCTTCTGACCTCGACATGTCGCCGTAGGCCGACAGGCCGGCAATGGCGACGACGACGAGAGCGACGAAGGTGACCCTATTCTTCTCTATGGCAGCTCGTGTGGCGTTCATTTTTTTGCCACCTGACTACTCGGCCAGCAGGCGCACCTGTTGCCCGTCCACGATGCGACTCACGCCGGCCGTCACCACAAGCTCGCCGTCCTCGAGTCCGTCCACGATCTCCATCAACCCGCCGTCACCGACGTCTCCCTTTATGCTCACCGGGCGACGCTCCGTCTTCGTCGTCCCGGCAGCGTCCGTCTTCACCACGAACACGAAGCGCCCCTTGCGGTCCTCGCCCACCGCCACTCCGCGCACGTAGATGTGCTCCCTGCCGCCGCGACCACCGAATTCAAAGCCAACTTCCGCCGCCATCCCCGGCCTGCAGTCCGGATCTTCCTCGTCCATCCTCACCGTGACTGGAAACGTCGTCGCCGCTCCCGTGGAGACGACGCCAACTTCTGTCACCTTCGCCCCGAAGTCGCGGTCCTTGATGGCGCCGAAGCGAACTGTCACGTCGTCACCCTCTCTTACCTGGGCGATCAGCACCTCGGGAATCGCCACCTCTACCTCCAGCCGACCCCGGGAGGTGAGCAGAACGACCGGCTGTCCCGCATTCACGTTTTCGTTCGGCTCCACGGGCACATCCGCAATGGACCCGTCGAGCTGGGCTTTCAACTTCGTGTAGCTGAGCTGTACTTCTGCAAGCTCCAGTCGCCTGGCCAGCGAATTCACATTCTCCTGCGCCGATTCCGATCCCGCTCTGGCGGCGTCCAGATCGTTCTTCGAGGCGTTGCGATTCTCGTAGAGCTGCTGGACCCGCGCGTAGTTGGCCTTGGCGTTGCGCGCTTGCGCCTCGGCGCTCGCCAAACCGGCCTGCGCCTCCTGCACGTGGAGCTCGAAATCCCTGTCGTCGAGCTCGGCCATCAACTGCCCGGGCTTTACGCGGTCGCCTGACCTCTACCAACACGCGTTCGATGGTCCCGGGCACTTTGAAGCTGAGCTTCGACTCCACTGCCGCCCGTGATGTGCCCGAAAAGAATCGCGTGCGCTCGCCACCGGTGGCGTACACCAGTTCGGTGCGTACTGGTCTGATGATCGGCGGCGGCGGCGGCGGCTCCTCGCCGCATCCCACCAGCACCGGTGCTGCCAATGCCGCCGTGATCCAATAGGCGGCGAACCTCACCCTCCACGAACGCTGCGACGCACACCCGTATCGATTGTCGGAAATCATCTGTCACCGGCTTTCTCGAAGAATGAATCCGTCTTCGCGAACCACGCCTCTCGGTGCGTCTCGTCGGCGAAGAAATAGAACTTCCTATGGAGCGTTCGACCTCCATGAGCGTCAGGAGAAAATCGAACACCGCATTCGCCGCCCCCTCCTCCGCCACGAGCTGGGCGTTCTGTGCGTCCAGCAGATCGAGGATGGAGACGACACCGCGACCGTAGGCATCCTCCACGAGCTCCAGGTTCTTGACGGCTGCTATCGCCGCCTCTTCGGACAATCCGATGCCGGCGTAGGCCGCGCCCGAATGGTGCAGCGCCGAGCGAATCCGCTGTTCCACTCGCTCGGCCACGGCCTGCCGTTGCAGGCGCAAGCCCTCCAGCTCCTCGGTCGCCTCCTTCGACGCCGCGAACTTGGCGCCCCCTTGGTAGAGCGGAAAGGTCACGTTCAGTCCCACTGTCCAGTTTGCGTCCCCACCGATCGGATCGATCCCCGAGCCTTCACCGTCCCGGGAAATGTGCCGCGTCGCGTCTCCCTTCAGGGCGACGGTGGGCAGATAGTGTGCCCGCTGTGCCATGGTCAGGACGCGCGACTGGGCTGCGATGGCCGCGTCCAGGCCCTTCAGCTCTGGCGCCGACGCCATGCCGTCTTCCACCATGAAGGTTCCGGAAGATGCCGAAGTTGTGCTTGTTGTCGATGAAGCGGATGAAGCGCGGATCGTGGGTAATCAGATTCTCGTCGTGCAGACCGATCTCCTGGGTGTCGAAGTCCTCCTCGAGCGGGCGGTGCAGGATTCGATTGAGGGCGATCTGGGCGACGTTGCGCTGCGTGTTCGCCTGGATACCGGCATTGCGCGCCGTGGCCATCTGAGACTCCCATCGGTATATCTCGGCTGGACCGGACATGCCGATCTGTTGTCGCACCCGGGCCAACTCCAGGTTCGACCTTGTGAGATCGAGGTCGTTCTTCTGTATGCGTTTGAAGGTCTCCGCCCGCAGCACGTTGAGATAGGCCGTGGCCGCTTCGTGAGCGACGTTCAGCTTCACCTGCTCCCGCTCCTGCGCGAGCGCCGCGCTGCAGATCGCCGCGGATGCTGGCGTTCGCCCGTGCAGCCTCGGAGTAGACGACCTGGGTCACCGTGCTCGTTCCGTCTACCTGACGCTCGGCGCTGGAACGGGCTCGCCAGCGCTTCATCGGCCACGATTCCCGTTGCGCTCAGACCGATCTGCGGCAGCAGATTGGCTTTCGCCTGTCGCACCGATTGTTCGCCCGCTGCCACCGCCCTGCCCATGATCGCGAGATCGAGATTCGATCGAACCGCCTCCTGGACCGCGGCGATCAGCGTCAGCTGCCGCACCACCGGCTTCTCCGCGGCTGCGATCTGTTCGGCTTCGTTGACGACACTCCAGCTGGGATACACCTGCATCGCCCGTGCCGTGGCCATGTTGATGGTGAGCCGATCGCTGCGCTGGAAGACGACGGTGAGTGTGCCCGCATTCTCGCCGAGGAGAATCCGTTGAATGTTCAACGCGATCCGACGCGCCAGCTTCGACA
>CBDBIJ010000013.1:0-10927 GCA_965205655.1 Candidatus Latescibacterota bacterium
CAGGCTGTAACCGATCTCAAGAGCTGCCGCCGCGAGAGCGCCGAGGACGGCGCGGCGCATGGTGCTGAAACTGTCGACGATGACGAAGACGAGGAGGGGTAAAGCGTCGAGAAGAAGAATTGACCAATCCATCAGCCGCTGCAGGAAGTGAGTTGGCAGGCGATCAGGAACGGATAATTCTGAATGTCGTTCCCTCAGAGTGGTCGAGCTCGAGCCGGGCTTTGAGCTGGCCAACAAGAGTATTGACGAGTCTCAACCCCAGGGTGTCCGTGCTTTCGAGATCGATGTCGGACGGGAATCCGCTGCCATCGTCGCTGACGGAGAGCGTGAACGTGTCATCCTTTTCGCTCGCCGCGAGCCTGATAAGAATCCGCCCCTTGCGAGAATCGTCGAAGCCATATTTCAACGAATTGGAAACGAGCTCGTTGATGATCAGGCCCAGAGGGATGGCTTTGTCGATTGTCAGCAGGACCCTGTCAATCTCGACGGCGAGTGAAATGCGCTGCCGATCGGTGCCAAAGGACTCGAACAGATGGTCGGTGAGTCGTCTGACATAGCTGACGAAATCAATGCGCGCCAGATCGGCGGACTCGTAGAGCTCTTCGTGGATGAGCGCCATCGAGCGGATCCGGTGCTGGCTGTCATCGAAAGCCTTGAGGAATGTCGTGCCCTCGACTTTTTCGGACTGCAGATGGAGCAGGCTTGAAATGATCTGCAGGTTGTTCTTGACGCGATGGTGAATCTCCTTGAGGAGAACCTCCTTCTCTTCGAGTGAGGCGTTTATGCGCTCTTCCGCGTCCTTGCGCTCCGTCACGTCCTGCACGACAACCTGAATCATGCTCACCTTGTTGACCTGCTCGTCCTCCGCATTCTCATAGATCGGGAAGACCGAGCCGGAAGCCCATAGGTATCTGCCGTCCTTGTGCCGCCAGCGAAACTCCATGGGACTCGGCGACGTGCGATCAACCTCGTAGAAGAATTCGGTCGTGGAGACATCCTCCGGATGCATGATTTTCGAGTGGATGTCGGCGTTGCGGTAGAATTCCTGGGGTGAATAGCCGAGCCACGTTTCAACCTGAGGACTCACGTACAGGTAGTTGCCTTCTCCGTCCAGGAGCATGACGACAAAGTTCGGGGTCTCGACGAGCGTCCGGTAGCGCTGTTCGGAGAGCGCCAGCTGTTGCAGATCCTCGACGCGACGAAAGCCTTCGGACAGTACCTCAGCGAGTTCCTCAAAAAAGCTGATGTCGCGTTCGGAGAAAGCGTTCGGGACTGTGCTGTTGATGGTCAGGGTGCCAAAAGAGAAGGGCACGTCGACGATAGAGCGCACGAGACCGAACAGTTCAATGATGCGATCCCGCTCTTCGTGAGGGTCGTCGCTTTCAAGGTCGGGTCTATACAGGAGCTCGGAGCCGCGCCAGGTGTTTGCGACGAGGGCGGCATGGCTCTGGGTATCTGCGATCATCCACTCGCCCTGTTTGGAGATGCCGGAGGAGCCATATGAGCTGTACGAATGGAGCATGGCCGGCTCCGTCAGCTCAACGACGTTTACGGCGCAGTGGGCGAAAGGAACCGTCATTTTCTCGAGGCCGACGCGAATGCTCTCGAGCACTTTCGTGATGTCGTCGGCGCCAACCATACTCCACACGGTCTCTCTGACCTGCTGCAGGACCATCCGCCGCGACTCGTGGTACTTGCGCTCCGTGATGTCGCGGGCGACGCCGTGGGTGCCGACGAAATCGCTGCCCTTGTAAAGGCCGCTGGCGCTGATGGAAAAATGACGAACGTCCATCTCCACTTCGCGCGTATCGCCGGCCCGCGATCGCAAGCGGACCTCGACCCGCCGGGCCGCACGCTCACCGGTGCGGCGCTCGTGAAAAGCCCGGCCGACGGTCTCCGCATCCATGGGATGGAGAATTTCGCTGTAGTGGCGGCCGATAATTTCAGTGGGGTTGTATCCCAGCAGATTGCTGATTTCAGCGTTGGCGAAGGTGAAATTGCCGTCGCTGTCGAGGACGTAGATGAAATCGGAGCTGCCCTCGATCAGGGCTCGGTAGCGCGCCTCCGACAAGGCCAGGTCCTGGACCATATCGCGCTGGCCGCGATCGTGGAGCTCCTCCCGCAAAGCGAGGACCTCACCGAGAAGGTCCTCCTTGCTCATCGTGGTCGCGTCGCCTTCGCTCAAGCCTCGTCCACCATGTGACAGTTGCGATTTGCAATATCAGACTCAGAAAGTACACCGCTGGCATAGTCGGACAACCTGAAGCTGCCAAGAAACAAACACGGGAACCCGTCGTCACGGGAATGTGTGCTCCAGCTGTTCGATCAGTTGGTCGGCGCAGACCCCGAGGAGCCCCAGCTCGCTGCACAGATGGAGTATCGTGTACCGGGATCGGATGTGCTGGCTGAACATGAGGGCAGATCGCGCCCGTTCCCTGGATACGCCGATGGCGCTGAAGCGAACCGGACAGCCCGCGGCAAGGAGGTCGGATCGCACATCTGCACGGCTGCGCAGGCGATCTGCCAGCACCTGCCATATGGCGTCCGCGTCGTTGCGCCATCTCGCCAGGCGTTCCGCTCTTTGCGCCGTCGTGCCGTGGGTCTGGCGCGCCGTGTCCAATACAGAACCGGACAGCTTTCCGAAATGCCGCCGCAGGGATGTTTCCACCTGCGCCCACGAAGCTGGCGATGTGCTCGAGGCATCCCGAGTGAGCTCAGCGCTGCGCAGCTGTTCGTAAAGGGATGTCGTGGCGAGCGTGGCGACGCCAACCTGTCGTCCGTGGAGATCGGCAGTGGCGCCGTATTCTGGTGCCGTCATGTCGAGGTAGTGGCTGATGAGGTGCTCTCCGCCGCTGACCGGAGCGGAAGATGACTGCATGGCGAGTCCGGAAATACAGAGCGCGCCCGTCAATCTGGCGATCGCCTCCGACTCCCTCTGCGGCAGTCTGCCGGCGATCCCCTGTATGAGCTCGCCGCTGGCGTCGACCGTCTCGAGAAGCTTGGGATCATACGCTGAATCAGTGAGGACATGGCTCAAATACCAATCCGCCGTGCTCACCGATCTGGAGATGAGGTCGCCGAATCCGGCGGTGATCATTTCGTATGGCGCTTGTGCCATCAGATCGAGATCAGCCAGGCACGCGAGCGTTGGCCTGCAGGGCACGCTCTGCTTGACTCCGTCGATCATCATGGCGGCGATGCCGGACGTGTAACCGTTCATGGAAGGAGCGGTGGCGACAACGGCGCAGCGGAGGCCGGCGCGCTGGGCGGCGAGCTTTGTTATGTCACTGATGGTGCCGGAGCCGATGGCGATGACGGCCGTCACCTCGCCGGAGGATTCTCCCACGCAGGACCGGACTGCATCCACTTCGGCGACCCCGGCGACCGGTTTCGTGCCGCCCTTCCGAGGCTCAACGATGAAACGCTGATGGGGAAGCTCAGCACGCCGAAGAGAAGCCTCGAGGCTGGGGCCGGCCAGCGACCACGTCGTGCGGTCGGCGACGAGCAGCCAGGAGCCCGACGGCAACAGCTGCTGTAGTGCCGGGCCGGCATGGGTGAGGAGATCCCGTTCGAGACGGACGAGACGAGTATCCGTGCCCGCCAGATGACGGGAGACTTCGCGGTTCAGGGCGGTTGCGTTCAAGCGGGCTCGAGAGCAGTCACTTGAGTTGTCAAATACACGACGACAATCGCCGCCCGGTGCAAGTCAAGTGCATGGACACGACAATGGGAATTTAGTATGAATATGGCGCGCTCCTCGAACTCCAAGAAAACAATGGGGGTCAACATGAAAAGCGGACACCGTTTATTGGCAGTTCTCTGTGTGGGCGTCGTGTCTCACACTCTGATAGTCGATGGAACTGCGCAGACACGCGAACAGGGTCCCTGGTGGCCACATCCGATCTGGGGGGCGGACGACCAGGCCGGAGGTTCGAACTGGGTGACGCCTGAAAAGGTTCTCGAAGCTGCACGTCTCGTGAAGACCGGCAAGATCTACGAGCTCGGACAGGTCTATGACCACGAAATGCCCCTCTTCGGACAGCGAACCTATGCTCTGTTCATTCCCGGCTCCCCAACTGGGGGCCCTCTCGGCGATAACGGTGTTATCTGGCACGACGAAGTTCTGACAACCGAAATCGGGCAAGTCGGCACTCAATTCGATGGTCCGGGTCACATCGGAATTCACACCACTATGGGTGACGGTACCGAGAAGGATCTATTCTACAACGGCACGCCGATAGAGGAAATGAGAGGTCCGTACGGCCTCCAGAAGCTGGGTATCGAAAACGTCAAGCCCTACGTGACGCGCGGCATACTCATCGACGTCGCTGGCACGAAAGGTGTGGAGGCGCTCGAACACAGCTACGAAGTGACAGTAGCCGATGTCAGAGCAGCGCTGAAGAGGCAGGGCCTGTCGGAGAAGGATGTGAAAGATGGAGACGCCCTGTTCTTCCGCTATGGCTGGTCGAAATACTGGACCGATGCGGAGAAATACAACACCGATCCTCCAGGGATCGGCCTCGAAGTCGCAGGCTGGTTGATCGAGCAGAATGCCTCCATGTTCGGCTCCGATCAATGGTGCAGCGAAGTGATTCCCAATCCCGATCCGACCATGGCGTTTCCCGTGCACACGGAGCTCATCGCCAAACAAGGGATCTGGAATCTCGAAAACATGGTGTACGACGAACTCGTCGAAGACGAGGTTTACGAGTTCATGTTCGTCTTCACGCCAATACGATTCAAGGGTGGAACGGGATCGCCCGGACGACCGATCGCCGTCCGCTAGTGCTCTGTTAAAGAGTTGGCATTGAGTTTTGGACTTTGGTGAGCTTGGCGTTTTGCGTGTTCTTGTTGCGCCATTTCAGGTACTCCTGCATGCGCTGGCCAACATCTCGATGGTCGTCAGGGTCACTATTCTTGATGACGAAGTAATGGGCTGCCGTGAGATGACATTCGAGCCGATTCATCCATGAGGCGTTGGTGGCGGTGAATACGGGCGAAACCTGGTTGTGTCGGCACCACTGCAAGATCGTTGGTGTCTTGTGCGTCGATAAATTGTCCATGACCACGTAGATCCGTTTCGCCTCGGGGTAGCGGCAACGAATGGCCTTGAGGAAGTCGAGCACGACCGTCGCATGCTTTTTTCTCTTGTGGTGCATCCACAGGATGTCCTCATGAACGTTATAGGCTCCGAAGAAGTAGCTGACGCCACCACGGCGGGTGTAGGTTGCCCGATGCCTGACCGGGTGCTTCCGCGGTGCCCAGGAAGAGCCGGCATGCGGCTTGATCTGGACCGGTCCGAGCTCGTCGAAGCAGACTACGACCGTGTCTTTCGGCGCTCGCTTGTAGAGTCGGTTGATGCGTTTTTTTTAGAGGCAAACTTCGGGTCCTTCGATTCTTTCCACGTGCGCGTCCTTTGGTAGGTAACTTTATGCTCGTCCAGGACTTTGCCGATGGTCACATGAGAGACCTCGGGAATCATCTGCCTTCCCACCAGGCAGTCGGTCAGCTTGCGCAACGACCACTGGTTGAACGGTTGGCCGAAGGCGCGAGGAGGCATCGTGGCAATTTCCACCACCACGGACTCATCCTCCGGCGTCAACGTCGGTGGACGACCCGGGCGCGCCCGCGTGCGCAGAGCCGCCAATCCCTCCTCGTTGTATCGGCGGATCAGTTTGCGGACATACTCCTCGTGCAGAGGCAAAGCCGCCGAGATTTCTTGGACCCGCATACCCTGGGCGCTGAACGAGATCAGCTGCCCGCGGCGCATCTGCACGGCGTTGCGAGGTCGCTTCAGCCACCGGCCCAACTCTTTCGATTCCGCCGCATTCGGCGCCCGAACATGGAGACACATAGGAAAAACCTCCAGAAGGATTCAACATATGTCTCCATGATACAACGACTTATGACAAAGTACAAGCTCAATTTCTTAACAGAGCACTAGTGCGCTGAAGACCTCCAGGGCCGGGTCGTCCGCGATGAGGATGGTCCGGCGACGCGTCCTCCTCCGCCCGCGAGGCGCCGGTATCGTGATGGCGACGCTCCTTCATCTCCTGTGCGCTCACACTGCATGGAGCGCGGCGTCCACTTCCGTTCGCTTCATCGAAGATTTCGAGCGCCACGGTGCCCTTGAGGCGTGGCGGCTGCGCCAGGTTGATGCGACGATCGAAATCGCCGCCGACAGCGCTGGTTCAACAGCTCCCTCTCTGGCTGCCTCCGAGGCGAGCATGCCAGACCGCCGACTGCGTCTCACCTACCTGAAATGGCACACTGGCCAGAATAGATGGCCCTCGGCTCGTCTGTCGTACGGGGACGGGTTGTTCGACGTGGAGGACTGGACCGGCTACGAGTCGCTTAAGTTCGAAGCCTGGAACAGCCATTCAAGCGTCGCGCTCTTGAAGATTCGCGTCGATGACGGGGACGGTGATCGCTCGATACAGCTCATCTCGGTGCCGCCGAAAAAATGGACAACGTGCAGTCTGGCGCTGAGCGATCTGCGAGTCCATACCGATCTCGACGAGATCCGCCTGCTCGACTTCTACATGACGCAGCCACAGCGCGACTACGAGCTGGTCATCGATGACATTCGCCTCGAGACAGGTCCCCTCCGGGTCACCCATCGGGAGCTCACCGTCGACCCTTTTGGTCGCGGATTCAGAGTCAGCGTTGCTTTCAGCCGTGCCGCCAACGTCTCGATGGAGCTCGTAGCTGAACAGAAGGGTACCCCCGTTCGCCGTTTTGCCGGCTCCGGGTTGCAGGTCACCTGGCAATCGACAGGCAAGCGGCTGTTGCCGGGTTCGTATCGCCTGCGAGTGGCGACAACAGAGAGTGGGGATGAAGCAGCCGTCGACGTCGGGTCATTCGAGCTCAGCCCGGAGGCGCCTGAGCTCCTCGCCTGGCTGGAGCCGTCAACGCAGAAGGTCCGTCTCGACAGCTGGCCCCGTGCGGGACAGCCCATCTACAATCTGCTCGATGACAACCCTGACGATCTCGAGCCCGCAAGGATGCAGATGGTCAGAAACGAGCACGAGGCACTGCAGCTCGTGGTGTTGGGACGGAGCCGGACCTCGGTCGAGATCAACATCGAGAGCCTCCGTCTCGTCAGCGCTCCCGGTGAAGAAGGTGACGAGCTGCCGGCGGCGGATATCACCGCGCTCCAGGTCGGTTACGTCAAAACCGCGAAGCCATCAGAGTACGACGTCGAGTCAACAGGCTGGTGGCCGGATCCACTGCTGCCGAAGACACGCATGGCGGCCCGGCCGGAAGAGCCGATGCCGATCTGGATTTCGGTGCGCTCGAGGAAGGAAAGGTTGCCGGGCCTCTATCGCGGATTCATCACGCTCAACCTGAGTCGCGAGGCCGACAGCTCGATCGTCTGGCAGCTGCCTTTTGAAGTGGAGATTCACCACCCGACTCTGCCTGACACCACAACCGTGCGCACCGCTTTTTCGCTGCGTCGGTTCATGCTGGACACGGTGTACGGGAAGAGCCGGGCCCGGCAGATGTATCGCCCGTACGCGAGTTTCGTCGCTGCGCACCGTCTCAACGTGACTGACTTGTACCGCCGTTCCCCGCCGCCGCTCTACGAGGTGGCCGGTGTCGCCCGCGCCGGCCTGCTGAACGCCTTCAACCTCATACAGGTCAAAGCAGATGATGCCGACAGCGTCGCTCTCGAAAAGCTCGCTGCGCGCCTCGATCCGCACGTGCGCCAGTTGCGGCGGGCGGGGATCGCGAATCGCGCTTACATCTACGGATTCGACGAGGTCGCCTCGGACCAGTTCGAGCAGCTCCGGCGCGTCTTCGGGTTCTTGAAGAGACGCTACCCGGAAATCAAAACGATGACGACCGCTCGGGATCGCAGCTTTGGACTCGAGACAGGCCTGGCGCCCTTCGTCGACATCTGGGTGCCGTCGATGGCAGTCTACGACGAGGACGCGGCTGAGCTGGCTCGACAGTCGGGAGAAGAGGTTTGGTGGTACATCTACGTGTCGCCGCCCCAACCCTTCGCGAACTGGTTTGTCGAATACCCCGCTCTCGAAGCTCGACTCCTGTGGTGGATGACGTATCAGAAAGGTATCAGCGGTTTTCTGTACTACTATCTCAATCGTTGGCCGAATCAGATCGCGCCCATGTCACTCGACAGAGAAGACAACCGGATCGAATGGAACCCCGCCTCGTTTGGCACGGCAAACGGAGATGGGTGCCTGTTCTATCCCGGCCCACAGGGCCCGATAACGACAATCCGGTTCGAATGCATCCGCGACGGCATCGAGGAATTTGAGCTTCTCCACATGCTCACCCAGCACAACGCTGACGAAGGAGCGGCCGCCAGGCAGCTATGCGACATTCTCGCCCAGTCATTGACGAACTACACCGGCGACTCGAATCTACTCGCACAGACACGTCAGCAACTGATTGAGCAGCTGGAAGAGGGTAGATAGATAAACCGCCATGGGAGGACTGAGTTTCAGGGCGAGGGTCCCCGTCATCGATGCGAATGTCGGCGTCGGCAATCAACGGGACGACATCAACCCGGTGCAGACGGCGGATGAGCTACTCGAGGAGATGAATCGTCACGGTGTCAGTCGGGCTGTTGTCTATCACCGCATGGGTGAGGCGAGGAGCGCGACCGAAGGGAACGAGCGGCTCGAGAGCTTCATTGGCAGCAGGGATGATCTCGCGCCGCAATGGGTCGTCGACAGCTGGCCCGACTCGCTGCAGCAGGCGCGGGACTATCACGCCGGCGGTCGCGTCACCAGTCTGCGTCTCCATGACACGACCACGGCGGGAGTGCCACTGACTGACTGGATCTATGGAGATCTCCTCTCGTGGGCGAGCTCGGAAGGCATTCCGCTCTGGGTTTCCATTGCCGACAACGATATCCCGTCGCTCATAGCGTTGCTGCAAAGCTTTCCCGAACTCGACACGGTTCTGGTCGGCGCCCACCAGATGCACGCCTCGAGCGTGCGGCCCGCCTTGAGAGCGCTGCCCCGGGCCCGGCTGGAGCTGAGTCGATACGAAACAATGGCCCAGATCGAGCCGATCAAAGAGGAATTCGGCATCGAGCGCCTCATCTACGGGTCATATTATCCGCGCTACGCCATGGGGCCGATGCTCTACTCGCTCCATCTGCAGGAGTTCACGGAAGAAGAGCTGGCCCTCGTGTGTGCCGGCAACGTCAATGCACTGCTCGGAGGCCAGTGGGATGATTGACGGCAGCGAAGTCATCGATTTTCACGGCCACGTCGGCAGCTGGGACAGTATCGGCATGACAGATGATGCCGAAACGATGCTGAGGACGATGGACGCAGCCGGCGTCGACAAGGCCTGCCTGTTCAACATCTTCGACGCCGATAGTCGGGAGAGCAACAATCGCACGATCGCTTTCACGTCGAAGCATCCCGAGCGCTTCATTCCTTTCGCCTACATCTGGCCCGAGAGTGCGGACAAGATGGTGTCTGAGGCGAAGCGCGCCATCGACGAGCTCGGATGCAAAGCCTTCAAGACGTACCCGCCGTACACAGCGTTCACTCTCGATGATCGTCGCTGGGATCCGCTCTACGAGTTTGTCCAGGAACGAGGTCTCGCGCTCATCACCCATACGAGCAGCGAGTGGCAGTCGTATCCAAAATATCTCGGAGAGTCGGCCCGCCGTTTTCCCGGGGCAACCTTCATCGCCGGCCACAGCGGCAATGTCCACGAATACCGCAGCCAGGCGATCGCGGCGGCGCAGATGCATCCGAATTTCTACCTGGAGACGTGCTCCACCTTCAGAACACCAGGCGCCATCGAGCAGCTCGTCAACGAAGGCGGCGCTGACCGGGTTCTCTTCGGATCGGATTTTCCGCTCATGGATCCCCGCTCGCAGATCGGCAAGATCATCACCGCCGATATCAGCGACGCGGACAAGCGCCGCGTTCTCGGAGAAAACGCAAGGAGACTGCTCGCCCTTTGATAGTGCCGCCGAGTTCGCGGCATCGAGTTTCAGGTTTTGAGAGCCATCTCGAGATCGAGGCGACCCGCCTCACGCGCTTCCCCGAAGAGCTCCAGTGTATCCCGCACACCCTCGTTAAACGATCTGTACGCGATTGGTCCCAGTGCGGTATTCAGCGCCGAGTCGTCGACGCTGGATGGATGGGGCAGGGGAATCTTGTCGTAGGTTATTTTTCCCGCCGCCTCCGGCACCACTTCCTCAATCGTGGCGACGATCTCTTCCACCGAGATGGTACTGCCGCCGATGTTGAAGCACGGTGCCCCCTCCAGCCTCTTGCGGGCGGCGGCGATCATGACGGCAGCCACGTCATCAGCGTGGTGGTAGACGATCGTGCCTCCGAAGTTGATGTGGAATTTCCGACCGACAGAGGCGGCGAGCATCGCTTTTGTCGGAGAAGAGGTGTTTCCCTGATCGCGGCCGGGACCGTAGACGATACATGGCCTGAGGCCGGTGCTGTGAAGGCCGTGTTCGCGCCAGTAGATGTTCGCCGTGCCTTCGTTCGCCTGCTTGTATACGCCGTATAACGTAGGCGGCATGAGGGGTGCATCGAAGGCGAGCGGGCCCGCCGGGTAGTGTTCTGGCTCTCCGTAGACGCCAAAAGAGCTGACAAATACGAGCCCCTCGATCTGATCCATATGTCGTTTGACCGTCTCGAAGACGACGGCCGTGCCGACGACGTTGACCTGGGCCCCGAGGACGGGTGTGGCGCGGCAGAAGGGCACTTGCAGAGCGGCGAGGTGGATGATGTGGGTGATGCCGTTATCGACAACGGCATCTTCGAACCTCTGCAGGTCCGTGACATCACCCGTCAGGAAGGTCACCTTCGAGAGCGCTTCATCACCGATGACGAGATGAAGCCGGTAGGGATCGGAACCAAGGTCGTAGGTGAAGACGTCAACACCTTCCTCGACGAGGCGTCGAACCGTCCAGGCG
>CBDBIJ010000014.1:0-16120 GCA_965205655.1 Candidatus Latescibacterota bacterium
CGGACAGGCAGATGAGACCCTCCGAGTGTTCCTCGAGCAGCTCGCGGTCGATGCGTGGGTTGTAGTAGTAGCCCTCGAGATAGCCTTTGGAGGTGAGCTTGATGAGGTTCTGAAAACCAGCGCGATTTTTCGCCAGCAGAACGAGGTGATTCGAGGCGTGCGTCAGTCCTCTGGCAGGCTTGCGCAGGTGACGGCTGCCTATCGAGACGTAGACCTCGCAGCCAATAATCGGTTTTACGCCCGACTCCTTGCAGGCCCGGTAGTGGGCGATGGCGCCGAACAGGTTCCCGTGGTCGGTGAGGGCGAGGGCAGGCATGCCGTATTCGCTGGCGAGGCCGGCCGTCGCCCCGATGTGGCAGGCGCCATCCAAGAGGCTGTACTCACTGTGTCCGTGGAGATGGACGAATTCGGCTGAGGCCATATGGCTCACCACAATTGAGGAGGCGTGAGAGAAACGGGAAGGAGGAGACGCGCAGCGGAGAGACTATCGCGATGAAACATAGACAGCCGAAAATGACGAGTCAATCGACATGCCAGGTGCCGGTTCCGGTCGTCGAATTCGCAGTTTGCCGCGCCTCGGCGGCTGCTCTATTTTAGCCTTTCTTACCTCTATACCCTCTCGACACCCAGTGAAAATCACCCTCGTCACGGGGGCGCGACCGAACTTCATGAAAATCGCGCCCATTGCAGCCGAGCTTCGGCGCCATCCCGACCGCTATCGGCCCGTCGTCGTTCACACCGGACAGCATTACGACTACCAGATGTCCGATGTTTTCTTCGCCGAGCTCGAGCTCGATCCACCAGACCACTATTTGAACGCGAAGAGGGGCTCACCGGGCGAGCAGATCGCGGACATCATGGCGAAATTCGACCCGATTCTGCGCTCCGAGGCACCCGACCTCGTTCTCGTTGTGGGAGACGCGTCATCCACGCTCGCCTGCGCTCTGACCGCTGCGGCGCGAGATCTTCCCGTGGCTCACGTGGAAGCCGGACTGCGCAGCGGCGACCGCCGCATGCCGGAGGAGGTCAATCGCGTCGCCACCGATGCCGTCGCCGATCTACTGTTCACCTACTCCGAGGACGCCGATGCAAATCTGCTGGCTGAGCGAGTACCGAAACGATGTATTCGGAGGGTCGGCAACGTCATGATCGACACGCTCATCCGCTTTCGCGAGAAGGCAGCAGCATCTTCCATCATCGAGAGCCTGGGCCTCGCATTCGGTCAGTACGCGTTGGTCACCCTTCACCGCCCGTCGAACGTGGACGACGTCGACCGGCTCGAGGGCATCCTCGGGGCGCTCGCGGCGATTCAGGAGAGGATTCCGATCGTATTCCCGGTGCATCCCCGGACTGGCAAGAAGCTCAACGAGTTTGGACTCGACCAGTGTCTCGGTGAGATGGATAACCTCACCCGGATCGATCCCCTCGGCTACGTCGACAGCATCAGGCTGCAAGAGGGAGCGAGAATGGCTCTCGTCGACTCGGGTGGCATTCAAGAAGAGACGACGGTTCTCGGGGTGCCGTGCTTGACGCTCAGAGAGAACACCGAACGACCTGTCACGGTAACTCAGGGTACGAACACGGTTGTTGGCTGCGACAAGGATGCGATTGTGAGAGAGGCGTTCAAGGTGATGGATGGGGAGGCCAAGAGCGGCGGCGTGCCCGATCTGTGGGACGGTCGCGCCGCCCAGCGGCTGGTAGAGGAACTAGACAGCGGAATTCAACGGCGATAGGTCACCACATGCGCATACTCATCACCGGCGGTGCTGGATTCATCGGCTCTCATCTGTGCGATTACTTTCTGGCAGACGGGCACGACATCATCTGCATGGACAATCTGCTCACCGGTCGCACGGGCAATATCGAGCAGCACCTTGGCAGCAGCAGATTCAGCTTCGTCAAACACGATGTCACCGAGTACATCCACGTCGAGGGAGAGCTCGACTTCATCCTGCACTTCGCCAGTCCCGCGAGTCCGGCCGACTTCGAGCGGCTGGGGATTCGGATTCTCAAGGTGGGGGCTCTGGGAACGCACAAGACGCTCGGACTGGCAGTGGCGAAGAAGGCGAAGTTCCTGCTGGCGTCCACGTCGGAGGTCTACGGCGATCCAAAGGTTCATCCGCAGCACGAAGAGTACTGGGGCAACGTGAACCCCATCGGCATCAGAGGCGTGTACGACGAGGCCAAGCGCTTCGCCGAGTCGATGACGATGGCCTACCACCGGCTCCACGACGTCGACACGCGGATCGTACGCATCTTCAACACCTACGGCGAGCGCATGCGCAGGGACGACGGACGGTCGATTCCCAACTTCATCACTCAGGCGCTCTCCGGTGAGGACCTGACCGTGTACGGCGACGGACGCCAAACCCGCAGCGTTGGCCACGTCAGCGATCTCGTGCGCGGGATCTCAGGGCTGATGCAGTCCGACGTCACCACTCCCGTCAACCTGGGGAATCCAACCGAGCTGTCGATGAATGACCTGGCGCAGAAGATTATCCAGCTCGCCGGAAGCAAGAGCCAGATCGCCTACAAACCCCTCCCAGTCGACGATCCCAAAGTCCGCCTTCCCGACATCGCCAAGGCCCGCAAACTGCTGTCCTGGGAGCCCCTGGTGTCGCCCGACGAGGGCCTGCGTCAGACGATCGACTGGTTCAGAGCATGAGATTCGTCCTATGCGCCCCACTACTGGTCGCTTCGCTGATCGCCTGCGCCTCGGCACCTAGAAAGGAACAGGTGGGGCAGCTGCAGTCGCACCTGCCATCTTCATGGTCAGCGGAAGTCAGCGATGGCGACTCCCTGTGGTGGACGGGATTCGGCGATGAATCTCTGCCCGGGCTGGTGGTCGAGGCGCTGGATCACAACTACGATCTGCAAGCCGCCGGTGCCAGGCTTCACGCGGCCGCGGCGCAGGCCCGCCTCGCGGGGGCGCCGAAATGGCCGCAGGTGGAGGTTTCGGGCAGCGGCTCGCGCCGCCGTCAGAACTTTATCGGTTTTCCGATTCCCGGTGGAGGTGACGTACTCGGCACCACCTCCACAAACTACGGGGTGTCGCTCAACGTCAGCTGGGAGGTGGACCTGTGGGGCCGACTGCGCGCCGGGGAGACGGCCGCCCTGGCGGACCTCGCGAGCGCCGAAGCGAGCTTCAGAGGCGCCCGACTGTCGCTGATTTCGCAGACTGCCCGCGCCTACTTCGCTGTCGTCGAGGCCTACCGGCAGGTCGAGCTGGCCCAGGCGAGCCGCGCGAATCAGAAGTTCGCCGCGGAGCAGATTCGAGTACGGTACGAGGCGGGTCTGCGCCCTTCGCTGGATCTGCGTCTGGGGCGCTCGAGCCTGGCAGCCACTGAAGCAACGCTCGAATTGAGGCGCCGACAGCTCGACCAGGTCACGCGCCAGTTGGAGACTCTGCTGGGAAGATACCCAGCCGCCGAGCTGGAGACAGCGGCGGAGCTGCCGTCGCCGGTGGGGCCCGTCCCCGCGGGTTTGCCGGCGGATTTACTAGCGCGCAGACCGGACTTGGTGGCTGCAGAGCGCCAGCTCGCGGCGGCCTCCGCCCGCGTCGACGAGGCCCGCCGTGCCCTCTACCCGCGCCTGAGCCTCACAGGTTCGGGGGGCAGCGCTAGCGCCGATCTGGTCGATCTCCTCGACGGCGATTTCGCAGTCTGGAGCCTGGTCGCCAACCTCAGCCAACCCCTTCTCCAGGGCGGGAGATTGCGAGCTGGAGTGGAGCTGGCCGAGTCGAACAGGGACCGGGCGGTGGCAGCCTTCGCTTCGAGCGTGCTCAGCGCCCTTGCCGAGGTAGAGACTCGGCTGGCAGCTGATCTGTTTATCGCCGGTCAGGAACGGGCCCTGCGCACCGCCGCCGCCGAAGCCGCCGCGGCGCACGAGCTAGCGGAGCAAAGGTACGTCCAGGGTCTGTCTGACGTTCTGGCGCTGCTGGAGGCGCAGCGACGGGCCTACGACGCCGAGAGCCAGTTGCTGGCGGCGCGACGTCAGCGGCTCGACAATCGCATCGACCTCCACCTGGCCCTGGGTGGAGACTTCGGTCACTAAGACCGGCGAAACGCCTATGTCAGAAAACGACGCAGGACTGAATCGGCCGCAGCGGAAGCTGAGGTTCGTTGCCCTCCCGCTTGTCATCCTCCTGATCGGCGCCGCCGCGTTCGCCGCTTTGAAGCTCACCCGAACGACACCCGACCGCGTCGACCGTCCATACCGGGGCCCGCTCGTGGAGGTAGTGAGCGCGCCTGCGGGCGTCGTTCAGATCTCGGTAGACGGTGAGGGAGCGGTCCGCCCGGCAGAGGAAATAGAGCTTGTGCCGCAGGTTTCCGGAGTCGTTGTATGGAAATCTGAGCAACTGGAATCGGGAGGCTACTTTCGCCGCGGCGACCTGCTCGCCCAAATCGATCGGCGAGACTATGAGCTCGCCGTCGAGGCGGTGCAGGCCGAGCTCGCCAGGAGCGAGTACAGTCTGGAAATCGCACGCGGTGAAGCGCGGGTGGCACGACAGGAGTGGAAGAGGTTGAGCGCGGACGTGGCGGAGCACAGCATAGCGGCAGAGGACGACGGCTCGAATCACGTCAATCCCCTCGTGCTCCACATTCCGCAGCTGAAGGCGGCAGAGGCGGCCATGCGCGCGGCCCGGGCGCGGCGCGATGAGGCCCAACTGAGGTTGGATCGCACCAACCTGGCAGCCCCCTTCGACGGGCGCGTGCGCAGGTCGGGTCTCGACAAGGGGCAGTATGTCGTCGCCGGACAGCCGGTGGCTCGTCTCTACAGCATCGAGCGCGCCGAGATTGTTGTCCCGGTATCCGAGTCAGAGCTCGCCTGGCTCCACCTGCCAGACCCAGCAGGCTCGCAGCTGCCGAGTCAGCAGCCCGACGGCTCTCCCTCCCACACTGTCACAACGCCGGGTGACCAGAGAGCGGGCCTCGACGACGAGGTTCGAAGCCGATCGACGGCGGAGGGAACCGGCCGATCGACACCCACTGGCCCAGAGGTGATCGTGTCGGGCTACTACGGCGGTCAGCTGCGCGAATGGGAGGGTCGTCTCGTCCGCGCAGAGGGTGAGTTCGACGAACGCAGCAGGATGGTGAATCTCGTCGTCGAAGTGGCCAGCCCCTACTCCTCCGGTTCGGCGCCGCTAACCGTCGGCATGTTCGTCGATGTCGCCATGAGGGCCCGCGAGTGAACGGGGTCAGATCGCTGCCACGCGGGGCGCTGCGCACCGGAGACAAGGTTTGGACGGTGGCAGCTGACGGGCTGCTGCGCGTCAGAAAGGCCCAGGTAGTACGCAAGCGCGGCGAGAGCATCGTCGTCAGACTCGACATGGCGCCGGACGAGAGGGTGGTCGTGTCTCAGCTTCAGGGAGTTAAGGACGGCATGAAAGTCCGGGTGGAAGAGCGGCGACTGAGATGAAGAAGCCGGTAGCATGGATGGCGCGCAACCACGTCGCCGCCAATCTCCTGATGGGCTTTCTCCTGTTGTCTGGCTTTCTGGGGATGATGGGCATGAGGAAGGAGACTTTTCCCGAGTTCTCAATGGACGCAGTCCAGATCCAGGTACCCTACCTCGGCGCCACACCCGCCGAGGTGGAGGACGGTGTCTGCCGCCGCATCGAGGAGCGTCTAGTGCTCTGTTAAAGAGTCGGCATTGAGTTTTGGACTTTGGTCAGCTTGGAGTTGTCCGTGTTCTTGTTTCGCCATCTCAGGTACTCCTGGATGCGCTGGCCGACTTCTCGATGATCGTTGGGATCGCTGTTTTTGATGACGAAATAATGGGCTGCCGTGAGGTGACATTCGAGCCGATTCATCCATGACGCGTTGGTGGCGGTGAAGACCGGCGAGACCTGGTTTCGTCTGCACCACTGCAGGATCGGCGGTGTCTTGTGCGTCGACAGATTGTCCATGACGACGTAGATCCGTTTCGCCTTGGGATAGCGCAGCCGAATGGCCTTGAGAAAATCGAGTACGACCGATGCGTGCTTCTTTGGTTTGTGATGCATCCACAGGATGTCCTCATGGACGTTATAGGCTCCGAAGAAATAGCTGACGCCGCCGTGGCGGCTGTAGGTTGCCCGATGCCGGACCGGGCGCTTCTGCGGGGCCCAGGAAGCGCCGGCATGCGGCTTGATCTGGACCGGTCCCAGTTCGTCGAAGCAGACTACGACCGTGCCTTTCGGCGCCCGCTTGTAGAGTCGGTTGATGCGTTTTTTTTAGAGGCAAACTCCGGGTCCTTGGATTCCTTCCAGGTGCGCGTCCGTTGATAGGTCACCTTATGCTGATCCAGGATTTTCCCGATGGTCACATGCGAGACCTCAGGAATCATCTGCCGTCCCACCAGGCAGTCGGTCAGCTTGCGCAACGACCACTGATTGAACGGCTGACCGAACGCACGGGGAGGCATCTTGGCGATTTCCACCACCACGGATTCGTCTTCCGGCGTCAACTTCGAAGGACGCCCCGGACGTGCCCGCGTGCGCAACGCCGTCAATCCCCCTTCGTTGTATTGGCGAATCAACTGGCGAACGTACTCCTCGTGCAGATGCAGCGTATCCGAAATCTCTTGGACCCGCATTCCCTGGACGCTGAACGAGATCAACTGCCCACGGCGCATCTGCACGGCGCTGCGAGGCCGCTTCAGCCATCGCACCAGTTCCTTCGACTCCGCCACGTTCGGTGAACGAGCATGAAGACACATAGCTTGACCCTCCTGAAGAATTCGCCATATATCTCCATGATACCACGACTTACGACAAAGTACAAGCTCCATTTCTTAACGGAGCACTAGAGAGGGGGGCTGGAGGGAGTGCGCCGCATCAACTCCACGGCCTCCGAAGGGATGGGCGTGGTCTCGGTCGAGATCGGACGGGGCGCCGTCATGAGCCGGATGCTCGACGACATCAAGGCCGAAATCGATCGCATCGAGACCTTCCCGGACGAGACGGAAAAACCGGTCATCAAAGAGGCATTGCGCCGAAATCAGGTGATCGATGTCGTCATCTACGGCGACGTCGAGGAGAAGGTCCTCAAGGTGGTGGCCGAGCGCGTCCGGGAGGATTTGCGCACCGCTCCACTGATCTCCCAGGTCGAGCTATCGGGCGTGCGGACGGACGAAATCTCCATCGAAGTTTCCGAGCGCATGCTGAGGCGTCACGGATTGTCGCTGGCTCAGATCACCGACGCGGTCAGGAGCGCGAGCCTGGACCTGCCCGGTGGCAGCGTCAAGTCAGAGGACGGCGAGATCCTCGTGCGCACGAAGGGGCTCAGGTACGCGGGTCCGGAGTACGAGGAAATCGTCGTGCTCACGCGATCCGACGGAACGAGGCTGAGACTCGGTCAGATCGCCACTGTCGTGGACGGCTTCGAGGACAGTGACCTCATCTCACGGTTCAACGGACAGCCGGCAACTGTGGTCCAGGTGTATCGCACCGGCGATCAGAGCGCTCTGGAAATCTCCGACTACGTAAAGGGGTACATCGAGGAACACAGGGGAAGATTGCCCGCCGGGGTGATGATCGGTCATGCTCGCGACGATGCCGGGATCCTGCTGAGCCGTCTCGACCTGCTGCTGCGCAACGCCCGTCTCGGACTCGTGCTCGTGTTCATCTGTCTGAGCCTCTTCCTGGATCTGAGGCTGGCTTTCTGGGTGATGATGGGAATCCCCATCTCCCTGCTGGGAAGCTTCCTGCTGATCGAGCAGTTCGGGTCCTCGATCAACATGCTCTCCCTGTTCGCCTTCATCGTCGCCCTCGGCATCGTGGTGGACGACGCCATAGTCGTCGGCGAAAACGTCTACACTCACCGCGAGCGCGGCAAAGGATTCCTGGATGCTGCTGTGGACGGCACCCTCGAAGTGGGCAAACCGGTCGTGTTCTCCATCCTGACGAGCGTGACAGCATTCATGCCCATCGCGTTCGTCGAAGGAATGATGGGGAAGTTCATGGCAGTGATCCCCATCATCGTCATCTCCATGCTCATCATCTCGCTGGTGGAAGCGCTCTTCATCCTGCCGGCTCACCTGTCGAGAGACGGAGGCGGCCCCATCGGTCGGGTGGTCGGGTTCGTGCTGCGCGTCCCAATCAGCTTGCACGAGCGCCTGCGACAACGGGTTGACCGATCGCTACGACACTTCATCGACACCCACTACCTGCGAACCTTGCGCCTCGCACTTGCCAATCCACTCGCCACGGCCGCTGTGGGACTCTCCCTGATGCTGGTGACGATAGGCTTGATCGCAGGTGGTCGCGTCAAGATAGCCTTCTGGCCGGAAATAGAATCGGACTGGCTGACTATTTCGCTGGCCATGCCAGAGGGTACGACAGCCGAACAGACGAAGGCGGTCGTGGAGCGGATCGAGAGGCCCGCACTGGCCGTTCGGGACGAGTACGACCAGGCAGTCGATCCAGACGGACCTTCCATCTACAAACACATGTTCACCGTCATCGGAGACCAGCCGATGGGGCGCAGGCACTCGGTGGCCCGCGGCGCCATAGCAGGCAGTCAGGGCCATCTGGCGGAGGTCGTCATCGAACTGCTCCCGTCCGAGGTGCGGGGCATCTCGAGCACTGAACTCGCGGGGATGATTCGGGAGCGGGTGGGAGAAATCCCCGGCGTGGAATCGCTGGCGTTTACTTCCGCAATTTTCTCTGCTGGCAACGCCATCGAGGTGCACCTGGCATCGGCGAACTTCGACCAGCTGCTGCAGGCGGTCGATCGGCTGAAATCGGAGATCGCCACCTACCCGGGCACCGGCAACATCGAAGACAGTTTCCGCGAGGGGAAAATCGAGATGAAGCTCGCTCTCAGGCCTGCTGCTCGCACGCTCGGGATCACCCTGGCGGATCTAGCGACGCAGGTGCGGCAGGGATTCTATGGCGATCAGGCGTTGCGGTTCCAGCGCGGCAGCGACGACGTGCGGGTGATGATCCGGTATCCGGAGGCCGAGAGGCGCAGCCTGGCCGATATCGAGAATATGCGCATCCGCACGGCCGATGGGGCGGAAGTGGCATTCTCGCACGTCGCGGAGGTGTCACTGGGTCGTGGCTATGCGGCCATCGAGCGCAGCGAGGGCCAGCGCATCGTCAAGGTGACGGCGGACGTGGATGAAATGATCGCCAACTCCGAGGAGATCAACCGGGATCTCGAGGCGCGCTTCCTGCCCGTACTGGTCCAGGACTATACCGGACTTCGCTACAGTTACGAGGGGGAGCAGCGTGAGCGCCAGGATTCCTTTGCCAGTCTGGGGCGCGGGTTTATCGTCGCCATGTTCGGCATTTACGCTCTGCTGGCGATACCATTTCGCTCGTACACGCAACCATTCGTCATCATGGCCGCCATCCCTTTCGGCATGATCGGAGCCGTGTGGGGCCACGTGCTCATGGGCCTGGATCTGGGATTGCTGAGCATGTTCGGCATCGTCGCCCTTTCGGGGGTCGTGGTGAACGATTCCCTTATTCTGCTGAGTTTCTACAATCAGCGGCGCGACGAAGGTGTGGGAAGGGACGAGGCGCTGATGCAGGCGTGCCGCGACCGCTTCCGTCCTATTCTGCTCACCTCTCTGACCACCTTTTTCGCCCTGCTGCCGATGATTTTGGAGAAGAGCGTGCAGGCTCAGTTCCTCATTTCGATGGCGGTCAGTCTGGCGTTTGGCATCCTCTTTGCCACCGTCATCATCCTCATCGGGGTGCCGTCGACGATGAAGATGGTGGCCCAACTCGAAGCGTTTGCGCAGACGCAGATCTATGACGGCGGGACCTCGCGGATGCTCGGCGATACGGGAGAAACGCTCTCTTGACAGCCGGTGACCTCCGTCTATACTTACCCGAGTTTCGACCGCAAACCGAATATATAGTGCCACGACAGGGCTGGCGGATACTTCTGATACCGGTGCCGCCGGCGGGCGAAATGAGCCTGGAAAGAGAGGTCATCTTTTGAAGAATTTCGAATACACCGCCCCCGGTACTCTGCGTGAGGCGGTCAAGTTGCTGGCAGAAAAGGGAGGCGCGGCGAGGGTGTTGGCCGGGGGTACCGATCTGCTGGTGCAGATGCGGGTCAAGCGCCATCAGCCGGAGCGCGTGGTCGACATAAAGAATATTCCGGAGGTGAACGAGCTGAGCGTCAGTCCTCGGCGGGGACTCAGAATAGGCGCCGCCGTGCCGTGCCATCGGATTTACGCGAACGCGGAGATCGCCGAGAGATATCCGGCAATCATCGACTCGGCCGCCATCATCGGCGGGATCCAGATCCAGGGCCGCGCCACCTTCGGCGGCAATGTGTGCAACTCATCGCCGAGCGCGGACACGACGCCGACCCTCATCGCCTACAGCGCCGAATGCGAGATCGTGGGACCGAAGGGCAAGCGCCGCGTCCCGGTTGAGGACTTTTGCACCGGGCCCGGCTCGAATGTGCTGCAGCCGGGCGAGTTGCTAGTGTCGCTTCGGATCCCCTTCAGTAAGCCGAATTCCGGCGCCCACTACCTTCGTTTCATCCCCAGAAACGAGATGGATATCGCCGTCGTAGGGGCAGGTGCCTACACGGAGCTCGGCGGACGCGGCTCGAAGAAGCGCTTCAAGAATGTTCGCGTCAGCCTGGCCGCAGTGGCGCCGACGCCGCTTCTGGCCGCGGAGGTCGGACCAGCGCTGGAGGGCAAGGAGGTCACCGACGAAGAGGCACTCGAAGCTGCCGCCGATGCAGCCAAAGCCGTCGCCAGGCCTATAAGCGACATGCGCGGTCCTGCCGATTACCGGATTCACCTCGTGGGTGTGCTGACCAAGCGGGCCCTGCGCGGGGCGGCGAGTCGAGCCCTTGGGGAGTTTGTGCCGAATGCTGTCCAAGAAGCTGCAGGTTAGCGCCGCAGACGCTAACCTGTCGGAGTTTGTCCAAAGGACAAACTCCTGATAGGTGGCTCAGCCTTAATCGGCTGCGCGAAACTCTCGAGGCAGTCGATTTCTTAGGCGCGACCCCGGAGAGTGGCTCAGCCTTCGTTGGCTCCGCGAAACTCTTGAGCGGGGGGCGAATGGTTTCGGAGATGGCTGAAAAAGTCAGGCATGTCGAGTTCTCGGGTCGTGGGCCTTTTGACGATGCTACGGAGTTTGCCAACACGATCGCTCGCGAGCGGCTGATCAACATCAGTCACAGTGCCACCATGGGCGGCAACTTCGTGGCTGTCGTCTGGTATTGGGATGAAGTGATAGAGACGGGTAACTGACCACACACTACGGAGAAGAGATGAACAAGACACACGTTCAATGCGTCCTCAACGGCGAGGAGACTGAGTTTCTCTGTGAGCCGAGAGAGAGCCTGCTGGAGGTGCTGCGGGAGACCCTCGGATTCACGGGCACGAAAGAGGGCTGCAACGACGGCAACTGCGGAGCCTGTAGCGTCATCGTCGACGGTGTGCTCGTCGACTGCTGTCTCATGCTGGCCGTCGAGGCACAGGGGAAGGAAATCACCACCGTGGAAGGGCTCGCCTCACCCGAAGGGTTGCACCCCATACAGCAGAAGTTCCTCGAACACGCCAGCCTGCAGTGCGGCATCTGTACGCCGGGCTTTTTGGTGGCGAGCAAAGCGTTGCTGGACCGCAATCCCAATCCGAGCGAGCACGAGGTGCGTCACTGGCTGGCGGGAAACCTCTGCCGATGCACGGGCTACGACAAGATCGTGCGCGCTGTGCTGGACGCCGCCGAGCAGGTTTAGCAGGGAGATAGATCATGGTATCGAGCCACGGAGAAATCCGCAATTTCGGCAACGGCAGCTACAAAGTCATAGGCACGAGGCCGATCCGCCACGACGGAGCGGACAAAGTGACGGGGCGGGCCGTGTACGGAGGGGACACACGTCTGCCCGGGATGCTGTACGGTCAGGTTCTGCGCAGCCCCCACGCCCATGCCCGGATCAAATCGATCGATACGAGTAAGGCGAAAGCACTGGACGGCGTTCGCGCCGTCGTCACGGGCGCCGATCTGCCGCCAGCGGGGGCGGACGAAGTGATCGACCTCGGAGAGGGCTCACAGCGTCTGAAATTCCTTCGAGACAATATTCTTGCATCAGACAAAATACTCTACCGCGGTCACGTCGTCGCCGGCGTTGCGGCGACGAGCCTGCATGTCGCAGAGGAGGCTCTCGGCCTGATCGAAGTGGACTACGAGGTCCTGGATCCGGCGATGAACGTCCTCGATGCAATGAAGGACGGTGCGCCATTGCTGCACGAGTTTCAGACGACGCAGGAGTTCGGCGAGGACAGCGGCAAGAAGAGCAATATCGCCATGCACTCGACTCACAAGCTCGGCGACATCGAAAAGGGATTTGCCGAGGCTGATGTCGTCGCTGAGTACGAAGTAAACACCGCCACCGTCCATCAAGGCTACATCGAGCCCCACAACGCCACGGCAACGTGGCACATGGATGGCAAGTTGACGATCTGGACGAGCACTCAGGGGTCGTTTGTCGTTCAGAAACAGACGGCGGCCGTTCTCGGCATGCCGGTGTCCGACGTCAAGGTCGTACCTCAGGAAATCGGCGGCGGATTCGGGGGCAAAATTCCGGTCTATCTGGACCCGGTGGCGGCGATGCTGTCAAAAACGACGGGTCATCCTGTCAAAATGGTCATGACTCGTGCAGATGTCTTCGAGGGCACGGGCCCGACGCCCGGCTCGTACGTGCGCGTCAAGATGGGGGCGAATCGCGACGGCAAGATTACCGCCGGTGACTCCTACATCGCTTTCGAGTCCGGCGCCTACCCCGGAGGACTCGTCGGGGCGGCCGCCATGTGCGTGTTCGCCTGCTACGACATTCCGAACGGCGTAATCGACTTCTACGATGTCGTCGTCAACAAGCCCCGCAGTTTCGCCTATCGGGCACCGGGCTCGACTCACGTGGCTTTCGCCATTGAAAAGGTCATGGACGATCTGGCTGCGCAACTCGAGCTCGATCCGATCGAGTTTCGGCTCCGAAACGTGGCTGCTGAGGGCACGCGTCGGGTGGATGGGGTCGTCTATCCGCGGATCGGTGCCAAAGAGACTCTCAAGACAATCCGTGATACCGACCACTACAAATCAGCCCTCGAAGGTGCGAACCGCGGCCGCGGGGTCGCGCTCGGGTACTGGTTCAACGTCGGGCTCCAATCGAGCGTCACGGCCGGCGTCAACGTCAACGGCACCGTCCATCTGGTGGAGGGATCAACCGACATCGGCGGTACGCGAACCTCCATCGCCATGCAGTTCGCCGAAGTCCTTGGCCTCGCAGCCGAGGACGTCAATCCCACTGTTGCCGACACCTCGGGTATCGGCTACACCGACGTCACCGGCGGTAGCCGGGTGACCTACGCTACTGGAATGGCCGCCCACGATGCCGCACAGGATGTAAAGCGACAGATGCTGGAACGGGCGGCCCAGATCTTGGA
Organism: Candidatus Latescibacterota bacterium; assembly: GCA_965205655.1. Taxonomy (GTDB): domain Bacteria; phylum Latescibacterota; class UBA2968; order UBA8231; family UBA8231; genus CBDBIJ01. Next base: position 13,402 of record CBDBIJ010000014.1, read on the forward strand.
GTGCGAGGAAGGTGATGTCGGGTTTGCCGATGGCTCTTTTCTCCACAAGTCGGACAGCTCGAAGAAGCTGACTTTCAAGGATGTGGCGGCCAAGATGGAAGAGACGGGAGGACCGATCGTCGGTCGCGCAACGGTGAATCCGGCTGCCGGAGTCGGGGGCTCGTTCGCCGCCAACATCGTCGACGTGGAGGTAGATCCGGAAACGGGTAAAGTCGACATTCTCAGGTTCACCGTGGCTCAGGACGCCGGCAAAGCGATTCATCCCAGCTACGTCGAGGGTCAGATGCAGGGAGGCTCGGCGCAGGGCATCGGCTGGGCGCTCAACGAGGAGTACTTCTACACCGCGGAAGGCGTGATGGCCAACTCGAGCTTCCTCGACTACCGCATTCCAACCGCCCTCGACCTGCCGATGATCGAGACGATCATCGTCGAGGTGCCCAACCCGGGACATCCCTTCGGGGTTCGCGGCGTGGGCGAGGCCAACATCGCACCGCCCCCGGCGGCGATCGCTGCCGCCATCCACGACGCCGTCGGCGTGCGATTGTGCGACCTGCCTATGCGACCGGACCGCGTCGCCGCCGCAATGCACGAGGCCAGAGCACAGGAGCAGCAGCAGCTGGCGGCCGGAGGGTAGGGCGAGCGAGGCCAACCGGCTTGATCGGCGACAAGGCTTACCATGCCCACTGTCTGGATCCCTCCACTCATGCAAAAGCTGACCGAGGGTCAGCAACAGGTGGAGGTTACCGGCTTGACCTTGCGGCAGGTCATCGAGGAGCTCGAGGAATCCTTTCCAGGCATGCGAGCCCGGCTGGTGAACGAAGAAGAAGACAAGGTGCGAACCGACATCGCGGTGGCCGTCGATGGCGAGATTTCACGGGAGGGGTTGCGACGGAAAATCGGCGAGTCGAGCGAGGTTCACTTTCTGCCTGCGATAAGCGGAGGGTCTTGCCGATCTGGTCGTCGACAGTATATTCCGGCTCATGGCCATAACCTCGACAGGTGACCTCACGTCCTCCATCGTCGACGTGGCGACGGCGCTCTCTCAGCAGCGCCTGAAATCGCTGCGGTCGATCGCCGTCCTCGACAAGGCTCTGGACACCCAGTCCCGGAACGCCCTGGCGCTTCTCGAGGCTCTGCCCTCAGCTGCGCCGTTGCAGCAAAGCGAATCCGGACGGCTCGTCGACACCGTGGCATAGCAATCCCCTCCTCAAGTCAAGCCGCTACCACACAACCCTACTTTCCGCAGGTATTTTCGAAGTCTTGGGACGCCGATTCAAGTGTCTGCATGGCGCCCAGGAACTCACTTCCGTGAGCCAGCAGTCGAGCACCCTGTCCATGCAACTGTTCTAGCAGCTCGGCATTTCCAGCCGGCTGCCCCCACGCCTTGCTGTGCGCCGCCGCGGCTGCGGCAACCCGTTCAGTCGCCTCCTCCAGCGTCAGTGAGGTGTCGCTGTGCCGAAATCGCAGCGACAGATCCGCCGGACCGACGAAGAGACCGTCGACGCCGTCGACGGCGGCGATGCTCTCCACATTCTCCACCGCCTGCGGGGATTCGATCTGGACGACGACGAAGGTCTCCGCATTGGCCTCATCCGTGAAGTCCGCACCGCCCTGTAGGAAGAAATCGCTGTCGAGACCGGCGCCATCCAACCCGCGGTTTCCCAGCGGTGGGAATTTGGCCGCCTGCACGATGGCGCGGGCGTCAGCTTCCGTCGACACGTGAGGGAACATCAGGCCCGCGGCGCCGTCCTCGAAATAGCGATACAGCCGAACCTTCTCCAGCGTCGGCGAGCGCACCATGATGTCGATGTCGAAGAGGTGAGAGAACGCCAGGAGTCCCTGGACTTCCCGATCGCTCATGGTGCGGTGCTCCAGATCGAGCCAGATACAGTCGAAACCGAAGTGCGCCGCATGTCGGATGAAGGGCGGAACGAAATGTCCGAGCCCGCAGATTCTCGCCGTCTCGCCCGCGCGTAGCTTTGCCAATGTCCTGCTTCTTCGCATATCCACCTTCCTGTCAAGACTCGTGAGCCCCTCATAGCGTCGTGCTCAGACGCGTGGCTGGTCCCCGCGAATCGTCGTAAGATATATATGAGCGAGAGCAATGAACAGACGCTTCGCGGGCGGCGGCAGATTGCACCTCTTCGAAGCACGCGCTAGGTTTGGAGAAATCCCCAATTCGCGTGCCTCCTCAGATGACATCACCCAGCGAGCTCACAGGCCTCCTAGCCGTGCTGGCAACAGGCTTCGGCATTCTCTTCTTTCCTTCTGTGGAGAGAACTCCAGCGCAAGAGGCAGCTGCACGACGATGATCTTCACCGGCTGAGCACATCTGAGGCTCGCTACCGCACTCTCGTAGAATCGCCGAACCTCGGTGTCATGCTCATGGATCTTGACGGCCGAATCCTATACGTGAGTCCGAAGATCGAGGAGTTGACTGGCTTCACCCCGGCCGAGTTCTACAAGAATCGAAGAATGCCCTGGAAGATCACTCACCGCGACGACCATCATATCGGTGTCAACGCCTTTCGGCAGGCCGCGAGCGGCAGGCCCACGCCTCATCAGGAGTTTCGCCTGATGCACAAGAACGGCGAGTACCTATGGGCAGCGGGCTCTACCTTTCCCGTATATGACGCCGACGAGACCATTCGGTCGGTGCAGGTCATTGTCGAGGATATCACCACGAGCAAGCGACTCGAGGAGCAGCTGCGCCACTCGC
>CBDBIJ010000015.1:0-165601 GCA_965205655.1 Candidatus Latescibacterota bacterium
GCCAACGTCGGTGTGAAGCGCAAGGCAGTCGGGACCGAGGTTTCTGACCTCGATACTCGTGTCCTCGGCGGCAGCGGCGTCAATGTCCGCCGCGACGATTTTCGCCCCTTCGCCCGCGAGTCCCAGCGAGATAGCGCGGCCCATGCCTCTGCCGGCGCCGGTGACCACCGCGACCTTGTCATCGAGTTGCATCTGTCGCACCTCCTGGGCCGCCTGGCGAACGCAAGATTAGCCAGACCCGAAATTGGAGCGAGTGTAGTCCAGCACATAGGGGCTGTCAACGGAGCGCGATAGCTCAGGTAAAGTCTCGTCGCTCCCGCTGGAGGAGACCTTTGCATACCTTCGTCATTCCGGCGAAGGCCGGAATCCAGAGGGATATGGGTGGGGACTGGCGGGGTCAGTAGTGGTTGTCGTTGGGATCGAAGTCGATCTCAGGGGGCACGCCGTGGACCTCGCACTCGGGATCCTTGCAGCCGGTGTATGAGTTGAAGTAGTCCTGGTCGAGGGCTGCGGAACACCTGCGGGGTGATCGCCATTCCGTTGGACTTCGTCAGCGCCGCTGTGTTCACCGTGTTGCCGAAAAGGTCGGAGCGCCTCTCATCACGAGTGCCCATGGGGCCACATGCGACCTCGCCGAAATGGGCCTTCGTGACGTGGCGACATGGGATGCCTCTGGACTCGAGCCAGTTGTCGCCCTCCTCTATTCAAACGCACGAGTCAAACGCACGAGCGCCCGCACGCCCGCGTCGACGCCATCTTTGGGAAACACCAGCAGAATAGCATCACCCATGAACTTCACGACCGTGCCTCCACCCTCGGAGACGATATCCCCGACCAGCTCGTAGTAGTGAGACATCGTTTCGAATATCTCGCGGTTCGTACGACCTCGGACGTAGCGTGCAAACTGGGTGAGGTCGGTGAACGCAACGAGCACCTCCATTTCCAGTACTCCGTCAATGTCTTGAAAACTCGCCATGCTACTGTCTCCTTTGCGTATGATCGTGTCGCGGCGGCCCACAGGTCCGCCAGAAAGAACAGGAGATCGCCAGCCCTGTTGTCTGGCCGTTGGTGCGATTCAACATACCACAGTCCCGCCATGCGCTTTCGCGTCAGTCATAAACCCCTGAACCCGCCGAACATCTCTTCGCATGCCTCGAGCGATTCGGCTACCACGAGAACGCTCGCGAATGTCCGCGCCGCCTGTGGATCGGTCGTAAACAGAGCACCCTTCGAGATCTGCCCACCTGCCGTCATCTCGAGCGCACTCTCCGTCGCCGATCGCTCCAGATCGGCAGTCCGCACTATCATCCATAGTGCCGTCCTCGCGGCGTTGACTCGCGGCGCCAATTCCAACGCTACCAGGCCCATCGTGAATCGGGGATTGACCTCGACTATCGGTTTCAGCTTCAGCTCGTCGGCCGAGCGATACAAGAGCGCGTCGACACCTATTGGGCCCGTGTAGTCAGCCTGCCTCGACGTCTCGGCCAACAACGACCCCAGGCGCTCGTACAGCCTGTTCAATCGACGGCCGTCTTGTCCGTCGCCGTAGAGGAAACGGAGAGACTGTTCGTCGAGACCGGAGGTCTTCTGCTGGACGAACGAGCCGAGGTACTGTCCTCGCCGGTCTGTCAGAAACCGAGTGATCCCGAGGAAGCGGATCTCTCCCGAATGATCGATCTCGTATTGGGCCGAAAGATCGACAATACCGTCGAGCCACGGTTCCACGACGACGCTGCCATACTCATTTGATGAGGCGCTCGATCCAGGCCCGCTTTCCGTCGACGACGCCCACACCATCGGGGAGATGCACCTGATCCTGACCGGCCGCACCGAACGCCCCCTTGACGACCAGTTTCTCGTCACCTCCGCGGCGGCTCGAAATCTGAACCTGCTCTTCCACTTCCGAGAGGGACTGGCATGGTTTTCCGACAGCCGATTCGTCGCAGAGCCAGCCCTCGTCCTCGTCGACCTCCCCAAGAAACCGTTGAAGCAACTCGGCGCTCCAGCACTTTGAGTAGAGAGGCCGAAACCGCCGATGCCACTCCGGTCGCAGCATCCGCTCCTCTCCATCCGCCACATTCGGCGCCAGTGGCGCGAGCAGGCGAGCGCTATCCGGTCCCCATCCCCACGGTCGCAAGCCGTGCAGCTTTCGGTCCAGGAGCTGTGATCGCTGCAAAAGGTCTCCCGAATCGCCGCACTCGACGAACTCGGGGATGTCGAACCCGGCGCCGTGAAGTCTCTGCAGGAACTGGATCGCCGGGCGTTCGGGGACGAGAACGACATCTTCCCTGGAGCACAGAAACATTGGCACAGCGGCGAGATCTGTCGCCAGGTCCCGCACTGCCTTCGATGGGGTGAAGGTGGCGCCAGCCAGGCCGACGTGACTGTCACAAGCCGGATTGAACCAGTAGACATCGGGACAGCGGCCGCGCGAGTGCGAGAAAATCTCGAGCTCGGAGATGAACGCTTCCGACAGCCCGGCCTCTGCGCGCCCCCCCTTGTTGAAACCGATCCCCTTGGCTCTGCCCGGTGTCAGGGGCCTGCGAAGAGCGCTCTCGTACGCCGACCACTGCGTTTCGCCTTCATCCCGCCATTCCTCGAACCACTTCAGCCCGTGTCGCACGTGATTGATCTCGTCGCCATAGACGCGGCTCATGATCGCGGCCGTGCGCTCGTCACCCAGTTCCTCGTAGACCTGTTTGTAGTGAGGTGCATAGTCGAGGTTGGCCTGTTCCAGAGTGAGGCTGAGGCCAGTGACGAAATCCATCGGCGTGTCCATCGGTGATATCGACCTCCAGAAGAAGTCGCTCACCGGGATTTCGCCAAACTCCACCCCGATTTCTCGCATGCGCTCGACGTAAAGGTGGAGATGGACCTGCTCGTCTCGCAGCGTCCGCGCGACACCTTGACGGAATTTTGCCGGCGCCCGCGGAAATTTGAGGAGCGCCAGCGCCATCAACTCGAGCGCCAGAAGTTCGTGGTTCGCAAAGAAGTGGAGCACGAGGCCGCGCTCCTTGTCGCTGTGAAAGCGCCGCACTTGGCCGAACTGCACCCGCTCGCGCCCATGCCAGGAATCGAGTGCGAGGCAAGCTGGTCGTCCCGACTGGTCCGGCGTCGAGATGGCACGGCCCGGGCTCTTGTCGACGAGGACGCCCTTGTTGAAGAGCTTGTCTTCGAGTGAGGCCCCGAACAGGACCCGTTCGGCCAGTTCCGAAATCTCCGTCATCCGTAATCGATCGACAGCGCCAAGGTGCGATCCCGTTGTGAGCGCATTCCCGCCTCCACCACCTGCATCGCCCTGAGTCCGTCGCTGTGGTCCATGAAGAACGGCTCGCCGGCACGACATTGCTCGACGAAGTGAACGATTTCGGCAACGTATGCATCTGCGAACCGCTCGATGAAGTCTGGCACGCCCGGATCGCACTGCCTGCCCTCGAACACGGCGCTCTCGATGAGCCGATCCCTGCTGTAGGCCTCGAAGCGAACGTTTCGCGTCTCCTGCCAGAACTGACCCACGTGCATCATCCCCTCTTCCCCGTATACGAGTGTTTCGTTTCGATACCCTGCGACATGGTTGCGACCCACCTGGATCTGGGCGCTCAGGGTCTCCTCGTCGAACCACATTTGCACGAAGCTGTCGTCGAAATCCTCTTTCACATCGCTGACGTTCTGATTGTGCAACCTCGCACCCATACCCGTAATCGCAGTCGGCCGCTTTCCCAACAGCCACATCACTTCGTCTGCATTGTGGACGCCCATGTCCGCGAGCAGGCCGGCACTGCTGTACCCGGTCGGCGGACCGGCGGGATCTTCCAGAATCGAGAGAATCTTGAACACTCTGCCGATGGCGCCTTCATCGAGGAGTTGCTTCGCCCGCACGAGGCCGGCGTCAAAGCGGCGCATGAAAGCAATCATGACAGATGTGCGGCGTCTCTCGTCGTCGTCGAGATACCTGGCGAACTCGATGGCTGACTCCACCGAGTGCGTCAGCGGCTTTTCGAGCAGCACGAGGCAGCCGGCATCCACCAGGCTCTTCGCGTCGCCGTAGTGATCGGCTGTTAGTGAGGCCACTATGGCTGCTTCGCAAATCCCGGAATCGACCAGCTCCTCTACACCTCGAAACGCCCTGAGCTTCCCCTCCTGGTTGGCCCCGAGCTGACCGGCGACGCGATCGGCCGTGTCCTCGTGCCCGTCGGCGACGGCGACGAGCTCGCAGGCGCCATTCTGCAGCGCCACTTCCTGCACGAACCTGGCGTGAAAGACGCCGATGCGACCGACACCGACGACGGCGATCTTGAGTGGGCTGTTCATCACTCGAAGTACTGACCGTACAGAACGGCCAGACGCTCCTTCGCCTCCGGGCTAATCGCCTCCGGTGCGGTGATGACGGCATAGCGAGCGGCGCTCAGACAATCGCATGACGATTCGGCGGGCAGCAACTGCGCCACCTCCTTGACGATCGAATTGCCCAGTTCCGCGTTCTTCTTGACGATCGCCAGCACCGCCTCGACCGATACATCCTCCTCGTCCTCGTGCCAGCAGTCGTAATCCGTGCTCATCGCCAGCAGCGCGTAGCACATCTCTGCCTCGCGCGCCAACTTGGCTTCGGGAATCGCCGTCATGCCGATCACGGAGGCGTCGATCTCGCTGCGATAGACGTTGGATTCGGCCCGCGTCGAGAATTGCGGTCCCTCCATGCACACATAGATTCCACCGTCGTGGACGGTGGCGCCGCACTTCTGCGCCGCCTCGATCGCCACCCGTCGCAACTCATCGCAGAACGGATCGGCCATCGACACGTGGCCGACGATACCGTTGCCGAAAAACGTCGACGGGCGGATGTCCTTCGTGCGGTCGAACAACTGGTCCGGAACGACCATGTCGCCCGGTTTGATCCGCTCGCGCATACTCCCCACGGCGCTCACCGCCAGCACATGAGTCACATCGAGCTGCTTCAGCCCGTGAATGTTGGCTCTGTAGTTGACCTCCGAGGGCAGCAACCGGTGTCCGCGCCCGTGCCGCGGCAGAAAGAAAACGGCCGCATCGCCGACTTTCGCGTGGACGACGCGATCTGACGGCTGTCCGAAGGGCGTCTCCATTTCGTATTCTCCCACCACCTCCACGCCCTCCATTTCGTACACCCCCGAACCGCCGATCACACCAAGCTGTACTGGCTTTGCGTTTTCCTGTTCGCTCACTGCTAGGTCTCCGTCTCTCGATCTTGTCAATGTAGGATGGGCAACCTGTCCCGCTGCGATTCTTTAATCTGTTATATTTTCGCGCCATGAGCCAAACCCTCGTTCAGGTCTCCGTGCGCGAGCTCGTCGCCTTCGCTTTGCGGTCCGGCGATCTGGGCGCACCCTTCGTATCCTCCACTCGTGCCGTCGAGGGAACCCGCGGCCATCAACTCGTTCAGAGCAAGCGCCCGGCACAGTATCAATCCGAAGTCTCGGTAAGGTTCGTTCACGACGTGGCGCCAGTGGGGTTGGAAATCAGCGGTCGCGTCGACGGTATGCTGTTTGAGAACGGCGACCTGCTCGTCGAGGAGATCAAAACCACCTACGGCGGCCTCAGTGCTGACCGCGAGGACAACCCCGCCCACTGGGCCCAAGCCGTACTCTACGGCTACTTCCTGGCCGTCGAGCACGATCTGCGGGAGGTCCAGATCCAGCTGACCTACGTTCAGCTGAACTCCGGGGCCCTGCTCGAGGATCGGCGGCATTTCACTCGCCGTGAGCTGACTGACCGATTCGAAACGCTCATCTCAGCCTTCCTCCGCTGGATGACGACCTACCATGAGTGGTGCGAGCGACGCGATCGCTCTATCGCAGGTCTCAAGTTCCCGTTCCCCTCCTACAGGGCCGGCCAGGAAGAGCTCAGCGCCGCCGTCTCGGAGACGATCGAATCAAAAGGCAGACTCTACGTCCAGGCCCCGACCGGTATCGGCAAGACGATATCGGTGTTGTATCCGGCTGTGACGGCGCTCGGCCTCAAGCAGACCGAGAAGATCTTCTACTTGACTGCAAAGACGAGCGGCCGGGCCGTTGCCGAGAAGGCCTTCAATGACATGCGGGCGGCCGGATTGTCGATTAAAAACATCACGCTCACGGCTCGCGACCGTATCTGCTTCAACGCCGTTGGCGGGAGGCCTTGCGATACTCAGACGTGTGAATACGCCATCGGCTACTACGATCGCATCAACGACGCCATCGAGGATCTCTTTCAGCGCGACGCGCTGACGCGCAGCGTTATCGAAGAGGTGGCTCGCCGGCACATGGTCTGTCCGTTCGAGCTTTCCCTCGACCTGTCGCTGTGGTCCGATGTCATCATCTGCGACTACAACTACGTTTTCGATCCAAAAGCCTATCTCAGGCGCTATTTTCTCGACGCCTCCGGGGACTTCGCCTTTCTCATCGACGAGGCTCACAACCTCGTCGATCGCGGCCGCGACATGTACTCGGCCGATCTTCACAAGCGGCAAGCTCTGCGGCTTGCCGAAGCGCTCACAGAAGACCATCCGCAGCTGGCGAGAATCCTCAATCGCCTGAACACCTACATGGTTGCCCAGATGCGGCGTTGTGAAACAGAAGGCGACGGCAGCGCCTGGTTCGACCGCGAGCCGCCCGAAGAGCTGACGCCGCTGCTGCAGACATTTCTCGAGGCGGCAGAGCCGATCCTGGCGCGCAATCGCCCGGCGGGCTATCGCGACGCGCTGCTCGACTTCTACTTCACCGCTATCTCCTTCGTGCGAGTGCTCGATCTCTTCGATGAGCGCTACGCCACCTACGGCGAGACCTCAGGCGGCGATTTCAAAATGAAGCTCTTTTGTCTCGATCCGTCTCGCCTCATCCGCGACGCGCTGAAGAGGGGGTCATCGGCCACTTTCTTTTCCGCCACCTTGGCCCCGCTGGAGTATTTTCGGAACCTGCTCGGCGGCGACCGCTCTGACTTCACTCTGGAGCTCGCTTCTCCCTTTCCACCTGAAAATGTCGCCCTCGTCGTCGACGACCACATCGATACCACCTACCGGCGACGCCAGCACTCCTACGAGGAAGTCGCCGAGTCCATCGCCGCCCTCAGCGGGATGAAACGTGGCAACTACATGGCCTATTTCCCGTCGTATCGGTACATGGAAGAGGTCTGCAGCCGCTTCCGCGAATGTCATCCCGCGGTCGACGTCCACGCTCAGTCTCGCGGCATGACGGAGCTCGAGAGAGAGCGTTTTCTCGAGCTCTTCGACGACACGAACGATGATACCGTTGTCGGTTTTGCGGTGCTGGGTGGGATTTTCGGCGAGGGCATCGACCTGGTGGGCGAGCGTCTCGTCGGCGCCGCCATCGTCGGCGTCGGTTTGCCACAGCTCTGTCTGGAGCGCGATCTCATCCGCAGCTACTACGACGAGAGGGAAACCTCAGGGTTTACCTACGCCTATGCTTTCCCCGGGATGAACCGGGTGATGCAGGCGGCGGGCAGGGTCATTCGGACCGCAGAAGACCGCGGACTCATCCTCCTCATCGACCGACGATTCGCGCAGGAGCCGTATGCCGAGATACTGCCGCCACATTGGAGCCGGCGCCACCGCACCGGGAGTCCCGAAGAGATCTCGCAGACCGTCGCCGAGTTCTGGTCTCTCTGATCGATCAGCTTCGCCCGCCCTGTCGATGCAGCCAGACCATGCAGGCCGTCACTGCCACCATGGTGACCAGCGCCATTTCATTGACCGCCTCCCATCCCGCGAGATGCTCCAGCGATCCGGCCGCCAGGGCGGACAGGACCATGGCCGCGAATATGAGAAAGTCGTTCGCCGACTGAACCCTCGCTTTTTCCTCCGCTGAGTAGGTACCGGTCAGCAGCGAGGTCGAGCCCACGAACAGAAAATTCCAACCCAATCCCAGAAGACTCAGCCCCACGTAGAAGTAGCGCAGCTCCGTGCCACCCGCATTCACGAGCGCTGACACCGCAATCAGAGCGGCCCCGGCGAACATCATCTTTGCCTCTCCGAAGCGGGCGACCAGATGTCCGGTGAAGAAGGCCGGACCGTACATACCGAGGGCGTGCCACATGACGACCTGTGTCGTGTCCTCGAATGTATGCCCGTGCCGCTCCATGGCCAGGGGCGTGGCGTGCATGAGCAGAGACATGATCCCCCAGCTGGCCGCCGCTCCGAGGACGGCCATGGCGAGATGCGGATGCCGAGCCAGTTCGGCGAGGGAGCGCTTCTCGCCTACCCCATTCTCCGCCGGGGGCGCCCCAGGCAGCGATGACAGGAGCAGGGCTGCGATTAAGACAGTTTGGAGGCCCAGGATACATAGGAAGATCCCCGCGTAGGGATGCTCGGGTAGCAGACTCTTGACACGCGGCGCCAGGTGCGACCCCGCGATCGCGGCAGCGATTCCCCCAACCATCACATACGAGATGGCCCGGCTCTTCTGCTGGGGTTTGACGACCTCGGCGGCGGCAAATCTGTAGTAGGTGGCGAACCCGTTGGCGGCGCCCAGTCCGAGCGCGCCGACGCACAGCAGGTAGAACGCCCTTTCGAGCACGGCGGCAGCGCAGATAGCGGCTCCGGCTGCACCGATACAGGCGCCGAGCAGAAACCCCGACCTCCTGCCCCACCTGCTCATGAGGTGGGCGGCCGGCACCGTCGTCAGCATGGTGGCCACGGGAATCATGGCAATTGGCACGGTTGAGATGGTGGGGTCGGGCGCCAGCGACAGACCGGTGAGCGCCATCGACGTCAGTACGATAAAGGCTGACGTGCGAGTGAGGGCCTCGCAGGCGACCAGTAGGACGATGTTTTTGACGGAATTCGTGTCGCTCAGAGCCGCTGCCGTTTCTTCTCCACCGACTCGGCGAGCTCGCTCAGGATCGTCGTCGTCGTCTCCCAAGAAATGCAGGCATCGGTGATGCTCTGCCCGTAGGTCGGCGCCTCGCCGTCCACGAGGTCCTGGCGGCCCTCGACCAGATGGCTCTCCATCATGACGCCGAAGATGTCATTCGCTCCGTCCGCTACCTGGGCAGCGACGGATCGGGCGACGGCGGGCTGCCGGGTGTGGTCCTTTACGCTGTTCCCATGGCTGCAGTCGACCATGAGACGAGGGCAAAGACTCGCCGCGCTCAGCGCGGCCGCGGCTTTACCGATGCTTTCGCGGTCATAGTTGCCACCCAGGTTCGAACCCCGAAGGATGACGTGACCGCAATCGTTGCCCTTCGTCTCGACGATGGCGGAGATCCCCTGCTTGGTCACCGAGAGGAACTGGTGCGGATGCTGCGCCGCCTCGATGGCGTCCAGGGCGATCTGCACATTGCCGTCGGTGCCGTTCTTGAACCCGACCGGCATGGACAGTCCCGACGCCAGCTCGCGGTGCACCTGGCTTTCGGTCGTGCGGGCCCCGATCGCCCCCCACGAGACGAGATCGGCCAGAAACTGCGGCATGATCGTGTCGAGAAACTCGCAGCCGGCGGGCAATCCCATGTTTGCGAGGTCGACGAGCAGACGACGCCCCATGCGCAAACCTTCGTTTATGACGAAGCTGCCATCGAGGCGCGGGTCGTTGATGAGGCCCTTCCAGCCAACCGTCGTTCTCGGTTTCTCGAAATAGACCCGCATGACGACGATGAGCGCCCGGCTCAAATCCTCGGACAGCTCTCGCAGTCGACCGGCGTATTCCATCGCCGCTTCGGGGTCGTGTATGGAGCACGGTCCCACGACGGCGACCAGCCTGTCATCGTCTCCACTGACGGCGTCCCGTATTTCGTTGCGAGCGTTTGCAACCGTGTTCGACGCGGTCTCCATGAGCGGCAGTTCCTCCATGAGGATTGCCGGTGGGATGAGCGGCCGCAGGGCTGCTATACGAAGATCGTCGGTGTCCCGGAGCATGGTAGCAGCCTATAACCCGACCACGACGACGACGGCTCCGTCCTCTACGCTCACCGATTTCAGGATGAGTCGCGCCAGAGATTGTTTGAAGTCGTCTTGCTTGAGCTCATAGACGGTGAACGTCGACAGGTGAGTCGTGGCTACCGCAGCGGCCACCGCCTCGATCGTTTCCTCGTATTTCTTCGGCACGTCGTTCAGATCGACGTTCGTGAGCCGGCCGTTGGCGATGGCGAATCGACCGGTCTCGGGACGGTATTCGATCTGGCCATCTGCCTCCATCACCCCCGAAAAAGAGGTGAGGCCGGCCAGGCTACACCGTATGTCCAATCGAATGCCGATGCGACTGGACCCTTCTTCGAGAAAGCACCGCCGGATCGCTGAACTCCACCTTCAGCAGGCTCTTCTTCCTCTTGAGAGGGAACTCCTTCTCCACTCGTTTCTGCAGCTCGTCATGGGTGAAGACGAGCTCCTTGCGGAACAGTTTGCCCGATGAGCACCCGCCCTGGGCCAGCATCGCGGACACCACAATTGCGAATTGCGCCCGCGCGAGCGTAGATTCTTGACACCTGTTCCATCCGCCGTTTATTAGTGCACTTTTCCAACATCAGAAATATACGGAGAGAAGACGAGGACACCACGAGAGCAGGAAATATGGCAAAGCCACATGTACTTGTGACCACCAGTCTCGGCTTTCTCGGGGGCGCCGACGAAAACCCGATCCGGCAGCGGTTCGGCGAGGCCGGGTTTCAAGCGACTTTTCGAGAGGCATCACCCGGTTGGCCGAACGATGAAACGAAAGAGAAACTCGCCGGGGTGGAAGCCGTCCTCGCTTCGGCCGAGAGGTTCACGCCGGAGACCCTGGAGCGAGCCGATCGACTCGTCATGATTGCCAGAAACGGCGTCGGATTCGACCGTGTCGACCTCGAGCTGTGCACCGAACGGGGTATCGTCGTCACCAACACGCCCGGTGTCATGGCGGATGCGGTCGCCGACCTCGCCATGGCTCTGCTGCTGGCCACCGTCCGTCACATTGCCGCTGGAGATCGAACTGTCAAAGCAGGTGACTACAAGATTCCCCTGGGTGAAGATCTCGCGTCGATGACACTCGGGCTCCTGGGCTGCGGCAACATCGGTGCCCAGGTCGTGCGCCGGGCGCTCGGATTCGGCATAGACATCCTGGTTTGCGATCCCTGGGTCGATTCATCCCGTATCGACGAACTCGGAGCGCGAGCTGTCCCACTCGACGAGCTGTTGAGCGAATCTGATGCCGTGAGCCTCCATCTGCCGCTTACCGACGAGAGCGCCGGGATCGTCGATGAGGGCTTCCTTGGCCGCATGAAGCCGGGAAGCTACTTGATCAATACTGCCCGCGGAGATCTCGTCGACGAGCACGCCCTCATCGACGCTTTGAGCCGTGGCCACATTGCCGGCGCCGGGCTGGACTGTCAGAAGGTGGAGCCGCCAGAGGGAAAATCACTGGAGCTGGTGCGCATGCATCAGGTCGTGGCTTCTCCCCATGTGGCGTCTTCGACCTTTACCGCGCGCCGTCGAATGTCGCTGATGGCGGCCGGACAGATCGTCGACTGCCTCGAGGGCCGAGTTCCGCAACACGTCGTCAATCGCGATGTGCTCGACAAGCTCGACCTAGCGAGTGTCTGATGCCGGCGGCGGCATAAAGAACTCGTACCTGCGCCCGTCTCCGTAGCCGGCGACCTCGGTGAGGACGATACCGGGCGTCTCCATCGCTGCCCGGACGATCCGCTTGTTGAAATCGCTCACGTTCTCGTCGGCTAGGTACTCCGCCACCGGCATCCACAGACTTTCGGCGATCTCCTCCTGCTGAATCCTGATCTCCTCGCTCATCGGACGCAGCCGACAAACGAAGTAAATGTCGGACTTCCCGAAGCGGTATTCGTGCCAGTGACGGAAGCAGATAAGCGCCTCGAACTCCGTTCGCACCCCCGTCTCCTCCTCCACCTCACGGATAACGGCTTCCGCCAGGTGCTCCCCGTCGTGGAGTGCGCCACCGGGCAGCTTGTACCGCGGCGGACTGCCGTCAGTGCGATGGTAGCGCTCGGACACGACGAGCAGCTCCCGCCGGCCGTTGAGCACGACCCCGCCGGCGCCGATGTAGTGTGACGCGTGCGCCGGAACGAAAGCGTCATCTTCAAGCCGACAGGTGAGCATGAGATACTCCTCGTCGCAATGATGGAACGCAAACCCACGCTCTACTGCCACCGGAACCAGCTGCGATTTCTCGATGGGAACCTCCAGCCAGACCAAGCGGTACCCGGACTCCCTCCACGCCGCCAGAGAGGCGGTGAGTCGCTCGTCGAACATGGCCGGATCTGGATGCAGGTCATCCGGTGTTGGAATGACACCGCCGAACTGGTTGCTCGTCGATTCGATGATTCTCATTCGGGCGTACTTCCGTCACAAATGGCCTAATCACACATTTTTGACGACCGATGGCAAATATCGGGATTTTTAGGTATAATAGTCGTAGAGTCTCCCCCCTATATAAAAAAATCTATCTGCGAAAGGAGCACTCCATGGCGTTTTCCTATACGAACTCCAAGGGCAAGTCATACATCCTGCATCACAAGACGACTACTCTTAAAAACGGCAACACCCAGACGATCTACTTCTTCGGCAAGGAAGAGAAAGAGGGCGCCCTGGATGCCGTACCAGATGGATACGAGGTTTCCGAGAGCAAGAACGGACTTCCAGTCCTGAGGCGGTCGAACAAGTAACCCGGGACACACGATCGAGGTATAGTGCAACACGACTGACATCGACTCACCTGAATGAATGCGGGGCACCGAAGACATCTTCGGTGCCCTTTTCCATAGGCTCGGAAGCGCCTCGTTCGCAAGAGCCCCTGCTCGCATGAGCCTCCTCGTCTCTCGCTCCGAAGTGAAGAGCATTCTCACCCGGACCTCCGGATATCTCGAGACGGTTTCTTCCCATTCGCTTCAGCCGTACAGGGGGTGTACCTATGGCAACGCCCTGTGTGGAGTCGGCTGTTATGTTCAGCACAACTCATTTCTCACGCGCGGCGCTGCCTGGGGCAGTTTTCTCGAATACCGCGTCAACGCGGCAGAGTGCTATTTAAACATGGGGAGAGACCATGGGGAGAGAGCGACGATGGGGAGAGAGCGACGATGGGCCCACGCGAACCGGCGCTCCTTCTCCGTCTTCATGTCCAGCTCCACCGACCCCTTCGTGCCGCAAGAGCGTCAGTTCCGACTGACCAGGGCGGGCATCGAAGCCATGCTCGCGGAACCTCCTGACGAGCTCATCCTGCAGACACATTCACATCGCGTCACCGACTATCTCGATCTCTACGGCAGGTTGGCAGTGAGCACGGATCTGCGCTTCCACGTCTCCATCGAGAGCGACCTCGACAGACTGCCGGGACTGCCACCGCCGGCGAGCTCTGTCGAGGATCGCTTTGAGAGTGTCGCCGATCTCGCAGACCGCGATTTGCGCGTCGTCGTCACTGTGTCTCCACTTCTGCCCATGCGCGATCCCGAGTTCTTCTTCCACAGAATCGCGGCCTCAGCTGACGCTGTCGTCATCGATCATTTCATCCGCGGAGACGGCTCTCCCGATGGCTCTCGCACCTTGAAGACTGCGCTGCCGCGCGCCATGGCCGCCGTCGAAGCGGGGTCGGTCGATCTCGCCTACCGCGACTCCATCGTCGAGATCGCCCGCCAAATAATGCCCGGCCGAGTCGGCGTGAGTGTCGATGGCTTTGCTGGTCGAATGCTGCCGGTTTAGTTTGGCTCAAAACAACCTCCCCGTGTGGCGCGTAACCCTCCTCCTCGGCCCCGCCGTCATCGCCGCGAGCTTCTGGCTTGCCGTCGCAAAGGTCGAGCCGTTCGCCTCCAATATCTATCTCTTCGCCTGGTACGGACTCATCCTCTCCTTCGATCAGATCATTCGCCACATCGAAGATCGCTCGCTCATAGCGCGCCTCGGTCCGTCGTTTTTTCTCGTCCTATTCTGGTCGTCGGCAACCTGGTTCATCTTTGAGCTCGTCAACCTCCGCATCCAGAACTGGTACTACATTTTCCTCGCCGAAGACCTCGTCGTCCGCTTCGTCGGAACCGTCGTCAGCTTCGCCACCGTCCTTCCCGGTATCTTCTGGATCGATCACTGCTTGGCCCTCAAGGGCGTGGGACGCCCGGGGCGCTGGCGGCGGCTTCGATTCTCGAATCCTTCCCTTTACGCCCTCCAGCTCGACGGTCTCCTGATGATGATGCTCGCTCTCGTGTGGCCGCAGTACTTTTTCCCCCTGGTGTGGGTCGCGCTGACTCTGTTCGTCGCACCCATCAATTATCGCCGCGGTATCGACGGACTTCTCGCTCAGCTCGAGGTCGGCAACTACGGTCCCACCCTGCGGCTGCTCCTCACTGGACTGATCGCCGGGGTTTTCTGGGAGTTCTTCAACTTCTGGGCGAGGTCGAAATGGATTTACACCGTTCCCTACTTCGATGAGCTCAAGCTTTTCGAGATGCCCATTCTCGGTTTTCTCGGCTTTCCGCCCTTCGCCGTGGAGTGTGCCTGCCTATACAGATTGCTCGTTTGGCATCGGCTTGCACCTCCCTTTGGTGCCTTCACCCGACAGAAGGAGGAGACTGGCCGGCTGACACGGGGCGTCGCCATCGTCGCCGCCGCAATCTGCTCTGTTGGCTCATTCTACTACATGGATCGTCAGACCGTGGTGTCCTATGCGCCGCGGATCGATGACGTGCAGGCATTGTCCGAGCAAGATCGTCGGCGGCTGGACGAACTCGGAATCCGCTATCTGACCGAGTTGGAGGGGACGGGATCGGATGCTCTGTGGAGGAAGCTGAAGGACGAGTTCGGCAATGAGGACACAGACAGAATCTGGCGAACTTCGAGCCTCTATCTGCACCAGGGAATCGGCGTCAAGACAGGGAACCTCATCGTCGAAGCCGGCTACGGCTCTCTCGACGACCTAGTGGGTTACTCTGCCGACGAGATTCGCGAACAGCTGACGAGCGTGGCCGGAGATCGTCGTGTGCCCACCCTGGCCCAGATCCGAGTCTGGATTCGACGGCTCCCTCGATCAGGTTGATCGCCGGCTACTTGATCTGGCGCTCGACAATGTCGAAATACTACGCGTCACCGTCCTATTGTCAGATGAGGTAAACAGCAGCCTGGCGCTGTAACGCCACCCAATGCCCGCGATTCTGTGTCCCAGCTGTCGCAAGCTCATCAACAGCGACGAGCCGCGCTGTCCCTACTGTGGTCAGTTGCGGCCGGGAATGTTCGGGCTCACCACCTTTCTGCGGCGTCTCGGTCTTCAGGTCGACTTCCCGCATATCATCACCGTCGTCTGCGTCGCCCTCTATGTGGTTGCCCTCCTGCTCGATCCCGGCGCCATCCTCGAACCGCGGGGCATGATGAGTATTCTCGCCCCCAGCATGCAATCGAGTTTCAAAGTGGGGATGAGCGGGGCGTACCCCGTTTTTCAGGAAGGTCGCTGGTGGACGATCTTCACCGCCATCTACCTGCACGGTGGACTCATTCACATCCTCTTCAACATGATGTGGGTAAGGCAACTCGGTCCACTCGTCGAGGAGCTGTTCGGCCCCTTTCGTCTCTTCGTCATCTTCACCGTCTCCGGCGCCGCCGGCTTCGTCGTCTCGTCGTATATGGGCAACGCCTTCACTCTCGGCGCCTCCGGCTCCATCTTCGGGCTCCTCGCCGCGGCCATCGTCTACGGTCGCCAGCGCGGAAGCACCATGTTCACCCGCCAGTTTCTGCAGTGGGCGGTCATGCTCTTCATCTTCGGTCTCTTCTTCGACGGCGTAGACAACTCGGCCCACGCCGGTGGCTTTGTCGGCGGCTACGCCACCGCCCTCGCTTTCAGCCGCCAGCAGGGCGATCGCGAGGGGATCGGCACCTACCTCCTCGCCGGCCTGTGCCTCATCGCCACCTTCGTGGCCTTCGCTCTGCAACTGCTGCGGGCCCTCCTCGTCTGAGATGCCGACGTCGAAAAAGGCCTCATTGGAGGCAGCTCCAGAGGAGGCAGCTCCAGAGGAGGCAGCTCCAGAGGAGGCAGCTCCAGAGGAGGCAGCTCCAGAGGAGGCAGCTCCAGAGGAGCTGGCCGTCTTCGACGATGAAGGCCGGCAAATCGGCGTCAAGTCGCGCGCCGACGTCCACCGCGATGGAGACTGGCATCAACTCGTGTTTGTCTGGTGTGCCTGGGTGGATGAAGATGGCGCAGGACGAATGCTTCTACAGCAGCGAGCTCGTCCCGGCGATCCCTACGCCAGCAACCTGGATGCTCCGGCCGGCGGACACGTCGTCGCCGCCGAGTCCCACTTCGAAGCGGCGGGAAGAGAATTCGCCGAGGAGGTCGGTGTCGAGCTCGCAGAGCAAGACCTCATCTATCTGGGGCAGTCCAGGCTCGACAATCCCACCGGTACCTGCCGCCGCGTCATTCAGCACTTCTATCTGGCACGCATGCCCGTCGACCTGACAGAGCTGAGATTCAACGAGGAGGTAAACGGTTTCGTCGTGGCTGAGCTGGAAGGGTTTGCCGAGGTCGTGGAGGGACGACGGTCGAGCCTGGAGGCCCAGGCCCGCTTTCAATCGGCGCCGGGGGAGGTTGTCGCTTTCGCCGTGACCGGGAACGCCTTTACCTACCCCGAGCGAATCATGGACGTGATTCGCAAGTCGGTGGCAGCCATTCGTGCCGCTCTCTTCGACCGCCGCATCGATCTCGACATCTGGACCGATTAGCCGAGCCTGCTCTCAGACCTTCGCGCTCTGCCGAATGTAGGCCCTCATGTGCTCGCGCGCCCTGCCGTCGTCAATCGCCGCTCGGGCCCTCGAAACAGATTCATTCTTCCCAGCGCAGATTCCGAGCCAATAGTCGATCATGGCGGCGTTGAGCACGATGCGGTCCTGCACGTGGCCCGGCTCTCCTTCGAGAGCCCGCATACCGGCTCGTGCGAAGGACTCGGCGGTCACCGGTTCGAGTCGCGGATTCTGGTCGTAGTTGAAACCGAGCGCGGCAGGGTCCACATCAGAGGCAAACTCCCCGCGCCCAGGCTCTACCGCTCGAAAGCCCTGAGTGAAATTGATCGCTTTGCGTTCATCCGAAGAGGGTTTGCCCAGGCGCAGTGAGTAGCCGGTCGAACCCTCTTCCCCCTTTATCACAACACCGGCGCGGTAGCCACGATCCTTCATCAGTCCCAGCAGCTTCTCCTCGTATCCAACGTGGAAGAAGCCGACTGCCATGTAGTTGTCATTCGGGCAGACATACAATTGCTGTGCCTTTTCCGTCGTCGCCCAGGGAGGGCGCTTGGCGATGTGGCTCCTCAACTCCCGAAGTCGATACAATTGCGGTGCGTACTGCTTCTGGGAAACGTAGGCGAATCCGACCTCCGGATTCTCCAGCAGCTTCGCCGCTTGCTGGAGCGACAGGTCCGTTTTCGCCCCGAGCGCCCGGAGTATTTGCTCATCCGTGATTCCTCTTTTTGGGGGCAGCTCGTCCACTCCGTGCAGGACCGTCGACTCCTCGCAGGCGGCTCTCACGGCCGCCACAAACGGGGTGGAGCGGACGTAGCGCGTGTTGCCGTCGAAGGGCTCTCCCATGTGCGTCAGCGATCGCACCGAGATTTCCATCGTCTCGTCCGGCGACACGACCGCGTCGCAGTATCCGCGAACCTCTTCGAAGCTCTCGATATTCATGCGCTGCCCGATGATGGCGGCCGCCTTCAGCCCCTCCCGAACCTCGCCGCCCAGAATGGCCTCGCACATCTGCCGCGTCGTTTCATAGTCGAGATGCTCACCGGCGAGAATTCGTCTCAGTGCGCCTAGCACGAGGATCTCGTCCGGACCCTCTCCGGCGAAATCGCTGTCGGGATCCATGAGGAAGCGGATATGGTCGGGCAGCGTACGCTCGAGCGCCTCTCCGTACCTGGCGAAAGCCGCACGCTCCGCCTCGTTCCAATTCGTGCTCTCCTCGAACCCCTTGCGGATCGTCATCGCCGCGAAAAATGCGCCCATCTGGGCGTCGGACACCTGCTCTGCCGATGCGAGCTCATCTCGCGCCGAGCGCAGAATGAGTTCGAGTACTCGATCGGGCTGCGGATCGGTTGGCTTGCCGCCCAGGGGTCGGGACTGGTGCGGTCCGGTGCAGACCCTCCGCTGCGCTTCGAGCACCTCCTCATTCGGTCCCGGGAATCGCGCTGTGAGATCCGCGGGCGCGGCGATTTTTTCGGCGTGCATTCGCTTAACCAGTCGTGTGGGTCCGCAGAGCGCTCTCCGGCTCCGTTGGCCCAGTCGCAGCTCCTGTAAAGATTGTCTTCGATTGCCCCGAACGTGTCAATGAAATGACAAACCGCGAGAGCATACGACGCACGCTCAGTCGCATTGATGGCCTCGGATACAAGGCCTACAAAGATCTTCGCGGCACCTACAGCTTTCCCGAACTGATTCTCTACATCGACCACGTTCAGGGCGACCCCTTTGCCGCGCCGAGTAGATTGCGGATTCGCATCGCCCAGGAGCGGGCGCAATACCCGGACCATCTGTTTGCCAATCCGAGTCGACGTCGCGCTCTGTGCACCTACATGGCGGGCCGGTTCGCCTGCGCCGCAGACCGAGCGGCCATCAGATCGGGCTCGGGCAAGAGCGGACTCATCCAGATCGATTCGCCGGGGCAGGAGATCCTCGAGCGATCCTGCATACAGGTGACCGACGCATATGTCGAAGCTCGGTTTTTCGTGGGACTGCCCGCCGCCGGCAGGCGCGTGTTGGGAGAGCTTGCGACGAAGCTGTTGTGTGAAGCGATCCCCACCATCGCCGAGAGCGCCCTCATTTACCGCAACAGCGACGCCGCCGCGATCGATCGCTTCGTCTGTACGTGTGAGGACGCCGATGCCCTGCGCTCTTCGATCGCCACGCGCGGCCTCGTTGCCTTCGTCGCCGATGGGGCGCTGCTGCCGCGAGCGACCGGTGTCGACGACCGTCCTCTCAGCGGCGATGGGGTCGTCAGATTCGAAGTAACCGTTCACGTCCCTGCGTGACGGGTGTGTTGTGGCGGGATCTGGTGGTGTTGTGGATCTATGCGCGCGTGGACGCGGACTGCGGCAAGAGCGAAGGAGCGTGCCGGTGGTGCAGAGTAGCCTGACAGACCTCCGTGAGGTAGTCGAGTACGTTGCGTTGCTGTTGGCGCAGCGTGTCGCGCACGGTGAGTATGCGCTCGACGAAGCGGCTGCCCGCAGGAC
Organism: Candidatus Latescibacterota bacterium; assembly: GCA_965205655.1. Lineage (GTDB taxonomy): Bacteria > Latescibacterota > UBA2968 > UBA8231 > UBA8231 > CBDBIJ01. The sequence continues at coordinate 19,156 of CBDBIJ010000015.1, forward strand.
TGTGGGTGCCGAAGCTGCCCTTGCGCCACAACACCCCGTGGCGCAGCGCTCGCTCGGCGGCGTTGTTCGTGGGCTCAACACCTTCCTTACGGACGAAGGTCCACAAGGCCGGTTCGATGGCGGCCAGGTTGGCGCAGGTCCTGGCGGTCTTCTCGTCGGCCAACAGCTCGCCTTGCCACAGCCTAAGACGGAACCGCAGTCGCAGGTCGCTGATGTAGGTCTGCAAGCTGGATCGCTCCAGCGTGCCGTCGCGAACGCGATGCCACCAGGAGAACATCTGGTGCGTGAACTCCAGCAGCTGCTGGCCGACCCAGGCCGCGTCGCCCCCTCGGTCGACGAACTTCTCGAAAGTGCGCTCCAGGTGCGACCAGCAGGCCTGGCGCTGCAACACGGGCAAGTAGCCGTAGGCCTTGTGGCGATCGGAGCCCACGATGGCGGTGGTGTCGTCTCCCAAGAGCTCACGGGCCACCTCGCTGTCGCGGCGCGAACGGATGGCAAATACGGTGACCAGATCGGTGGCCACGGTCCACAGCCAGGCGTTTTCGCGCGCTTCGCGCCAGCCGGTCTCATCGATATGCACCGCCGCTTGTTGCCGCACGTAGTCGCGTGCGTCTTCGACCGGAGCCGCCAGCGCCTCGGACACATGCTGTTCCAACTGGCTGACCGAGCCGACGGCCAGATCGAGGCTGAACGCGTCGGCGAGCAGGGCGACGATGTTGCGCTTGCTCATCCGGTAGGCGCCCGACAACAGACCGATCCAGGCCTGCACACTCGGACCAAAGCGGCTGCGTGGCACCGACTCGGGCCAGTCGGCTTCGGTGAGCACGTCGCAGCCCGGACAGCGCAGGGTGTGCACCTGGTACTCGGTGACCTGAGGTCGTACCGGCGGGATCTCGAACACCTGGCGGCGCTGCGGATGGGGATCGTCGCCGCTCAAGGCGTGGCCGCACTGTCGGCACGCGGTGGGCTTGACCGGCACCAACGTGTCCACCTGCTCCACCGACAGCAGCGTTCGCCCATGCCCTTGGTGCCCGGGTTGTGCCCCTGGCGAGCGGCCCGACGGGCGCTTGCGGCGACTCGACGTCGAGGCGCCCGCCTCTTCGCTCTGGCCGGATGGCGGCGGCTTGTCGGACGGCGGCGATCCATGACGACGGCGCCCGCCGCGCTGCAGCTCGGCCACTTGGCGTTCCAGCTGCTTCACTCGCTGCTGAACCTCCAACAGCGACATGACGAGGAGCTGCACCGCCTTCGGCGTCTGCTGCCAATCGGCGTCGGAAACCGGAATGCCAGGAAGTTTCTCCACTGGGCTCCTCGGGTAGGTCAGCGTACAACCACTGTCCGAAGATACCAGCAATCGCTGAATGAGAACAGCTTTTTCTCACGTTACGGAGCACTCCTACGGGACTGAACGGTTACGATTCGAATCTCCACCGAGCCTGCGGGTGGAGATCGAGCTGCCGAATGCAGGCGTCGTTTCAGGGATGGGCATTCCCGCCGGTGTCACCCTCGTCGTCGGCGGCGGTTTTCACGGCAAGTCCACGCTCCTCAAAGCACTGGAGCTCGGTGTTTACGACCACATTCCCGACGACGGCCGCGAGTTCGTCGTCACCGATCCCACAGCAGTCGCCATACGCGCCGAAGACGGGCGTCACGTCGCCGGCGTCGATCTGACTCCGTTCATCCGGCATCTCCCCTTCCGGCGCGACACGAGATTCTTCTCCACGGACAACGCCTCCGGGTCGACGTCGCAGGCGGCCAACATTGTAGAGGCCCTCGAATCCGGCGCCCACCTCCTCCTCATCGACGAAGACACGGCGGCGACTAACTTCATGATCCGCGACGGCCGTATGCAGCAGCTCATCTCCAGCGATCGGGAACCGATCACACCGTTTGTCGATCGCGTGCGCCAACTGCACGAGGAGCACGGCGTCTCAACGATTCTGGTCATGGGAGGCAGCGGCGACTATTTTGCCGTAGCCGACACCGTTATCGCGATGGAGAATTACGCACCGAGAGATGTCAGCGTCGAAGCCGCTGCCATCGCCGCCGGCTGCGGAAACGACCGCCGCCGCGAATCCCGGGGACCTTTTGGCCGGCTGACGGGCAGGATTCCCGATCGCGCCAGCATCGATCCTCGAAGAGGGCGTCGCGCCAGGAGTGTGCAAATCCGCGGTGCGTCTATCGGTCTGGGCGCGGAGACAATCGATCTATCTGCTGTCGAGCAGCTCGTCCATTCAAGCCAGACCCGAGCGCTGGCCGCCGCTATCCTCTACGCTGTCGACCACTATATGAATGACCGACGACCGCTGAGCGAACTGCTCGATTGCGTCATGGCGGACCTCCAGGCTGGCGGATTGGACATCCTCAGCGAGCACCCTCCCTGCGATTACGCTCTTTTCCGACGATTCGAGCTCGCTGCCGCGCTCAACCGGCTTCGCACCTTCCGGGTCGAGCAGGTCCCTGGTAGTCAGACTGCGCCATGATCAGCCTGGAGAACGTCACAAAGCGCTACGGTCAGCTCACCGCCGTTGACGACGTGAGTTTTCGCGTCAACGAGGGCGAGATCGTCGGCTTCGTCGGCCCGAACGGCGCCGGCAAAAGCACGGCTCTCAAGATGCTGGCGACCTACATCTACCCGACAGCCGGCACCATCACCGTCGATGGTCTCGATGTCGTCGCAGACGCAGTTGAAGTGCGCAGACGGATCGGCTACCTGGCGGGCGACACGCCGCTCTACAAGGATATGCGGGCGGAGGATTTCCTTCGCTTTATCGGTAAAGCCCGAGGATTGACCGGCGACGAGCTGTCCACCCAGCTCGATCGAATCGTCGATATCTGCGATATCGAGTCCATCCGGAATCAGCGCATCGATCAATGCTCCACCGGGTTTCGCCAACGGCTCGGACTCGCCAGCGCCATGATCCACGACCCACCTATCCTCCTGCTCGACGAACCGACTCATGGTTTCGACCCGCTTCAGGTTCTCGCCTTCCGCGAGATGCTGAACGCGCTCAAGCCGGGCCGCGCCATCCTCTTCAGTACACATATCGTCGCTGATGTGGAGGCCATCTCCGACCGCGTCGTCGCCATTCACCTCGGCCGCCTGCTGGCCGACGGCTCGGTGTCCGAACTCGCCGCTGGTGTTGGCAGGCCGGATGCCTCTCTCGAGGATGTGTTCGCCCAGCTCGTTCGCTCCACCTCTTCGACACCGGCGAAATGACCCTCACGCCCTCGATATCACAGCCTCCTCGTGCCGCCGTCGAGCGCGCCGGTCTCCTGTCTGGTGTGAGAACCGTCGCCGCACGGGAGTTTGGCGCCTACTTCGACTCCCCCATCGCCTACATCTACGTCACCGTTTTTCTCCTCCTGTCGTGCGCCATCTTCATGAACTCTTTCTTTCTCGAGTCGGTCGTGGATATGACCCCCTACTTCGAGGTCCTGCCCTACCTGCTCATCCCATTCATCCCGGCTATCACCATGCGCAGCTGGTCCGAGGAGCACGCCCAGGGGACCTTCGAACTCATCATGACGCTGCCACTTCTCTCGATCCAGATCGTCATGGGGAAGTACGTCGCCGCTGTCCTGTTCTACTCGCTCACTCTGCTCGGCAGCGCCCCCATCGTCGTTATGCTGGTTTGGCTCGGCGAGCCGGACCTGGGGCTCATCACCTCGAGCTACCTCGGCTCTATCTGCCTGGGGGCTCTCTTCCTCGCCTTCGGGCTGTTCGTTTCGGGCCTGACGCGAAACCAGATCGTCGCCTTCGTGCTGGCTACTTCACTGGGGTCCGTCTTCGTCATGAGCGGACATCCGGCGGTCGTGGAGATCGTCGACGGTCTGTCGCCGTCGTGGCAGCTGGGGACATGGATATCGGAATCCCTTTCGGCGCTACCCCACTACGAGGCCTTCACCCGAGGCGTTATCGGGTTTCAGCACCTGCTCTATTTTGTCATGATGAGCGGATTCTTCCTCTGGATGAATGAGATCACGCTGCGCCGGAGCAAGTTTTGACGAACGGCGCCACGGACACGGCGCGGTGGCGCAGGTCTGGCTTTCTCGTTCAATCCCTCGTCGCCTTCTTCCTCCTCCTCGCCGTCGTCGTCTACACGAGCCGAGTGCTCGGTAGCGTCGGCCCGTTCAACATCGATATCGCCGGCCGTTCACCTGACACACTCTCGGCTGAGTTTCGCAATTTCCTCCAGCAATCGGACAGGCGTCTGTCGCTCACCTATTTTGTTTCTCATCGGCGCGAAATGCCGTCCCACTTTGTCGCTGTGGAGGCAAGCGTCCGCCAGACGCTGGAGGCCATTCGCCGAGCCGCCCCGAGCCGAGTGGCCTACCGCGTCATCGATCCGCATGTCAGCGGGCCCGCGGCCATCGCCTACGCCGCCCGCAAGAAGGTTTCACCGATCAGCGTCCGCCGCGTCGATCGGGACGAGCACGCCGAGAAAAGTATCTGGTCCTCTCTCGTCGTCGCCTACGAGGGGTACCCTGAATTCCTGCTGAAAGACATCGAGGCCCTCCACCTCCCCTTTCTCGCTCGAATGCTGTTGCAGCACCTCGTGGCGCTCGAGCAACCGCCTCACCCGGTGTTTGCCGTCTCGGCCCCGGCTGGCTTCGAGCAGTTTCCGCGACACCTGAGCCAGCACGGACCGGTGGTGGAGATCGATCTCGACCACTCTGCCGGGATACCGGGCGATGTCGACATCCTGTTCTGGTTCCAGCCCTCGGAGATGAGTCTCGGTCACATTCGGTCTCTGCGGCGATTCGTCGCCTCGGGACGGTCTGTCGTCCTCGCGGGCAGCGCCTACGGCGTGGACTATCTGGCCGGACCTTCGGCCGCGACAAACTCCGCGTCGGCCGACACGGGTTTACACTACCGGATCCGACACCATTCCGATGCCTGGACTGAGCTGCTCCAACCGTTCGGGCTGCGACCGCTACCGGACCTGCTGATGGACCGCAATACCGGCCCGGTGATGGCCGTCCTCGACGATGGCTCGCCAAGACAGGTGGAGGCTCCCTTTCACCTGCGCAATCTGCCGGCTTTCCGGGATTTCAGAAAATTCCGCACTCCTGCGAGGGGAGGACTGAGCTTCGTCGCGACCAGCGCGCTTCAGATCGATCCCCCACGGGTCGCCGCATCGGGCTTCTCGGCGCACATCGTCGGCACGACGACGGAGCGGGCCTGGGTCGAAACGCTACCTTCGACGCCGTTTGCGGATGCCGACCTCGACGTCGCGCTCACCGTGCCCAAGCAGAACCTGATGGTCCTGCTGACCCCGAACGATCCATGGGCCGGCGAGATTCTCGTGCTCGCCTCGGCCAGCCCCTTTGGGGACGGCGCCATGTCCCAGCCCGGTTACGGACACGCCCTTTTCGTCACCGACATCGTTCGCAGCTTCGCCGACTCCGATCGCCTCATTCGCACGAGAGTCGATCGCGGCGAGCCTCGTACGCTGCCGCCGGTCTCGCCTTTGAGTCGGATCCTCTGGCGTGTCTTCGTCGTCTGCCTCGTTCCAACGCTCGCGCTGGCAGCCGGAGCGTGGCGACTCTACGGCCACCTGCACGACCGCCGGATGAAGGTGGGCAGACGCGGATGGGGCATGGGCAGAATCTCGCTCGGCTCAGTTGCTCTCGTCTTCATCCTCGGCACCGGTCTGCTGGGCTTCACCTCCACCGTCGAGCTCGACCTGACCCGTGGACGCAACAACAGTCTGGCGGACGTCACCGCCCGGCTCCTGCAGCATCACCGGGATGGGCTGCGGGTCGATCTCGTCATGTCGGCGCGAGCGGCGATGCCATCGCGTCTCAAGAACGTCGAGAAGCGACTGCGATCAGCTCTGAGACGGGCGGAGATTCCAGTGGAGATGGTCCGCCCGGAGCTGCTGTCACCGGATCAGCTCCGGCAGTTGCGCCTTCAGGGGATCGCCCCCTTCGAAGTAGAGGGTGTGCGCCGGGACACACTTACCACGTTTGAAGTCTGGAGCGGCCTCACCCTGACAAAGGCGGGAGCCGCGACCGCCATCCCCAGACTCGACGAGAACACGATGTCGCATCTCGACTTTCTGCTCGCCGCCGCGCTCAGGCGGCTGGATGAAGGTCGAGCTCCACACCTGTCTGTTGTGTCCGACCTGCCGCGGCTCTCGCCAGCCGAAGCCCTGGAGGATTATCAGAAGAAGAGCCTCAGCGCACCGCAGGGTGTGGATGTGTACAGCAGCGTAAAGCTCTTGCTGAGCCACTACGGCTACCGGATCCATCACGTCGATCCGCGCACCCCTGCTCTCAGCCCCAACTCCGACGCCGTGCTGTGGCTGCAACCGCGGCGGGATTCCAGCGACATCACCGTCATGCTCTCCGACTACCTTGCCGGGGGCGGCCACGCTGTGGTGGCGCTGCAGCATTTCAATATCCAGCAGCGCCAGTACCGAGGTGTGGGCTTTCAGACGGTGTACTGGCCCCAGCCCCAGTTCCAGGACTTCGATCCCTACCTGCGCCTCATCGGCCTCGAACAGGTGCGCGAAGTGCTCCTTGACCGCACCCGCCATCACCTGCAGATCGATACCCAGGTGAACCGCACAGCCGTGCGCGAGTACGATCCGCAGGAGGTGGCCCTGCCGTTTCTGATTCGAGCCGTGGGGGCCCACTACTCGTCCGACTCACCCATCACCAACCATCTGGGTAACCTGCTGTTTGTCTGGGGAAATCGATTTGCCCTCGACGCCCCCGCGCTAATTGAGGGCGGGTTCTCCAGCGAGGTACTCGTGAGCACGTCCGATCGGTCCTGGTCGTTTCCCTGGAAGGGCGGCTGGTTGCCTGACGACGTCTTCGTCTCCACCGGCTACCTGCCGGGCCGTCAGCCCCTCGCCCTCAAGCTCACCGGTCCCTTTCCTGCCGTCGAGTTTGTCGAGGACGAGGAGGGTCGCTCTCGACTGAAGGTCCGCAAGGGCCTTTCGAGTGAACGCGGTTCACTGACCCTCATCGGCTGCTCCGAGATGTTCAAGAACCACCACCTGCACACGTCCGAATTTCAGCACGACCAGTTTCTGCTCAACGCCGTCGCCGACGCCGCCCTCGGCGCGGACATGGCCGCGCTTCAGGCCCGCAACCGCCAACCCCGCGGCTTCGCCTTTCTCGAGCCATCGAGCAAGCTGTGGTGGCGACTCTTCGTCCTCGGAACCGCACCCTTCGTCGTCTTGCTCTTCGGGATGCTTCGGTACCGTCGATTCGGGATGCGGTGTCGCGCGCGCGCGACACCTTCGCAATGAATCGTCTCATCCTCGGCCTCGCCGCGGCGCTCGTCGCCCTGCTCCTTGCCGATCGCCTCGCCATTCGCCACCGGGACGCACGGCGCATCGAGACGAGCGAACTCCGGCCCCTCCTCAATTCTCGCCTCGAGATCGTCCCCGAGCGGGTGCGCCAGATCCGACTCCAGCTGGGGGACCGACCGCAGGCGTGGTCGTATGTAAAGCGGGGTCGCACCTGGCGCTACCCCGAATACTTCGATGCCTTCGTGCGCGAGGATCGCATCGATTTTCTCCTCCGCAGCCTGCTCGAAGGCGTCGGCACGTTCGTCAGCGCCGACGCCGATCGGGATCAATACGACTACGGGCTGGAGCCGCACCGCGCCCTGAGGGTCGGCCTCGATGACCGTTCGGGGGACGAATTGCTCGAGGTGTGGATTGGCCGCGGCGTCCCGGACGCGCGGGCGGGAGAGGTGTTCGTAAAGCGGGCTGTCGACGATTCTGTCTTTCACTGGCACGCCAATCCTCGCCAAGTCGTCGACGTCGGCAACCCACCGCTGCTCGACCGGCTCGTTCTGCCCCGCGCCCTGGGCCGGAAGCCCTTCGTGAAGCTGCTTTTCAGGAACGTCGAGAGCGGCTCTTTGTCCTCCCTTCGACGGGAGGAGTTGCCATTCGAGGTAACGGGCGGGTTACCCGTTCCCCGAGCGCCCGGCTCATCCTATGCGTGGCTGGCTACCATCGATGGCAGCGAAGACACCTGCATTGCGGAAAACGTCTACGCCTACATGAGTTTTCTGAAACGCCTGAAATACAAACGGCTGAATGATCCCGCGACGGGCAGCCGACGACTGCGAGGCGAAGGAGTCGATACTCGCACACTGGAGTTGACCGATGAGGATGGCGTTGTAGATATCCTCGAGGTTGGGGCCGGTGATGCCGATGGAGATGTCTTGCTCCTACACCACACCACCGGTCTGGTCTATACCGTTGCGAAAGAAAAGGCCTCCCTGCTCTTTCCGAACAGGGAGGCCCTGGTAGACAGTCTGGCCGATGCGTCACGCTATCGGGAGACGGAGCCGTAGCTAGTCTTCATCGTCACCTACCTCGGACTCCCGGTTGCCCAGCCAGAAATTGGCCGACCGACGGAAACCGCGGCCTGCCTCCTCGTCGGGGACCGCCAGGTCCAGATCATCTTCGTCATCGTGATCGTGGGAAGACTTGCTGACAATGTTCCCTTCGATGAAGTCCCTCCAGCGGTACTCGTCCAACTCGCGGCGCCCGAGGACGAGGGCGCCATAGTCGCCGAGCTCCTTTCTGTCGCGCCACCCGAGATCCGTGTCGTGGTCGCAGACGATGCACAGCGTGCACCTGCCCGGGCTTCGCATCTGGATGAGTCTCGCCATCAGTACGCAGCTGCCGGTACACTCGGTGGAGACGAATGCCATCTGCGCGCGGTCGCGTGTCCGGCGTTCGTTCGTCACCTGAGTCACTTCGCCCGTCGTCGCGGCGAGGTAGTATTTTAGTTCGAGTCTGGGGAGGAAGGCATTCGCCGCATCGATCGCCGTCGTCGCCGTCACCAGGTAGTCCAGGATGTGGGCGTTGTCGATCTGGCCCAGCTCGGCGGTGTGCGTCGCCTTCTCGCCGAAGATGATGAGCGGGCTCGAGCTTCGGTAGTGCAGCTCGTCCTGGCCCTCTAGGATCATGCTGATTTTCTGCGTCTTGACCCGGCTTCTCGAGCGTCGCTGCCAGACCTCGTCGATCTTGGTGCGCAACTGCGAGGCCTTGAACGGCTTCGCCACATAACCGTCAATCCCCGATCCGATGGCGGTGACGATGTCGGCGCGCTCCGATCGGGAAGAGATCATGATGATCCCGGCATCGTGGTGTCTTTCGTCCCGGCGGATTTCATTCACGAGATCGACGCCCGACGCGTCGGGCAGCATCCAGTCGATAAGGCAGAACTCGAAGCTCATCTCGCGCAGGACCGCTCGGGCCTCACCCCCCGACTGGACGAGAGTGACGATGTGCCCCGACCTCTCCAAGGCTCGCTGAATCGGATCTCCGACGGTATCCTCGACGAGCAGTATTTTCATTGATGGGCAACGACCTACTCGGTCGCGTACTCCGTCAGATCAGCCAGCAGCCGCTCGGTCTCGTCCCTCACCTTCTCCAGCAGCTCGGGCGCTGAGTCGACATCGCCAGCGCGCCCGGCCAGCTCCAGCTTCAGCGCCACCTCGTGGGCCGGGTTCTCGCCGATCACCCCGACGACATTCTTGAGGGCGTGGGCATGTGCCTGCAGCTCGTCCGCGTCTCTCGAGGTGGATGGCTCGCTCCACTTTCTCAAGCGTCCCCGGATAGCTCTCTCGCATGAAGCTGATGAGCTCGCTGAGCAGGGACAGATCACCCTCCACATGTTCGACGACCGCCTCTCTACTGAGACTCGGCTTCCCCTCCTCCCGAGTGTCAGATCCAGCGGCCGACTCGGCGATGTGTGGCAGGTGTCGGCCGACGATCTCGAGCAGCTCCTGCGGCTTGAAGGGCTTGGAAAGATAGTCGTCCATCCCCACCTACAGGCAAGATTCCTCGTCCCTCCTCATAGCCCTGGCCGTCAGGGCGACAACGGGAACGTGCTCGCCGGATTTGGCCTCTTCCTTCCTGATCAAAGCGGTGGCCTCGAATCCATCCATCACCGGCATCTGGATATCCATCAATACGAGGTCGAAGTGGGAGTTACGAAAGGCCTCGATTGCCTCTTTGCCGTTTTCCGCGACGACCACTTTGTGCCCCCTCTGCTCGAGGATGGCCGTTGTGAGTCGCTGATTGCCAAGCATGTCCTCGGCCAGCAGGATTCGGGCCCCGGAGGGAGGGGCCTTTCCCTCCAGACCGGCATCGTGGCTGTCGCCGAGCCGGTCGTGAATTTCCTGCAGCACCTTGAAGTAGCGGTAGTCTGCCTTTGCTGGACTGATCAATCTCCCCAGGGCGACGAGCAGCTCGGACGGAAACACCGGTTTCATCAAGCAGGAATCGATTCCGAGCTCCGCCGAGCGCGCTTCCACACCCGGCCTGTCTGCCGTGATGAGCATAATGATGTTAAGGTGCTCCAGCTCCGATCGCGCTCTGATTCTGCGGGCGACTTCCAGCCCGTCTATCTGCGGCATGCGGAGATCGACGCAGACGAACTCATAGTCGGCCGGCGCCGTCCTTCACGCAGGTTGCGTTCATACCGCCCGCGGCGAGGATGCCGTCGAGGATCGATCGATTCGTGTCGTTGTCATCGACGACGAGGATGCGCTTCCCTGCCAGGTCCCCTGTCGGGGCCGGCTCTGCCGTGTAAGCTGGCTCTGTCGGGAGGCCCAGGCGGGCTGGTAAAACGAAACGTGCTCCCCCTCGCCAGCCCGCTCTCCAGGCTCAGCTATCCCCCCATCAACTCCACCAGCTGTCTTGAAATTGCCAGGCCCAAACCGGTGCCGCCGTACTGGCGCGTCATCGACACATCGGCCTGGGAAAACGCGTCGAATATCAGAGCCCGTTTGTCCTCGGGGATTCCAATTCCCGTATCGTTGACAGCAACCTCGAGGGTCACCTCCGCCGAACTCTGGTCCTTGAGGGCGATGTCAACGAAGACCTCCCCCTCGTCCGTGAACTTGATGGCATTGCCCACGAGGTTCGTCACGATCTCTCTGACCCTGGTGGGATCGCCCACGAGCTCGAAGGGCACCTCTGGGGCGATGCGGCAGGCGAGCTCCAGCCCCTTTTCGTGTGCGCTGAGGGCTGTGCCCTTCAACGCGCCGGAGAGGAGCTCGCGCGGTGCGAATGAGACGTGCTCCAGGAGCATCTCACCGGCCTCGATCTTTGAGAAATCGAGAACATTGTTTATCAGCTGCAGGAGCGCCTCGGCCGAATCTCCTACCGTCTCCAGGTAGGTCCGCTGAGTCGAGGTGAGGGCCCCGTCGAGCGTCAACTGCGTCATGCCCATGATGGAGCTCATCGGGGTGCGGAATTCATTGAAGTACGCCTTTCCCAGGGGCGAGAAAGGTGAGATATACGTCTACCTCGGACAGACAGAGAAGGGCTATGTGCTCAAGGTCAAGGACAACGGCATCGGCTTTCCCGAGGACATAGACTTCCGCGCCTCGAAGTCTCTGGGATTGCAGTTGATCAATACCCTCGTGACCCAGCTTCAAGGCCGCATCGAAATGGACAACCACGAAGGGACCGAATTCACGATCGAGTTCCCGGGCAAACGGTAGTCCCGCTCAGGGCAGGTTCGTCTCCCCCATCAGATAGCGGTCGCACTCTCGCGCCGCGCCCCGTCCCTCGTTGATGGCCCACACCACCAGACTCTGCCCGCGACGCATGTCGCCGGCGGCGAACACGCCGCGCACGCTCGTGGCGTAGGATTCGTGTTCGGCCCTGGCGTTGGAACGCTCGTCCCTGGCGACGCCGAGCTGGTCGATCACCGCGTCTTCCGGGCCGAGGAATCCCATCGCCAGCAGGACGAGATCGGCCGGCCACACCTTCTCGGTGCCCTCGATGGGCTTTGGACCCGGCCGGCCGTTGTCACCCGATGTCCACTCGCAGTTTAGCGTGTGCAGCTCCGCCACGTGGCCCTCGCCGTCGCCGACGAACTTCGTCGTCATGATGAGGTACTCTCGTGGGTCCCGCCCGAACCGCGCCTTCGCCTCCTCCTGACCGTAGTCGAGCAGATACACGTTCGGCCACTCCGGCCACGGGTTGTCGACGGCGCGCTCGTCCGGTGGACGCGGCATGATTTCGAACTGGGTCAGCGTCTTGCAGCCATGCCGCATCGATGTGCCGACGCAGTCCGTGCCCGTGTCACCGCCACCGATGACGATGATGTGTCTGTCCTTCGCCGAGATGTACTCGCCGTCTTCGCGATTCGAGTCGAGCAGGCTCTTCGTGTTGGCGTGCAAGAATTCCATGGCGTAGTGGATACCACCCAACTCTCGACCCTCGATCGGCAGATCACGAGGCTTCGTCGCCCCGCCGCAGAGCACGACGGCGTCGCTGTCATCGACGAGGCGTTGAGCGGGCAGGTCCGTGCCGATTTCCGTGCTCGTGACGAACTGCACCCCCTCGGCGGCCATCAGCTGCACTCGGCGCTCCACGATTTTCTTGTCCAGTTTCATGTTGGGAATCCCGTACATGAGGAGCCCGCCGACGCGATCTGCTCGCTCATAGACGGTGACCGCATGACCGGCGCGGTTCAGCTGAGCGGCGCAGGCCAGACCCGCCGGTCCGGACCCAACCACTGCCACCTTCTTCCCCGTGCGTTTCTCCGGCGGCTCAGCCACCACCCAACCTTCATCGAAACCGCGGTCGACGATGCTGCACTCGATGTTCTTGATCGTCACTGGCGGCTCGTTGATCCCCAGTACGCAGGCCCCTTCGCAGGGCGCCGGACACACCCGCCCGGTGAACTCGGGAAAGTTGTTCGTCTTGTGCAGCCGATCGAGCGCTTCCTCCCACAGTCCTCTGTACACCAGGTCGTTCCACTCGGGGATCAGATTGTTGATCGGACAGCCAGAGCCCTTGTCGCTGCGACTCATGGTGGCGCCCGTGTGACAGAAGGGAACTCCGCAGTCCATGCACCGAGCCCCCTGCTCGGCGAGCTTCTCCAGGGGGTGCTGCAGATGAAACTCCTGCCAATCCCTAACTCGCCCCTCGGGAGGCCGGTCCGCCGGCAATTCCCGCTCGTACTCCATAAAGCCGGTAGGCTTGCCCATTTCTAGTTTCCGCTCACTCGCGCCAGATCTGCCTTGTTTGCCTCGAACGCTTCCATCGCCGCGTCGTCCCCACTCAGCCCGGCCTCTCTCGCCCGCTCCAGTGCCAACAGCACCCTCTCGTAGTCCGTCGGCATCACCTTCAGGAACTTGCCTGCCGTCTCGTCCCAGCTGTCGAGAGCTGCGGCCGCTACATCCGATCCAGTGTACTCGCGATGTCGCTCGACCATCCCCTTCACCTCTGCCGATTCATCATCGTCGTCGAGTCGCTGCAACTTGCACATCTGCTGGTTGCAGTGATTGGCAAACTCGCCGCTCTCGTCGAGCACGTAGGCGATGCCACCCGACATACCGGCGCCGAAATTGCGGCCCGTCGGACCGAGGACAACGACGCGCCCGCCGGTCATGTACTCGCAGCCGTGGTCGCCTACCGCTTCGATGACGGCGTCAACGCCGCTGTTGCGCACGCAGAACCGCTCGCCGGCCATGCCGCGGATGTAGGCTTCGCCATTGGTGGCGCCGTAGAAGGAAACGTTGCCGACGATTATCTCGTCCCGGGGCACGAACGTCGACGAGCGCGGCGGGTACAGGATGAGCTTCCCCCCCGACAGCCCCTTGCCGAAGTAATCATTCGCATCGCCTTCAAGCTCGAGCGTCATTCCCGGCGGCACGAAGGCACCGAAGCTCTGGCCGGCCGATCCGGTGAACTTGATGTGAATGGTATCGGCCAGCAGGCCGTCTGGCCCGTGTCGCTTGGTGATCTCGCCTCCGGTAATGGCGCCCACGACGCGGTTCGTGTTCGAGATTTGCAGCTGCGCCCTCACTTTTTCGCCCTTTTCGATCGCCGGCTTGCACAGCCCGAGGAGGGTCTCCATATCGAGGGAGCGCTCGAGACCGTGGTCTTGGGGAATCTGACAATAGCGTCCGATCTCCGCTCCCACCTCGGGCCGGTGCAGGATCTTCGAGAAGTCCAGGCCCTTCGCCTTCCAGTGGTCGGTCTTTCGCGTCCGCAGTATGTCGGTGCGGCCCACCATTTCGTTCACTGTGCGGAGACCGAGAGCGGCCATGATCTCGCGCAGATCGCGGGCGATGAAGCGCAGGAAGTTCACCACGTGTTCGGGCTTGCCGGCGAATTTCTCCCGCAGCTTCGGATTCTGTGATGCCACGCCGACCGGACAGGTGTCCAGATGGCACACCCGCATCATGATGCAGCCCATCGCCACGAGCGCCGTCGTCGCGAAACCGAACTCTTCGGCGCCGAGCAGTGCGGCGATGGCCACGTCCCGCCCGGTCTTGAGCTGGCCGTCCGTTTCCACCACGATGCGGCTGCGCAGGTTGTTGAGCACGAGTGTCTGATGAGTGTCGGCCAGGCCCAGCTCCCACGGCAAACCCGCGTGTTTGATGCTCGTCTGTGGTGAGGCGCCGGTGCCGCCGTCGTGGCCGCTGATCAACACGACATCGGCGTGACCCTTGGCAACGCCAGCCGCGATTGTGCCAACGCCGACCTCGGAGACGAGCTTGACATTGATGCGCGCATCCTTGTTCGAATTCTTGAGGTCGTGGATGAGCTCGGCCAGATCCTCGATAGAGTAGATGTCGTGATGCGGTGGCGGTGAGATGAGGCCGACGCCTGGCGTCGATTTCCGGACTTTGGCGATCCAGGGGTAGACCTTCGACCCGGGCAGCTCTCCGCCCTCGCCAGGCTTGGCACCCTGGGCCATCTTGATCTGCAGTTCCCTGGCGTTGACGAGATAGTGGCTCGTCACTCCGAAGCGACCTGAGGCCACCTGCTTGATGGCGCTGTTGCGCGAGTCTCCGTTCGCATCCAGAACGTAGCGCGCCGGGTCCTCACCACCCTCGCCTGTGTTACTCTTGCCGCCCATGCGGTTCATGGCGACGGCGAGGCCTTCGTGCGCCTCCTTGCTGATCGAGCCGTATGACATGGCACCGCTTTTGAACCGCTTCGTGATTTCTTCAACGGATTCGACCTCGTCGATGGGAACCGTACTCCCTTCGGGGAAATCGAACTCGAGCATTCCGCGCAGAGTCGCCATCCGCACCGACTGGTCGTCGATCAGCCCGGCATACTCCTTGTAGACTTCGTAGTCGTCGTTCCTGGCCGCCTTTTGCAGCAGGTGCACGGTCTTCGGGTTGAACAGGTGATACTCGCCGTCGCGGCGCCATTGGTAATCGCCCCCGACCTGAAGCGTGCGGCTATCGCTCTCGATCTCCGGATAGGCTTCTCGATGACGCATCTGGGCTTCAGTGGCGATGACGTCGAGACCAACGCCTTCGACCCGTGAGTCCGTCCAGGTGAAGTACCTGTCGATTACCTCCTGTTTGATTCCCACCGCTTCGAAAATCTGCGCGCCACGGTAGGATTTGAAGGTGGAGATGCCCATCTTCGACATCACCTTCACGATCCCCTTCACCACTGCCTTGTTGTAGTTGTCGCCGGCTTCCTCGAATCCCAGTTCCCCCAGCATCCCCTCGCGGATCATGTCCTCGAGAGACTCGTACACCATGTACGGGTTGATGGCGTTGGCGCCGTATCCCAGCAGCAGGCAGAAATGATGGACCTCTCGTGGCTCGCCCGACTCCACGACGAGGCCGGCTCTCGTTCGCGAGCCCCGACGGATGAGGTGGTGATGTAATCCCGACGTGGCCAGCAGCGCCGGAATGGGCGCCCACTCATCGTCGAAATCTCTGTCGGACAACACGAGAATGGTCGCCCCGCTCTCGATGGCCGCGTCAGCGGCGGCGAAGAGCTCCTCCAGGGCCCACACTAGTCCCTTCTCTCCTTCGGACACCTCGAACAACATCGGCAGCACATCCGCCCTCAGCCCTGGACGGTCGACGCTTTTCAGCTTTTCCAGCTCCGCATCTTTCAGGATCGGCACGTTCAAGCGGAGCTGGCGACAGCTCTCCTGCTTTGGCTCCAGCAGGTTCTGCTCCGAGCCGAGCGTCGTCTCCGTCGCGGTGACGAGCTCTTCGCGGATTGGATCGATCGGTGGGTTTGTCACTTGGGCGAAGAGCTGTTTGAAGTAGCTGTAGAGCGGCTGGGGTCGATCGGATAGGGCGGCCAGGGCAGCGTCGTTACCCATCGATCCGGTTGGCCAGATGCCGTTTTTGGCCATCGGTGTAAAATTTACCCGCAGATCTTCGAAGGTGAAGCCGAACACCTGTTGCCGCCGCAGAACCTCCCAGTGGTCTCGCACCACCTTCTCGTGGGCGACGTCGGGCAGATCCTCGAAGTCGATGAGATGTTCATCCAGCCACTGCCGATAGGGGTGCTCGGTGGCGATCTGATGCTTGAGCTCCTCGTCGGCGATGATGCGGCCTTGAGATGTGTCCACCAGAAACATCCGTCCGGGCTGCAGGCGTCCTTTGTGGAGCACCTGTTCCGGAGGCACATCGAGAACACCCACTTCCGACCCCATGATGACGCGGTCGTCTTTCGTGATGTAATAGCGCGACGGCCGCAGGCCGTTCCTGTCCAACACGGCGCCGACGACCGACCCGTCGGTAAAGGCGATTGAAGCCGGCCCGTCCCACGGTTCCATGAGGCAGCTGTGATATTCGTAGAACGCCTTCTTCTCGTCTGGCATGCTCTCATGCTTCTCCCACGGCTCCGGGATCATCATCGTGACCGCGTGCGCCAGGGAGCGGCCCGAGAGGTGCAGGAACTCGAGGGCGTTGTCGAATTTGGCCGAGTCGCTGCCGTCCTCCTCGATGATCGGAAAGAGCCTGGGCAAGTCATCGCCGAAAAGGTCGGACTGGAACATCGACTGGCGGGTGTACATCCAGTTTTCGTTGCCCCGCAACGTGTTGATTTCGCCGTTGTGGATGAGGTAGCGATATGGGTGCGCCCGCTCCCAGCTCGGGAAGGTGTTCGTGCTGAATCTGGAGTGGACGAGCGCTATGGCCACTTCCAGGCGCGGATCGGACAGGTCGGTGAAATACGGCTCCTCCTGGGCCGGAGTGAGCATGCCCTTGTACACGATCGTGCGGTGCGAGAGGCTGGCGACGTAGAAATACTCGTTCCCTTCGCCCCTAGCACCGCGATGCCGGATGCCGTGACTCGCCCGCTTGCCGATCGTGTACAGCGTGCGCTCGAAGGCCAGGTCATCGGTGATAGTGGGAGAACGCTCTATGAAGATCTGGCGAATGACCGGCTCGCACGATCTGGCAGTGTCGCCGAGGTCGGCCTCGCCTGTTGGTACCGTGCGCCAGGTGACGAGGCCCTGTCCCTCCTCATCGACGATCTCCTCGAGCCGCTGCTCGCACGCTCTGCGTTGATGCTCGTCCGGAGGCAGAAAGACCATGCCCACGCCGTAGCGGCCCGGCCCGGGAAGGGCCAGATCCTGCTCCTCCTTCAGGACTGCCGCGAAAAAGCGATGCGGCACCTGGATGAGGACGCCGGCACCATCACCGGTGTTCGCCTCGCATCCGCGGGCGCCGCGATGATCGAGGTTGCACAGCATCGTCAGCGCATCGCGCAGGATGGCGTGGGACTTGACCCCCTTGATGTTGGCCACGAAGCCGATGCCACAGGCGTCGTGTTCATTCTTGGGATCGTACAGCCCCTGCTTCTGCGGGTAGCCGCGATAGTTCATGACTAGGCTGAGGCGGTGGAATTCGTCATCCGGCCTGGGTAGAGCTCCGAGCTTCCAGGACGGAATTTGTAGGGGGAAATTGAGCGATCAATATACACAGTGCCCGCTACGGTGTCAATCAAGATTGATCACGAAGTGGAGTCAAAATTTCCAATTCATGCTTGTTATTACCTCAGTTATGGCGTAAATTATCACTTCTGCCGATACAAATGGAGAATTCAGGACATGCCAGATTTGGACGATCAGGAGCGGCGCATCGTTCGCGCCTTGATTCGCAACCCACGCTACTCGGATAACAGGATCAGCACCCTGACGGGTATCCCCTCCCGCACCGTGAGCCGCAAGCGGGCTCGCCTCGAGAAAAATGAAGTACTGAGGTACTACACCGCCATGGACATGCAGGGCAATGGCACCTCGAGGTTCAACACCCAGCATATGATCACCATCAAGTTCGAGCTCGGCGTCACCCGTGGTCAGATCGTCGAGGAGATCGGCAGCGAGCCCAATGTTGCCAACGTCTTCAGCGAACTCATTCGCGACAGTTTCATAGCCGAAACCGACGGCCATGTCGCGCTCGTCCTCATCATGGAAGGCGAATCCGACAGCGACGTAGCCGACAACCTCCACGGCAAGATCATTCCCTCGCTCAAAAAGAACCACGGCGACGGGTCTGTCATCGAGCTGCGCACGGTGAGATTGCTCGGCACCATCCGGCGCGAGCACAACTATCTGCCGATGGTCAATATGGCAGACGCCGTCCTGCGGGCGGATTGGCCGGACGAGGCGATCTTCGTTGGATGAAGCAGACCCTGCGGTCTGTTCGAAAGGCTACTTCGCCTCGGCGAAGCGGATCTTTAATGTCACCTGCAGATCCCGGAACAGGGCGTGGACCTCGCCCTGCTCCTTCTCGTCGGAGTTGAAGCTGGCGAACTCGGATCCAATCGCTGAAGACGGTTTCGTACTCCGTGGCGAGCGCATCCGATGTCCCGGTGAGGGTGAAGTCGAGGTAGTCGACATCGAGCCGGCCCACGTTGGCGACGAACTCGATTCTGCCGCTGAGCGTCTCCTCCAGCTCGCCTCTCAAACTCACCAGCCGCACCTGGATCGGCAGCACATCGCCGGGCCGCACCCAGTTTTTCTTAGCCTTCAGGGTGAGGGCGAAGGCTCCGTCGTCGGTGGAGCGGGTAATGCTCGAGTCGGGGTCCGAACATGCGAACAGCGCCGCCATCGCCCACAGGCACGCGGCGGATGGCAACCAGCGCTTGCGAGTGCGTCGGCCAGACCGGAAGGTCTGCGACCCCATCATCTGCGACCTCCCCCGAGCTCCGCCTCGACCTGTCCGACTGTTTGATTGAAGATTCTTTCGAATGCCGGATAATACTGGCTGGGTGCGGTTTCGTAGAACAACTGCGCCACGGCCCGGTCGATGAGGTGGTAGCGGCGGGCCATGTCCTCGCGACTGGGAAAGAGCACCTGCAGCCCCGGCTGGAAAGCCTGTAGCGTCAGCGGCAGCTTGCTGTTGAGCTCGAGGAGCCGTTTGAGAATAAGCGTGTGCTGCAAATGCTGGATGTCGCCATCATTCGCCAGCACGATCGTCCACTGCAAGGGACGCTCCTCCTCATCCACCGGATTTACCAGGGACAGAAAGGCCGCGAACTCCTGATCTCCCGTCGGCACAATCGTGTCCGTGACGACGGCGGATGGATAGGAGAAGGGCCTGCCCTGCCGCGGTTCAGAGTGCGCATCGTAAGTCAGCATCACGGCCCGCTCCGGCGCGGCGAGGACGGTTTCGAGCACGTCCGTGAATGATCGGTCTACGAGATTATCGTCCCCAGTGGCCTCGAAGAAGAATACCTTTTCGAGGTCAATCTCCCTGCCGACATCGAGCTTTGCGACGATATCTCCCAACATCCTCCGCACCAGCACCTCCTCGCCGGGGATGTTGCCCTCGAGCAGTGTCTGGAATGGCTCCTTGCGCTGCAGCATGACATCCTCTGAAGCCCGGCGCTGCACGTTGCTGAGCACGTGGCTCTCCTGGATGAACCTGAGGTCCCACACGTCGTCGTCCCTCACCCGGTAGGCATTGCGGAAGAGGGTGTAGTCGAAGCGGTCGAAAATGTCGGAATCTTTGGGAATGAGATAGCTGAAGCTGCGGGCATCGCGCGGCACGATGTGCGGCGTGATGACGACGATGACTTCGCGGCGCACGATCTCAACGTGATGACGCGAAAACAGCAGGCCGAGGTATGGAATGCTCGACAGGCCAGGCAACCCCTTCCGCGATTTCTGCTCGTTCGTCGACAGCAGGCCGCCGATGATGAACGGCGTACCGTCCGCGACTCGGACGTAGCTCTCCACGAGTCGGTTGTCGACGATGGGCGCCACTTCGACAGACGCGACGGTCGCCTCCGATTCAGTGGCGATGGAGCTGATGATCGTCTCGATCTGCATCGTCACCTCCGACCGCTTCCGGTCGATGCGGGGCCGCAGATTGAGAACGATGCCGACGGGAAAATACTCAATCCCCTTGATCTGGTTCGTCGACGAGGTGGAGACCGCGGTCGTGCGCGTAAACGGAATCTGTCGCCCCACTGGATGCGCGCCTGTCGGTCGTTGAGCACGAGCACCGAGGGGCTCGACAGGACCTCCGCATCCCCCCTCTCGGTCAGCGCTTCCAGGGTGGCGTTAAAGTTGGTGAAATTCGTGAAGGCGTCTCTGGAAAAGATGAATGTGCCCAGGCTCTTGCCGCCGGTGGTCCGTTGGAACGAGCCGCTGGCGTGCTTCTTCGATGCAGAGAAATCGACTCCCAGGTCCTGGAGGTTCGTCGTATTGATCTCGATGACGAGCGCCTCGATGACGATCTGCTGCGCGGCTACGTCGATCTGACTTTGCAACAGATTGACGAGCTCTTCCAGCTTTTCCGGTTCGTTGCGGTCGTAGACCAGCAGCAGGCGCTCCTCGGGTGCGCCCGCCGTAGTGCTGTGAAGATGTGAGCCACCCAGCATCGGCGCTCCCTCGAGGCTCTTCGAGGCTTTCGATGAGCTCCTGGCGCTCTTGCGTCCATCGAAGTCCAGCAAGCTCGTCTTTGAAGCGTTCACCACCTTGATGATCTTGGGAAGCTTCTTGCTCTTTCCCTTCACCGATTCGAAGATCTGCTGGTCCTTCGACTTCGAAGAAAGCGAAAACTCCACCGTGTTGTAGCCCAGGGCCTTGAGCATCGCCAGGGCGCGGTCCACCTCGATATAGCCGAGCTGGAACATCTCGTAGCCGATGTCGGGCGCTTCGGGACCATAGCTGCCGCGTTTCCGTGAGATCCGATCGACATCGTCGACGACCTCGTCGAACACGGCGTCACTCGGTCCGTCGACCTGCGGTGCGAACAGGGCGAAGTCGTAGCCGCCTTCGACTCCTTCGATGATGGCGATCTCCATCCAGTCCGAATCTGCTGCAAATTCTCCGCCTTGATGCACGAATACGCGGGAGTCGACGACTCCGCCTCGATCGCCGAGCTTGGACCGGTTCCGGTCAGGGGCGCGGTCGTACCCCAGCGGCAGCATGATGCGCACGTCGATGGCGTCCAGGAGCTTTCGTGTCTTGGTGAGCGAGGAATGCGGAGAAGCGACAAAAACGACTCTGCTCTTCCCGCTGCTGGGGGTTGGGCCGCCAAGCGTTGTGACGAAAAGGGCGATGGTGCAGATACTGAGGTGACGCCGGTGCTTCACGCTCGCTCTCCGTGTGGCCGTATCCTATTCGGACCGACCACGGGATTCAAAGAGTGGGCCCTATGCTCTTGAAAGGGCACATGTTACGCTGCCTCACCTGCGCTCTCAAGGAATCCCGTGGCGCGCGCGCGCGCACTGCGCCCCTATTTCACGAAGAACCTGATGACGAACAAGGCCGAAAGAATCCACAGCGCAGGGGTGAGCTCGCGCGCCCGGCCGCTCACCGCCCGCAGAAAGGTATAGGCCAGGATACCGGCCACGATCCCCTCCGAGATACTGAAGGCTAGCGGCATCGCGGCGATCGTGAGAAACGCGGGAATGGAATCGCGAAAGTCGGCGAAGTCGATCCGCGTCACCGGTTCCATCATAAACACGCCGACGATGACGAGGACGGGCGCCGTCGCCGCCGCCGGTACCCAGGCCACGAGAGGGGCGAAAAACAGAGCGAGAAGGAAGAGCAGCCCGGTCGTGACCGAGGTCAGTCCCGTGCGCCCACCTTCCGCCACTCCGGCGGCACTCTCCACGTAGGTCGTCGTCGTGCTCGTGCCGAACACGGCTCCTGCCGTGGTGGCCAGGGCATCGGCGAGTAGGGCGCCGCGAACTTTCGGCAGACGGCCCGCGTCGTCCAGCAGGCCGGTCTTGCTCGCCACGCCGACGAGTGTTCCCGTCGTGTCGAACAGATCGACGAAGGTGAAGGTCAGGATGACAGTCAGGAGTCCGTACGAGGCGACCTCGGCGATGTCGAGGGCGAGAAACGTCTGGCCTAGCCCAGATGGGAGTGCGACGAACTGCCCTAGGAGGGTGCCCTCCGACTCCGCTTCTACGGGACCGCCTCCGCTCAGACCGAAGATTGCACCGGCGACGGTGGTGATGACGATGCCCCACAGCAGCGCGCCTCTGACCCTCAAAACGGCCAGCGTCGAGGTTGCGGCCAGCCCGAACAGAGCCAGAATGACGGTCGCGCTCGAGCTTCCCGGCGGCAGCAGGCCAGACAACTCCGGATCGGTGAAATAGCGCTCGTTTACCAGGCCGAGGCTACCTGTGGCCGGATTGAAGGCGACTATACCGGCATTCTTGAAGCCGATAAGCGCAATGAAGAAGCCGATTCCGACGCTGATGGCGTATTTCAGGCTCACCGGGATGGCATTGACGATCGCTTCCCTCGCTTTGGTCAGGGTGAGGAGGAGGAAGATGACGCCGGAGATGAACACTGCCCCCAGTGCTCCCTGCCACGAGATTCCCATCCCGAGAACGACGGTGTAGACGAAAAAGGCGTTCAGGCCCATTCCCGGCGCGAGCGCGAAAGGGTAGTTCGTCAGAAACGCCATCAGGAAGCTGCCGAGAGCGGCGGCCAGACAGGTGGCCACCATGACGCCGTCTCTGGGCATGCCGGCATCCGCGAGAATGAGCGGATTGACGGCGATGATGTAGGACATCGTCATGAAGGTGGTCACGCCGGCGCGGACCTCGCGCCGTACCGTCGTGCCGGCCTCGTCGATGTGGAACATTCTAAAAACGTGGAGGGTACTCAGGCGGCGTCTTTGAGGGCGGAGACCAGGTCGAGCACGGCCTCCTTGGCGCTGCCGAAATACATGAGGGTGTTGTCGGCAGCGAACAGCGGGTTGGCGATGCCAGCGAATCCGGGGCTCAGACTCCGCTTGATGACGACGACAGTTCGCGCCTTGTCCACGTCCAGGATCGGCATGCCGGCGATCGGACCGGATGTCTCTTCCCGCGCCAGCGGATTGACCACGTCGTTGGCGCCGATGACGAGAGCCACGTCCGTCTGCTCGAAGGTTGGATTGATGCGGTCCATCTCCTTCAGCCGCTCGTAGGAGACCTCGGCCTCGGCGAGCAGGACGTTCATGTGGCCGGGCATTCGGCCCGCCACCGGGTGAATGGCGAACTCGACCTCAACTCCACGGCCCTCGAGCAGTTCGGAGAAGTCGCGCACCGCGTACTGCGCCTGGGCAACAGCCATACCGTATCCGGGCACGACAACCACCCGTCTCGCCGTGGCGAACAGCATGGCGAGCTCTTCCGCCGTGGTGGACTTCACCCTGCCAGCGTAGATCTCCTCCCCATCCGCCACCGGCGCTTCGGCACCGACGCCGCCGAAAAAGACATTGCCGAGGGATCGATTCATCGCCCGGCACATGATCTGAGTCAGAATCAGTCCCGACGCTCCGACCAGAGACCCAGCGATGATGAGGATCGTGTTCTGCAGGACGAACCCGGTTGCGGCGGCGGCCAGCCCGGAGCAGGAGTTGAGCAAGGCGATGATGACCGGCATGTCGGCACCACCGACGGGCGTGACGAAGAGCAGACCGAGCAAGGTGGCGATTCCCACCACCATCCAGTAGCGCTCGGTCACAGCTGGGTCGGCGACCAGCCAGCCGCCCACAGCGATGGCCGCGAGAGTGAGCAGGGCGTTGAGCGCCTGTTGACCGGGAAAGAGCAGTGGCCGCCCGGAGACGATCTCCTGAAGCTTGGCAAAGGCCACGACACTGCCCCAGAAAGTGACGGCGCCGATGATTCCCGAGGCGGCCGTCGCCACCGCGAGCTGCGTCGTCAGACTCCCCGTGGACTCGGCGGCGCTCACCAACGCCGCCCCCGCAACCACGACGGAGGCGCCGCCACCGAAGCCATTGAACAGGGCGACGAGCTGCGGTATGGCAGTCATCTGAATCTTGAGCGCCAGGCCGGCGCCAATGAGCGAGCCCACCACGACACCTGCCAGAATCATCTCGAAGCTGAGGATCTGTCGGTCGAGCAGGGTGGCCGCAACGGCGATGAGCATGGCGAGGGCGCCGAGAAGGTTGCCGCGCACGGCGGTGCGAGGATGCGTGAGGCCCTTGAGCCCGAAGATGAACAGGACCGAAGCCACCAGATATGCGAGATTGATGAATGTTGAATCCATTGGCCCTAGCAGCCCGTGGCTAAAGCCCCGTTTGGGAAGATTTGGGGTGGCCTGAGATTCGTGGTGCGAGTTGCCGCCAATGGCGACGAAAATCGAGCAGTGCCCGAGAGTTGAACCACGGGCGGCGACAAAGCGCGCCAAGGCGCGAAAACCTGAGTGATGAGAGACGAAATGAGGGAAAACGCCTCCCTCATACCCCTCGGAGTGCCCGCACCGAAGAGGGTGCGCATGAGGAGGCCGAAATTGCAGCCGCACACGTGAATGACGAGGCGTTTGAGGATGTTTTGTCGGCCCCGAAGAAACAGCCGTCGCATACCGCCGGTTTCGAACAGATGAGCATACGGGCGTTCGAGCAGCTCGCCGCACTTACGCCGCAGCGCCTGCCCGCGGTTGCCGCGAATGCGTCGGCGATTGGCATACACCGCCTGTTGTGCTTCCGCTTTGTCCTTCCAATCTCGACGCCCGCGATCCGGTTCGGAAATGTAGCTGCGAATGGCACTGGCTTTGAGATCGACCAGCACCTCGTTGCTGTGATACCCCTTGTCGGTGACGACTTCCGACAACGGTTTGGGATGCAGATGCTTCCTGGCCTCGGGATCCTGCGACACGGCCTCCACGTTCAATTCGGTTCGCACCAGCATCCACGGCAGCGATTCGGTGTCGCCTTCATCGGCACTCGGCAGACTCACGGCGACGATCGCCTGGGTGTCCATGTCCACCGCCGTCTCCACCTTGTGCGCCAGATGGGTGCGACGATCCTTCGTCTTGGTAATGCGGGCATCCGGATCGTGCGGGTGTTCCCAGTCCTTATTGGACGCTTTCTTCGGGCGCTTCTTGTCGATTCTGGCCAGATCCTCTCGCGTTGGCGTCTCGATGCCCGAGGCCTTGGCCAACTTCGTGAGAAACTCCTCGTAACTTTCGCCCGTGTCCCGGCGCACGATGCTGCGCATGGCGGCGTTGGCATCCAGCGTCGTGGCGTCGACGCCCAGCGTCTTCCCCTTCAGCAGGTTCGATGTGGCCAGCACTTTCAACACCCACTCGAAGACCTCATGATGCGTCTGGAAGTCGATCAGCCGGCGCGTGCGAGACACCGTCGAATGATCGGGCGTAGCCTTGTCGAGCTCGTAGCCGAGGAATGCCCGCAACGACAGCGAATCGGCGACGCGCCAGGCGATCTCACGCTCCGAGTCGATGCCCTCGAAATAGCCGATCATGAGCAGGCGGAAATAGACCCCGGGCGGGATGCCGGGCCGACCGGCGCCCTCGGCGTAAAACGTCGTGCACCGCTCTTCCACAAACTCGTCGAATCCGTGCTTGTCCAGCACCTCATTCAATCTCTTGTAAAAAGGATGTCCCGGAGCCCTCAGGTGCTGCGTCGCCACCCACAGCTGAGCTTGGCTCGCGCGCTTCCGTTTTCCCAACGCCATGACAGCATCTCCCCTGCAAGGTTGATGCTCAAAGGTAAGGAGAGGCTCCTCATCCGCGCCGCAAGAAAATCACCGACTTTCACCACAGGCTGCTAGCCCCTAGCCTGAATAATTCATAAATTCGCTCAGTTTGATCGGGATTCGGTAAATGATGAAGCACTGAGGCGTTTCTCGCTCAAGTGTGATTTTCGGGTCCGTGTTTCTTGGTCGTAGGTCGATGTGTCAGGCGGTGTTGCATTTCCTCCGGACAGACTGATCCCTTGGTCGTGCTGATGATCTATTTTTTGGTGCGTCGTCATCGTGCGCATTACGCGGTGTCGAGGTTGTAGACGATCAACCTCATCAAGTCCTTGAGCGGATATGACGTCGGAAAGTGAAAGCGCACCGTGGTGGTTTGCTCCCGTACTCTGGCGCCGATTTTGAGGACGCGGAGTTGGATCGTGTCGAAGTTGGACGTCGTCCATTGGGTGCCTCGCATGCCGATATGTTTGATCGCGTGCACAAGCACATAGGCGGCGCTGTGCAGGAAGAGGCGGAATTGGTTTGCCGGGAATCGATGGCAGGAGGTCCGGTCGGAGTTCAGGAAGGTCTTGTGATTCTTGATGAACCCTTCCGATCGTCCGCGAGCACAGTAGACCTTCTCATACAGAAACCTGGGCGTTCGGTTCCGAATGTTCGTGACCACAAAACGCGGGTTGGCCTTTCCTTGCGTAATCTCGGCCTTGTAGATGATCTGGCGCGGACGGCTCCAGCTATCGGCCTGATAATCGAAGTGTGTAAAGAGCCGCACCGGCTTTTCGGTCTGCTCCGCCAGGGCGGCTGCCTGCTCCATCAGCGGTGCGCCGAGCGCTTTGAGCTTCCGGTTGACCGCTTGTCCGAGAATGAACGCTAGGCCGTATTCGTCGCACAGGTCGTGCACCTCCGGGGTGCTAAAGTGCGCGTCACCACGCAAGGTGATCTGCACCTGCGGCCAGGCCATGAGGATATGATCCAGAACGCGTCTGAGAATCGCCGCGGCCTCGCGGCCACGGATTCTACGACCGGGTCGCAGAATGGTGGTGATCAACTTGCCTGTCTCTGCTTCGTAGAGATGGACGGGCAGGTAGCAGTACTCGTCATAGTAAGCGTGAAACAACGACAGTTGCTGTGAACCGTGCGTGGCATCATCCGTGTCATCAATGTCCAGGATGATCTTCTTCGGCGGCTTGTCGTAGGACTCGATGAATGTTTCCAGTAACGCGAGCCCGATTCGGTAGAGGTCCGTGCGGCTGATACTGTTCTCGAAACGAGACATGGTCGGTTGACTGGCCAGATCGGCTCCCGTCAGGGGGAGTCGATCGCATGCTGCCTTCAGAGCCGGATCTGAACGCAGGTCGTTGCTGTCATTGGCGTCCTCGTACCCGCAGGCGATCTGGAAGACGCGCTGCTTGATGAGGTCGGTATAGGTATGGTCGATATAGCTTTGATGTCGGCGATCACACAACGCCCTTACGATTCGGTCTACGATCCCTATCTTGGATTCCGCCTGCCGCAGGAGCAGGGCGCCCCCATCGCTGGTCGTCGTGCCGCCGTCAAAATCGGCTTCGATCTTCCTGCCCGAGATGCTTGCAAAGGATAACGTGATCTGCGACCTTTCCATCGCGGTGTCCTCTCAAATGGTTGTTGTTTGTGTCCAACCCTAACTTAGGGCAAAACAACCAGTTGTACAAGAGGTCACCGCATTTTTATGAATAATTCAGGCTAGCTCCCCGCCCCTCGCCGTTTGCCACTGTTCAGCTGCGGCTCTTGAACATGCTGAGCATGCGATGAGTGACGAGGAATCCGCCCACCACGTTGATCGTCGCCAGGACGACGGCGCCGAGCCCGAGCCAGGTGGCCAACTCGGTCTGGTCAGATCCTGCCGAGATTACGGCGCCGATGAGGGTGATTCCGGAAATGGCGTTCGAGCCGGACATCAAAGGGGTGTGCAGGGTAGGCGGGATCTTCGTGATCACCTCGAAGCCGACGAAAACGGCTAGGACGAAAACTGTCAGAGCCACTACGAGGCCGTCCACGACTCAGACATTCTCCTTTTGCAACTCGAGGCCCGATCCCGGTCCATCCTCTGCGCCGCCTCTCATCGCCTCGAGAACGCGGGGGTGGATCATACGCCCTCCTGCGGCCACCAGGGTTTCCCTGGTAATCTCGTCCTCGACATCGAGCCGCAATTCACCGTCGCCGGCGAGGTGAAGCAGGAAGGCGGTGACGTTGTGTGCGTACATCTGAGAGGCGTGAAAGGGCACCGTCGATGGCAGGTTGAGCGGGGCGATGATGTGGACTGAGTCGACCTGACACGTCTGTCCGGGCGTCGTCAGTGCGCAGTTCCCACCGCGTTCGGCTGCCAGGTCCACGATGACGGACCCCGGCTTCATCTGCCGTACCGCCTCGGCGGCAATCAGGATCGGCGCCGGCCTGCCGGGGATCGCTGCGGTGGTGATGACGACATCGCATTCGGCTACCACCTCACCGAGTGCCCGCTGCTGGCGAGAGTAGAACTCCGCATCCTGCGCGACGGCATAGCCTCCCGCATCTTCGGCATCGGCTGCTTCCAGACTCAGTTCAACGAACTGAGCGCCGAGGCTCTCTACCTGCTCCCTGACCACCGGTCGGACATCGTAAGCGAGCACGACCCCTCCGAGCCGCTTTGCCGTGGCGATAGCCTGCAGTCCGGCCACTCCGGCGCCGATGACGAGGACCCTGGCGGGGGTCACTGTGCCGGCGGCCGTCATCATCAGTGGGAACATTCTCGGAGACTGAGCTGCTGCCAGAATCACCGACTTGTAGCCGGCGATCGTGGCCATCGATGAGAGTGCGTCCATGCTCTGTGCCCGCGCGAGGCGGGGCATGAGCTCGAGCGCCAGCAGCGATGCGCCGGTCGCCGCCACGTCGGCGAGCCGCGGGCTCCCGTCGAGGGGCTCGGCAAAGCCGATGATCACCTGCTCGTTTCTGATCAGGCCCAGATCCGACTCGCCGCCCGGATCGGCGGATGGGGTCCGAACCTGGAGGATGGTGTTGGCGCGCTCGTAGATCTCCTCCCTCGTGGAGGCGATCTCGGCACCTCGGCGGCGAAACTCGGCGTCTGTGTACCCCGCGACTGCGCCGGCGCCGGTCTGGATGACTATCTCGATGCCGCGGTCGATGAGGGCGGCGGCGCTCTCAGGAGTGAGGGCGACCCGCTGCTCTCCTACAGCTCGTTCCTCGGGCACACCGGTAATCATGGCATGTCAAATCTGTTGTGTTGTGACTGGGGACGGGGTCGGCGCGTGGGCGACAATTCAGCGATGATCGACCGTCTTGTCCTGGTATTTCTTCAGCTGCCGCTCCACGTGCTCGCACGCTTCGTCGATCGAGCGGAACAGGTTGTCGTCGGGCGACTTCGCCGTGCCCACGAGTGTTTGATTCGGGACTTTGACGATGACCTCAACTGTTGTTCCGTGTTTCTTGAGCCGTTCGAGGACGACTTCGCAATCGATAATGCGGTCGCAAAACTGGTCGAACTTGGCGCACGCCTTGTCGATGTGCTCCTTCGTGGTATCCGAGATCTTCGTTTTCCTCACCGTGATTCTGATCGCCATCCATAACCTCTGCTGTGACCTGGAGAAAACCGAAAGGTCGAGCGGGGTAGAGCGTCATCCGCGCTCTGCCATAGGCGTATACGGCTGCTCCGTCGGTCCCGTGTACACCTGTCGAGGCCGATGGATGCGACCGCGCGTTATGAAGCGATCCTCATACCACTGGGCGATCCAGCCCGGCATGCGCCCGATGGCGAAAATGACGGTGTACATCGAAGAGGGGATTCCGAGCGCGCGCAGAATGACGCCGCTGTAGAAGTCGACATTCGGGTAGAGCTTGCGTTCGATAAAGTAGTCATCCTCAAGGGCGGCCTGCTCCAGCTCGCCCGCCACTGCCAGAGTGGGGTCGTCGACGTTCAGCCTGGCGAGCACGGTCTCGCACTGCTCTTTTATGATCGTTGCCCGTGGATCGAAGTTCTTGTAAACCCGGTGACCGAATCCCATCAGTCGGATTCCACTCTTTTTGTCCTTCACCTGCTGAACGTAATCCTTCACCGCGATCTTCGACTCGAGGATCTGCTCCAGCATCTCCACCACCGCGACGTTGGCCCCGCCGTGAAGGGGCCCCCACAGCGCGTTCACCCCCGCCGCCACGGATGCGAACAGGTTGGCGCCGCTGCTGCCGACCATCCGCACCGTCGAGGTGCTGCAGTTCTGCTCGTGGTCGGCGTGGAGCAGAAGCAATACGTCGAGAGCCCTGACGAGCTCGGGGTCGGCGTCGAAGTCCTTGTACGGGTGCGAGAACATCATGTGCAGGAAGTTTTCACTGAAATTCTTGTCAGGATGGGGGTACGGCAGGTAATGTCCGAGATCGTGTTTGTAGGAGTAGGCGGCAATGGTTCTCACCTTCGACATGATACGCGCCGCCGTCTCCTCGAAGACATCCACGTCCTCGACGTCCAGCAGTTCCGGATAGAAGCAGGCCATCGAATTGAGCACCGCAGACAGCACCGCCATGGGCGGAGAGCCCGACGGGTAAAAGTCGAAATGACGCCGCAGTTGCTCGCGCAACATCTCATGTTTCGTGAGCAACGCGCTGAAAGTGTCCAGCTGCTCTCGCGTTGGAAGGTGTCCCCAGATGAGCAGGTAGGCCGTCTCTATGAAGCTGCTCTTTTCAGCGAGCACTTCGATCGGAATGCCGCGGTAGCGGAGGATCCCCTTCTCGCCGTCGATGAATGTGATGGCGCTGCGGCACGAACCCGTGTTACCGTACCCCTCGTCCAGGGTGATGTAGCCGCTTTGAGATCGCAGCGCACTGATGTCGATGGCGTGCTCGTCCTCGCTGCCTGCGATAACGGGGAGTTCCACGACGTTGCCGTCCAGCTCTATACGGGCAGTGTCAGCCATTTCTGCCTGTCTCCTCGGTGTCAGTGGAGCTACGGATGGAATAAACCACAGAATCTATGATACTAGTTCAAATAATTGTAGTGTCAATTTTGCCGGAGCACTTGATACTTCGACTGCAGCTGCTTCCACAGCAACGGCTCCAATAGCTGCGCAGACAGTTCGTGGCCCTGCAAGCTGAAGTGCCCATACCCCCTGCGATACACTTCCACGCCTGCATTGATCCGTTGCGCAAACAGGTCGCGAGGGTAGACGTGGGAGATCCCATGCGCCTTGAAAGCAGACAGGGCGGAGCGCTCGGTCAACGGTTGCGGGTCTGGCGTGCGCATGGGTGAGTTGCCTTCGGCCTCCGGTGACACCGAAGTCCTGACCTCGTGGACCCTGAATGGGTCCGGTATGGCGTAGACGGCGAGAGGAATGTTTCGCTGACGGAGAAACCGGGCGATCTCGGCCAACTGGTGCTCGGCGAGGGCTGCCATTTCCTCGGCGTCCACAGGACTGTGGCCGGCTTCCACGTTCGGCGTGCTCAGCATTCCCATCGCCCGCGCCAAGCTCTTCATCTGAGGATTGGCCTTGACCACGTGGAGCCAAAACAGGCGCATGATGGTTGAGCGCGCCAGGACATTGTCGCGCAACCATGCCCTCATGTCGTACTCGGGAACAGGCGTGTGCTGCAAGCTACCGGCCGCAAAACGGAAGCGTGGTACGGCGCTGGCCGCAACGGGCTCGAAATTGTCGTGCAGATCGTTTCCGAGAAAGAGAACGAGCACGACGCTGTCTGGATTCCAATCGAGCAGGCGCTGACGCACATAAAGGTAGTGCACACCGAGTCCATATCCGTGCACGCCTTGGTTGAGCGCCTCGACGCGAACGCCGAACTGCTGCGACCGCCTGTTGAGACCCGCCGCGAGCTTCTGACTGAAATTATCCGCGACTTCGACCTGATACGCTTCCAGGAAGGAGTCGCCAAGAAAAATGAGACGATGCACACCGGATTCCACCGCCATGTCCCGCTCGAGATCGTGGAATCCGTGCGCATTCGTGTGCACGATCCTCGTGGCCCCGTCCATCTCGCGTTTCCACGAGGTCGTCAGATGAGCGCGACCCTTGAATCCGAGGAGCGGATCGTATGTGAGCGTTACCTTCTCGAGGTCGAGCAGCCAGGGAAGCACGAGTTCGGCCATGATCACGACCAGCGCACAAGACCCTGCCGCCAGCGCAACCTTTGCAGCTGCGCCGCTCGACCGGCGCATCAGTCTGTCATATCCCGGGCGCAGCGAAACCCGATGGTGTAGTCGCACCGCTGCGTCAGGCCGTAGGCGAACCAGTAGGAACCATCCGCTCCGGTCGTCGTCGCATGGGTGATCTGCGACGACTCCTGTGCAAACTGCACCCGGGCGTTTGCGACCGGTCGACCATCCATGGCCAGCCTGACCGTTCCCTCCACGACGAGGGCGCTGACTTGAGACGTCAACATTACGAGTCCGATAAGAGCGGCTTTCGTAGACACTTTGGCGCGATCTTCGTAGGTTTGAGTTAGGCGTCCTGCGCCCTCTCGCCTTGACCTCATGGCGCAGCATCTCCCGTCCCCGTTCCGCCAGCCACAACGATACGCAACCCATCCCGCCGTACCAAAATTGATCAGCCGTCGTTTCATCAGGGCCCAGGCGCTGCTGCTGCTCTCCGCAGCGATCGCTTCTGGAGCGAGCCCGATCGCTCACGAGACCTCGTCTGATGGACTCGTTCTCGACCTGAAGCTACCTCCCTACGAGGTCGAGACGACACTCGGCGCCAACGCGAGCTTCCACGAGATTCTCCCGCCCGCGGGCTTTGGTCGCTTGGCCGATTCCGGTCGGCCCGCGCTCCCATTTGTCGCCGCTCCTATTGCCGTTCCCGAAGGTGCCTCCATAGACGTCGAGGTACTGGACAGCCACGTAGTAGAATTGGCTGACGTCCATCTACGAGCGCTTCAGGCGCCAGATGCCGGCGAAGGGGCGAGCGCTCCCGATTACTCCTCCGGCTTCTACCCCGGAGAAGTGATTCAGGTCGAGGAGATGGGTATCCTCAGGGGAGTTCGAGCTGTCTCTGTGCGGCTGTACCCTTTCCATTACGATGCACCCGCGCGGCAACTGAAAGTGTACGAATGGCTGCGAATTGCCGTTCGGTTTCGCGGTGGATCTACAGCGAAGGCCGCCGCCGGCCGCCTCGAGGAAAGCCCCGAGGCAGCTCTCTACGCGTCGTTTTTGAACGCTTCCAGCGCTGCCGCCCTCGCCGCGCTGCAGCCGACAGCGGCGAACAAGCCGCTCGTCACCAAAGAGGGCTGGTATGACCCGTCGGCGCCGTGGTTGAAGGTCGACGTCGTCGCGGACGGCCTGTTTCGCATCGACGCCGAGTGGCTGCGGCAGCGCGAAGTCGACGTAGAGTCAATCGATCCGCGTACCTTTCGCTTGCTCGGTCGCGGTGACGAGCAACCGTTGTTCGTCGACGGCGAAGCGGACGGACGCTTTGATGAGATCGACTTTCTGCTGTTCTACGGCCGCTACCGGCGCGCCGAAAGCGAACCCGGCGTGGAGAAGGACCATGACAGCATCTACGGGAACAGGAACACCTACTGGCTGACGTGGGGAGACCGGAGTGGGCTTCGATTCGCGGAGAAGTCAGCGGCCCCGGTCAACGGCTATCCAGAGTCTGAGTGGTACTGGACTACCGCCCATTTCGAACGAGACGTCTGGTATCAGCAGTTCCCCGATGCGCCGGACAACGACCGGGATCACTGGTTCTGGAAACGGGACCCCATTACCGGACAAGCCGTCGACAGCCCCGGATCGGCCACGTTCCCCGACGATCTCGCCTCACCCTATCTCGAAGAAGACTACACCGCCGGGTTGAGGGTCGCTCTCCACGGCTTGACTCCCGGTCACCACACGGTATTGAAGCTCAATGACCGTGAGGTGGAAGAGCGCGAGTGGGTAGGCCAGGACGAGATCGTATTCTCAAATGAAATCCCCTCTTCCTATCTCATCGAGGGCACCAACCGCGTTCTCGTTCAGGCCTTTGCGAATGATTCGACAGGGGCCGACCTCTCTTATTTCAACTGGTTCGAAATCGATTATCGGCGCCGTTATGACTCCTGGAACGGATTCCTCGCCTGGACCGAGCTCGCGAGTGAGGGGGGGCGGCGCATCGCCGTGTCCAATCTCATTCACCCCGACGCCTGGCTCTTCGATGTGGACAACCACCTGCGACTGACCGGCCTGCAGATCGACAGCCTCATGGTCGACGACGACGAATTCCCGATACGCTACGTCGCGACTTTTGAAGACGAATCGGATGGGCCGTCCAACTACGTTATCGCCGATAGCGCCAACGTACACACGCCAACGGGAGCCCTTGACGTGCCTTCCACGTTGCGGACCTCGTCGCGGCGTGCCGACTACCTCATCATCTCGCATCCCCGCTTCGTCGGCGCCGCACACCGGCTCGCCGAGCATCGACGCACCTACTCGGGCCTCCAGGTGGAGACAGTGACGACTGAGGACATCTACGATGAGTTCTCCGACGGTTTGATCGAACGAGAGGCGATCGCCGATTTCATCGACTACGCCTATCACAGTTGGGAGCGGAGGCCCGTTTACGTTCTGCTGATGGGTGACGCCACCTACGATTACCGCAATATCATCGGCGGTGGCAACCCGAGTTTTGTGCCGACGCTGTACTACCATGCCCGACAACGCGGCAACTCTCCGAGTGACTTCCTCTACACGCTCGTCGATGGCGACGACTTGCTGCCGGACCTGTCTATCGGACGACTGGCAGTGGAGTCAGATCTCGAGGCCGAGCAGGTTGTGGACAAAATCATTCGCTACGACACCTCGCCTGCGCCCGGCGACTGGCGCTCTCGCGTGATATATCTGGCGAACTTCCACGAAAAGGGCTTGTTCGCGGCGTCGAATGACGATTTGGCTACGCGCTTTACCGAACCGTTCGGCCTTTCGTCGACGAAGATCTACAGCCCCGACGAAAGCCCGGTCCCCAACCAAACCGGCAAGCGCTTCCTCGATGCCCTCAACCACGGAGCACTCTTCGTCAACTTTGCCGGTCACGGTAGCGCCGGGAACATGCAGTTCATCTTCGCCCTTCAATTCCCGGACTGGGACTATCTCGGGCACGTCCGCAACGAGGGCAGGCTGCCGTTTGTGCTGGCCCTGTCCTGCCTCAACGGCATGTTCGTCAACCCCATCGTAGACGGGCTCGGCGAGGTGTTCACAGTGAAGGCGGATGGCGGCTCGATCGCCTATGTCTCCGCCAGCGCCAAGAGCTTCGTCGCCCAGAATGAGCTCCTGAGCGGGCATTTTTACGACCAGCTCTTTGTCAGCGGCAACCTGTCCTTCGGCCCGACGCTAAACACATCCAAGGTCCTCGTGCTTGCGGAGCACCCGTCTTTCGTCACCTCCGCTCGCACGATGCAACTCTTCGGCGACCCCGCCCAGAAACTGGCGCTGCCAGGGAGCCCCGATTACGAGCCAGTCACGTTGCAGACGCCTGCCCAGGTGCTCGGCCAGTCGACGATCGGGCTCGCTGCGATCGTGCGCAATAACGGCCGAATTACCTCTGACAGTGTCTCCGTCGTCCTCATCGGGCGCGCTTCGGACGGAGGGACTGACACGCTCCTGTACGAGACTCGGCCCTCGTTCGCCGGCACCGACACCATCTCCTTCGACTGGTCGGTAGATGACCGGCGGGGCGCCTACGCCCTCGACCTCATGCTCGATCCGGATGATCGGATCTCGGAGCTGGACGAGGCGAACAATCTGGCCATTCTCAGCCTCGAGATTCTCGAGCCGGTAGTCGCAGAGCCAATCTTCCCACCGCCACATTCAGCCTTGTCCGCCTGCGAGCTTTCGCTGGAGGCGGTCGTGCCGTTCGATAGAGGGGAATCGCAGCCGCGGGGCGGGTGCGAGTTCGAACTGTCTTCGGCTGCCGACTTCGCATCGCAGGTCACCGTCAACTCGACGGTCTCGGCTGTTGACGGCCGCTGCGTCTTCGTCCCTACACAGCTTCCGATCGTCGACGCGTTGGTGGAGCAGGATGGCGAGGTGTACTTCTGGCGCTCCCGCTCTGTTGACGGCCTGACGACTGGACTGTGGAGTGAGAGCCGCAGTTTTCGCATCGAGGAGGCGGGCGCCATTCCCGAAGACATCATGAAATGGAAACAGGCTGGCTCACAGCTCGGGACTGGAGCGCTCGAACATCTCGTGCTCGACGAGGCAGGTCGGCTGCGCCTCACCTCGGCGACACTACCCATGCGTCCCTCCGGTCAAACACGCGAAGACGGCTTTACGGTGAGAGACCTGGAGGGAGCCGGTGTCCTGTGCACCGACGGGACCTACCTCTACGCAAAGCGATGGTACAACGACGCGTCCACCATCTACCCAGGAACGGACTTTTTCGCTCGCATAGGAACCGGCTTCAACGGCACCCGCCGGGATCTGTTGTATGATACTCTGGCCGACTCGACAACGGCGGGAATCTCAGCCACCTATCACAGCGATGGATACATCTACAACGAGAGCGGCAAGGCCTACGAGCTCGAGCGCATCTCGCCCCAAACGGGCGTCCTGGACACCGTCGAGGTGCCCGATGGGCTCCTCGAGTGGAAGTACGGCCGCGTCGAGGACGGCCACTCACTCATTACCTCGGACGGTCGCCTCATCTACAACGTCTCCATGAGCTCTTCGGCCGGCACTCGCAACGGCTGGGACGTACGGGTCTTCGATCCGGCCGACAGCTGGCGCCTGTTGCGATCATTCAGCTCACCTCCGACGGAGACGGGATTCACCTTCGAATGGACGGACGGCGTCGTCGCCGATGGAGAGCGGCTCTACTTCATCGAGTTCAAGGGCGAACGCCGAATTCGCATGGTGGATGCTGCGAACGGCGCCTTCCTCGACGAATGGCGCAGCGACCAGGACACGACCCGCATCGTTTCCGGTCAGTACGACTGGATCAACAACAAACTCTGGTTGGGCGACTTGCTTGGCTCGGCCATCTTCCGCTATAGCGGCATAACGCACCTCGACTCCGGCCGTGTCACGTCTGAGGCAATCGGTCCGGCTCGCTCGTGGCACAGCATGGAGATCGAAATGGCGGCCGGGGTCGAGGAGATTCACGTCAACGTTCAGACCGAGGGTCACGATGGAGTCTGGACGCCCCTCGAAGGCTTCTCCGAGGTCACGCCGAACCGGAGAGTTGACTTGAGCGCCATCGACGCGGCGCGCTACCCCCGCATCAGACTGAGCGCACAGCTCAGGGTCCGGGGGGGCTCTCGGCGCGATGACGCCCGCGGTGTTGGCGAGGGCGACGTCGGTGACGAGGGCGTTACGATCGATTCGTGGGAGGTCGAATTCGAGGCCAGACCATCGGTGGAAATCGCCGTCGCCCGGGCCGACGTGGACTCCTCCTTGCGGCCGGCGACGGGCGCCCTTGTGGTGGAGGTCTCAGTGCGCAACCGATCTGCAGTCCGGGCTGAGGACACTCGCCTCCACATCGAGCGGCTCGACCGCCGGGGCGGGTTCGAATCCATCCGCGTGCATGCGCTCGGCTCCCTGGAGCGGGGGGAAACCCGCCTTGTCGTCGTCGATAGTCTGTCGCTGCCATCGATAGGTGAGCGGCTGTTCGCAAGCGCCACTGCCTCTCCCCTCGACGACCTGGCCTTGGCTGCCCGCATTGAGATTCCACTGCCGATCGCCGCTGGCAAACTCATCGAATTCTCTGTGTGGCCGGACGGACACCGGCTTATAGACGGGGATCCGCTGCGGCCCGATCAGGCGATCCTCGTCAGCGTCCCGCCGGTAGAAGAATCACGGCTTGCCATCGCCGTCGATGGCTTGCCGCTTGCTTCGGATTCACTCCTTGCGGCCGCTGCGGATACGGGCCTTCGCGCCCTCCTGCGGCCGGCTCTGTCGACCGGTCGTCACCGGTTGCAGGTGCGACTCTTCAGTGGTCTCGACGAGGTCGGCAGCGCTTCGATCGATCTGACTGTCACGGCCGATCTCGCGATAGCCAATGCGCTCGTCTACCCCCACCCCGTCGTCGACGAAACCGCATTCACCTATGTCTTGTCTCACGATGCCGAAGTGACAGTGGGGATTTTCAGCGTCTCGGGCAGGTTGATTCGACGACTTGGACCGGCGCCGCAACTGGCGGGGTTTCGCCAGACGCGATGGGACGGACGTGATGAATCCGGCAGGCCACTCGCAAACGGCACCTACCTCTACCGCATCGCGGCGCGCACCGGCGATCGCGCGGCCGAGCGCCGCCGACCCTTGTCAGTCCTGCGCTGACCTATTCGGCCCGTTGCCGGATCTCTTCGATTTTCGCGTCCCGTTCCGCGAAAATCCCTTCTCGCACCTGGTTTATCTCGTCCTGAAACTGGCGTCTGTGCTCGGCGAATGTCTGCGGATCAGTTTCGCTCTCCACCTTTCTAATGCGCTCCTTCAGCGCGATCTCCTGCTCCGCCCACTTCGCCTCGTACTGCTTCTTGACTTCGCCGATGGAGGCGACTTGCTCCGGCGTGAGCTTCACCTGTTCGTCCTTGTCCACCATGGAGTCGGCCTTTTCCATGGCCAGTTCGAGTGCCGATTTCATATCTCTTCTCGTTCACCCCTGACTGCGAAGCCCGTCGACGAAGTCCTGGCAGTGTCGTTTCGACTTGAGAACATACGAGTCCCACCCTTGATTCTCAACGTCATCGAGCCCGCCCAACAGACTCGGAAGGGAGTTGCCATTTATGAAGAAATTATGGAAGGTCTATCTCTCAGGAGAGATCCACAGCGGTTGGCGGCAAGATGTCATCAATGCCGCCGAGCGCGGCCAGCTCCCAATCGAGTTCTCCGGTCCCGTCACCGACCACGGCGCCAGCGATGAGTGTGGCGTGCGCATTCTTGGCTCGGAGGAGAAGCCATTCTGGAGAGATCACAAAGGGGCCAAGCTCAACGCCATCCGCACCCGCGCCCTGATTCGCGAAGCCGACGTAATCGTGGTCCGTTTTGGCGAGCAGTACCGTCAATGGAACGCCGCTTTCGACGCTGGCTTCGCAGTCGCACTTGGCAAGCCGCTCATCACCCTTCACGATTCGGCCTTGACCCACGCGCTCAAAGAAGTGGACGGCGCGGCTCTCGCAGTGGCTGAAGAGCCGGGCCAGGTGGCCGAAATCCTCGCCTATGTGACAGAAGGCTGAGCTACGAGCTGTCGACTCCCATCACTGACTGGACACCATTTTTGAGTCAGAGCGGGTTCGCCAGTCCCTTGAGATGCAGACCCCAGCTCATATTCAGTGAGATGAATTCGCGACCAATCGACATGCGCGCGCCGTTCGCTCGCTGGGAGCGCGATGCGAAGAAGACGCCGATGGTACCGTACGGCGTCCGGGGGTGATTGAGACGGATGCCCATTCCCGTGAACAATCTTGCAGGCCTGCCGACCACGATGATTTTGTCCGCTGGTATGAAACTGATGTCCGCCGACAGTGACCTGATCACGTCGGTGCCGCCGCTGCAGCTGAAATCGCTGACGCGAAACCCGCTCTCAGTATCGTAGCACCCGCGGAACGATCGCTGGTAGCGCGAATCCCTGTTCGATCCTTCGAAGAGCCCGAGG
Organism: Candidatus Latescibacterota bacterium; assembly: GCA_965205655.1. Taxonomy (GTDB): domain Bacteria; phylum Latescibacterota; class UBA2968; order UBA8231; family UBA8231; genus CBDBIJ01. Next base: position 58,439 of record CBDBIJ010000015.1, read on the forward strand.
TCGAGCAGGGCAACCGAGCTGATCACGTGATACTCGCTCAGCAACACCGTCAAACCGAGTGGAATGCGCAGTCCCGTTCCCCTCTCGATGTTCACGACACCCAGACCGGCTTCGAGATAGGCCCCGCTGCCGTCAACTTCCTCGAGCAGCGATTGCGCCGCCGCGCCGTCGACGTCGCAGACGAGCAGAGCGAGTGTCAGCGGGAGCCACCTCAGCAGGGGAGCTGAATCCCCGCCCATTGCCGCCTCGATTGCCCTCATCCTCATACTCCGACTCGTCAGCTGGATGGTTCGTTCTTTCTTGACATGCCGCATCCAGGCGAAAAACGAAAGGCCTACGCCGACTAGTTTCGACGTAAGCCCTCGACAAATCACTCTATCCGCCAATCGAGCTACGGCCCGCTCCGCAGACCGCACAGCGCATCAGCCTTCGTCTTCTTCGTCTTGGTTCGCACCAAGTATGCTGTCGCACTGGCTCTTGATGTCGTCCTTGTTCTTGACGATCTCCTCCACGCTCTTCGACAGGCGCTTGGCGTACGGATCCATCTTCGGTATGAGCGGGTCCCCTCCGTACCCGATCCCCATGGTGCGAACGGCGATGTCGGCGATGTGAACCATCGCCGCCAGGCGCTTGTGTTGCGACGACTGTCCCGGGTGGTGATGGGAGGTGATGGCCGTCCTGACCTCTCCGGGCATATTCCAGTGAATGGCCAGCTCGCCGCCGCAGTCCGCGTGCGAGATGCCGAGGATCTCCTGCTCGGCTTGAAAAAGGGAGATGTTCTCGCTTTCCACGAGTTCCAACACTTTTTCGTAGTGGTCGGCGAAGCGAAACATGAAGACGGCCTTGCCGATGTCGTGTAGGGTGCCCAGCAGAAAGTGCGTCTTCTTTTTGTCCGACTTGCCGATGACCTCCATCGATATGCCCGTGGCCATTGAGTGCCTCCACAGGCCATCCATCGTCAGCGCCCCGGTGTTGCCCGATGCCTCCTCGTCGCCGAAGACGTTGTAGATGACGGCGGACTGGACAATCTTGCGAATGGTGGCCACGCCAAGAAAAGCCACGGCCTGGCTCATCATGTTCCCCTGAAAACCGAAGTATGCCGAGCGACAGGTCTTCATCACCTTCGCGGAGATGGCGGGATCCTGTTCGAGCGTCGAGGAGATCTGCCGCATGTCGATCTCCTCGTCGGATTTGCTCAACAGCGTCAGGAGCTTGCTGTGGGCTGCCGGCATCGACGGCAGGTTGCTCAGATTGCGGATCTCGTCCCTGATATCCTGGTGGGTTGGCTTTTCGGGAACGGCTCCGTTTTCGAGGACAAAGCTTAGCTTCTTCTCGAGTGCGACCAGGGTGAACGGTTTGAGGAGAAAGTTCTCAAGGCCGATCTCGTGTCCCTCTTTGATGACCGTTCGCGCCTCGTCTTTGTCCGGCGGCAGGCCCAGAACGATGGGAATGGTGTTGTACTTGTCGTGCAGCCGGAGAATCCGCGCCGTCTTTACGCCCCCCAGAGGAATCTGGTTGTCCATGAGGATGATGTCGGCAACTTGGTTGCGGAGCTCCACAGCCGCTTCGGCGCCGTGGCGCACGTCGACGGCTTCGAATCCCTTCTCCCTCAACTGGCCGGAGATGAGACCGCCAATTTTCTCGTTGCGCTCGATGACGAGGAGGCGAGCCATAGCCTCTAGAAGGTACGGCGCGCGGGTACAGGATCAAGGTCGACGCCAGGGAACGACGCGCCTTTGTCATGGCTGCCGTGCCCCATTTTTTCGTTGTATTCGAGGCTGTTTTTCCCAATATTTGGGGCATTCATTCGCGTCTCTTTTTCGGGAGTCACTCACCGATGGCAGAGCGACAGAACGGAACCGTTAAGTGGTTCAACGTCTCCAAGGGCTTCGGGTTTATCACCAGAGAGGGACAGGACGATGTTTTCGTCCACTATACCTCAATTCGCGGAGAGGGCTATCGGACCCTGGACGAAGGGCAGCAGGTGGAATTCGAAGTTGCCCAGGGAGATAAGGGTCCACAGGCATCTGACGTCGTACCTCTGGCATGAGAGCGATGCTCGCTTGAATGCATCGGTCTCTTCCAGACCAAAAAAGAGACGGCGCACCCCTGAAGGGTGCGCCGTCTCTTTTTTTGTCTTGACTGTCCCTATACTTCCTCGGCCATCGCCTTGAGAAACTGATACCGCGACGGGTGTCGGAGCCGACTCAGGGCCCGTTCCTTGATCTGCCGGACACGCTCGCGAGTGACCCCGATCAAACTGCCGATCTGCTCGAGGGTCAACGCCTCCTTACCGTCAAGGCCGAAGTAAAGGCGGATAATCCGCTGTTCCCTGTCGTCGAGGCTCTCGAGGACGCTCTCGAGCTGTTCGCGAGCTGAACCGCGCATGACGTCCGTGTCGGGAGATTTCTGAGACGTGTCCGCCAGGACATTGAGGAGCGAACGCTTGTCGTCATCCTCGAAGGTTCCGTCCAGGGAGCTGACCGGACGCGCGCTGAGAATGGCGTCGGTCACGACATCGGCGGGAAGGTCCAGCTCCGCGGCGATCTCCCGAACGTCCGGCTCCTCTTCCCGCCCCTGTCCCAACCGTCGCGACGCCTTCGAGATATCCTTGAGGAGGCTCAGCTTGTTGAGCGGCAACCTCACGGTGCGCACGTGCTCGGCGATTGTCTGCAGAATCGACTGGCGAATCCACCACACAGCGTAGGAAATGAACTTGTAACCTCGCGTTCCGTCGAAGCGTTCGGCGGCGGTCATCAGGCCGAGATTCCCGGCGCTGATGAGGTCTGCGAACGAAAGACCTCGGTTCTGGTAGTTCTTTGCGACATCGATGACGAATCTCAGATTCGCCTGCACCAACTCGTCTCGGGCGTCTCTATCCCCGTCCGAGATACGGGCAGACAACTCAACCTCCTTTTCTCGGGAAAGCGGTTCGGAATGGGCTATGTCGTCGAAATAAGAGCGCAGGACACTCTCTCTGTCTCCCAGGGTTTCGAGCATAACTCTCCCTTTTTCTTGAAGTTAGGGCAAACAATTATAGGGGGCTTCGGGCCATCTCGTTCACGCAGAAAGAGGGATCGAAGCGTTGCCGCTACTTTATGATACGGTGTACGGGGGGCAATATCAACTGAAAAATTGAGGGCGACTCAAGACTGCGAGATACCGTCAAAACTTGGATATCTTCAATTCAATCAAGTGGTTATCAGCGCTGGTGACAGCGGGCGAAACCCTGGTAGGAGCGCCAACTGATTGATTTTCGTGGTCGAACGGTTCAGTCGGCGGCGCCCGATCGCCGGGAGGTTAGCGGATCCACGATCGAACCGACGAGGACACTCAAGCCGAGACTCACGGCGAGCACTCCGACGGCGAAAAACAGCTTGCCGAAGAATCCGAGGGCGAATAGTGGATCGTACAGCGTGTGTTCGTACATGAATCAAGACTCCCTGTGATCGGTTTCGGACACAGCCGCGTTGTCACCGTACATCTCCAATGATATCAATCCCTTAGGCTGAGAAACGAGAGCCAGCTGACCCCTGAGAGCAAAATTGGTGACCGCGCAAGCGGCGACTTCGGCTGTTCGTTGATGTGGTGCCGAAGGTGGGACTCGAACCCACACGGAGTTGCCCCCACTGGATTTTGAATCCAGCGCGTCTACCAGTTCCGCCACTTCGGCAAACTCTCAGGGATTTCTCAGGGAAATTCTTCCCTTCGTTCGGCCTTTGGGGGTCCGAGAATCTCGGCGTAGACGACGGCCTCTTTCGCCCTTTCAGGGGTGAGCGCCCATCGCCGACGGCGCCTGACTCTTTGGACGACTTTCTTTTGCTCTCCAGCGGCGAGCCGCTTCTTAACCAGCTCCTCCACCCGCTGTTTCGGCTGTATTTGCTGTGCCTGGATTGCGACTTCCCGGGCGCGTTCCTCCGTTTCGCGCGCCCGGCTGTCAGCCTGCTGCGCCGCCCGCTCGAGTCGCTCAATCCACGATGGCCCGGACTCTCGGGACGCCGGTGCGGGCTCGACCTGCACCTCTTCTTCGGTTTCCTCCGGCAGCGGCAGCTGTCGCTTCGGTCGGGGCTCGAAAGGATCGCCTCCCATCGGAAAGGGCCAGCCACCTTCCTCCCTTTCCTCCTCTTCATCCAAGCGCTGCTGTCGAGGTTCGGTGGGCGCCTTGTTGCGGGCATCCTCCGCGGCTCGTTTGCGATTTCTCCTCTCCAGCAGCGCCGAGATGACGCTGAAGAGGATGAAGAGCAGGAATAGTAGTTGTTCACCCCCCATGACTTAGCTCCAACTCATCAGCTCGGTTGCTCGGGACCCTCTTCACCGCTCTCAGAGATCGAGGTTCTCATCTCTGTGTCCGACTGAATATTTCGCATGCGGTAGTAGTCCATGATGCCGAGATTGCCCACCCGAAATGCCTCGGCCATGGCGCGAGGCACCTCGGCTTCCGCCTCCTTGACTCGGGCGCTCATCTCCTCGACGAGGGCTCGCATCTCCTGCTCGCGAGCCTGTGCCATGGCGCGGCGTTCTTCGGCCTTGGCCCGGGCGATTTTCAGGTCGGCTTCCGCCTGCTCGGTCTGCAGCTTGGCGCCGATGTTCTCGCCCACGTCCACGTCGGCGATGTCGATCGACAGGATCTCGAACGCCGTTCCCGCATCCAGGCCCTTGCCGAGAACGGTCTTGGAGATGCTGTCCGGATTTTCCAACACCTGCTTGTGTGTGTCCGCCGACCCCACCGTCGTCACGATGCCCTCGCCGACGCGGGCGATGATCGTCTCTTCGCCGGCGCCGCCCACGAGCCGGTCTATGTTCGCGCGCACGGTCACGCGGCAGGTCGCCTTTACCTGAATACCGTCTTGGGCGATGGCCGCGATGAGCGGCGTGTTGATCACCTTCGGATTGACGCTCACCTTGACCGCATCGAGGACATCGCGCCCCGCCAGATCGATGGCCGTCGCCCTTTCGAAAGACAGTGGAATGTTGGCCTTGTCCGCCGAAATGAGCGCCAGGATTACCGCATCCACATTGCCGCCGGCCAGATAGTGAGCCTCCATGCGATCCAGGACAACGTCCAAGCCTGCCTTTTCCGCGCTGATCTTGGGCCTGACGATGGACCCCGGCGGGACCTTGCGCAGCCGCATCCCCACCAGGTCTCGAAAAATAGCGACCTTGACCCCCGCGAAGTAGGCGCTGATCCACAGACCGATGGGGACGAAGTAGGTGAAGAGAATGAAGAAAACGATGATCGCAAACAGAATTGCGACCGGAAACAAGGCACCCGTCATTTCCCACTCTCCTGAGGTTGGCCGGATCGATAGTTCGACATCTACAAGTACTGTACGCTTTTACTCGTCCCCATCAACCCCTTCGGGCGTTCGCTGCTTGACGACGACGCGGTTGCCGTGAACGGCCAGAACCTCCACCTGAGAGCCTGAGTTGATGAAGTCCCCCTCGGTCACCACGTCGACGAAGCGCTCGCCGAATTGAGCCCGGCCGGCCGGCCGTAGGGGCGTTAGTGCGACACCCGTTTCCATTACCAGAGATTCCAACCCGAGGGGCGCCGAATCGAATCCCGAGGCGCGATCTGTCTGTTTGTCGAGCACGAGCCGTTGCCAGGCTCGATTGCGGATGAGCAGCCAGATGAGAGCGGCGGTGCCGCTGACGCCGAGCAGTCCGGTAATGACCGCGGCTTCGGTCCCGAGTTTGACGTAGGCGAAGCCGACTCCAAGGCACACGGTAGCAAAGCCGATGACACCGAAAATATTGAATCCCGGAATGACGAAGATCTCGAGAAGGATGAGAACGAACCCCAGGATCAGCAGGCCGATCGCGTAGCCCCACAGGAGCAGGTCAGCACTGAACGGCGTGCTCACGACGGCCTCACCACGACGCGGCTGCCGCGGGCTTCGATCACCTTCACCGACGTTTGCTCGTCGATGAATTCCCCTTCGGCGATAATGTCGACTCGCCGACCGTCGAACAGGCCGACGCCGACGGGTCTCAACTCGCTCAGCGTGACCCCCTCCTGCCCCACCAGATCGCTGTCGCGCTCAGTGGGCGCGGACACGTATCCTTCGTCGGCTGGAGTTCGACTGCCCAGAATGAGCCGGTTGAAGGCGGCGAGCCTGGGGAGCGATTTCAGCAAAATGACGGAGGCGACTATGGCGGCGATCATCGACAGAGCCAGCTGGCCCACGATCTGGGAAATCTCGTCGAGCCCCCAGAGACCCCACCATTCGGTCGAGGGCAGCCGGGTCAACAGCAGGCTCGCCAGCATGCAGAGAATGCCGGCCAGACCCACCAGTCCGAAGCCGGGTATGAAGGCGACCTCCGCGACCAGAAGGACGAGTCCGACGACAAAGAGGAGAAGCTCCTCCCATTCGGCGAGATGGATGACGAGGTGGCTGCCGAAGAACAGGGCCAGAGCGATAATCGCCATCGAGCCGCCGAGCCCCCATCCCGGAGTGCGCACTTCCGCGATGAGTCCAAAAATCGCCACCGACAACAGAATGGAGGTGACGATGGGGTTGGTGAGAAAACGCACCACCTGTTCGGCCCAGTTGATCCTCACCTCGACGATCTCCGCGTCCTGCAGGTCGTAGATCTCCAGCACTTCTTCGATCGTCTCCGCCGTTTCGTCGGCGATGCCGTAGTGAAGCGCTTCCGCCGTCGTCAGCGTCGCCGGCCTGCCGACCACCTCGCTGAAACCGGGTATATCGATGCTTTCGTCCACCATTGCCTCGGCGATTTCCGGATCGCGACCAGTGCGATTGGCCGTTCCTCGCATCGAGGCCTTCATCACCGAGACGATCTTCTCATCCGCCTTGTCGCCGCCTCCCGTCACCGGGGTGACAGCTCCGATCTCCGCCCCGCTCACCATGACGATCTGATCGCACGCCAACGAAATGAGGGCGCCCGCCGAAATCGCCTGCCGATTGATGAAGGCGATGGTGAGCGGTTCGGCGTCGAGGATGGCGTCCTTGATAACCGTCGCCGCATCCACTCTGCCGCCGAAGGTGTCGATCTCGAAGAGGATGGCGTCTACCTCGGCTTCGCTCGCATCCTGCACAGCGCGCTCGATAAAGGCCGTGATGCCGGGATCGATCATCTCGCCCTGCGTGCTCACCGTGTGAACCTTGAGCAGGTGAACGATCGGTTTCCCCGGCGCCGCGATCGGCTTCTCCGACGCTGGTCCGGGCTCGATCTGAGTCGGTGAGAGCTCCTCTCCGTCCGCCCCGGTGAGGGAGGTTGACGACCCGGCGGAGGTGTCGCCGAACGACGCCGGCGTCAGGAGCCAGAGCAGCGAGAAGAGCGTCGTCGCGGTGCTGCCGCCTCGAGCGATCTTTATCATAAGCTGTTGTTTTGTCAGGGCAATCGAGTCTCGAACTGTTAGATTGTATCTTGCCTGTCAGCCATTGTCAACGCTCCAATGCAGACGGCGAAAATGGAGCGCGGCTGCCGTCGGACTTCATTGACCATGCCAGAGGTCGCCGCTACATTGTGACTGCCACTTCAGCGGGCGACGACGTCAGTCCGACAGCACCGCGTGTCCTTCTCCGCACTCCTTCTCACACACTATCTCGTTGACAAGCGCAGCAGTGACGATTCGGGCCCACCGGTGGCCTCTCGCGGTGTCATGTGTCCTCTGCGTTGCCTGGTTGGGCAGCCGTCCACTCGACCTCGACGAGGCGATCGTTCTTACACGATCCAATCTCGGCGTTGGCGATCTCATCCTGACGCCCTACAGCCCGCTCTACCTCGTCCTTCTCAACCTCTGGAGCCGGGTCGCCGACGATCCACTCTGGCTACGGCTACTGGGTGTCGTTCTCGGCTTTGCCGGACTGTTTCTGTGTCCTCGCGTGCTGCGGGGTCTGGGCGGCACGCACGCGGAAGGTGGCGCCGTGTGGCTGCTGGCCTGTTCACCGTTCTTCGTCGACCAGCTGCGCACTGTGTCTCCGGCGCAGCTCGCCCTGCTGATGGTCCTTTTGTCCTATCTCTGTTTCTTCGAATACGTCAGAGCGGGACAGCGGAGGTGGCTTGCCGGGTGGATGGTGTCTGCTCTTCTCGCCGTTCTCGTTCATGGCGGCCTCTACTGCGTCGTCATTGTTCAATGCCTCGCCATGGCCTTCTATCGCCACCGTCTGTCCACCCGTCAGCGAAGCTGGTGGCTGGCTCAGATCGCACCCCTCATTCTGTTCGGAGCGCTCTTTGGCACCCAGTTCAACCGCTTCATCGCCCACCGACTCTCTCAGGTGAATCAGGTTTCCGCGGTGAGCGATCAGTGGTCGCGGCTGGCCACGGTGCTGCCGCTCCCGTGGTCCGCCGTGGGTGGCATCGTCGTTCTCCTCCTGATTCTGTCTGGGCTGCGCTCCTACCGCGATTGGCGCCGCGATACGCGGCATGGCCTCCTCATCCTGGGACTTGCTGTGCCGTCGGCGATCTGGCTGTTGTGGTTGCCACACGACTTCTACGCGCTTGCCGCCCTTCCGTGCCTGGCCACGATCGGCTCCATGGGAATCCGCTCCTACCCCCGCTGGGGGCGCCAGCTTCTCTGCGTAGCCGTCATCGTCATTTACGGCTGGAGCCACTGGCATTCGCTGCCATATTGACGGCGTCGGCCATGTCAATCCGTTGGGGAATCATCGGCTGTGGCGATGTGACGGAGGTCAAGAGCGGCCCCGCTTTCTACAAGGCGGAAGGCTCTCGACTCGTCGCCGTGATGCGCCGCGACGAAGAAAAATCCCGCGACTATGCCCGGCGGCACGGTGTGCCAAAGTGGTACGCCGACGCCGATCAGCTCATCGGCGACCCCGAAGTAGATGCCGTCTACGTAGCCACGCCGCCCGATACACACGCGGAGTACACCGTGCGCGCCGCCCGCGCCGGCAAGCCGGTCTATGTCGAAAAGCCGATGGCGAGCAGCTACAGCGAGTGCGAGAAGATGATCTCCAGTTGCGACGATGCCGGCGTCCCCCTCTTCGTCGCCTACTACCGACGGCGTTTGCCGGTTTTCCTGAAGGCCGAGGAGTTGTTGCGCGCCGGGGCAATCGGCGATGTCCGCTTCGCCACTGTCGAGCTCGTCGCACCACCTGGCGACCAGGATCGCAACACTGAGGCGCGGCGCTGGCGCCTCATTCCCGAGGCCGCCGGCAATGGGTACTTCTTCGACCTGGGTTCGCATCAGCTCGATCTGCTCGACTACCTCCTCGGTCCCATCAGCGAGGCGGAGGGCACGGCGACGAATCAAGCCGGCTGGTACGAAGCCGCCGACGTCGTCTGTGCCAGCTTTCGCTTTGAGTCCGGCGCAGTGGGGAGCGGCATGTGGTGTTTCAACGCCTACGGCCGCAGCCGCACCGATCGCACCCAGATCGTCGGCAGTCGCGGCAAGCTCGTATACTCTACCTTCGACCTCGAGGCGCCGTTGGCGCTCCATACCGATGACGGCGACGAGACCTTCGATCTACCACCGCCCGAACATGTTCAGCAGCCGCTGATCCAGTCGATGATCGACGAGCTACTGGGCCGCGGCCGCTGTCCAAGTACGGGGGAATCCGCCGCGCGCACGAGCCGCGTCCTCGATTTGGTCGCGGGCGTTTGATGCCAGACGCCGCCGACAGTGCGACGACCTTCGACGATGTCGAAACGCTGCTGGAGGAGTGCATGCTCTGCGACCGCGTGGCGTTCGAGCGCCGTCTGCGAAATCTGAGAAAAGGGCGGCGGAGAGGCGCACCTGCGGCGGAGCTCGAACGGCTCCTGCTCAAAGCGCAGGACTCGCGCGACCGACGGCGCCGACGGCACTCGCTCGTGCCGCCGATCACCTACCCCGATTCTCTTCCGATCACCGCCAGAAAGGACGAGATCCTCCAAAGCTTCAAGGAGCACCCGGTCGTCATCGTCGCCGGTGACACCGGCTCTGGCAAATCGACGCAGATACCGAAAATGTGCCTGGAGGCCGGCCGCGGGGTGGCGGCGCAGATCGCCTGTACTCAGCCGCGACGAGTCGCTGCAACCGCTCTGTCGAGACGCCTGGCCGACGAGCTCGGCGTGGGCTGGGGCGCCGAGGTGGGATGCAAGATCCGCTTTCGCGACCACACGTCGCCGGACACGCTCGTGAAAATGGTGACCGACGGCATGCTAGTGGCAGAAATCCGGGGCGACCCCGACCTCTATCGGTACGATACCGTGATCGTCGATGAGGCCCACGAGCGTTCCCTCAACATCGACTACCTCCTCGGTTACCTGCGGGTCCTTCGGCGGCGCCGACCCGACTTGAAGGTCATCATCACCTCTGCCACCATCGACACGGAGAAATTCTCGAGCGCCTTCGACGGTGCTCCCGTCATCGAGATAAGCGGCCGCATGTACCCGGTGGAGGTGCGGCACCTGCCGCTGGATGAACTCCTTCATGAAGACGAGGATCTCTCGTACGTCGATGCCGCGGTGCGGGCCGTCGTCGACCTGCTGTCAGAATCACGTGACGGCGACGTGCTCCTGTTCATGCCCGGAGAGCGCGATATCCGCGAGTGTCGGGATCTTCTCGAAGCCCGCCGACTCGCAGATGTGGAAATCCTCGCCCTGTTTTCACGCCTCACGAGCGCTGAGCAGCAACGGGTGTTCAATCCAGGGAGCGCGCGGCGCGTCATCGTATCCACGAACGTGGCAGAGACCTCGATAACGATTCCGAGAATTCGCTTCGTCGTGGATACGGGTCTCGCTCGCCTTAACCGCTTCAACCCTCGAACCCAGACGCAGCGACTGCCGATCGAGGCGATCTCTCAGAGCAGCGCGGAGCAGCGCGCAGGCCGCTGTGGCCGCGTCCAGGATGGGGTGTGCGTCCGTCTGTATGGAGAAGAGGACTTCCAATCGAGACCCAGGTACACCCAACCGGAAATCCAGCGCTCGGATCTGGCCGAGGTCATTCTCCGCATGCGGGATCTGAATCTCGGCGAGGCGGAGCGCTTCCCCTTCGTCGACCCCCCTTCACCACAGGCGATAAAGGCCGGCTATCAGTCGCTCCAGGAATTGGGTGCCCTCGACGCTCAACGGCGGCTGACTGCGCTCGGCCGCGACATGGCCCGGTTGCCGATCGCTCCCACCGTGTCGCGCATGATCCTACAAGCCAAGCAGGAGAACGCCCTGCGCGAGGTCGTCGTCATCGCTGCTGCGATCAGCATTCAGGATCCTCGAGAGCGGCCTCTCGAGCAGCAGGAGGAGGCAGACCGCTCCCACCGACAGCTCGCTCATCCCGAGTCGGATTTCCTGACGCTGCTGCGCATCTGGGATACCTACCACGAGCGCCTGGGCCAGCTCAGGACGCAGAATAAGATGCGGCGCTTTTGTCGCGAGCACTTTCTCTCCTTTGTGCGCATGCGCGAATGGCGTGATATCCACGAACAACTCGGTGAAGCGCTGCGGGAGCCCCGCACATTCAAAGTGCACCGGCGCCAGGCGGAGTCACCGGCCTCGTACGACGCCGTGCATCGATCGATCGTCGCCGGCCTGCTCGGCAATGTGGCCCGCAAGAAGGAGCACAATCTCTACCGTGCCGCCCGCAACCGCGACGTGATGCTGTTTCCCGGATCCGGATTGTTTCAGAGAAAGGCAAGCTCCGCCAGGAAGGACGCGGCTGCGGGGAGCCAGACTGTCTCTGGAGATGTGTCGCTGGTCGAAGACAGCCAGGGCGGTGCTCCGTCGTGGATCGTCGCCTCCGAGATGGTGGAGACGTCGAGGCTGTTCGCCCGTTGCGCGGCGCGCGTCGACCCCACCTGGTTGCTTGAGCTCGGATCGCATCTGTGTCGATCCTCCTATCGCGATCCCTACTGGAATCGGCGCTCCGGCCGGGTCCTGGTGCGTGAGACCGTGCGCCTACACGGCCTCGAGTTGACGACCCGGGAGATTCCCTATGGTCGCGTCGATTCGACTGCGGCCACCGAGATGTTCATCCGCGACGCCCTTGCAGCAGACGACGTCGACACACCTCACCGCTTCCTGAAACACAACCGAGATCTTCGAGAGCGCATCGAGACCTGGCAGACGAGGATGCGGCGCCGGGACGGCATCGATCTCGAGGGTGCCGCTGTCGATTTCTACACCCGGCGCCTGACTGATGTCTCGTCCGTGCACGACCTGAACCGGATCATTCGCCAGCGGCAGGATGGTGGTGATCAATTTCTCCACATGGTCGAAGCAGATTTGCTCGGAGACAGGGATTTGTCTGTAGACCGCAAGTCCTTCCCCGATTTTTTGAGTTTGGATGGAAACCAAGTAGAGCTGGCCTACGCCTATCGGCCGGGAGAGGACGAAGACGGTGTAACGATCAGGCTCACCCACTCACAGCTGAACACCGTGCATCCGGAAATCCTCGAGTGGCTCGTCCCCGGTTTATTCGAGGAGAAGATCACCTGCCTGTTGCGCACGCTGCCAAAGGGGATTCGCAAGTCGCTCGTGCCGATTCCACAGACCGCCAGGGCAATTGCCTGCGAACTCGAGCCGACTCACCCGTCGTTCATCGAGTGCCTCGAAGAGTTTATGCGCCGCCGCTACCGCGTCGACATCCGTCGCTCGGATTGGAGGCCCGACGATTTGCCGCACCACCTGCGAATGCGTGTAGAGGTATGCGACGACGGTGGAAACGTGGTGATTGCCGGTCGTGACCTGACTGAAATCTGCCGCCGCCTCGAGCGTCACGACACGCCTGCTGAGGTCGAGGCCTGGAAGCGGCAATCGGATGAATTCAGCCGCGACGCTCTCACCGATTGGAGCATCGACGATCTGCCTGAGCGCGTCGAGGTCACTCGAGTCTCTGGGGTTCCTCTCTTCGGGTATCCCGGACTTGAGCGGCACGACGCCGGCGCGGGCTTGAGACTCTTCAAGACGCGCACCGAAGCGGAGGCCGCGAGCCGCGGTGGCTTCGTGAGGCTGTTCGAATCGGTCCTCAAACCGGATTTGGTCTGGTTGCGAGCTGAACTCGAGGCGCTTCGACGACTCGGGGACCTCTACTCGCCAGCCAGGGACCAGCTCGCAGCGGACGCCTACGAGAGTGTCGTCACGCACCTGTTCGCGACCGATCCCGTTCTGCCGCTGACCCGGCGCAGTTTCGAGGGCCGGCGGCAGCGCGCCCTCATGGAACTGCCAGCTCTCAGCTCCGCCTGCACCGATGTCGTCAGCGGGCTGCTGGAAACTCGCCTGGACATTCTCGCGTGCGAAAACTCATACGCAGAGCTGGCAGACGATCTCCAGCGCCTGCTCCCGGACCGGTTTCTCAGAGTCGTCCCGTTCGAGCGGCTCGGCGATCTGGCGCGCTTTCTCAAGGCCGTGCTCATCCGCGCCGAGCGTTCGCGACTCGACCCGTCGAAGGACGTCTCGAAAGCCGAACAGGTGAGCGTCTATGCCGACCGACTGCATGAGCTGCTGGGCGAGGAGCTGGTCGTCGGCTCGCGTCGCCGTCAGCTCATCGATGAGTTTGGCTGGCTCCTGGAAGAGTGGCGCGTCTCCGTCTTTGCACAGGAACTCGGCACGCCGCAACCTGTCTCGCCAAACCGGCTGGAGGCGAAACTGAGAGAAATAGAAAGCTCTGAGTAAATGGTGTTCGCCAACCCGTTGAAGAGAGTGAAAAACCTTGATTAATTGCGGAGGTGTCGTATCTTGGTACTTGGCTGGGTGTGCAATATTTGCGTTGGAGCCGCGCCTATAGGTTCTGAGTCCGCAAGGAGAGCGATGGAAGCTGTATTCATGATCGCCGCACTGGTGTTTATCTTTGCCGTCGTCGTGGCAAAGGTTATGACGACCGGGCTTCTGGGGCGCATGAACGCCAGATCAGCCAGGTGGCCTCGATCAAGCAGGAGGCACTCAATCGGCTCAAGACAGCCAAGGGCCAGAAGGGTGTGATCGAGAAAAATAAGATCATACTCGAGAAGAAGAAGACGAAAGTGACCAAGCAGATCGGTCGCCTGAAAAAAGAGATGGCCGGGTTCAAGGAAGAAGAGCAGGCCCGCCGTCAGCGTTCCGAGGCCCGCCGGGTGGTCTGAGCGCTCGCCATTTCTTCCCCTCGCACTATCTCAACTGCAGTATCCGCGTCTGTAGCGGAAGCGTTTTCAGCTCCACCCAACCGTCCCGAACTGACATCGCGTTCCCCCCCCTCGTCTCAACCGCCAGGCCCATTACTTCATAGGTGTCGAAGATGACATCGAGCTGCGCGACCGGCTTTGCCAGGTAGTCGCAGCGAAATCGGACAGTTCGGGGGCGACGAAAGTCCAGGTTGTGAATCACCAGGGCTGCGTCGTGTTCACCATAGCGGCAGTATGCGAAGACGAGATCTTCGGGATCGCCCCCCTCGAACTCGTTTCGGTGGTAGTAGACGAGACCCGTCCGGAACACGTTCCACTCCTTCATCCTTTCTTTCAGAAGGCCGTATGACTGCGACAACCGAGATCCGAGCATCGTTTCGCTCGCCTCTGTCCCCAGCAGACATTCGTTTTCGAAGTCCGTCTGCGCCTCTTCGCCCCATTCACTGCCCAGCTCTAGCCCGTAGACGATATTCGTGCCGGCCCCAACCACGCCGTTTGCGCCCGATGCAGCCATGCCGGCCGTGGCGTTGATGAGCGAAGCCTGCAGGTTTTTGAGCAGGGCCATCGTCAGTGGAGGATGATCCTCGGCCGGGGGATTTTCCGCCAACGCCCACTGGGCAGCCAGCCCCAGCTCGTCGGCGCACGCCTGTGAGAAGCGCTCGTGCCAGACTCGCGTCGCTCTGGGGCTGTCGTGGTTCTCGAAGTAGGCCATGGCTACCGTGTGGGCCGGCAGTTGGGAGTGCATCTCCTCTAGGAGCCTGATCAGCGGTTCGGCGGTGGCCACGTCCCGGTGAAGATCGACAACGAGAGCGTAGATCATGTCCGCCGGTACGTCCGTTGCCTCCTGCAGCGGGCAGAGGGTCTCTCCCAGAACGAGGGCGTCTTCTTTGATGGCGTTGATCCTGTTCTTGATTCGCTTGAGAAAGGGTCTGTCCAGCGTCTGGCTCGCGTCGATGCGGACGCCGTCCAGATCGCAGGTCTGCATCCAGTATGGCGCGACGCCGAGGAGATATTCCTGAAGGGGCTCGTTGAACGTCAAATCGAGGAGCGCTACGTCTGAATAGACGAGCCAGGCGATCTGGTGGATAGTGGGTCTGCCTTCGTCATCCGTGATGTACCATTCCGGATTCGTTCGGATGAGGGGGTTGTCCCTGCTCGTCTGCGCCAGCACGAGATCGAAGATGACCCGCTTTCCGAGCTCGTGCGCCCGCCTCGTCAGTGCCCTCAATTCGGCTCTACCCAGCAGCTGAATGAGATTGTCCCGCCCCCATCGTCGCATCAGTTCGAACGCATCGAAATCGGCCAGCTCTGCGGATGACGCGAGCGGTATCTCCGTTTCGAGCAGATCGTTGGCCACGATCAGATCCTCACCCACGAGACGGCGCAGGTCTGCTTGCTCGGGAGGTGTAACGAGATCGGGATCGAGCGCGAAAAAATCCGCCACGGCGTATGGGCTCCCCAGTTGCCCCTTGCGGACATCTTGGCCGGTGTGCAGGTCGAAGTAGCCGGGCTTGAAGAACGGCAATAGGTAGACGACATCGACTGGCAGTCTCTCCAGCCGGTCTGTGACATGGGCGAAGCGGCCGCTGACGAAACGCCCCTGCGCGTCCGTCGTCGCTCCCGTTTTGCGCGTGCACACTTCCATCACTGAGGGACATTGCCTGACCCATTCCGGGCTCACGACGATGAGGCCGTCTTCGTTCTCGGCGATGTCGTTGAGAGACACCCATGCCTTGTGCGGCGAGTTCGGCTCGTGGGCGTCGCCGGAAAACTGCACTGTGTAGCTGAACACACCGGTCTTTTCGAGGTGCAAAGGGTCAGACTCGAACTGCAGGTTCTGTCCGGAGAGGAGCGGTGCACCATTGTTGCTACAGCACAGGCGCATGGCAATATGCCTTCCGTGCGCCAGCGCCGCCGCCGCCTGTCCCGACGAGGCCCCGATCGTCTCGACTACCCGATCATTGGCGTCGGTCCAGAGACGCACATCTACCGCCCCTTCTCGGACTTGCGCCGCCGGGATCGCGGCGACGAACAGCTCGACCTGCACGCGCGCCTCGACGGACGGTCGCCGAGGGTCGATGTATACGCGAGCGAGTTTAGAAGGGAAGAATCGCCCTTCGAGATCGATAGAGAGATTCCCCGCCCACACGAGCCAGTTGTCGAAGTGACGGGGGCGGTAGGTGAGGTGGAGTTGCCGGTGAAAGATCTCTCGGCAGCTGTTCGCGCCGCTCACGGGGAGAAGGCTCAGCTTAGTTGTGGCTCTTGTGGTAGTGCGCCCTGAGGAGATCCTCGCCGAAGTTTCTCGTCAAATCGTGCCATACGGCGTGGATGTGATTGGCATCGTTTTGCGTGTTGTCGTATTCGGCCATGAAGGTCGGCCCCTGTAGTCGGTAGTAGTGACGGCCTCGCCGCTCGTGTGAGCCCGCCCAAGCAAAGTGGATCCGGTCGAGATCCGCACGCTCGAGCCTGTCCATCTCGAACGTGGCCACCGTTTTCGGCAACCGCGACACGTACACCTCCACGAGGGTTCGCAGCGCCTGTCGCTGGCTCTCGGTCATTTGCCGGCCCGCAAGTCCGGGCGGTTGCAGCTCCTCGCGCACGAATGGGGCGTTTCTGGTCAGGATGTCGTCGGGGGCCTCGCTGCTGACGACGGCAATCCGCTTCTGTTCGCCATCGAGGTCATAGAGGAGTTCCCGGGCCGTGTCTTCCTCGTCCTTGAGGGCCCGTAGCCCTGAGTGTTCGCCGTGACGCACTTCGGCGGGGTTGGCGCCAAAGAAATTCGGCGTTGACGATGCGAGACAGCCGTTCACGATGGTGTTGTTCAGCGACAGATGGTGTCCTTCGAAGCGCCAGCCCCAGGGATCGTCGGCACCCACGATTCCGAACACACTCATGTAGTAGAGCTCCGGGTCGCGGACAAATTTTGCCCCGGCTCCCTCGATTTCACCCAGGATCGGCTCCAGCCCGATGATCGTCTTCGCCCTGGCGTGGGCCGCGTCGCTCAAACCGGTGGCTGCCAGGTCGAGCGCCGCCTGTTGTTGGCGTCGATCCATTTCCTTGAGCGGCAACCCCCTCCTCGGCCTGGGAACGTAGTGCCAGTTCGTTCGTTCCTCGTCGTCGCCGAAATCGATGACAGCTTTGCGGCGCTGCTCTTGCCCGAGTTCCTGCAGAAAACGATTCGCAGCCTCCGCCATTCGCTTTGCCGTCTCTCTGAGTTGAGTTGAGTCGATCATGGTCACGTTATCGCGTTTTGATGGCTGGCCACGCCTCCTCACGGGCGACGGGAAGCCAGATCGTCGCCGAGGTCGATGGTTGTAACCTCTTCGTCCGCTATCCCGACAGCAATGCGCAAGAAGCCAAGTACCTCATTCCCAGAGTTATAGATGCCGTGGCCTTCGCCGATTCCCTGAAACGTCACCGACCCCGGTTCCACTCGAAAGGTATCGCCATCGATCGTCATGTACCCTCTACCCTCGAGGACGACGAACGACTCCTCCAGGCCGCCGTGGTTGTGGTAGCCGACGGAGCTGTCGGGCGCCAGCACGGCGTGGTCGAGGAAGGTCCAGCTGCTCTCGAAATCGGAGTGGACCCAGATGTGCCGTGTGGCGATTCGACCTCGGCCCCCGTGTATGGCCGGTCGCCAGGACAGCTTCTCCTCGTCGACGGCCTCGATGCCGAAACTCCCTCCACCGTCTCGTGCGCCGGCGACACGGACGACGATTGCGGAAACGCTCGAATCGGAGGTGTTGACGAGGTGGTGGGGTGCTCCGGCACATCTCAAGACGCTCGGAGCCTGTACTGCCGCCTCGAATCCTTCGCTGTGGAATTCGCACGAACCCGCGAGCAGGAGGTAGCCGTACTCGCACGCCTCGAACACCGGGGTGTGTGAGTCGCTAGGTTCGAGGTGAATGCGGCGCAAGGGTAACCAGGGCGTTTGCTGTTGTGCTCCGGGCGAGGCTGGCGCTGCTGATTCGTCGCCTTGTGCCGCGTCAGCCAGTTCCCCGATTTGCGCGTGCTTCATTCCATCTCCGAGCTCGATCTCCGGCACGCCTCTTGCAAATCCTGCGATTGAGACGCGCTTCCCTCTTGTAGACGCGTCTCCTCTCCGAAGGCGAGAAGGTACGCCCGCCACGGATGACCGACAACGAGAGGGCTCTTCCGTCGGCTTGACTATCGGCCTGGTGAAGACTACATAGACGGATCCTTTGACCATAGGAGGCGTAATGACCGGCTTCTTCGCGTCGCTGCTTGACTGACACCTCGTGGCGGCCGACGTCATCGCTCTCGTCCTGCCGTCCTTCACGCCAGTTGGAACTTCGCTGTCCGCAGGGTCGCCGGCGATCTTCTCGTCATCTGGCTTGGATGGCTCGCAGCCGCCTTTCTGTACGCCCCCTTCGGATTGTGGCTCATCTGGAACAGTCCCGATGCCATCCGGCTGACACCGAAGGTGGCCGGCTGCGTCGTCGGCACCGGGCTCGTTCACGCCCTCTATACCTACCTCCTCGCCCGCGCCTACGAACTCGGCGAGCTGTCTGTCGTATATCCGATCGCGCGAGGCACCGGCGTGGGCCTCACTTCCCTCCTCGCCTTTTTCTATCTGGACGAGCCGATATCACGACTCGGCGCCCTGGGAGTGACGCTCCACTTCTCTACATCTGGCTCTTATACCTGCTGATGGCCACCTTCGTTTGGCCGCTCGTCCACACGAGGAACGAGCCCAGCTTGATTGACTGCGCGCGCCGGAATCTGCTTTCCGTCCTCCTCATCGGACCGGGATCGCTGCTGACCTATCTGATGATCCTCTTCGCCTTTCGAATGGAGCGGGTGAGCTACGTCGTCGCCGTCCGCGAGTTCGCCGTCGTCATCGGCGCCGCAATTGGCATTGTCGTGCTCCGCGAGCGCTTCACGCTTGCGAAAGCAGTGGCTATTGCCGGTATTACGGCCGGCCTGATCTGTATTGGGGCGGCGTGACGACGAGGAGCAGGTTACGGGAACTTCGTCAACCCTGGCTCTTCTTACGATGCGCGAATTCACATACTAAGTGCGATAAGAGGCGATCTGGGATACTGTAGTCTCCTAACCCGGCTAAAGGAAGGGAGGCTACGTTGGCGTATCACCAGATCACCTGTGAAGAACGATACATCATTTGGGCACTGAGACGAAAAGAGGTAACCGTGGCTGAGATCGCACGGACCCTTGGACGGCATCCAAGTTCGATCTATCGAGAGGTCCAACGCAACCGCGGGCGAGCGGATGGATTCTACCGGCCTTTGCAGGCGCACGGCTACGCGCGTACCAGGCGGTCGCACTCGCGGCGGAACTTCCGCCTCTCCACCGCTGACTGGGATCTCGTCCAGGAACTGCTCAAGAACGACTGGAGCCCCGAGCAGATCGCTGGATGGCTCCGTCGCTACCGAATCCTCGAGATCAGCCACGAGACCATTTATCGTCACGTCTGGGCTGACAAACGACGCGGTGGCTCCCTCTACCAGCACCTGCGCGGCGCCACCAAACTACGACGTAAGCGACACGGCACCTACGACTCTCGAGGACGACTGGCCGGAAAGAGGCCGATCGAGGACCGACCCGCCGCGGCCGACAACCGCTCCCGCGTCGGACACTGGGAGGCCGACACAATGCTCGGCGACGGCAGGCCGTGCGTCGTCACCCTCGTGGAACGAAAGACCGGGTACGTCGAGATCGGAAAGCTCAACGCGCGAACGGCCGACGAGCTCAGCCGACGGACTCTCCAGCTCATCCACCGCCAACCCCGCCCCGTACACACCATCACCGCAGACAACGGAACCGAATTCCACAGCTACGCCGACATCGAGCGCGTCACCGATACCCGCTTCTACTTCGCCAATCCCCATCACGCCTGGGAACGAGGCACCAACGAGAACACCAATGGCCTCATTCGACAGTACTTGTCCAAGAAAAAAAGCATGGCCGACCTCACCCAGTACGACTGCAACGCCATCGCACGAAAACTCAACCGAAGACCACGAAAACGACTCGGATATCTAACCCCAGAGGAGTGCTACAATCCCTGAGTGTCGCACTTCAAAGTTGATGCTACGATGACGAAAACGGTGCGCTCGGCCATCTGGAGGGGGAAAACGACTCATGTCAATCTCGCTGCGTTGCGGCGGGCTCGTGGTTTCGCTCACAATCGGCCTGGCGACGGACGCCACAGCGGCAAACCGGATCTTCAACTTCGACGTCGTGCGTCAGCACGACGCCGCCACGATCAGCTGGGAAAGCCGTTTCCCCGGAGTCAATGACACCCTGCGCTACCGGGTGACGGACGCGCCAGAATGGCAGGTTGCCGTCAACCCCGACCTGCAGGGCACGACCTCACTGATTCTCGACGCCACCCTCCTCCTCATCGACGCTGGTGTGGATGTTGGTGACGGGGATACCGATCCGTTCAGAGCGGCCTTATCAGCTGGCGGTATTGACCCGCCGTACGAAGAGGGATTCCTCGAGGCACTTCAGGCGTTCGACCGCATTCTGCGGTCTCGCCGGCACCGGATCACGACGGCAGGGCTTCTCTCAGATACTCAATACGAATACGAAGCTCTTTCCGTCAGCTTGCAGGACAATCGCAGCGAGCTCCACGCCGGATTCTTCCGCACCAGGGCAGCGCCCGACTTGCGGCAGGTGACGGGAACCGACCTCGACATTCAGACGACGCCGTCGACGGCCGTGGCGAACTGGTTCACGAACCGCGCCTGCGACACCCGTTTGTTGGTCAACGAAATCGGACTGGAGCCCGACATAGAGGAAGCGCGACTCGATGAGGGACAGGGGTCTCTCTTTCACATCGCCTCTGCTGCGGGCTTGAAACCGGATACGGAGTACGAGTTCGTCGTCACCTCCCGGCTCGTGGGTGCCGACGGTCTCATCGCAGCTGGCATGCTGACGGAGGACGACGCGAGTGTGGTCAAGACCGGGAGCTTTCGGACTCGGCGACAGCGGGAGCCGCTGCGACTTCTGACACCTCCAGCCCGTATCCTCAGCGCCGAGAGAGCGACGATCGACGTGCGGTTCAATCAGATCGCGCTGGCGACAATCGACTACGGCGAGGTGCCGTCCTCTGATGCCTACCCGATCTCACTCACTTCGGCTGACATTCTCAGAACCCACAGTATCACCCTGTCGGATCTGACGCCTGCCACCACCTACCGCTACCTCATTGGGGCCGTCACCCCGGACGGGGACAGCTTGACGACCGATCCAGGCGGCAACGAGCAATGGAATCGGGATCTGACGTTCAGCACGGCGGCCGCTGGTGACACGCTGCCACCCGTCATCATCGAGGGGCCGTCAGTGATCGCCGGCGACGTCATCGCCATTGTCAGCTTCACCACCGATGTGGATACCCGCGCTACCGTCTTCTTCGGGACGCGAGGCGGCACTTACGGGACCGCCGACGAGTTCGAAATCCCCGATCACACGCCGGATGGCAAACTGAGGCTGTCGCACGAGCACTTCATCACCATCGGCGGCCTGGATCTCGGCACCGAGTACGAGTACGGCATCCTCGTGGAGGCGCCGAACGGTAAGTCCGCGAGCTTCGAGCGCGACCTGTTTGCCGGTAAAGTCACAGCCGTTCACCAGCCTCCAGGTGGCGGCGGCAGCTTTACCACGAGCAATCAGCCCGACACCCAGTTTCCCGTCATCCTCTCCGGGCCCACGGTGACGTCGAAAACGCACGACACCGCGATCGTCGAGTACACCACGGACGAACCGGCTACGGGCGAGGTCCGCTTTGGCACTCTTGGGCTCGACGACTTCGCGAACTCCGGCGAGAGCAGGACGAAGCACAAATTCATCCTGAGCAATCTCGATCCGGCGACTCGGTACAATTATCTGGTGGCGTCGACGGACGCCTCTGGGAACGGGGCTACGGAGTCGGCCATGGCGGTGTTCACCACCGACCCGGAGATCGACGTGACGGCGCCGTCTCTGGGTGACCCGGTCATCATCTACAAAAACGATGAGAGCGCCACGGTGCAGTGGACGGCGGACGAGGAGTCCACCGGCGAAGTTGAGTTCGGCGCCGACACCGGGCCTCGGCTTCATCCGCAGCTTGCCCGAGACGGCCTCACAGCACGAGATCACGCTGACGAACCTGGAGGCGAACACGGAGTATTTCTACAAGGTCTCCTCGTCGGATTTGAGCAACAACGGTCCCAGCGAGTCAACGGTGTTTTCCTTCACCACCGATGCGACGGCTGATCTGGATTCGCCCGAGATCTCCAACGTGCTCTTCGAGCCGGCCGATGAGGAGGCCGTCATCACCTGGACGACGAACGAGCTGGCCGACAGCTTCATCGACTTCGGCACGACCTCGGGTCTGTTGGATGTGGCGGTGGGCTCGGTGGAGGATGTGCTCGAGCACGAGGTCATTCTGACGAACCTGACGGCGGGCACGACCTACTTTTTCACCGCCGGCTCCATCGACCGGGCCAACAACCCGGCCGCCGCCAGCGCCGAGCTCAGCTTTGCCACCCTGGACGCGGCCGGCGGCCCCCGCCAACCTGGCCGGCACGAGCGGCAACGCCCAGGCCCTGCTCAGTTGGGATGCCAACACCGAGCTCGATTTCGCCAGTTACACCCTGTCGCGACGGCTGACCGGCGAGGCCGATTTCGCGGCCATCGCCTCGGGGCTAGCGGAGGCAAGCTACACCGATCTGGGGCTCGTCAACGACCAGAGCTACGACTACGAAGTCAACGCCGTGGGACCGCACCGACAACATCTCGGTGGCCTCGAACGCCTCCTCCGTCATCCCCACAGCCACCATGGCGCCCTCGCTGGTCAGTGATCTGTCGCGTTCGGGCGAAGCCCTCACACCGACGTTCGTTTTTAGCGATGCGACGCCCTTCACCGCCGGCGCCTCCCTGACCTACACGGTGCAGGTGTCCACGCTCGATGATTTTTCGAACGTCGTCGACTCCGAATCCGACATCCTGGCCGGCGCCGGGAATGTGGGCGCCGGACAGACGGGCTGGACGATCACCCGCGAGCTCACCGATGGGACGACCTACTACTGGCGCGTGCGCGCCGTGGAGGGCTCGCTCATCGGAAACTGGACGGCGACGCAGGAATTCATCGCTCAGGCCGTCGTGCTCGAGGGCGACTTCAATGGCGATCTGGCCGTCGATCTCGACGACTTCTTCGAGTTCGCCAACAACTTCGGCCAGTCGGCCACCGGCGATGCGGCCAAGTTCGATCTCGACGGTGACGGTCAGGTCGATCTCGACGACTTCTTCCGGTTCGCCAACAACTTCGGCACCTCGGTTGCCGGCAAGCCGTGGGCCTTCGCCCACTTCCTCGACGAGCAGGCCCACATCCGGCTCGAGGCATCGGGTGGCAGCCGCGCCGATGAGGGCGGGCGCACACACGCGCCTATCGCCGTGCGCGTCGACGCCACCGGTGTCGAAGAGATGACCGCCTTCGGCCTCGTCATCGGCTACGATCCAACCGCCGTCCGCTTCGAGCGGGCCGGCGCCGGGCACCTGCTCGAGTCGCAGGGCGGCGAAGCGCCCTTCTTCCAGGTCTTCCGTCACACCCCCGGGCTCATCGTCATCGGCAACGGCCTGGCCAGCGGCGAGCCCGTCTCCGGCCATGGACCGCTCGCCGAACTCGTCTTCGTCACCACCACGACAGGCCCCACGAACGACGCCTTCTTCGATCTGAGGGACGCCGTCATCGCCCGCGACGACGGCACCGTCCATCGCGTCGCCCGGCTCGTCGCCGCGCAGCTGCGGCCGGCCGAGTTTCGACTCGGGGCCAACTTCCCCAACCCCTTCAACCCCACCACGAGTATCGACTACGATGTGCCCCAGGCCGCACCGGTCGAGCTCGTCATCTATGATGTCCTCGGACAAAAAGTGAAAACCCTCGTCGACGACGGCGACCACCACGCCGGCTTCCACACCGCCGTGTGGGACGGCACCGATGCGCACAACCGACCCGTCGGAAACGGCCTCTACTTCTATCGACTCACCGCCGACAGATTCCACAGCGTCGGCAAAATGATGCTCCTCAAGTAGAGAGACTGCGACTGCCCGACGAATCGGGTCAGCGGATGGGTATGAGCTCCACCCTGCGATTCATGGCACGTCCCCGGGAGGTCGAGTTCGACGCGATGGGGTCCGCCTCTCCGAAGGCTTCCAGGGTCAGGCGCCAGTTCTCGACACCCCGCGCTACGAGGTGGTCGCGAACGACACCGCACCGCACTCCTGACAGACGCAGATTGACGCTCCAGCTGCCGACACTGTCCGAGTAGCCGCGCAGCTCGAGCTCCGCTTTCTCATGCTTTATGAGATAGTCTGCTACCCTGTCGAGGTATGCCTCGTTCTCGGGAGTCAGCTTCGCGCCACCGGTGGGGAAGAAGATTGTTTCGAACGCGAAGCCCGGCTGACCTGGGCCCAGATTCTCCGACTTCGAGCCGCTTGCGGTCCGGCGCCCGGGGCCGTCGGCGATGAGAGGATTTCCTCCACGCTCTATTTCCCTTTCCATCATCGATTCCGTCCTCATCCGAATCCGTCCGGTTCGGATTCGTTCCGTGGACCTCTACTTCTTCCCGGTCGTCGAGGCCATCGCCGTCGCTGTCCATCATGAGCGGGTTGGTGAAATGCACGGTCGTTTCATCCAGGTCGCCGAGCCCGTCGCCGTCGCGGTCCGCGCCCCTGTGCGTCGGCGGCTCGACTCGATCCGCCCGCGACAGTTGCCTCACCGACGATTCAGCGTCGAAGCGACGTGTCGGCACGTGCGACTCTGTGATCTCCACGGCTTTGCCGCCGGTTGAAATCGTCAATCCCGCCTGCGCCAGCCAGAAACCGTCGTTCCCCTTCTCGAGGCTGGTCCCGTCCAGATCGTCCCGCAAGCTGTAGGTGTAGCCGGTGCTCAGCTCGAAGGATACGCGGTCGGTCAGTGTTGTCTGGATCCCGACTCCGGCCGGTAGTATCGCGCTCCAAGCGATGCGCTCGCGATCGGATGTCGCCCCCGCTGGCAGCGTGTCGATGTCATGACGCGCCGCGCCCACACCACCGAAGGCGAAGGGCCGCCACGCCGTCGCCGACCGCGGCCCGACGAGGACGCGCGCGTCGGCCATGGCGAGGTCGGTGGCGTGAACGGCCCCGGAGAGGCGGCCATAGCCCGCCCCAGCCTCCACGACGAGGTGTGAACGGATTGCGTATCGAATGAAGAGTCGCCCGTGAACACTGGCGTCATCTGTGAGATCGGTGCGGCCCATGAGCAGACCGGATCGAAATCCGACTCTGGCCGGAGAGAACACACTGGCGGCGACGGTAGGAGCGGCGGCGGCTATCGTCACCACCACCGGGACCAGCGCGGACGTCAAGCGAGCCATCCCTCTCATCCCGCTTCACCCTTTTCGGCCAGGAGCCGCACGATGGCGGCCGTCTTCCCCTCCCCCTGCTCGGACGCCGGGACCTCTGAATCCTCGTAGTGACGAATTCGCCAGCTCCCGAAGGCTTCGAGAACGTTAGACCCATCGGCCAGATGGTCGGGATTGCGCGGACCCCAGTCTCGGTTCAGTTGATCTGTGGAGAAGGTTTGGATCAGAAAGTGACCCGCCGGTCTGACAGCAGATCGAATGCCCGGAAAGAGGCTCTCATCATATGTAGTAGAGCATGGTAATCAGGTCGTAGGCGTCTCTGCCCATGTCGTAGTCGTTCATATCGGCCACTACGGCCTCGACCTCGACACCGCGATCACGGGCCAGATCCTCACACAAGGCCACACCCCTCTCCGAGATGTCGACGGCGGTAACAGCGAAGCCTCGCTCCGCGAGGAATACGGCATTGCGACCACAGCCGACGGCGATGCAGAGGGCGCGGCCAGCCGCAAGGGACGCGCTCACCTCGACGAGGAAGGGATCCGGGTCGGTGGCCGGGATGTAGTCGGCCGCACCGTAGCGGTCGTCCCACTTTCGCCTCGCCGCGGCCGCGTGCCCACCCACTTCTACTGGCCTCAATGCGGTGCTGATTCTCGACGAATCTCGCGTACCGCGGGTGTCACTTTCGATACTATTTTGACAAACAACCGAATTCAATGGACGTTTTGAGAATTCTCCTGCTCGGCTACTCAAATTCGCCTCATTATCCGCACTTGGGATAAACGATGACGGAAGTCTCCGACGCCAGCCCGGCGCGCGAAGTATTCTACGCCATTCTGGGCGAGCCCATTCCCAAGAATACGAATCTCCTGCGAACGGCCGCCGAGTACCGCCACTTTCGCACCATCTACGCGGCCCAGAAGCAGCTCAATGAGCTGATGAAGAGTTCGAGCCTCGACGCCGAGGTCCGGCTCATCATGATCGACCGGACGTCGGATATCCCGCGCAAGCTCTGGGACCTGTCCCACGCCACCTGTGTCATCATCTTCGGCCCGAACTTTCCGTGGCTCAGCGAGGCCACCATCCGTCTGTGGGCCACATCCGGCCGAGACCGATTCATCGTCGTGTGCCACGAACCGAAGAACGCCCTGTTCACATGGGATCGACTCCGCGAAATCGGTGACCAGCTGAATGTGAAGGGGTACCAATCTGCTACCAATGAAGAGGATTCGAACAGCTTCTGGCTCGGTTTCTTCAACGAGCAGCTGAGACCCCTCATCGAGCAGAAGGCGGCCATGTCGAAGCAAGACATCGCCCAGTACAGCCGGTCTCTGAGTGGCCAGGAAGTGTCAGACGTGCTGGCGAACGACCATGAAGCCATGAGATATCCTTCCCGGCTTTCCCCACATCTGCCGCAGAGCCATTCAGGCCATCGACGAGGACAAATCTCATACGGCCGTTGCCAGAATCATCGAGCCGGATGGCGCGCTCCAAGCCTCCATTGTCAGGACTTCGAATCTGGCACGCTACGGGGCCCGCGAGCGCATCGAGACGCTGCCGACCGCTCTCGCCATGATCGGCATGCAGGAGACCCGCAAGATTCTCACTAGCAAGGCGATGAGCGACCTCACCCGCAAGGTCGATCAGGCCGGCTTCGTCACCAAGGATTTCTTCTCCCACAGCGTCAGCGTCGGACACATGGCGCAGATTCTCAGCCTCAACCTCGATGCCCCATCGGACAAGGAAAAGGAGATTCTCAAGGGCCTCGACTTGCCGCCCTTCATCATCGATACCGTGCGGCGGTTCAAATACTGGTCCCTCTTCGATCTGGACGAGAAGTTCGACGCATTCACGGCGGGAATTCTCCACGATGTGGGAAAAATCCTCAACACGGTGTGTTACAAGGACACTTATCCGCTCATCCTCTACGAGATCGAACGAAGCAAGTGGCAGGTGCGGCTGCTCGATTGCGAGGTCTCCGTCGTCGGCAACCTCCAGCACCCGGTAACGAGCGGCGCCCTCCTCGAGCGCTGGGAGGTGTTCCCCCACCTCGTCGAGCCCATCCGCGGCCACCACAGAGTCGAGGAGTACAGTCTGCCCGAGACTGTCCTCGTAGCGTTGTCCAACTGCCTTGTGAAAGGAAGCGGGGGTATATTCAATCGGTCAATGCAACATTCTCCCCACTAATCTAATCATAGGAGATGTTGCACATGGCTCAAATGGGACGACCAGGATTGTCCGCGTCACAGAAGTTGGAGGTATGGCGTCGATGGAAGAGCGGCCAGTCGCATAGCGATATTGGTCGGGCGCTCGGGAAGCATCCGGCGTCGATTCATGGTGTCATCACCGCCAATGGGGGCATCGTACCAATGCCGCGTCGACGCTCTCGATGGGCTCTTGGCTGGGAAGAGCGTGAAGAGATCTCTCGAGGTATCGCTGCGGGAAAATCGATACGAATAATTGCGGCCGCTGTTGAGCGTGCACCCTCGACGGTTAGCCGAGAGATTGCCCGCAATGGCGGGCGGCAAAGGTACCGAGCAAACGTCGCCGACCAAGCAGCCTGGACGCGCGCCAGCCGGCCGAAATGCTGCCGACTCGCATCCAATCTTCGTTTGCGGCGAGTCGTGGCGGACAAGCTACGCCTGAAGTGGTCACCTGAGCAGATATCGGGATGGCTGAAGCGGGAGTATGCGCTTTTAGGAAATATGCAGATATCCCACGAAACGATCTATCGAACTCTCTTCATCCAGGCACGCGGGGCACTCAACAAGGACCTCATTGCGCATCTGCGGACGCGAAGGATGATGCGGCGATCCAAGAAGGCAAGCACACGCGATCAGCCGAGAGGCCGGATCGTCGACGCCGTATCCATCAGCGAGCGGCCTGCCGAGATCGAGGACCGCGCCGTTCCCGGCCACTGGGAGGGAGACTTGATCTCGGGGTCGAACAACACGCACATCGCCACGTTGGTGGAGCGGCAGTCTCGGTTCACGATGCTCGTGAAGCTCAACGGCAAAGACACCGAGACCGTTGTCAGAGCGCTGATCAGCCAGGTGAAACGACTCCCCTCCGCGGTGCGGTTGTCCCTTACCTGGGATCGAGGAATGGAGCTAGCTCGGCACAAGGAGTTCTCGATCGCAACTGACGTCGAGGTGTATTTCTGTGATCCTCAGAGTCCCTGGCAACGAGGCACAAATGAGAACACGAATCGCCTTCTTCGACAGTACTTCCCGAGGAAGACCGATCTGTCGCCATTCTCCCAAGCCGACCTGAACAGAGTCGCTCTTCAACTGAACCAGCGCCCGCGGAAGACGTTGGGGTTCGTTTCACCCGCAGAACGCTTCAATGAAGGTGTTGCGTTGACGAAGGTGTTGCGTTGACTGGTTGAACTCGCGTACCCCTTCCCACGCATCATCAGCATTCCCGAAGAATACCGCTCCGTCCATCTCTATCCCGTCTCTGACGAGTTCCCCCTCGGCAATCCGCTGGCGGACCTGTTCCGCAAAGCCTGCACGCTCTTCGAGCGCCACGAGGACGAGCTTCAGCTATCGAACCGCGAGCTCGACACCGGGGAATACAGCGCCGAAAGTCTGGAGGGATTTATCGGATGCGCTCGGGCAGCCGTGGAGGTGGACCCCAGAAGCTACAGCGAAGCGCTCTACGCTCAGAACCCGGAGATGCTCGACATCGTCGAGTGGACGAAGGTGTCCGCCGACGACTGGTTCGCGTTCAGCCTCTTGATGCGCAACACGATCGTCGAGATGGTGAACCGGCTGCTGCAGAATACGAGATAGGCAATATACCGTTGGCGAGCTCCACTCGCCGTCTTTCCAGGGCGCGCATACGCGGCCCACTCATTTTCTTTCCGCCGCCTCCCAGAGAATCACAACCCGCACTGAAAAGTGTGAGGATGTAGGTCTGCGTTTGCTCGAACGAGCGCTCGGCACGATAGGGGGATCGAGGCCGAACGCCTGCGCCGCATCTTCGACTTCGCACGGTCCTCGTCGACGGTGAAGATGGGGTTTGGGCTAGCGACCGCCTACAGCGTCATTCGGGAACACGACGGCGCTATTCACATCGACAGCACCGTGGGCGAAGGCACAACGGTGAGCGTCCGGCTGCCGCGGCGGCAGAGTGGGAACAGCTGATGAGACGGACACCAGTGGCGCAAAATCGAGACGAAAGACTCGCGCAAGGAAATGAGAAGACAGTACGGTTGAGGGATTGACAGATGGGGGTGACGACTACTCGAGCTCGGCGAGGACCTCGTCCATCGACCACAGCCGCTCCGCATCTTCCAGAAGGGCCTGAATTATGAATGGGTGAGCCTTCACGGTCTGGGTATCGACGAACTCGAACCCGGGGGCCCAGTTGCCGTTTCTGTCTTTTACGTACATGGCCTTGTCTTCAATGACGGTGATTTCGTCAGCTCGGCCATGAGCATCTCGGTAGCGGTAATGTGGCATTGGAGCACCTCCTTCAATTGTGCTGCCTCTGCCCAGCATACTAACAAATAGCGTGCCAGACTGACCAGCTCTCCTCGTCTCCCGATTACCAGGGTCTTAAGGCCTGTAGGCACTGGCGCTTCTCCAGTAGCCGCACACAGAGCCTCCCCTTATCCGGGTATATCGGGATTTCCCGAAAATACGTGAGCGACAATCGGAGCGACCGCCGGGTGGGAATCGATGGTGGTTGCGCAATTCGTTGTGAAAGCACGAGTTAGAGTCGGAGCCGCGGCTGAATCGCGAATCGATCGATCGTTTGTGGGCGTTCTGCAGAGCTTGAAAAAACTGAGGTCTATTTCAGGTTTTTGACGCGTCGGAGAGGTGGTCTGAACGGGAACGATCGTTTACATGACTGTGCGTCTATGTTCACAAAGCTGCCAGTCACTCGCGGGGCGCTGAATTGAGCTGTCCTCACTGCCGCCAAGGGTGAAGAAAAAGGTGGATTTGCCCCTTTCTTGGGGGGTTGAACCCTCTGTGAGCCGGCTCACAAGCCGTGATTCGATGATGTGCCTGCGGCCGAATTCGCCACTGCCCTGTCGCGGTAGGTTTGTTTCCGTCCATCTTTCCCTTGCACGCTTAGACGATTTGCCGTACAACCTGACCACACCGTCGTATCCGGCTCCAAACTCTTCCTGAGCCGGTGTGGAAATCCTCTGAAAGGAAGCCTGCGAACGCATGAGCGATTCGACGTACACGTCCGGAATCATCGGCCTCGGATTCATCGGCGCTGGCGATCAGGTCTCCGGCGACGCCCTGGGTCAGCGGGTGGATGATCTGGGCGGCACGCACTATTCCGCCTACGCCAACCACCCTCGCGTCGAGCTGGTGGCGGGCAGCAGTCGGGACTCTGGTAGGCGCGAACGGTTCGAGGCCAGAGCCGGTGTCAAGACCTACCCCGACTGGCGCGTCCTGCTCGAGGAAGAGCAGCTGGACATCGTCAGCGTCGCCACCTACGCCCCGCAGCACGCCGAAATAACCGTCGCCTGTGCCGAGAAAGGCGTGCGCGCCATCTATTGCGAAAAACCGATCGCCACACTGATGGCCGATGCGGAACAGATGGTCGCCGCCTGCCAAAAGGCCGGCTCGCTGCTCGTGATCAATCACCAGCGTCGCTTTGATGACACCTATCACCGACTGCGCCAGCTCATCGCCGAGGGCGGCCTGGGGGAGCTGAGCTCCGTGTCGGCGCATTGGTCCGGCGGACGGCTGGGAAACGTCGGGACTCACATATTCGACACTTTGCAGATGGTCACGTCCCGTCGCATCGAGGCCGCGTGCGGACGCCTCGACCTGGCCGGAAAACCGGACTGCCGAGGGCCCGAGTTCGCCGATCCGGGAGGGCAAGGGATGATCCGCTTCGAGGGTGGACTTCTGGGCTTCGTGGACGCCCCCGATTACGGGTTTGTCGCGGGGACCATTTCTGTCATCGGAACAGAGGGCCGGGCTGTGATCACCGGGCCTGTGATGGCGATCGAGCTCAGGAACGGCACGTCTCAAGAGTGGACGCAGAGCAACTCCGGGATGGATGGAGCCACGTCTGAGATCGTCGACTACCTCGACGGCGAGGCCGCCTTTCCATACGATGTCGGCGAGGCAGTGCGGACCCTCGAGGTCATCGTCGCCTTTCACGCTTCGCACACCCGCGACGGCGCCTGGACTCAGCTCCCCCTCACAGGTGCGGACCGCGAGATTATCGTCAACAGCGGCTGAGAGCGGCAGTGGGAGAGAAGAATGTTCGGTGAGATCACCAACCGCCAAGGCGAGCGGCTGGATTATGCCTTTCACGAGGGCGACGGCTCGAAGCGCGTCGTCGTTCTCGGGCACGGTGTCACCGGCAACAAGGATCGGCCCTTTCTGGTGCATCTCGCTGAAGGTCTCGCCGGGGCGGGTGTCGCCGCGCTTCGGTTTTCGTTCGCCGGCAACGGAGAGTCCGGCGGTGGATTCGTGGACTCCACGATTTCGAAAGAGGTTGACGATCTCGGATCTGTTCTCGACGTCCTCGAGGGGTACACCGTGTGCTACGGTGGACACAGCATGGGGGGCGCCGTCGGAGTCCTGCGCGCCACCGAGGACGAGCGCATACGCTACCTCGTCTCTCTGGCTGGCATGGTGCATACGGAGGCCTTCGCCGCCCGCGAGTTCGGGGACGTGAAGCCGGATGAGGGAAACATGTGGGACGACGCCGATTGTCCCCTGTCGCAGGCGTACATGGACGATTTGTCCGCGATCGACACGGTCGTCGAGTACGGCGGGCGCATCGCCGTTCCATGGCTTCTCGTCCACGGTACCGACGACGACGTGGTGCCGCTGCAGGATTCACGCGACATCTTTGCGAGGGCGCCCGAGCCGAAGCAGCTTGTGGAAATCGACGCGGGCGACCACGTCTTCAGCGGCGACGCGGCCCCGATGATGACCAAAGTCGTCGTCGAATGGGTCAAGGGCAGCATGGCCTAGCCTGCGAATGCTGAAACTCGCTGCCCTCTGGTCTGTCGGAATCAGCGCCGCCGGCGTCTATGCCGCCTACTGTGGTCTGCTGTTCGTCTCGCAGCGGTGGATGCTTTTCCCCGGTGATCGCCTCGTCGGGTCCAACTCCGCAGCTCCCGACCACGCCGAAGTTGTGTGGCTGGACATGCAGTTCGGTCGGGTTGAGTCGTGGTACTTCGCTCCTGAGACACCGGCTCCGTCAGTTCTTTCCGCGCGACTCCCCCTCGTCATCGCCGCACACGGTAACGGCGAACTCATCGATACATTTCCGGTCGAGTTTCGCGGCTTTCTCGAGCTTGGAATGGCCGTCTTGCTCGTCGAGTACCCTGGATACGGCCGCTCTGACGGATCTCCCTCTCAGGAGACGGTGACGGAGGTCCTCGTCGCCGCCTACGATACCATGGCTGCCCGCGGTGATATCGACGCGGGCCGCATCGTCTTGTTCGGTCGCTCGCTCGGCGGCGGTGCCGTGTGCGCGCTGGCGGCCGAGCGTGACGCGGCGGCACTCATCCTGTTGTCCACCTTTACGAGCATCCGCTCAATGGCTCGCCGCTTTTTGGCCCCCTCCTTTCTCGTTCGCGATTCCTTCGATAATCTCGAGGTCGTGAAGTCTTACGCCGGACCCGTTCTCGTCATCCACGGCTCGCAGGATAGGTTGATCCCCCATTCCCACGGCCTGAAATTAGGTGAGGCGGCCAGCAGGGGTAGCATGGTGACCTATGATTGCAATCACGGAAACTGCCCGCGCGACTGGGACCAGTTCTGGGGCGACGTCGCCGGGTTTCTGACGACCGAACGCATCCTTACGCGGTCACAACCGTGAAGTTCTCCCCCAGTCTCATCGCCTACTTCTTCGGCAGCCGGAAAATGCGGCGCAACCTCATTGTGCTGTCGCGTTTTCTTGCCGCCCTCCTGTTTCTCACGGCTCTCTACAGTGTGGGCTTCCACTATCTCATGGCCAGGGAAGGTCATGATCACACCTGGTTCACAGGCGTGTACTGGACCCTCACAGTGATGTCCACGCTCGGGTTCGGAGACATCACTTTTCAGTCCGATCTCGGGCGGGCGTTTTCCGTGATCGTCCTGCTTTCCGGATCCGTATTCATGCTCATTCTCCTGCCGTTTACCTTCCTCCAGTTTTTTTGGAACCCTTGGACGGAGGCGCAGAGAGCCGCACAAGCGCCGCGGCAGGTGGCACCTGAGGTTCGCGATCACATTGTGTTGACGCACCACGATCTGGTGACGAGCGCCTTCATCGACAGGCTCGGTCAATTCAACTACACCTACAGGCTCATCGTCCCGGATACAGCAGAGGCCGTGCGCTTGAGCGACGAAGGCATCGACGTCGTCGGCGGCGAGCTCGACGATCTCAATACCTACAAGCGAGTCGGCGTGGAGCGCGCCGCTCTCGTAGTGACGACGGACACGGATATGGTCAACGCGTCCGTGGCCTCGACAATCCGATCGATTACCGGAGACGTGCCAATCATCGCCACAGCAGACCTGGTCGACTCTGTCGACGTGCTGCAGCTGGCCGGCAGTACCCATGTCGTCCAGCTCGCGGAGATGCTCGGTCAATCTATGGTGCGTCGGATCAGTGGTGGGGACGCCATGTCCCATGTCATCGGCGAGTTCGATGCGCTTCAGATCGCCGAGGCCACGGCAGCGCGCACTCCGCTTGTGGGAAAAACCCTGGCGGAATCCGGTCTGCGTCAGCTCGTCGGCGTGAACGTGATCGGCGTGTGGGAGCGCGGCCACTTTGAGACGGCACACAACGAGACCATCGTCAATGAAAACACCGTCCTCGTGTTGGCCGGCTCACCGGAGCAGCTGAACACCTATGACGAGCTGTTTGCGATCTACAACCAGTCCGAGCGGCCCGTCATCATCGTCGGGGCCGGAAGAGTTGGCCGGGCCACGGCGAAGGCGTTGGAGGCACGACAGCTCGACTACCGAATCGTCGAACAGGATACCGGGCGCGCCGGTGACGAGCGCTACGTGTGGGGCTCCGCCGCCGACCTCGCCGTCCTGAAGCGCGCTGGAATCGACACGGCTCCGACGGTTGTACTGACGGCCCGCGACGACGAGACGAACGTCTATCTCGCCATCTATTGCCGCAGCCTGCGGCCGGACATTCAGATCATAGCCCGCGCGAACAACGAGCGAAACATTCAGACTCTGCACCGAGCCGGCACCGACTTCGTGCTGTCGTACGCCTCCATGGGAGCCAGCATCATGCTCAATCTTCTGCAGAGGAGCAGCACCCTATTGATCGCCGAGGGACTGGACGTGTTTCGAGTACCCGTGCCCGGCTCACTGGCACGCCGATCGATCGCCGAGTCCTCGATCAGGCCCCGGACGGGTTGCTCCGTGGTTGCCATCGCTGTGGATGGAGAGACCCACGTGAACCCCGATCCCTTTGATCCCCTCCCCGACAAAGGAGAGATCATCCTCATCGGCACGGCGGCGGGAGAGCGGAAGTTTCTCGAGCAATTCGCTCCCGCGTGAGGCTCAGTTTGGTTCACCTCCCGCCCAATCGCGGGGCACGAGAAACCGCTCGTAGAGCTCCGCCTCGGGTGAGCCGGGTTCCGGTCGCCAGTCATAGCGCCAGTGAACCTGCGGCGGCATAGAGACGAGGATGGATTCGGCGCGGCCGCCCGACTGCAGGCCGAACAAGGTGCCGCGGTCGTAGACGAGATTGAACTCGACGTAGCGGCCCCTCCGGTAGAGCTGGAAATCCCGTTCCCTGTCTGAAAACGGCATGTCCGTGCGCCGTTCGAGAATCGGCATGTAGGCCTGCAGGTAGTGCTCTCCGACACTCCTGGCAAATGCGAAGCTGCGCTCGAAGCCGCCGTCGTCGAAGTCGTCGAAAAACAGTCCGCCAATGCCTCGCGGCTCATTGCGGTGGGTGACGTAGAAGTACTCGTCGCACCATTTCTTCAGGCGCGCATATAAACCTACATCGAAGGCATCACAGGCCGTTTTCGCAGTTTGGTGCCAGTGGACGGCATCCTCGACAAAACCGTAGAACGGTGTCAGGTCGAACCCCCCACCGAACCACCACGCGGCGTCCGCCCCCATTTTGGCTGGCGCGTAAAAGAATCGCAGATTGGCGTGTGATGTCGGCGCGTAGGGATTGAGCGGGTGGACGATAACGGACACTCCAATGGCCTCGAAGGGACGTCCCGCCAGATGCGGACGGCGGGCGGAGGCGGATGCCGGAAGCTGGTCTCCCGACACGTGGGAAAAGTTGACGCCTGCTCGCTCGATGACGGCGCCGTTCTCGAACACCCGGGAGCGCCCGCCACCTCCGCTGTCACGCCGCCAGTGATCGTCGCGGAATCGAGCATCGCCGCCCTCCGCGCGCTCGAGGGCGTCACAGACCTGGCTCTGAACAGTCGCGAGAAACTCTGTTACCGCTTCGATGTCGGGCGCATCACTCATGGAACATACGCAGGATGTCGTCGTCGACTGGACTCGCTGACGACAGGATGTCGTCCATCAACCGGGCAGGTGCATGCCGTTGTTGAAACGCGTCAGCTCTACGAGCAACGAGGGGAAGTCGATCCCCAGCCGCCTCTGCCATTGGGCGGCGCGGCGCGCCACTGCCTTCGCCGTGGTGGCGGGAGCGGTGGCGAAGGCCAGGGCGATACAGTTGAGCTTTCCCGCCACCGGCAGGTAGAGCGGCCGGGGATCGAAAGACCTCTCGAGGTTTTGCCGCACCGCGTCTTCTTCTTCTTTTCTGTGTCCGTACCACAGGTTGATGGCGAGAATCCCGGTCTCGGCGAGCAGCTGTCGGCATCGCGGAAAGAACTCGGGCGCCCGCACGGCCGGCGCCATGCCGGTGCTGTCGTGCAGGTCGACGATAATGACGTCGTAGCGTCGTGTGCCCGATGACGGACCAGTGTGCCGGGCGAGAAAGTCGCTGCCGTCCTCGCAGTGGACGGTGTTTCGAGGATCGTCTGCGACCTCGAAAAAACGGCGCGCCACATCGAGCACCGCTGCTCGGCGCTCCACGGTATCGAGGTGGCAATCGGGAAACTGGGTGAGAAAAAACTTGACGAGCGATCCGCCGCCAAGCCCCAGCATCAACGCCGAGCGCGGCGGGCGCTCGGCGAACAGCAGACAGACCATGAGGCAGTGGGTGTAGGACAGGGCGAGGGCAGCCGGGTCGTTGAGGAACATGGTGGATTGGCGGGCCTGCGTGCCGAACTGAAGTGAGCGCAGCGCATTCGCCTCATCGACGACGTCGATGATCCCCTCGTCATCCTCACAGCTGAAGATGACCTCACCACCACCTCTGTACGCCGGCCTCGACATGACTTTCTCCGACAAGGCCTAGGCGGCGCGGTTTCGCCACCGAGTGGCCAGAAAAGCGTCGCCGATGATCTGCCCGAAGTGAAAGGTGATGCATGGGATGACGATAAGCTCCTTGGCGTAGCCGGCAAGCGCTTCCTCGGGCACGAGGGCGAGTACGGTCATCGCTACCGGCAGCGTCTTTTGGCTGGCCATCAGCACGACCGCTTTACGCGCCGCCGGAGCCAGGCACAGCAGACGGCTGGCTGCGGCGTTGATCAAGAGGTAGACCACGTGAATGGCGAGCCCGGCGACGAACAAGATGAGAAGGCTGACGATAGCGATCTGGGTCATCCTCTCAGACGATTCGGAGAATTTCATCCAAGGAATCGAAATGAGCGCCAGATTGCTGAGCGTCGTCAGGGTCGAACGGTTGCGGTCGATCCACACCTCGGCGAAGCGCCTGAGGTAGTAGCCCACCGCGAGCGGCAGCAGCATGATGAAACACATCTTCACCAGCAGCGCCGTTGCCGACAGCTCTACATGGCCGATGGCGCCCAGAAGATAGGCGAGGACGAACGGCACGGTGAAGATCCCGACCGTGTTCGTCGAAACGGTGAGCAGCAGCGCCAGTGCCACGTTGCCACGAGCCTGGCCGGTCAGGGCGACTCCCGACGTCAGCGTCGTCGGCATGCAGCAAAACAGGGCCAGCCCCAGCTGGAAGCTGGCATCGAGCGGGACCTGGAAGGCGAGCGCCGTGCCTACCACCGGGGTCAGGAAGAGGATGGAGAAACTGCCCCATGCCGTGGCGCGCCAGGCCGAGAACGCGGCCTCGATCTCCTCCGTGCGCAGCATGAGCCCGGAGATGACGAAGATGGCGGTAACGGCTACGTATTGGGTGGGCAGGCCGCCCATGTATCGGCCCGGCACTGGATAGGACAGCCCCACCAGGGCCACCGTCAGCAACCCGAGCGGCAGGAACTGGCGCCTCAGAAAAGCGAGAATCAAGCGGATTGAACGACAGACGGCGCCGCTGGTCTTTCAGCCATCTTCCACGGCCAAAAGCTCCGGTTGCGCGAAGCAGACATCGTCGCACAGCAGGCAGGCGTCGACATCACCGTCTTTGCACTCGAGGGCGTGGTCTCGCAGGGCCCTGCGAAAGGCATCGAGAAACTCGGCGGCAATGTCATCCCGGGAGAACAGAAAGCGGAGAAAGGCAACCAGTCGGCCGCGGGCATCGGAACTGATGAGATGCTCGACCTTGCAGGCGTTGATTTCGGCGTCGTCCTCGTCCATCTCCAAGGCGTCCGAGAGGAATTTCTGCACCACGAGGCGAGTGGTTTCCGTCTCCCATACGACGCGCATACCCTTGTCGGTGAGCTCCAGGAACCTGTTGTGGTCCTCCTGGACGTAGCCGCGCTCCTTGAGGTGCTTCATGGCCGAGGAAACACTGCCCTTTGTGATCTTCAGATACTGGGCGATATCCGACACGCGGGCGTACCCGTGCTCGCCGCGAAGCTCATGCACCGCCATCAGGTGGTGGGCGGCGCTGTGAGTGAGCTCGTTCTCCTCGTAGCTTTTCCAGACATCTTCGAACATGGTTGTGAATATAATCTAACCGGTCGCGAGTTCAACCAGTCAACGCAACACCTTCGTCAACGCAACACCTTCATTGAAGCGTTCTGCGGGTGAAACGAACCCCAACGTCGTGCGCACATTCGGCCGCGTCTCCGAAAAGAAACCACCTCGTATTGACCGTTCCTGACCCCCCTCCGGACCCTTCGGATTGGTCGCCGGACTGTACTTGTAATAGGCCTCGTCGTAGTAGTCTTCACACCACTCGTAGACGTTGCCGGACATATCCCACAAACCGTAGGGGCTTCGTCCGAGGGGAAACTCATCCACCGGCAGGGTCGCGCCCACGACGTTGTTCGAGTTACAGCGATCGTCGACGAAGCGGCTTCCCCATGGATAGAGACGTTCGTCGGTGCCTCGGGCCGCCTTCTCCCATTCCGATTCGGAGGGCATGCGTGCCCCCATCCACTCGGCATAGCCTTTGGCGTCGTGCCAGGACACATTGACGACCGGATGGCGGGCGAGCCCGGTGGGGTATGTGCCGCGCTGCCAGTGGACGGGCACCTTGTAGCCCGTGCAATTGACGAACTCCCGGTAATCCTGATTCGTCACCGGATAAGCGTCGATGTAATAGTTGGACAGGTGGACCGGGTGAGAGGGCCGCTCGTTGTCGGGCGAGTCGTCCTCACTGCCCCCCATGGCGAACGAGCCGGCCTCGATGTGGATCATGCGGCGTTTGTTCGCTTCGAGGAGGAGGTCTTCTCGGCGCTGCTCCAATTCTTCCATCTGCAGATCAAGATCTTCCGATCGACTCCTGATCTGTACGACGTCCTCCTGAACTTTCAGGTGCCGCTGTTCCATCTCACGGCGTCGCCCCTCCTGGTGATCGATCTGCTCCATCAGCTTCTCTGACGGCTTGTTGAAGTCGAGCAACAGCATGACGAAGTAGAGGCTAACGACGCAGGTCGCGATCCAGTAGACCCAGTCTCCCATTTCAACCTCCTGTATTGATCGCGAGGCGCTTACTCACGACGCCTGCATGGGGATCAGTTCGACGCAGCGATTCGATCGGGGATCGACACGGCTCAGATTCGTATGCAAGGGAACTGGAGCTGGGGGTAGCGCCGATGTCGCACAAACCCGCGGGTCCGGTAACGATACTCACGCTGGGTTGGATCGGCAAGTCGGCCGGCCGAGGAAGGGCGACTTGTTAGGTAGGCCAAGTCGTTTTATTTTCTCACGGTTACGCGAGAACAAGACCCTCTGTCAAATCGATCCGGAGTCGAATCTATATGCCTCGCTTCAAGTGCGATGTCCTTCACGCTATTGGCTGCTCGTTGTTCGAAGCGGCCGGCGCCTCGGCGGCAGACGCAGCCACCGTCGTCGACCACCTTGTGGAGTCGTGTCTATTCGGTCACGACGCACACGGCACGCTGCGATATTACGAATACGTCGAGAAGATTCTGGAGGGAAAATTTGATCCGAAGGGGCAACCTCGCGTCGTACACGAGAAGGGGTGCACGGCCGTCGTCGATGGGGGAGGTGGGTTTGGTCAGGTCGGAGGCCGTCTGGCGATCGATCTGGCAATGGCCAAGGCGCGCGAGCACGGCGTCGCCGCCGTCGCCCTGAGAAACGCCGGCCATGTCGGACGGGCGGGCGCTTATCCGCTGGCGGCGGCTCAGCAGGGCTTCATCGGTCTCGCCTTCGTCAACGCCGGTCGCATGGGACGGCAGATCGCCCCTTTCGGGGGCATCGACGGAAAGCTCAGCACGAATCCTCTCGCCTTCGCCGCGCCGCGAGCTCATTCGGAGCCCATCGTCGTGGACATGACCACCTCCGTCGTTGCCGAGGGCAAGATCCGCATGGCGCGCAACAAGGGTGAAGGTGTGCCGGAGGGGTGGATCATCGATCACGCCGGCCGACCGACGACGGATCCGGAGGATTATCTCGGTGACCCGCCCGGTGCCATGCTGCCACTCGGCGGCACAGTGGGATACAAGGGGTACGGGCTCGGTCTCGTGGTGGAGCTATTGGGAGGGCTTCTCAGTGGGGAGGGATGTGCTTCTGGGGAGCGGAGCTTCAAGAGCAATGGCGTCATGTTTACCGTCTACGAGCCGACGTTCTTCGCCGATGAGGCCGTCTACGAACGCGAGATCGAGGGACTCATCACCCACGTCATGTCGAGCCGCGTCGACGCCAGCGTCAACGAGATTCTCCTTCCGGGGCAACTCGAGTTCCGCACTGCCGAAAAACGGCGCCGCGAGGGCATCGCCGTCGACGACGGTACCTGGGGACGGATCTGCGATGCTGCACGCCAGGTCGGTCTGGATCCTCTCGAGTGGGAAGCTCAATCAATGTGATCGATACCGTGAAGAGCGCTTGAATGGTCTTCCACCTCGCCCCGACCGCGCCGACTCGGCCAGGCCCGGTGCCGCCCGGCTGCCTATGACCGACGCCGGTGATATTGGCGCCTACCGCCAGCCGGACGAGCGACCCAACAGCGGTCTACGCGAGGAGCGCGCCGTCATCCGCCGCACCGCCGAACTTCTGCTGTCGGAATTGATGGCGGGCTAGGGCTGCCTGGGCGCTGCACCCGTCCTGGCACGAAAAAGGCCAGGCGCTGAGGCCTGGCCGAAAAACTCTGTCTTTTCGAAGCGGCTACTCCTCGTGCTCCGTTTCAGCTTCCTCCTCTGTTTTCACCGCGCCGAACGACTCGAGCATCTCGCCGAGTTGGGTGCAGCCCTTTTCGATCTCGTTGCAGCGGCGATCTGCGCGCATGATGGCATCGCCGATCTGGGCGACCATGAGTTCGATTTCGTCCCGGCGCTCCGACAGCCGTTTCTCTTCGGATCTGAGGGCCAGCACCTCGCTCCGGAGCCGGCTCAGACGAAACTGCGTCTGGTCGCGCACAATCAGGCAGACGATGATCAACACGACGCCGGCGATGAGCAGTGTTACGAAAAAAGAATCGAACATCTTGCGCCCGATCAATTGCCTGTCGCGGGGCCCATCCCACGGCGGAGCTTTCCCTCCAGTAGCGCCATCGTGCGCTTCACCACTTCGACGTCCCTCTCGAGGCTGCTCCTGTGCCCCTCCACCTCTTCCAGCAGATCCCGGGCCTTGTTGACCGCCTCTTCTGGTCCATCTTCCTCCGCCACTTTTCCATCGCTGTTGCCGCTGCTCTTGTCCAGAAAGTCCTCCTCTTCCTCCTTCGGGGCGTTGGGATCGTAGTCCTCCCCGAACAGCTCGGTCTCCACGGCGGTCAGGCCTTTGCCCAAACCGGTGAGCTGGTTTGCGAAGGCCGGCATCTCCATCTCCAATTCATCGAGGCGTCCCTGGGCGGCGCCTTCGATCTTTTCAACCGCCTCCTGCATGGCCTTCTGGTGGGCGCGGATGCGGCGTCGGATCGGAACCTGCAACGCGCGCAGCTCGTCAGACTTCTTCTGGTAACTCAACAGCAGCTCGGCGAGCACGGCGATGAGGCCGACGACGACGATGGCGATGGCGATAATCCAGATCATGCGGAAAACGAACCTTGTTCGCGCGGATTTCGGGGAAGAGAGATACAGTATTCCAGCGGTTACGCGCGGTCAAGCGAGCCACAAAACCGAGCCATTACCTCTATGATGCATACGAAATAGCCTCCATGAGCGCATCAGTAGTATTGCGGATTTTTCAATTGGACGAATGTGGCGGGAACGTGTGGGAATCGAACCCACCCAGCGCCGCTGTCGCGACACCGCAACGGATTTGAAGTCCGCGGAGGCCACCAGGCGCTCATCCGCTCCCGTCCGTCTCTGCCGATGGCAGTTTGCGGTACGAAGGCTGCCGCGAGTCCCGGGAACCCGGCCTGCCCTGCGCGAACAACGCCTTCGAGGGCGGCTCCGGGTAGATGAGAGGTAGGTCCCAGCGCAGTCGCCGCACCTGTTCGCCCCCGAACCCCTCGATGCTGAGCTCGATATACTTCGTTTCCGAGCCCACGATTGGGGTGACACGGTCCGCCTTTCTGTTCGGAAAAAAGAGACGGACGATCTCGGTGCCGTCGAGAAACTCGCCCCGAGGACGATCGAAGCGGTACGGATAGGGCCCATCGGTACCGCTTGGCCGGTAACGGTCGCCGTTATCGTCCACCAGAAAGACGCGGTCGCCGATGTCGGAGAGCCGTGGTCTGAGCTCTGA
Source organism: Candidatus Latescibacterota bacterium (assembly GCA_965205655.1). GTDB lineage: Bacteria > Latescibacterota > UBA2968 > UBA8231 > UBA8231 > CBDBIJ01. The sequence continues at coordinate 100,907 of CBDBIJ010000015.1, forward strand.
CTCGGTGTTGTCGAAATAAATGTTGAACACCAGTCGACTGAACAGGGTACTGCCCCAGCGCTCGTCGTATGTGTGACGCAGGAGCGGAAACTTGAGGTCGTAGATCTTGTCGACGAGGCGTCGCACGTACTCGCCACGCCAGGCGTCGAACCTCCCCTTCTCGATCGGGTTGGTGGGGTCGAAATCTGAATCGACGTAGACGAGGTACTGGTAATAAAGGTTGTTGATGTCGGTGCCGTCCTCGACCGGGTACCCGCCGTCCAGGAACATGTACACGAACTCGCGAAGGCAGCTCTCCAGCTGAGATTGGTCCAGCCCATCCTGCTCTGCGCCGGCGTAGAGTCGGGAGATCTCGTAGGCGAAGGTTCGGAGCGTGGCCTGGACAAAAATCCCGTCTCTGCCTCGATGACTCCGATTGGTCGTACGCCAGGACTGGTGCTCGATCACCGTGAAGGGACCGGGCGGTTCGACCGCGCTGCATCCGAACAAGAGAACGCAGGCGCACCCGATGCGGGCGCATCTGGCGATGCGGGTCAATCTCTGGCTGCGGTGGCGGAGGCCCGGCGACGGCAGCATATGAGCCATACCTCTTGCCGGCTCCTGGAAAGTGCCGCGACTCCAAGGCACGGCACTCCTACCCTTTGACGACCCAGACTTTCAGCGTCGTCGTCACATCGACGTGGAGTCGAACCGTCACATTGTAGACGCCGAGCGCCCTGATCGGCTCGTCGAGCTCGATCTCGCGTCGATCTATCTCATGCCCCTGATCTCGCAGCAACTCGGCGATACTTTGCGCCGTTACCGACCCGTACAGACGGTCTCCTTCGCCAACCCTCACCTGTGCCGTCAGGGATGTCTTCGCCAGATGTTCGGCGAGGCTCTCGGCAGAACGCTGTTCGCGATCGGCGGCCGCTTCGTGTTGTCGGCGCCTGGTCTCGAACTGGGCCACGTTGGCGTCTGTCGCCATGAGCGCCTGGCTGTGCGGGATTAAGAAGTTTCGAGCGTATCCGTCGGCAACCTGAACGATGTCCCCGGCTTGTCCGACCCGCTCCACGTCTCTCAACAGAATTACTTTCACTGCGAGTCACCTCCTGAAGGTTCGGCGCGATGAGCGAGTCGGCGCCAGTCGAACCAGGTGTCCATGAGACCGACTCCCACCAGCAGCAGTGGCGCCGTGGCGAGAAGGACGGTGTAGAATAGCACCTCCACCAGCCTGCTTATTCCCATACGCCACACGGCGTAGCGCGCCACTGACACTCCCTGCGCAGCATACAGAATGAGCATCACGGTCAGCAGGTTGAGGGCGAAATCCTCGACCGTGCCGCTGCCGATGAGCCACAGTCCCATGCCACCGATGAGCACCCATATGAGCTGGTCCCAAAGGCGCCACGTCCGCATGAGTGGCGCTGGCGGGACCGAAAGCCCGGTGCGTTCGGCGACGAACTGGCTGAGGCGGTACGACAGCACCGCCGCGAGTAGAATCGACACGAAGCTGAACCCGGGCAGCAGGCGCACAGCCGTGAACATGAACACGCGAATGGCCTCTATATCCTGCGGCGACTGGACCCCCTCCAGTTGTGACAGTGCCTGATTCAGTGCGTCCTGATTTTGGACCCACTCGTCTATGTAGGACATGAGCATGAGTCCGAGGACGAGTCCCGGGGCTGAGGCAGCAGCAATCACCTGCCCGTATGACCGCTGTCGCTCTACCTGAACCGCGGCGATGAGCCCTACGAGCGGTGCCATCGCGAAGAAAGAGGCGGGCTCGGCGTCGATGACGCCGAGCAGCGCGGCCGCGAGAGGAAGGGCCGCCACGGGCGTGACATTCCGCGATCCGAACCTGCGGCACGCTAGCAGGACACCGGTGGGAAGAGCTATGGTCTCGAATAGCGCGAGCAGTGCCATCGAAATCTGAACGGACGAAGCGTATCTTCCGTTCGAGCATCATCACCGCAGGCTGGACATCCCGAAAGGCTCAAGGCTATCCCTCGGAGGCCTCCTCCTCGGCTTGAGCCACGGGTTCGGCGTCTTTGCCCGCTTGGGCATCGTCCGGCGCCGGCGCGTCCGTTGCTGGCGCGTCCCCTGGAGGCGCATCCGTTGCGGCGGGCGTCGGCTCTTCGCCATCGGCGCGACCAGCGGGCCGCGACGCGGTGCTTCGGCCCCCCGAGCGCTGGTCGTGCCGCTCAAACCGACCGCGGCCCCGCCCTCTGAAATGGCGATCGTCGCGAGTGTGGATGTAGACGGTGTCGGACTCCAGCTGCGGCACGCGCATGAATTCACCGTCGACGGCCACGAGCAGATGCCGCAAGACGCTCTCGTCGAGCATGAGCTCCCGCTGCAGATCGTCGAAGGCTCCCACCGGAGCAGTAAACTGGTAGAGCACGTAGTAGGCCTGTTGTCGCCGTTTCATACTCACGGAGGTGTAGGCGAGCTTTCGCAGTCCCCAGCGATCGATGTTGACCACCTCGGCGCCAGTATCGGCCAGCCGCCCTTCGAGCTTGGTCACCATCGATTCGAAGCCTTCGTCTTCCAGCTGTGAGTCAAGCACACAGACCAGTTCGTATTTCTTCACCATACGCCTTCTCCTTCAGAGCCTATATCAGGTTCAGTCCATAGCGCACGAACAGCGGCGCCAAAACAAGTGAAATGACGGACATGAGCTTGATCAGAATGTTCATCGACGGGCCCGATGTGTCCTTGAAAGGATCGCCCACTGTGTCGCCGACAACAGCGGCCTTGTGGGGATCCGACCCCTTGCCTCCGAGATTGCCTTGCTCGATCCACTTCTTCGCATTGTCCCAGGCGCCGCCACTGTTGGCCATCATCAGGGCAAGTAGCACGCCGCTGACCGTCGCTCCGGCCAGCATTCCCCCCAAGGGGACCGGTCCGAGAATGAAACCGACGGCGACCGGCGCCAGCACGGCTGTCATACCGGGCAGGACCATCTCCCTGAGAGCAGCCGCGGCGCTGATATCGACACAGCGGCGTGTGTCGGGCTTTGCCGTTCCGTCCATGAGGCCGGGAATCTCCCGGAACTGGCGCCGCACTTCTTCGACCATTTGGTAGGCCGCCTTGCCCACCGAATTCATCGTCATCGCCGCGCCGAGATAGGGTATCATGGCGCCGATGAAGAGCCCGATGACGACGCCGGGCGTGGTGAGATCGACGACGACCGCCTCGCCGCTGGTCTCGCGCACTGTCGAGACGTACGCCGAGAACAGGGCCAGGGCGGTGAGGGCTGCCGATCCGATGGCGAATCCCTTCCCCATGGCCGCCGTCGTGTTGCCCAGGGCATCCAGGCCGTCGGTGATCGCCCGCGTGTCTTCTCCAAGATGGGCCTGCTCGCTTATTCCGCCGGCGTTATCGGCAATCGGTCCGTAGGCGTCGACAGACATGGTGATCCCGACAGTCGACAACATTCCCACAGCAGCGACGCCTATGCCATACAGATCGGCGAAGTGGTACCCAAGGCCGATGGCGATGACGATACCGAGAACCGGCAGGGCCGTGCTCTCCATGCCCACCGCCAAGCCCGTGATGATGTTCGTCGCCGACCCGGTCTTGGAGGCCTCGGCGATGCTGCGGATCGGCGGTCCGCCGGTGTAGTACTCCGTCAGCAGGCCGATGATGACGCCGACGAGGCTGCCGAAAAGAACGGCCCAGAATACCCCCGTGGAGAGGCCCAGCTCACCTCCGATCCAGTAGGCGCCTGCCATCATGAGGACGGCCGAGAGCCAGGTGGAGTAGCGCAGTGCGGCGGCGGGATCGACGTTTTGCAAGACCCGGACGGCGAGCACGCCGAGCAAGGAGGCCGCCAGTCCGATAGTGATGACGAGGAGGGGGTAGGACATGGCAGCCAGGCGCGCCTCCGTTTCCACGACACCGGGCGCCAGAATACCCAGCACCGATGCGGAGGCGGTGGCGGCGATGGCGATGGTGGCGATGACGGAGCCCACGTAGGATTCGAAGATGTCGGCGCCCATGCCGGCCACGTCGCCGACATTGTCCCCCACGTTGTCGGCGATGGTGGCCGGATTGCGGGGATCGTCCTCGGGAATGTTCTCCTCCACCTTGCCCACCAGATCGGCGCCCACATCGGCGCTCTTCGTGAAAATGCCACCTCCGACACGGGCGAACAGAGCGATTGAGCTCGCCCCCATGGCGAAGCCGTTGATGGCGGGGGCATTGTCGGCGTTGTCCCAGATGCCGAACAGCTGACACAGAGAGCCGATTCCGACCAGCCCGAGACTGGCCACCGCCAGACCCATTACCGCACCTCCCGAAAAAGCCATATTGAGCGCTGGACCCTGGCCCCGAGTACTGGCCGCTTGAGCGGTGCGGACGTTGGCTCGGGTCGCCGCCTTCATACCCGAAAACCCGGCGACGATGGAACAAGCGGCGCCAGCGAGAAAGGCAAAGGCCGTTTCGCGCGGCTCAACGCCCCACAACAACAGCAGAAAGACGGCGACGACGAAGACGAGGAGGATCGTGTACTCGCGCTTCAGGAATGCCATGGACCCTTCGTGTATGGCCTCGGCGATGTCGATCATCTCTTGGCTACCGGCATCGTTGGCCTTGATGTAGCGGTAGATGATGAGCGCCACGAGCAGTCCGGCTACACCCGCGAAAGGCGCCAAATTCGTCCATGTTTCCATGTCGTTTATCTCTTTCCCCCCATTCGATACGACCTCAGAGAGGAGGATAGCCGTTGAAGCGATTCATCGCCGCGTCGATCCCCTCCGAGATGCAGCTGGTCACGGCCTCGCATCCTCTTCGCACGAGGCCTTCCACGTCCTCTCCCGGCTCGAAGCTCGTCAACACGTAGTCGATTTCCACGTCCTCCTCCGGCACCTGCCCGATGCCGAGACGCACGCGGGGAATCTCCTCCGTTCCCATGGCATCGATAACGGAAGCCAAGCCATTGTGGCCGCCATCGCCGCCGGCTGCTCTCAGGCGGACGCGTCCGAAATCGAGGTTGAAATCGTCGAGGACGATGAGCAGGTCGCCGAAATCGAACGACTCGCGGCTCAAGGCCAGCAAGGCCCGACCGCTCCGGTTCATGTAGGTCTGCGGCTTGACGAGCAGGACCTTCTCAGATCTCGCCTTCGCCCTGGCGATTAGACTTGTCGGTTCCCCGTCCGGGTTGCTCGACCACGGAGCGGACCATTGGCGAGCCAGGCCGTCAACTACCATGAAGCCGATATTGTGTCTGGTTCCCGCGTAGCGCGTGCCCGGATTTCCCAGGCCGACGACGACGCGTGCGAGTCCGTGACTCCCCACTCGACGATCAGCTCTCCTCGCCGGACTCTTCCTGCGCTTCGCCCTCTGGCTCCTCCGCTTCGGCCGGCGCCTCTTCGCCTTCTGGCAGCTCGCCCTCCTCCAGCTCCACTTCCTCGTCTTCTGCTGCCAGCTCGATCTCTTCGTCTACCGTCAGTCGCGGCGGCAGCACGCTGACGATGGCCACCCCGGCTTCGGTCGTGATTCGCTTTTCCTGGTCGAGCAGATCTCCCACATGAATGCTCTGGTCGATCTCAAGATCCGAAATATCGATCTCGATGCGGGATGGCAGCTCTGAGGCCAGACACTCCATCTGTACCTGAGTCAGCGTATGCTGCAGCCCACCACCGCCGATACGCACGCCCACCGGGATCCCGCTGGTCACGAGTGGCACATCGATACGGACCCGCTCGTCGGGGTCGATGCGCTGCATGTCCACGTGCATGATGTCTCCCGTTACCTTGTGGTACTGAATCTCGCGGACGACGGCCCTATCGGGTTCGGCGCCATTACCGTCGAACTGCAAAAGAAATATGGCATTCTGTCCCCCTTGACTCAGAGCCCGTTCCAGCGACCGCGCCGCGATCTTGAACGCGAGGGGATCCTGTTTATGGCCGTAAAGAATGCCCGGCAACATGTGATCCTCACGCCGCAGCCGCCCCACCGGGCCCTTGCCCCTCTGCGGTCGGTCTGAGATCGTCAGGCCGACCTCTTCGCGTTGATAGATCTGCATCTCTACAGCCATGCGGAACTCCTCGAATTGTCTGGCTGCCCGGCGAGGACTCGAACCTCGATAGACGGAACCAAAATCCGTTGTCCTACCAGTTGAACGACCGGGCAACCTCTACAGCACTGGCCGACAAAAAAACGACCGGAACCATTTCGCCTTCAGCCCGTCACAGGCCTGGGAGGCGGCGTTCCGATCGTCGAATATCCCGTAAACGGCGGACCCGGTCCCGGACATGGAGCATACCCTGGCTCCGGCCCGCCGGACGTGGTCAGCCACTTCTGCGACGATGGGGTTGGCTCGTTCGACAAGCGGCTGGAAATCATTCTCCACCACCTCCAGAAGCTCTCGCGAGTCGACGCGCCCGCCGCTAACAGAATCGAGGAACCTACGATAGGCCGATGAGATTGTCAAAGGCGGCCGGAGCTGGCCGTATGCCCAGGCAGTGCTGATTTCCACCTCTGGATAGACGAGTACGTAGTGCAGATCGGTACCCTGAAACTCGATGGTCTCGACGATCTCGCCGCGGCCGCGCACGAGCGCCGTTCCTCCATTGAGAAGAAAGGGAACGTCCGATCCCAGCTGCTCGGCGAGTTCGAGCAGAGTGTCTTCGGCCAGGCGGGCGCCCGTCACAGTGTTCAGGCCGCGCAAGGTGGCAGCGGCATCGGCACTGCCACCACCCAGCCCGGCGCCACGCGGAATCAGTTTGTCTAAGTGGAGGTGGAAGTCGACACTGGCTTCGACGTGAGTGCCGAAGAGGCGCACGGCCCTCATCACGAGGTTGTCTTCACCAGTCGACAAGCCGGGGTCGTTGCAGCTCATCCTCGACGTCGATCCCGGCGCCGGGTAGAATTGGAGAGTGTCCCCCAGATCGATCGTCTGCATAATACTGCGTATTTCGTGAAATCCGTCGTCGCGGCGGCCCAGGACGCAGAGCCCCAGATTGATCTTCGCCCACGCTCTTTCCGTATGCGCGGCATCCTGAGTCATGCCACTTTTGGCAGCATCTTTGCCGATTTTGTCATTATGATGTCCACGTGTGTCTTTGGTCACAGTCGTTTCACATCATACGAGCGAGTATTGACCTGTCCGGGCACGCGGCATATTATGGGTAACCATATAGAATATACAGGTGTTACCGCGGTTCTACTCTCGCCATCTCGCGCCCTCAGGCGCGTCTCTCCCGCATTTCATTTGACAGTTTTCACGAATCTCTGGTATTCAATATCGGCGTCGGCCGGCGGCGATCATCAGCGGGTCCAGCGACGAGCGGGCGAGACTGTTTCGGGTCGGATCCCCCGACTCCGCGCTGCCGCGTTTCTGCTGTTGCTTCCGGCTGCGCTGTGGTCGCAAGATGAGGAGGACGCCTTCAAGCTCGCCCGCAACTTGTTCCGCGATGCCGGGGATTGGGCAACCTCAGCGGAGCTGTTTTCCGATTTCATCCGCAACTGGCCGGTTTCCTCACACCTGCCGGAAGCCCGACTCATGCTGGCTCGATCGCTCGACCGAAGTGGTCGCTGCGACCAGGCGATCAAGGCCTACGAGGACTTCTATCAGAACCACGCAGACGACAGCAACACCAGTGTGGCGCGGCTGGAACGAGCCGGCTGCCTGCGGGATGAGGGCCACCACACCTTGGCCGCCGCGGCCTTCGAAGAAGTGCAGCGGCTCTTCAGCGCCGGTGAGTTTGCACCCCGAGCGCTGCTCGCCGCCGCCACTGAGTACGCCAGTGTAGGCGATTTAGAGGCGGCCGCCAGGTCGTATCGGCTCGTCCTCTCCGACTACGCCGATAGCGACGAGGCCGTGACGTCCCGGCTGCGACTGGCGCAGGTGCTGTTCGCTGCCGGTGAGGCGAATTCTGCTCAGGACGTGCTCGCCGAGCTCGAAGCGAAGGCTCCGATCTCGGCTCAAGCCCGGAACGGCCTGCTGCTCTCGGGGCGAATCTCCTTGTTCATGTCGGAGCCCGAAGCCGCGAGTCAGGCTTTCTATAGGTTGCGGCGGGACCACCCCGGCTCACCGCACGCTGACAGCGGTGCTGTCGATCTCGCGAGGCATCTTCTTGAGCGAGGTGATCACAAAAAGGCCGCCGCGGCGTTCGTCGCCGCAAGAGACCGCGTTTCCGACGAGAGCCTGATGCTGCAGGCCTCCCTCGGACTCGGCGACGCCCAGCGAGCTGGCAGCGCCTACCCAGGGGCCATCGACACCTATCAGGCGCTGCTGGCGTCGTCCCCGCAGGGGCCCGAGGCGAGGCGCGCCCGCCTCGGTTTGGCAATCGCCTTCGGCTGGGTAGACGAGTTCGCCGCCGCCCTCACTCTCTTTCTCGATCTCGCTCGAGCGCCAGACGGTTCCGGCGCCGAATCGACGGCTCTCGACAATGACGTTCGGCTAGGCGCCCTCCGCGAGTTGGGCAGCCTATGTCGACGACAAGGCGACTTCAGTCGCGCCATCACGTGGTTTCATCGCTATCTCGTGGAGGCGGATCGGGTGGGCGATACGGGCTTTGCCGAGTCGCGTGTGCAGCGCGATCTCGTCAGACTCAATCTGGCTCACGCCTACATCGGCGCCGGGCACAGCGAGCTCGCCATCGCGGCATACCGCCAGTTGCAGAGCAGCCCGTCCCCTCTCGCCGAGGAGGCTCACCGAGGTCTCGCCGAGGCCTACGAGCGGTCCGGGTCACCCCGCCTCGCCCTCGCTGAATACCGCGCTTTCATGGAACGCTTTCCCGGACTGGCCGGGTCGCAGCGCATCCACGACCGAATCGAGTATCTCAGCGATTTCACCGTTCTCGATCCGAGCGGGCTGAGCCGCGTTATACAACAGGCCTATCTCGACGAGGTCAACGGTCGTTCACCGCGCTCCAGTCTTCTCAACCTCGCCCACAACCTCAAAGAGTTTCACGACTACGCCAACGCGGCTCGCACCTTCGAGACCTATGCGGCCTCCTTCGGCGATGACGCGTCGGTTCCCGAGGCTCAGTATTGGCTGGCCGAGTGCCTGGGGCAGCTGGCACGGCAGCGCCAACTCGAGGGTCGGCTGGCACAATCGGACTCCCTCCGGAAGCTGTCACTCCAGGAGTTGCGCATTCTGTCGGAAGAGGGCGGAGAATCGTGGTCGCGCCGGGCCCGCCTGAGACTCATCCAGGCCGAGGCTGACGCCGCGCCCGACTCGAGTCGAGAGCAGATCCTGGAAGCTGACCTGACGGCGTTCCTGGACTCGCAGCAGGACCTGAGCGACAGCTCTGGCGCAACAGATGACGCTGCTGCCGAGGCCGTGATACTGCTGGCCGACCTGCGACGACGCCGGGCTCGGTCGAACGCGGAGTTGTGGCCGGCGGCGGCAGCGGGCTACAGCGAGTTTCTGCGGCGGTTTGCCCCCACCCACCCGCTGCGGCACCACGCTCGATTCGGGCTCGCTGTGTGTCTCGTGCAACAAGGGGAGGTCGACAGGGGCGTCGACTCGCTCGAGACACTGCTCGGCGATATGCCCAGCTCGCCGGTGGTGGCGGAGGCGCTGTTTGCGCTCGGGCAGGCACTTATCGCGCAGGAACGGCACGATCAGGCGGTGGGCCGTTTCAGGGAAATCCTGATGGCCTACCCGTCGTTCATTCAGCGTCGGACGGTCCTGCGCAAACTGGCCGATACGCATTTCCTGCTTGGAGAAGTTGCGACGGCCGTCAAGCTCTATCGACAGGTGGCCGAATGGCCCGGTTCGGAAGACGAATCCTACGCCATCCGGTGTCGACTGGCAGAATCTCATAGCCGCCTGGGCCAGCACCGAGAGGCGCTCGAGACATACGACAAGCTCCTTTCGATGGGGGCGGCGGAGGCGGACAGCATCGACTTCGAGCGCGGGCGCACTCTCGTGCGCCTGAAGCAAGTCGATGAGGCATTGCGAGTGTTCACCCGTCTGAGTGGATTGGGGGAGAGCCCCGTATCCGACCGCGCCAGACGGCATGGGGCCGATCTGCTGTTCGAGCAGAGTCGCTATGCCGAGGCCCACGACATGTACTCACCCCTCGTCGCCGATGGCGATCGGCGAGTTTTCGGTCGAAACGTCATTTGCCTGTGGCGCCTCGACCGCGTCGATGGCGCCGAAAACGCAGGCGGCGCATTCGTCAAGCGCTATGGGCGCGACTCTCTGTGGCCGTCCCTCTTCCGGCTCGAGGAGGGTCGTCACTACCTTCGAGGCGGTATCTACGAAAAGGCCGAGGAGATCTTCGCAAAGCTGGAAAGGGAGACAACCGAAGGCGAGAAACCGAAAGAGTTCGAGGACGAGAGCGCACTTCTGGCGCCTGCCGCGGAGGACATCGCCGCGGCGGCGGCCTACTTCGCGGCCACGGCGCGGTGGGAGGCGAACAAGTCACAGCCGAGCGAGAAGGGGCTGGCCAAGGCGCTCAAAGCTCAGATGGATTTTCTCGACAGCTACCCCGACAACCCGTTTGCCGCCAGGACATACCTCCGGCGCGGCGAGTTTCACTACACCCACAAGAGGTATCTACGCGCGGCGGGAGACTTCAAACGCGTCCTCGAGGACGGCGGAACGAAACAAGAGAAAGAACGCGCAATTTGGATGCTCTTGGCGGCGTACACAAAGAGTAACGCCTACGACAACGCCTACCGCACGGCTCTGCGACTCACGATGGAGTTTCCGGATCATTCTCAAACGAATGCCGTACAACTCGAAATCGGCTACATTCTAAGTCAGATGGGGCAGTACACCTCTGCCATCACTCATCTCGAGGGCGTTCTCGAATGGGCCTCGGGAGATCAGGCCGCCGAGGCTCGCTACCTCATCGGCGAGGCCTACCAGAACAAGGGCGAGTACCGCACGGCGATAAAGCGCTACTACGACGTCAGCTACCACAGTACTGACGCCTCGAGCCAATGGATCACCAATGCCGACTACAAACGCGCCACCTGCCACGAAGCCCTTGGCGAGTTTACCACGGCCATCAGCATTTACGAGAAGATCATCCGGCAGAATGGCAGTGACAGCAGCTACGGAAAGGCGGCACGGAAAGCAATCGACTCTCTCCGGGAGCGGGGCGAGGACTGATCTGTCAGTCGGGGCAGGCATGCGCTCGCCTGGCTGCGACCGGATTTGAGAGGAACGGACGGTACAGATGGAGATTTCCCTGCTTCGCAAAGTCCCGTTGTTCGAGGGACTCAAGGACGACGATCTCGAGGCCATCGCCAAGGTGACGATCACCAGGTCCTATTCGAAGGATCCGGTCATCATTCTGGCCGAAGAAGAAGGCGACGCCATGTTCATCATCGAAACGGGACAGGTGAAGGTGAGCATCGTCAGCGAGGACGGTCGCGAGGTCATCCTGTCTCTTCTCGGTGAAGGCGCCGTCTTCGATGAGCTCTCGCTTCTCGATGGCAAGCCCAGATCGGCCAATGTGGTGGCCACACAGGATACCGATTTGTACACCGTTCGGCGCAGCGACTTTCTTCAGCTGCTCTACAAGGTCCCGCAGATCGCCATCTCACTGCTGGCCGAGCTCGCCGTGCGACTGCGAAAAACGGATCGAAAAATCGAGGGGCTCGCTTTGCTCGACGTCACGAGTCGCATTTCGGAGACCCTGCTACAGCTGGCGACCGAGCAGGGAGTCGAGACGGGTGAGGGAATAATCCTCGAGAGTCGTCCGACGCACCAGCAGCTCGCAAACATGTCAGGCACGACGCGGGAGACGGTTTCTCGGGTGCTGAAGCGACTCGAGAATCAAGGGTATATCACGTCGGAGGGTCGCTCGATCACCATTCTGCGGGAAGATCAGTGGGGCAAATCGGCCGAGTGATCGCCGGGAGAGTCCTCCAGGCGCCTGATGGCTGAGAGAAAGACCCGGATCCTGGTGTTAACCCGGGACCCCCGCGTCAGTCAGTTGTGCCGCGAGGCGCTGCAACAGTCGGGCAGGCGGATCGTCGATGTGCGGGAGTCCGGCACACTGGCTTCCATGCTCGAGCGCGGGGCTCGAATCGCCATCGTTGACCTGGGTATGCCGGACCGCACCCTGGAGACGACTGCGGCAGCTCTGGGAGAGCACCGCGACCTCCCGGTGCTGGCGCTGGCGTCCGGGTCGGCGTCACAATGGTATCGGATCTCCCGCGGCAACCCCCTGGAAGAGGTGCTCGAGGCGCCGTACTCCGGAGACGATGTCGCCGCCGCAGTCGACTCACTCCTGTCCAAGAGCGGCTCACTGAACGAACTGTTGGTGGGGCGTTCGGAGGCCGTTCAGGAGCTGCGAGATCGGGTTCTGCTCATTGCGCCCACACCGGTGACCACCCTCATCACCGGCGAGAGCGGTACCGGAAAGGATGTCGTCGCCCGCGCCCTTCATCGCTATAGCCCGCGGCACAAACAGCTGTTCAAGGCTGTCAACTGTGCCGCCATCCCGGAAAACCTGCTCGAAAACGAGCTCTTCGGGCATGAGAAGGGCGCCTTTACCGACGCCCGGTCTCAGTTTCCCGGTGTGTTCGAGCAGGCCTCTGGCGGCACGGTGTTCCTCGACGAGATCGGCGAGATGGCGCTCTCCGCGCAGGTTCGACTGCTGCGAGTCGTGGAGGAGCGCGAAGTAACGCGCATCGGCGACACGGAACCAATTTCCGTCGACCTGCGGCTGCTGGCTGCGACCAACCGAGATCTGCGGGATGCTGTTGCCAACGGAGAATTCCGCCGTGATCTCTACCACAGGCTCAAGGTTGTGGAGCTAAACATCTCGCCACTGAGGCAGCGGCGCGAAGATATCCCTCTGCTCATCGATCATTTCGTCGCCCAGTATACCCTGCGGGGTGCAGCCCGCTTTGGTGGCTTTTCGCCGCCGGCGATGAATCTCCTTCTCGAGTACCACTGGCCCGGCAACGTGCGCGAGCTGCGCAATCTTATCGAGCACCTCGTGTTTCTCGGACCGGATCGGCCGGTCGAGCCCGCTGATCTCCATGGCCAGCTGGAAAGTCCGCCGCCGCAGCGACATCTGCCCGTGCCAACCGGCAAGACGCCGGACCAGTCCGAGCGCGAGCTCATCTATTTCGCCCTGCTCGACCTCAAGCGCGAGGTGTCCGAGTTGAAACAGCTCCTGCAGCCCGGGCCGGCGGAGTCGGCGCCGCGGCCAGTCTATCAGGTGAACGACAGAGTTGGCTCGGCTGGAATCGCCGGCCACGTTCGAGGAATCGGATCGGCCGAGGTGACCGAGGCAAGCGAACTCGTTGAGCTGGAAACGAAGTCGTTGAAGGACCTCGAAAGACACGCTATCGAACAGGCGCTCGAACAGGTTGGCGGCAATCGGCGTCAGGCCGCCGAAAAGCTCGGTATCGGCGTGCGGACACTGTATCGCAAACTGGACGAATACGGACTCAAGTGAAAGCCGCTTTCTCGCGCCGCTGGATAGCCCTCCTGCTTGCCTTGGGTGTACCCGCCGGGGCCGTCGAGCCCGCGGACCGGTCCGCCCTGGAAAAACTCAGCAGGACCTTTCGCGACGCTTACAAAGAGGTCGCCCCGGCCGTCGTTCTCGTGAGAACGACTCCGAGCCACCGGCAGCTGCGGCGACTCCTGCCACAATCTCACCCTGATTTACCTGGGGGTCCTCAGGACAGGGAGCGCTTTCCCGGCCTCGGCTCTGGCACCATCGTCAGCGACGACGGTTATATCCTCAGCAATTACCATGTCATTCAGGGTGCTGAGTCCATCCGCGTTACGCTCTCCGACCGCCGCAGTTTCGGCGCCGAGGTCGTCGGCTTCGACTCCCTCATCGACATCGCCCTGCTCAAGGTGGACGCACGCGAGCTGCCGGTGGCGTCGCTCGGAAGCTCCGACGAGCTGGAGATCGGCGATTGGGTCCTCGCCATCGGGCACCCTCTTGGCCTGGGATCGACTTTGACCCACGGCATCGTCTCCGCACTCGGCCGCGCCGCTCGCGTCATCCGGGCCGAGTACAGCATTGAGAGTTTCATCCAGACGAATGCCGTCATCAACCCGGGCAACTCTGGTGGACCGCTCCTCAACCTGAGCGGCGAGGTGGTTGGCATCAACACGGCCATCTCGACGAGGACGGGTTGGTATATGGGCTACGGTCTGGCCGTCCCCATCGCCCTTGCCCAGGAGGCCATGGCCGATATCCTCGAACACGGCCGCGTCGTCCGCGGCTATCTGGGTATCTCTATGGAACAGGTGAACCAGACGCTGGTGGATGATATGCACCTGGCGATGTCCACGCCCCACGGTGTTCACGTCAACAAGACTCTGCCGGGCACACCTGCCGAGCGCAGCGAGTTGACGGAGGGAGACGTCATCCTGCGAGTCGACGGCATCCCCGTCGACCGCCCGAACGAGGTGCAGACTCTCATCTACGCCCGCGACCCGGGCGACGTCGTCGATCTGTCCGTCCTCAGGGACAGCTCGACCCTGCAGATCCAGGTCGTGCTCGGCGAACAGGAGGAAGACCGGCTCCTCGCCGAGGGCCACCGACGCGTCGACGCCCTCGGTATGACGGTGGAGGTCCTCAGTTACGAGCGGGCCGGGCAGATCGGGTTCACCGACGAGATAGCGGCCCAACTCGGGTTCTCAGAGGATGAGGCCGTCGTCGTCGTCGTCGATGTCGACCCCGCCGGTCTGGCTGCGACCAAGGACATCCGTGTCAGCGATGTGATCACGGAGGTCGACGACCGCCGCATCGACTCATTCGACACCTTCTTCCGCTCCGTGTCGCAGCTCGAAGTAGGTGAATCCGCCCTGTTCTGGCTCTGGCGGCCGCAGCGCGGCATCGATGTGCGCGCCCTTCGGATCGCCGAGGAGGAATGACCGACCTCGGCGGTAGCGATGGCCTGCTCCTCGTCGGCGACAGCGAACGCAGTGCGGACCTGTACTACGCCACCAAGTTCAGGGCTCCCGATCCATTCGTCTTTCTCGACACCGGCGCAAAGACCTACCTCCTCATCGGCGACCTCGAGCTCGATCGCGCCCGGCAGCAGGCCGAGGTCGACGAGGTCCTGTCTGTCTCTCACTACGCCAGGCAGGTCAAAAAATCGAAGGGCGGCACGGACACGAGCGGGCCTTCCCGCACACACCAGATCCTCCTGGCAGCTCTCGAAGACGTCGGGGGCCGCATTCGATCGCTGCGGGTGCCGGCGCAGTTTCCGCTGGAGACCGCCGACTTTCTGCGCCGTTCGGGAATCCGGTTGGAAGTCGTTGCACCGCCGCTCTTCGAGCAGCGAAGCATCAAGCAACCTCACGAAGTCGAGGCCATCCGCGGTGCTCTGCGCGCCGCCGAGACCGGCATGGGCGCCGCCCTCGAGGCGATTGAGCAGGCTCGAGTTGAGGAATCGGGCGTCCTTTCGCTCGAAGGCGAACAGCTCACCTCCCAGCGGCTGCGACGCCTCATCCATCACACTCTGCTCGAAGAGGACTGCAGCGCCCGCCACACGATCGTCGCCTGTGGCGACGATGGCTGCGATCCCCACTGTGAGGGCAGCGGTCCGCTGGTCGCTGACCGACCCATCATTATCGATATCTTCCCGCAGTCTGACTCGAGCGGCTACTACGGAGACCTGACACGCACCTTCGTGAAAGGTGATGCCGGTGACGACCTCCGCCGCGCCTACGAGGCCGTTCTGGCGGCACAGCAGGTCGCCTTCGATCGCCTCGGCGATGACCGCGACGGAAGCGAGATTCACAAGGCCGTCGAGCAGTCTTTCTCCGCGCGTGGATACGAGACCGGGGAACGCAACGGCCGTCTACAGGGATTCTTCCACGGCACAGGCCACGGGCTTGGGTTGGACATTCACGAGGCCCCCAGCGTAGGTCCTCGACATGACATTCTTCGCGCTGGTCAGATTGTGACGGTCGAGCCGGGTCTGTACTATCTGGGCCTGGGAGGCGTGCGGCTCGAGGACGTCGTTCGCGTGACCGAGAACGGGCACGAGAATCTTACCCGGTTCCCCAAGGTACTGGAGGTGTAAGGGATTTGCAGCAGCAGGCGCAAATGATCAGATTCTGCACTGTTGACGCATTGTTTCTCGCCCCATCCGGATCGATCAATGTCACGACTCAAGTTTCTTCTCGGCTCTACCGTCATCGCTTCGGGCCTCGCCTTCCTCGTCATCACCGGCGTTCAGGAGTCGGCAGCGCACCATATGACCCTGTCGATGTTGATGGAGCGAAGCACTAGCCTGGACGTGGGTGACAGGCGGATCCAGCTGGGCGGCTGCACTGTGGTGGCCGGATCCATCCGCTGGGACGATTACCGACATCGCCCGGAGTTCACTGTCACGGACGGTGATCGGACTCTCGAGGTGCGCTACACCGGCAGCGGCCTGCTGCCAGACACGTTTCAGGACGACGCCCTCGTCGTTTTGGAGGGCCGTCTCGTGCCCGGCCACGAGGGCTTCGACGCCGACCTCGTCTACGCTAAGTGTCCCTCCAAGTACGAGGGGCAGAGCTACGAAGGTCACGTCGAGGCCATGAACCAGACCGGCAGCTTGTGACCGACCTCTTCACGTCTGCCCGAAGATTGATCCCCAACACTTGAGCCCCGCCATCGACATCGGGTACTTCGCCCTCTGTCTCGCCCTCGCGGCGTCCGCCTATGCCATGGTCGTGTGCGGTCTGGGTGGCCACATCCGTGACGAAGGGCTCATCCGCAGTGGCGAGAACGCCGCCCTGGCACACCTCGGGCTGCTGACAGTCGCGGTAGTCTGCCTGTGGCATCTGCTGATCAGTGGTGACTTCCGGGTGGCGTATGTCGCAGAAAACACGAATCTGTCGCTGCCTCCGATCTACCTGATCGCCTCTCTGTGGGGAGGACAGAACGGATCACTCTTGTTCTGGGGGTGGATCCTGGCCCTGTACACAGCGCTGTTTCTCAGTCTCAATCGCCATCGCTACCGCACCCTCATGCCGTTTGCGGTAGCCGTCCTGTCAGCCACGAGCTGCTTTTTCGTCGTCCTCGTTCTTTTCGCTGCCGACCCCTTTGAAACACTCCCTTTCGTCCCAGCAGACGGCAGCGGACTCAATCCGATCCTGCAGCATCCCCTTATGGCCATCCACCCACCCATGCTCTACGCCGGCATGGTTGGCCTGTCCGTTCCCTACGCGCTCGCCATCGCCGCGCTCCTGTCACGGCAGCTCGATGCTACCTGGTTGCGGGCGGCGCGACGCTGGCTCCTCGTCCCCTGGATGATTCTGGGCTCAGGTCTGTTGCTGGGGGGCAAGTGGGCCTACGTCGAGCTGGGGTGGGGTGGCTACTGGGGGTGGGACCCGGTGGAGAACGCCTCCTTCATGCCGTGGCTGGCGGGCACGGCGCTCATCCACTCGATCATGATCCAGGAGCGCAAGGGGATGCTGAAAATGTGGAACATGATTCTCGTGTTCTTCACCTACGGCATGACGATCTTCGGCACGACGCTGACACGCAGCGGCTTGGTCGAGTCCGTCCATTCCTTCGCGCGTTCTCGCGTTGGGCCTTTCTTCACCGTCTTCCTGCTCGTCGTCGGCCTGTCTTCCGTCGCCCTTTTGTGGAGCCGTCGACGTGAGCTGCGCGCTGAGAGCCGGCTCGAGGCGTTTGCCTCGCGGGAATCCGCCTTTCTGCTCAACAACTGGATTCTCCTGGGGATGTTGTTCGCCGTGTTGTGGGGCACGCTCTTTCCGGTGATTTCTGAGGCCTTTACCGGTGAAAAGATCACCGTCTCGGCACCGTTCTTCAACCAGGTGAGCGTACCCATCGGGCTGGTCCTGCTACTGCTGACGGGTGCCGGTCCTCTGTTCGCATGGCGCCGCACATCGACGGAGAGCCTGCAGCGCAACTTTCCAATACCTGTGTCGGTGGCTGCCGCCGCGGCGGTACTGCTGGGGCTCGCGGGTGTCGGGGACATGTACGCGATCACGTCGCTATCTCTGTGCGCCTTCGTCGCCGCTGCCATCGGCCTCGAATTTCACCGCGGTGCCACGGCCCGGTGCCGTACCAGCGGTGAACGCTACCTGCGCGGCATATACGGACTTCTGAGCAAGAGCCGGCGGCGCTACGGCGGCTACCTCGTGCACGTGGCGATCGTCATGCTCTTCGTCGGCTTCACCGGCAAGGCCTTCACCACCGAGAAGGAGCTCGTCCTTCGGTATGGGGAGTCTGAGCAGATCGGAAACTACACCCTTACCTACGAGTCCCTGGCCTTCAGCGAGGACGCGAACAAGAAGGCGACGACGGCGGCGCTCAGTCTCGACGAAGACGGAGAGTTTGTTTGTACTCTCCTACCAGAGCGTCACTTCTATAAAGTCTCCGAGCAGGGAACGACTGAGGTGGCGATCTACTCCTCCACGCGGGAAGACTTCTACCTCGTCCTCGTGGGAGCAGCCGAGGACAACAGCGCTAAGTTCCAGATCTACGTGAACCCACTAGTGAACTGGGTCTGGGTCGGAGGCCTCTGTTTCATCCTCGGAACAATGTGGTGTGTCTGGCCCACAGCTCGAGAGCGCCGCCTCGCAGCCATGGAACGATCGCGCAGCCGCGTCGCCGAAGGAGACGAGAGGTGGCCGGCGGAGGCGGAATTGGTCGCACCGGTTCCGTCTTCCCGCTGACGGCTCCGGAGGTAGCACGCCGTGTCGACTCCCTCACCTATCGCGATGTTCGGCCTCATCTGCATGAGCCTGAACATCGCAACAGCGGCACCGACGCCGGAGCAGATCAAGCACGTTGCCGCTGAGATGGTCTGTCTGTGCGGCAATTGCAACCGCCAGTCGCTGGCCACCTGCATCTGTCCCGACTTCGCCGTGCCCGAGCGCGGGAGAATCGGCCAGATGCTGGAAGCCGGCAGGACTCCACAGCAGATCGTCGATGAGTATGTCGATGAGTTCGGTAGGCATATTCTGGCGGCGCCACCGGCGCAGGGCTACTCACTCATCGCCTGGATCGGGCCGTTCGTCGGCCTCGCCGCCGGGTTTTTTGCCGTCAGGGCCGTGCTCGGCAGATGGCGTCGCCTGACAACCGGATCCGCCGATCGAGCCGCGTCGACCCCCACCCCCCAAGAGCGCGGGGAATTGTCGCGCTACCAGGCGCGCCTCAGACGGGAACTTGACGACTTTGACGAGGAGTCGTAAAGCGGGGTCTAGGTGAATCCCCTCACCGTCGCCACCTGTGGAGCCATCGTCGGCTGCCTGCTGCTCGCCGTCGGCTATCCCCTCATCTTATCAAGGTCGACGAGGGCACGTCTACCTCCGGATCGGCGCTGGTCGCTCGCCGAGCAGAGGGACCTGGCCTACGCC
Organism: Candidatus Latescibacterota bacterium; assembly: GCA_965205655.1. Classification (GTDB taxonomy): domain Bacteria; phylum Latescibacterota; class UBA2968; order UBA8231; family UBA8231; genus CBDBIJ01. The sequence goes on from CBDBIJ010000015.1 coordinate 120,159, forward strand.
TCGATTCGAGAGCTGGATTTCGACCACGCCGTCAGCAAGGTGAACGACGAAGACTATCGACAGCAGCGGGCCACCTTGGAGGAGTCCGCCGTGGCCATCCTGCGCCAGCTCGACCAGCTCGACGGATCCGATCCCGCCGACGCCGAACAACGGGTCACGGCGGATGTTGCCGCTTTGTGGGGCGGCGGCCCCGATCGCGTTGACCCGGCTGAAGCGCTTGGAGATTCGTGCCCTTCCTGCGGCGGCAGCAGGGCGTCCGATCACCGCTTCTGTCCGCACTGCGGCGCGCGCCTGCATGTGGCCGGATAGGTCTCGCACCGGGCAGCGCCGACGGCGGCTCCTGGCGACAGCGCTCGCCACTGCGCTAAGTGTCCTGCCGCTACCGGTGGCAGCCGAAACGGTCAGGGGATATGTCATCGACCCCACCACGAACGCGGCGGTGCCGCACGCCGAGGTCGCCTTCCTTCTCTCCGGCGAGGAGGGTCTCACCGAGATCCTCCGCAAAACGGCGGATACCGAGGGTCGCTTCGCTTTTTCCGGACCCTTTCTCACACCGGGGTTGAGATTCATCCTCGTCGCCTTCCACCGGGGCATCCCGTACCCAACGAGTCGGCTCGAGCTTGGAGAGCAGACGGAAGTCATTCTCGAAGTGTTCGAGCCGACCTCCGACACATCCCACATCCATGTCGGCATCCATCATCTCTTCCTGTCGCTGCGTCCCGAGGTCATCGAAGTCGCTCAACATCTGCACGTGGAGAACGGTAGCTCACGGACCTATATCGGCGTTGGAAAAGGTGCTGAGCGCCGGGTTACAGAGTTTCGATTGCCCGAAGGCCTTTTCGGTTTGCAGGGACACTCCGGTCAAATGGTGCCGCTGGAGGGCGAAAATCGCTTCGCACACTCTCAACCTCTCGTCCCGGGAACGACTCGAATCGCCTTCTCCTTCTTTCTGGACTCCGAGCGGTTCGACGGTGTGTACGGACACGTCGCCCCGTTTCCCACCCAAGCCCTCGAGGTCTACGTCCACCCTCCGGATATCGATTTGGGGCCACCGTTCGAGGATCTCGGGCTGCCGACCGTCCCGCACGACCAACCCTATCGCCGATTCCGAATAGAGGGCCTCGTCGCCGGCCAGCACCTCGACATCTCACTGCCGCTGCAACGCTCACGCCGCTGGGCCCTGAAGTGGGCCGCTCTCGGCCTGGCGCTGTTGGGCAGCGGCGCCGCCTTCGCGGGCAGCCGAGCCGGACGCTCCGCCCCGCCTGCGGAACCGTCCGCCGCACTCGACATAGCGGAGCTGGCGCCAGTCGCGGGCGTGGATCCGCGAGCCGACCGCGCCGAGCTGGAACAGCTGCGTCGCCAGTTGCTCGCCGAGCTGGCCGCCTATGGCAGGAAGGCGACTCGCGGCTGCGCCGATGGCTACGACGAGCGCATGGATCGAGCCGTCGCTGTTTATCGCCTCCTTGACCAGATCGGATCGTGCGGGAAAGCCGGGTCGCGCCGGTGACGGTTATTTCTCTCGAGCGGGTCTGCAAGCAGTTTGGGCATGTCACCGCTTTGGAAGAGATCCACTTCCGACTCGATCGCGGTTCGTTTACCCTGCTGACTGGTGCCAACGGCACCGGCAAAACGACGCTCCTGCGGCTCGTGGCAGGACTGACTCGCCCCACTCGGGGCCGCGTTCAACTGAACGGGGCCGATCCTGCCGACGGCGAAGCGAGGGTGGACATCGGCCTGGTGTCACATCAGCCAATGCTCTACGACGGGCTCACGGGTCGGGAGAATCTGATTTTTTTCGCCCGCCTCTACGGCCTCGAAAACGCCGACGCACGAGTAGACGAGGCGCTTCAATGGGTAGGACTTCACCCCCTCGAATCCAGGCGCAGCGGGCTCCTCTCCCGGGGATGGAGGCAGCGACTGGCTCTGGCACGGGCGACTTTGCACAGGCCGTCCGTGCTGTTGCTGGACGAGCCGCTCAGCGGTCTCGATCGGGCGGGCGTGGACACTGTCCGCAGCCGCCTCGGTGAGCTCAAAGCGAGTGGTGTCACCGTTATCGCCGCGACACACCGATTCGGAGAGATGGCCGATTTTGTGGACTCGCTCGTCGTTTTGCGGAGAAGCCAACCGCATCACGTTTCCAGTTGGAACGGCACGAGCGCCGAGCTTCACGCTAATTGTGATGCGCTACTCCAGGAGCGTTCTCTGTGAGTCTGTGGGACCACAGCACCGCCATCCTGCGCAAAGACGTGCAGCTCGAACGGCGCACTCGAGAGCGGTTGATCCCCATGATCTTTTTCGTCCTCGTCGTTTTGCTCGCCTTCAATTTCGCCTTCGAGCTGGGGGGAGAGAATCTGGTCGCTATCGGTCCAGGCGTCCTGTGGGTAGGGTTCGTCTTCGCGAGCACACTTGGGCTCAACCGCACCTTTTCGGAGGAGCGGCACAACGATGCCTTGGATGCCCTGAGGCTGGCGCCACTGAGCGGACCGGAGCTTTACCTGGGAAAAATGGCAGGCAACTTCCTTTTTTTGATAATCGTCGAGTCGGTCGGGTTGCCCCTGTTTGCCCTCTTCTTTAACGTTGCCGCTGGCTGGTACCTGCTGCCCCTAGGCCTCGTGCTTTTTCTCGGCTCGCTTGTGCTGGCCGCCGTGGGCACCCTCTTTGCCGCCGTGGCCGACCAGTCCCGGCTGCGCGAGTTCATGCTCCCGCTCCTGCTGCTCCCCGTCATCGTACCGGCGCTCATCTCGTGCGTCGAGGCTACGGCCGTCGTCCTCGGACAGGGCAGGCTGTCACCGGAGACCCCGCTGTGGCCACGGGAGCTGTGGCCTCACATTCAGATACTGGCCGCGTACGCCGTCGTGTTCACGACGCTCTCACTCATGCTGTTTGACTATGTTGTCGAAGAGTAGACGATACTCCATGCGTCCCGTCAGCTCCGCGATTCTTGATGTCGTCGTCCTCGCCGCTATGCTGGCGGCGATTTACTCCGTGTTCATGTATGTGCCTACCGAACGCCAAATGGGAGTTGTTCAGCGCATCTTCTATTTCCACGTGCCGGCGGCGATGACGGCTTTTCTCGCCTTTGCCATCGTGTTCGGTGCGAGCATTCACTACCTGAGGACGAGCGAGGAACGATCGGACATGATCGCTCAGGTGGCGGCAGAGTTGGGAGTTCTGTTCGGCCTCATCGTCCTCGTCACCGGGCCGCTGTGGGCCAAGCCAGTCTGGGGAGTGTTCTGGCGCTGGGAACCTCGGCTCACATCCATGCTCGTCACCCTGGCTATGTACGTCGCCTACCTGATGGTCCGGTCCTACAGCACCGCCTCCGAGAGCGGTACGCGGCGCGTGGCTGCGGTGCTTGGTGTCATCGCATTCGCGAATGTGCCCTTCGTCTACTACTCCGTTCACCTGTGGGCGCCAGAGCAGCAACTCCACCCAAGATCGGTGGAGTTGGCTCCCGAAATGGTTCGAGCTCGCTACCTGTGCACGGCAGCTTTCGCCGCACTGTTCCTCTACCTGCTGAAACGCGGCCTCGAGCAAGAGAAAATCGCCAGGCGGATCGATCGTCTGCGTCAGAAGAGACACAGCCGGGAGTCCGTCGCGGCGCCGCAGATGTAAAGCCGGCTCGACCGCCTTCCGATTACAACAGAAAGGAACCTGCAGTGGAACAGGATGCGACCTTCCCGTACCTCTTCGCCGCCTATGGCGCCGTTTGGGTCATTCTGTTCGCCTATCTTGTGCGCCTCAAGCGCCGCGAGAAGCGCCTGTGGCAGGCCCTCGAGGAGGCGGAAAAGGCATCGGATGAATAGTGCGTAACAGATTGATTATATGTCTGGTTACGTGGCAGTAAAAGGTCTCCACAGGCAAGTTGACACCCCTTTTCGGGCCGTGTTATATTGTCGATCGGCTACACACACACGACCACTCGCCTCCTCCTGTGGCTCTCAGACGTGTGACACATGATCGAGATGGAAGTACATAGGGTGCAGCTGAGTGCCAAGGCCTACCACCGGGTCGTGCTCAAGGAAAAGGAGGGTGGCTCCGTCCTGCACATCGTCATCGGGCCCTCCGAGGCTCGCGCTATTTCCTTGGCACACAACGGACAGAGGCCGAAGCGACCGCTCAGCTATGATTTGGCTTGCGCCCTCCTCGACGAAGTCGACGCGAGGCTTCAGCGGGTCGAGATCACCGATTTGCAGGAAGGCATTTACTACGCGCAGGTCCTGCTCGAGAACGCAGAGGGCTCCACCTGGACCATCGATTCCCGTCCCAGCGATGCCATCGCCTTGGCTCTGCGCGCCAAAGTGCCGATTTTCGCCGCCGAGACAATTCTTGAGGACGAGGAACAGGCCGAAGACCTGGCCCCCGCCAGCGATGAGGCTATCCCCTCGCCGAGCGAGTTGCTCGGACCTGCCGCGGATGGTGAGCCGCCGGCCGAGCTCGATTTGCTGAGGCGCCGCCTCGGGCAAGCCGTGTCCGAGGAGGCCTACGAGGAGGCGGCGCGGCTTCGCGACCGCATCGCCGAACTTGAACAGAGAACGGGGTAACCGAGTGTCATGAGCCGCAAGCACCGCCGGCGACTAGTCGAAACGACCGTCGTGCAGGTGAGTCCGTATTTGCGAGCCGAAAAGCCGCTCCTTTGGCTCTGCGAAAAGGACGCTCCGTCGCCCAGATTGCTGCCCATTGCCGTCGGTGAGTTCGAGGCGGCGGCGCTCCAGATGGGCCTGGGATGCGAAGAGCCGCTCAGGCCCATTTCATATGATCTGCTCACTACCATGCTGGAGCGACTCGACGTTCGTCTGCGACGAGTCGTCATCCACTCCGTGAAGGATCTCGTGTTCCTCGCCACCGTCGTCATCGAAGATGCCAGTCGCTTGCGGGAAGTGGACGCCAGACCGAGCGACGCCGTCGCCTTGGCGCTGCGCTCGGAGGCGCCGGTTTTCGTCTCCGACGAGTTGCTCGAACTGGCCGGACTATCGACCACCGGTGGGCGCAGTTCGGTCGAGGAGGCGGTGAGCAAATTCTACGATTTGGAGCCCCAGATCGTAGACGAGTCTGTCGCGGACGACCCTACAGCATCACCGGCCGTTGGCGAGTTGGCGCCGCTGCTGGGCGACCCGGCACTTCTCGAACACACTCCTCTTGCTGAGGAGGTCCAAGATGTCGGCGAGATACCCCATCCGTCGGCGGCTGCGCATCGCGTCCCGCCGCTTGCCAAAGGCTCTGACAGCGATACGCTCGTGCAGTTGCGCAGCCGGCTTCAGCAGGCGGTACTGTGCGAAGAGTACGAGGAAGCTGCCGCCCTGCGTGACCGGATTCGGCGTCTCGTCGATGAGTCGAAGCCGTAGGTGCCCCGTCATCGCCAGAAAAGTCCTGGCTGTCGCCTGTGCCGCCGCTGCGTTGAATGCGGGCTGCGACGAGGTTGACCTCGAGTTCGGCACGCCCGCGTCCACCTACAAAACCTACGTGAAGAGGGTCCTCGCAGATGACCCCCACGGCGTGTGGGAGTGTTTCGCCGGGAGCTATCGAGCCAGCCAGTACGGTGGGAACTACGAGACCTGGAAGTCGGAGTGGCGCCGGACGGAAAGCGACCTCAAGCGAGCTGCCCGACGTCGAGAGATCGTCGAGGAACGCCCGATCGGGGATCGCATCGGATTTCTGCGCTTCGACGCATCGACTTTGCCGAGCGAGGTGAGCCCTCACTTCTTCTATTTTATCCGTGACCCGGACGGCTGGAAGGTCACAACCTACCTGGACAGCACCTTCCACGGCGAGCTCGAAGCCGCCATCGAGAGGGGAGAATTCGAGCTACTGCAGCTGTGAGTTGTCGGAATCGGGTACCCTGACAAGTAAAGGGATTGGCAAACCATCCGATCTAGACAGACGTGAACGCTTTCCACAAACAACGGATCCGGGTCCTCTGGAGCGGCCGCCTGCCGAGGGCCTGGCGCCGGGGGGTCTCTCTGGCAGTAATCGCCCTGTGCCTGTCTGTCGATATCGGCTGCGGTCTGCGCACTGTGCCGCCTATCCGGTATCTGCCCCTGCTCGGCAAGGAAAAGGAAATCACCACGACAGCGCTCCTGATTGCGCGCCCTCAGGGATCGAGATGTGGCGGTGCGAGCCGAAGCCGTGGATCTTCTGGGCGTCCTGTCGCAGAGCGGAGACAAGGGGACGAAGAAGGAGGTCGCCAGGGTCTTGGGATTAGCGCTCAAGGACCGCGATCCCGGCCTCAGACTACAAGCGGTCGAGAGGCTCGGAGCTATGGAATCCAAGTACGCCAACAAGTACCTCCACGGAGCCCTGAGAGACCAGAATCCCTTCGTGCGAGAGAAGGTGATAGCCGTGCTCGGCAGGCGCGAGCGCGAGTCCGCTACAGCAGCTGAGGACGAACTGTCCCAGGCTACCCCCTAAACTCTTCTTTTTTTGATCGTCCCATGCGCTGTCCATTCAACGGGGAATCTTGACAACCCCTGTGAGGCTCAGTACATTCACCCCGTTAGAATCGAGTTGTCGGCCGCATCGAGAGCGATCACGGAAAGCGCGTATAAGTATATGGTTTTCAATCATTTATAGAGTTTGAGTGTGGCGGTCTGCTGAGCGTGACGTACGAGCGCCATCCCGAAATGTTCGAACGCCTCTTTTCGGGCTGCTGAGATCTTCACAATTACCTCCTCACACCGCCTCGTTCGAAGGTCTCGGTTCTGGACGGCGATCGCACCCCAGGATCGCCACACTCATCTGTTGTTTCAGGAGCAGCCATTCACATGGCTGCTCCTTTTTCGTTCGTGCCGGTTTCCGAACAAGTGCTGCCGAGGAGGCGTAAACGACGACGACCAATGCATATCTGCATGGCCGTATTCACCGAGCTGAGCTCCGACTATCGCGTCTTCCGGGCGGTCACCGCTTTGAGAAAGGCCGGTCACGAGGTCTCGATCGTCGCCGGCGCCGGCGACACAAAGATGGCCGAAGTCTGGGACCCGTTCGACATCCTTCCGATCGAAGTGGATCGGCGGGCGAGCTTGCGCGTGGCCTACCCACGCTTCTGGCGGCGGGCCCGGCAGGCGATGACGTCTGTGCGAGCGGATGCATATCACGCCCACGATCTGGATACTCTGTGGCCCGCTGCCAGGGCCGCCGCCAGCCGCAGCGCCGCGCTCGTGTACGATTCGCACGAACTCTGGACTGAGCAAGCGTCGCTCGCCTTGCGGCCGCTGATGCGGGGTTTCTGGCGCCTGTTCGAGGGCCGTCTCGTGCGGCGGGCTAACCGCATCATTGCAGTGAGTCCGGCAATCGCCCAGATCCTGGAGCGCCGCCACCAGCCCGCAGTACCCGTTGTCGTCATCCGCAATCTTCCCCCGTTCAAACAGGCCATCAGGAGCGATCGCATTCGCGCTGAGTTGGGAATCGACCGCAGCCGCCTCGTCATCCTGTACCAGGGAGGCTTCCTCACCGACAACGGACTGTCAGAGCAGATCGAGTCCATGGCGGCAGTGGAGGGGGCCGCTCTTGTGCTACTGGGAGACGGGCCGATGGAACCGGCCCTCAGGCGGCGTGTCGCCGCAGCCGGCCTCGAGGACCGCGTCCACTTTTTGCCCCGGGTCCCCTTTCATGCTCTCCACGAGTTCACCTGTTCGGCCGATCTGGGGTTGTGTCTCATAAAGCCCAGCGGCCGCAGTTTCGAGTTGTCGCTACCGAACAAGCTGTTCGAGTACTTCATGGCCGGCATACCTGTGCTGGCCGGCGACACGCCCGAGATCCGCCGCGTCATCGAGGCGACAGGCGCCGGCGAGGTGACGGCACCCGCCGACGTCGGAGCGATCAGCGCCTCTCTTCGCAAGCTGATCGACGACGAGCCTCGGCGTCTTGCTTACCGCGAAGCGGCACTGCGGGCCGCGGCGGAGTACAACTGGGAGCTGGAAGCACCGAAGCTGGTGGAGCTGTACAACGCCCTGTGAAAAAGGGCGAGCAGACAGGGGGAGGCGAGTCCGTAGTGACACCCCTAACGCTGAGCGTCATCGTTCCGACGTACAAAGGCGGCGAATTGCTGCGGGCAAGTCTCGAGAGCTTGTCGCGACAGACATACCCCCGCGAGGCCGTGGAGATCATCGTCGTCGATGACGGCTCACCGGAATTCGATGCTACGGACCTGCCCGGTTACGCGGAGCCCTTTACGGTTCAGATCCTACGGCTGCCAGACAACCAGGGCAGAGCCCGGGCACGCAATGCGGGGACAAGGGCCGCCACCGGCAGGATCGTCATCTTCCTCGACGACGATATGACGGTCGAGCCTGACTTTCTCTCCGCTCACTGCCGCTTTCACCTCCAGTATGGCGGCGAAGTCGGCGTCGGCAACATTCGTTTCGGTGCCGGTGTCGCCGTCGATTCGCTGACCCGCTACACCGAGAGCCGCGGCGTGCATCGATACGCGCCTGGTCAGGCGATTCCGTTCAAGTGCTTCGTCACCGGAAACTCCTCTGTGGAACGGGACCGGGTCTTGCGCGTCGGGCTATTCGACGAGGCGTTTTCCGCCTACGGAGGCGAGGACCTGGAGCTGGGTTATCGACTGTTTCTCGATGGTGCCACCTTCCGCTTCGCCGCCGATGCCCACTCGCTACACCACCGGGCCCGCTCTTTCGACGAAATGTGCGGCCTGATGTACACCTACGGGCTTCAGTCGCTGCCTCTGGTGTTGGACAAACACCCGGAGCTCTCCGATTTGCTACGCCTCGACTTCGTCTGGCGCCGGAAGCTGGCCCCCAAGCGGCTGCTCGCTCGACTGGCGCTGGCGCAGACGCTCTACGACCCGGTGCGGGCCCTCGTGCGCAGACGCCTTCAAGGTCGGGTGCCGTCCGTTCTCTTCGATTACCTGTGGTGGTGCAACCGAACGCGGGGATTTCTGGCCGCCGTGGACGAAGACTTTGTTTGCGAGCACAGTGATAGTTGACCTATGTTTGCGCACTCGCGGGCGGCGGCGGATTCGACGAAACGACGGAGAACGGCGGAGCTCAGCGAGGAAAGGAGAAGGGTGTGCTCGAAGGTAGACCAGTGACATCGCGCTTGTTCAGGAGCGCGCTCTTTTTGGCGTGGACGGCGACATGCCCGGCCGGACCCGTGTGGGCCCAGGAAGGCAAGACCATCTTTGGCGACACCAAGATCGAGACGCTCAAAGCGATGAGGGGTATCGTCAAGTCGCTGGGAGTCAAAAAGATGGGGGGGTGTCTCTATTGTCATGTGAAGGAAAAGGGAAAGATGGATTTCACCATCGACACTCCCAACAAGAATATCGTTCGCATGATGAAGCACGGATTTGTCGACAGTCTGGCAGCCAAGGGCAAGATCGAATTGTCCCTACCTCATGAGGGCAAACACCCGACGCAGATCGTAGCCGAGTCCCTCGCCAGTGCCGATTCGCCTCGCATCCATCTGACCGCCGTCGTCACGTCGTCCAGCTTAGACGCTGAAAAGGAGACCTCGGAAACGTTCTCCTCCGACGTCTCTCTGCCGGAAAAAGGAGCCAGCATCAGCTGTATGACCTGCCACAACGGCTTCGTTCATTTCCTGACCGAACCGCCCGAGAAGAAGTAAGCAACCGACCGCCTGTCCGGGCGGGCCAGACTCGACGAGGCGTGCTCGCCTACCCCACCCTTCGGGAAGTCCTTCTCTTCAGCCTGCTCGCCTGGCCGGTGGCGCAGTTCGCCCTCGCGCCGGTGGCCGGCCTCATGTCGCCGCGGCTCGGAATTGTCGTTGCCGAGGTGAGCCTTGTGGCCATGCTCGCCATCTTCATCAAGCGCCGGCGCTACCGGATTGAGGATCTGTTTCTGCTCAACGCCACTCGACCGATCGTTCTCGCCGCCACCGTTCCCACCGCCATCGGCGCCGCCCTGATCGTGGCCGAGTGTGACTTGACGATCGCCCGGTTTTTCGCGGAAATGGACCTTGTCCTGCCGCTCTTCTTGCAGCGAGACCTCCTCGAGATCCAGTTGATCACGAGCCTCGGCGACGGACTTGCCACCGGGATCGCCGTCGTCCTGGCACCCGGCGTGTGCGAGGAGCTCTTCTTTCGCGGTTTTGTGCTTACCGCCCTGCTCGCCCGCGGCGGTTCACGGAAGGCCCTGCTCGGCTCCGCGCTCGTTTTTGCCCTCCTACACTTCAGCCCAACCCAGTTGCCGGCTCATTTCCTCATCGGGCTGTTTCTCGGGCTGCTCGTCTACTGGACCCACAGCATTTATCCGGCCATTCTCGCCCATATGACGAACAACCTGCTCTCGGTCATAGGGGTAAACGCGCGGACCTACACCGGCAGCGACGCCCTCGGGGTGGCCGAATCTCTACCGCCGGAGGTGTTGCTCATCGCCTTGGTGATGCTGTGGTCTGGGATTCGGGTGATCAACCGCTGCCAGCCGATCATGCCACTGATCGCGTCAGAGACGCCGGGCGAGCGCTCGTTCCCCGGGATGTGAGAGGCCAGTTTAGACTCAGGAGCGACCCAGCGCCTTTTCGATTGTTGCGCCGATGTCGGCCGGCGACTCGCACACGTGAATTCCGGCGCTATCCATCGCCTTCATCTTTTCCTCCGCCGTTCCTTTGCCCCCCGCAACGATGGCTCCGGCGTGTCCCATGCGGCGTCCCGGCGGCGCCGTACGGCCGGCGATAAAGCCTACGACGGGCTTGTCGAGGGCCCGCGCGATGTAGTCTGCGGCCTCTTCTTCGGCCGTGCCGCCGATTTCGCCGATCATGACGACGGCGTCCGTGTCGGCATCAGCGGCGAACAGCTCGAAGGCGTCGACGAAGCGAGTGCCAATAACGGGGTCGCCGCCGATGCCGATGCAGGTTGACTGACCGAGGCCGCGCTCGCTCAGCTGTCCCACGGCTTCATAGGTGAGGGTGCCGCTGCGCGAGATGACGCCGATGGAGCCCGGTTGGTGAATGAAACCGGGCATGATGCCGATCTTGCACTTGCCCGGCGAGATAATGCCGGGGCAGTTGGGCCCGATGAGACGGACACCTCGTTCGTTGACGTAGTGAAACGCCACGGTCATGTCGGTCACCGGGATTCCCTCGGTGATGCAGACGACGAGCTCGACGCCGGCGTCGGCCGCCTCCATGATGGCGTCACCAGCGAAAGGCGGCGGCACGAAAATGACAGACGCCGCTGCACCAGTCGCCTCCACCGCCTCGGAGACTGTATTGAACACTGGCACGGATTCGAATTCCTGACCGCCCTTTCCCGGCGTCACACCGGCTACGACCTGGGTGCCGTACTCGACCATCTGTTTCGTGTGAAAAGAGCCCTCGCCGCCGGTGATTCCCTGCACGAGGACCTTCGTGCTCCCGTCGACGAGGATGCTCATCGTCCACCTCCGTCCCGCAGCGCGGCAACGACCTTCTCCGCTGCGTCCTGCAGGCCCACGCCGACTGCGAAGTTGAGGTCTGACTGCTCTAGCATCGTGGCTGCCTCCTCCGCGTTTGTGCCGGCGAGTCGCACGACGATCGGCACGCTCACGTCGATGTTCGTGCGCGCTTGAATGACGCCCTCGGCGACGCGATCGCAGCGCACGATACCCCCGAAGATGTTGATGAGGATGGCCTTCACGTTCTCGTCGGACAGCAGAATGCGGAATCCGTTCTCCACCGTCTCCGCACTGGCGCCGCCTCCCACATCGAGGAAGTTCGCCGGCTCCGACCCAGCCAGCTTGATGATGTCCATGGTCGCCATGGCCAAACCGGCACCGTTGACCATGCAGCCGATCTCACCGTCGAGCTTGATATAATTGAGATCAAACTTCGAGGCCTCGACTTCCAGCGCCTCCTCCTCGTCCAGATCGCGCAACTCGGCCAGATCGGCGTGCCTGAAGAGGGCGTTGTCGTCAAAGTTGATCTTCGCGTCCAACGCCAATACTTCGCCGTCGGAAGTCAGCACCAGTGGGTTGATCTCAGCCAGGGAACAGTCGGCCCCTTCGTAGGCCTTGTAGAGCGCGGTGATGAAGCTGGAAGCTTGTCGGACTGCCTTTCCCTCAAAGCCGAGCCCGAAGGCGAGCCGCGTGGCCTGGAAAGGGCGCAACCCGACGGCGGGGTCGACGGTCTCTCTGAGAATCTTCTCGGGTGAACGGGCCGCGACCTCCTCGATCTCCACTCCGCCCTCCCTGCTGGCCATGACGACGTTCCTGCTCGTGACTCGATCGAGGGTGATCCCCAGGTAGAATTCCCGTTCGATGTCGCTGGCCGCCTCCACCAGAATCTGCTTGACCTTCTGACCCCGAGGACCGGTCTGGTGGGTCACCAGTTGCATGCCGAGGATCTGCTCGGCCGCCTGGCGTGCCGCGGCCGCATCCTCGGCGATCTTGACGCCCCCGCCCTTGCCGCGTCCGCCGGCGTGAATCTGGGCCTTCACCACCACCCGGCCACCGAGCTGTGCCGCACTCTTCTCGGCCGCAGCCGGCGTAGTCGCCACCTGCCCCTCGGGAACCGCAACCCCGTAACCGCGCAGCACCTCCTTGGCCTGGAACTCGTGGATCTTCATGATTATTCGTTCACCATCCCCTGGCGGTTTCCTCGCGGCATGAAGCGAAATGTCAAATCTGCTCGCGATCAAACGCCCGCCAACGGTACTCAATGACTGCGGGCCGGGCAAGAATGGCGCCGTCTGAGGCAACCGCCTCCAACGACCACCGGGTCGCTGGTTTTTAGATTGCGCCTCCCTCGGATTGTCGTGATATTTGGCCCGCCTTTGGTCTCGAGTTCCTTTGAAGGGGCGAACCGGCGGTCTTGATACCCCTCACGCAGGCCTCCGCGCGAACTGGTCAACCAAAATGCCGACGACACTTCTCACTTCATCGGTGGCTAAAAAGTGCGGCATGGCTCTCAGCGGGTTCATGCTCTACGGCTTTCTCGTGGGCCATGTGTCGGGGAATTTCCTGCTCTTGAAAGGTGATGGGGGTGAGGCGTTCAACGCCTACTCGGATTTTCTCATCAACCACCCACTCCTCATCCCCATCGAACTTGGCCTCGTCGCCGTCTTCCTCATCCACGTCTGGCTCGCCGTCGTCGTATCACGCGAGAATCGCCAGGCTCGGCCTCAGGGTTATGCGAAAACTGAATCTGTGGGCGCTCGTAGCCTTGCATCGCGCACGATGATCTGGACAGGCCTTCTCATCCTCGTCTTCGTCGTCCTCCATCTCAAGACCTTCAAGTACGGCGATCGCGCAGATGGCACCCTCTTCGACCTCGTCATCGACACCTTTCACCAGCCTCTGTACGTGGCCTGGTATGTGGTGGCCATGACTGTGTTGGGGTTTCACCTCTGCCACGCGCTGCAAAGCGCCTTCCAGACTCTCGGGCTGTCCGCCCGCCAGAATCTGAGACGGGCAAGTATCGTGCTGTGCTTCGCGATCGCCAGCGGTTTCGGCGTCATCCCGTTGTTCGTCTTCTTCGACATGTGAGAGCGATGGCACTCGACGCACACATCCCGGGAGGACCACTGGCGGAAAAGTGGGACCGCCATCGCTTCGAGCTGAAGCTGGTGAATCCGGCCAACAAGCGGAAACACCATCTCATCATCGTCGGCACAGGCCTGGCTGGCGGCTCGGCGGCGGCGACACTGGCTGAGCTCGGCTACCACGTGAGCTGTTTCTGCCTGCAGGACAGCCCCCGGCGAGCTCACAGCATCGCGGCCCAGGGGGGCATCAACGCCGCCAAGAACTACCAGAACGACGGCGACAGCGTCTTTCGCCTGTTCTACGACACCATCAAGGGAGGCGATTACCGCGCCCGAGAGGCGAACGTGCATCGGCTGGCGCAGATTTCATCGAACATCATCGACCAGTGCGTCGCTCAGGGGGTGCCCTTCGCCCGCGAATATGGAGGTACGCTGGCGAACCGTTCCTTTGGTGGCGCCCAGGTGTCACGCACCTTCTATGCCCGCGGCCAGACCGGCCAGCAGCTTCTTCTGGGCGCCTATGGCGCCTTGATGAGGCAGGTCGGAGCCGGTCGCGTCGACCTCTACCCGCGCCACGAGATGCTCGAACTCATCGTCGTCGACGGTCACGCCAGGGGCATCGTGACGCGCAATCTCGTCAGCGGCGAAATTAGATCCCACGTAGCTGATGCGGTGCTGTTGGCGACTGGTGGATACGGCAACGTCTTCTACCTGTCCACGAACGCGAAGGCATCGAATGTCACGGCGAGCTGGCGAGCCCACAGGAAGGGCGCCCTTTTCGCAAATCCGTGCTACACTCAGATCCATCCCACCTGCATCCCGGTGTCTGGCGCCTACCAGGCCAAGCTCACACTCATGAGCGAGAGCCTGCGAAACGACGGTCGAGTGTGGGTGCCCAAGGAGGGCGGCAACGGACGCCCCCCAGACCAGATACCTGAGTTGGAGCGTGACTACTACCTCGAGCGGCGCTACCCGAGCTTCGGCAACCTCGTGCCGCGGGATGTGGCCTCGAGGGCGGCGAAGGCGGTGTGCGACGAGGGCCGCGGCGTCGGCAGCGGGCGCGCCGTCTATCTCGATTTCGCCGATGCGATCGAACGGGACGGAATCGACGTCATCCGGCAGAAATACGGCAACCTTTTTCAGATGTACGAAGAAATCGCCGGCGAAAATCCCTACGATACACCCATGCGCATCTACCCGGCCGTGCACTACACGATGGGCGGCCTCTGGGTCGATTATAACCTCATGAGTAACCTGCCCGGCCTGTTCGTTCTCGGGGAGGCGAATTTCTCCGACCACGGCGCCAACCGGCTCGGCGCCTCAGCGCTCATGCAGGGCCTTGCAGACGGCTACTTTGTCATTCCCTACACCATCGGCGGCTATCTGGCCAATACCCGCCTCGACCCCATCGATGCCGGGCACGACGCCTGTCGAGAGGCCGAGCGCGACGCCAACTCCCGCATCGACCAGCTCCTGGCGGTGCGGGGCAGCCGCACGGTCGACGACTTCCACCGCGAGCTCGGCTTGCTTCTATGGGACCACTGCGGGATGGCGCGCAACGCCGCCGGGCTCCGGCAGGCGCGACAGCGGGTGTCGCAGATCCGCGAGGAATTCTGGCGCGATGTGACCGTCACCGGAAGCGAGGGGGAGTTCAATCAGGTGCTGGAGCGAGCCGGCCGGGTAGCCGACTTCATGGAGTTTGCCGAGACCCTCATCGAAGACGCCCTGCAGCGGGACGAGTCGTGTGGTGGTCATTTTCGCGAGGAACATGAAACGCCCGATGGAGAGGCCATGCGGGATGACGAGAATTTCGCGCATGTGGCGGCGTGGGAGTTCGCCGGCGTCGGCACCGATCCGGTGCTGCACAAAGAGCCCCTCGTCTTTGAGAATGTGGCCCTGACACAGAGGAGTTACAAGTAGGTGAGCGCTTCCGCGAGTCCAGCGAGCGAACGTCGCCAAGGCGGCATGAATCTCACACTGAGGGTATGGCGTCAGAGGAACGCCGGCGAAAAGGGCCATTTCGCCAGCTACGAGATGTCGCATGTGCCGCCGGAGATGTCGTTTCTGGAAATGCTCGACGTTCTCAACGAAGACATCGCCCGGAAAGGCGAGGAGCCGATCGCCTTTGACAGCGATTGCCGCGAGGGGATCTGCGGGATGTGCGGGCTGGTCATCGACGGCGTCGCCCACGGCCCCGGACAGGGGACGACGACCTGTCAGCTCTACATGCGCAGCTTCCAGGATGGAGCCACCATCTACATCGAGCCGTGGCGCGCCCGCGCCTTCCCCGTGATCAGGGATCTGGTGGTGGACCGGTCGGCTTTCGACCGCATCGTCCAGGCCGGCGGCTTCGCCTCCGTCAACACCGGCTCGGCCCCCGACGGCAACGCCGTCCTCATTTCCAAGGACAAGTCAGAAGAGGCGATGGACGCGGCCGCGTGTATCGGCTGTGGAGCCTGCGTGGCGGCGTGCAAGAACGCATCGTCCATGCTGTTCGTGGCCGCCAAGGTGAAGCACCTCAACATTCTGCCCCAGGGCCAGCCAGAGCGGCTTCAGCGCACGGCGACCATGCTCGAAGCGATGCAGCGCGAAGGCTTCGGCAACTGCACAAACGAGTACGAGTGCGAGGCCGTCTGCCCCAAAGAGATCTCGGTTTCTTCGATCGCCTTCCTGAACCGGGAGCTCATCCGCTGTGCGCTCACGCGCACCGGTTTGTCACCCCTCGTCACAGAAGAATAGCTCGTATTTCAATCGTCGGGGGCGCGCTCAAATTGTGGGCGTCGCTCGCCGTGAGCGACGCTCAGTCGTGGGCGGGCTCGGTGTCGTCGACGGGGCGTGGGCGCAGATTGTTGGCGGAGATGACTCGGGCGCACGAGTTCCAGCGCAGGCGAGCATCTTCGTTTCCCGCCTCGTGCAGAGCGTCCGCCTTTTCGTACCAATCCATGGCATCGGTCAAAAGGTCGAACGCGTCGAACTGAGCGCCCGGATACTCTCTTGCGAGCCTCGCCTTGGCCTGGCGTTCGTGAATGATGCCGGTGTAGTAGATGCGGTCGTACTCGTCGCGAAGGCCGGGGGTGAGCTCCAGCGCCCGCTGCTGACTCGGCCCCTGGTGTTGTGCGAACTGGTCGGTCAACGCCAGAATGAGGCCGACTGTGGCCTGCTGGTGGCCCGGTTCGACACCGAGGATGTCCCAGCAGATGCTCTCGGCCACCGCCGGCTGGTTGAGAAGCCGGTAGCGCTCAACCCGCTCGAGGGCCCGGGGAATCCCCTCTGTCGACAGTTTCTTGAGCTCGATCTCAGCCACTTTCCCGCTCCTTCACAAGACCGTCAGGAGAACATAGCCCACGCCAATGGTGCCGACCACTGCGGCGCCGTAGCACAACACGTCCATCGAGATACGGAATTCACGCATGCCGAGCTCGTAGAGGGAAAACCGAATTCGGTGGGCGGCGTGGTAGAGGGGCATGACGACGAGGATGAAGACGTAGAGCTTGATCCAGGGATTGTGTATGAGCTCTCGCACTCGATCGAAGGACGCGGCGCTGGCGTCGACAAGACCGAGGGGCACGGCGAGACCGTCGAGGAAAATGTGGATCGGCACGAGCAATGCGGCAACGACACCGCCGGCCGAGAACATGCCCCACCAGAAAGGCTCCTTCGTGTTCCTGGTGTAGTTCAACGTCTATTTCTCCAGCTCATCAGCTCAGGAAGAATACGGCAACGGCTGCGGAAACGACGAGCCACGCCCCCAGCGCCGAGGCGGTCACCAGGCTCGGCGGCGCCCTCCACGATCCCATGCGCACGACCTGAACCTTCGAGAGCACGGAAAACCAGGTGATCGTGTGGTAGACGGCGAAGATGAAAGCGACGACGTAGAAGGCGATGAATCCGGGTTGGCGCAAAGACTGCTGGAACTGGGTGTACGTGTCGGGACCTTTTGAGATCAGAAACAGCTCGTATAAATAGAGGAGAACGAAGCAGGCGACGAAAACGCTGCTGAGCTCCCGCATCATGAACATGAAGTAGCTGCGCTTCTTCAACCACCAGGTCGGCGAGACACTGGGCCGATATGCTCTGGGCTCGTCGGCGTCGAAATGCTCGCTCACGATCGACTGCCCCAGGGCATAAGCACGGATTTGAACCAGTCCTTGGTGGTGGCCACCTTGGTTCGCTGAATGGCCGCTGCCGGGTCCACGTCCTTGGGACACACCACCGAGCACTCGCCGATGAAGGTGCACTCCCAGATCCCTTCGCTCGAGGCGACCACATGGGTTCGGTCGTCACGACCGCCGTCACGGCTATCGAGGTTGTAGCGGTGTGCCAAAGCGAGGGCGGCTGGACCGACGAAACTCTCCTCGAGACCGTAGACCGGGCAGGCCGCGTAGCAGAGCATGCAGTTGATGCACATGCTGAACTGCTTGTACTCCGACAGCTCTTCCGGGGTCTGCCGATACTCCCCCTCGCCAACCGGCTTCTCAACCGTTTCATCCCTGATGATCCACGGCTTCACAGCTTGGAGTTTTTCCATAAAATCGTCGATGTCGATGACGAGATCGCGAACGACGGGAAAGTTGGCCAGCGGCTCGATTCTGACGTCGTTCGGATAATAGTCCCGCAGGAAGGTGGCGCACGTCAGCTTCGGGTCGCCGTTGACCATGGCGCCACAGCTCCCGCACACCCCCATGCGGCAGGACCATCGATAGGTAAGGGTCTCGTCGACGTAATCCTTGATGTGATTCAAGGCGTCGAGGACGACCCAGTCTTCCCGGTAGGGGATATCGTATGTCTGGATCGACGGCTCCCGATCCTCTCCGGGGCTGTAGCGAGTCACCGCCAGCGTAATGGTGCGGTCATTCATAAGTGTTTTTGCTCCGTCCTCCCTCGAGCGCAGTCAATACGTCCGCTCTTCTGGCTGCCAGCGGGTGACGGTGACCGGCAGGTAGTCGATGTGGGGCGGTTGCCCTTTGCGGTGGTAAGCCAGAGTGTGCGTCAAGAAATTCTCGTCATCCCGGCTCTCGAAATCCGACCGAGAGTGAGAGCCTCGCGATTCCAGCCGTTTCAGGGCCGAGTGGGTGATCGATTCGGCCACGTCGAGCATGAAACCCAGCTCGAGGGCGGCGATGAGCTGTGTGTTGAACACGTGGGAGCGATCGTCGATGGCGAGTCGCTCGTAGCGCTCCTTCAAGCTGGCGATCGCCGTGCAAGCGTGGCTCAGCTCCTCCTCGGTGCGATAGATGCCGGCGCCGGCCTCCATCGCCTCTTGCAGATCGAGGCGTATGTCGGCAATGCGCTCGCCTGAATCAGCAGTTGAGCTCAGAAACTTGCCGTGAATCTCTATCTCCTCAAAACGAGCCAGCTGCTCGAGAGAGCCCATGAGCGGTGCGTCGCGCTCTCGTGCCGCGGCGGCGGCAGAGCGACCCGCCCGTGCCCCGAATACCAGACACTCCGTCAACGAGTTCGATCCGAGGCGATTGGCGCCGTTGAGAGAGACGCAGGCGGTTTCGCCGGCCGCGAAGAGACCTTCGAGGGGCGTCCTGGCCTCGATATCCGTCGACACGCCACCCATCATATAATGCACGACGGGACGCACTGGAATCGGCTCGTACACCGGATCGATGCCGACGTAGTTGAGCGTGAGCTCGCGCACGAAAGGTAGCTTTTCGTCGATGAGGGCCTCTCCGAGATGGCGCAGATCGAGATGCACGTAGTGACCGTAGGGGCCCTCGAACACCCGGCCGGCGTTCATTTCGTGCACGAAAGCGCGCGACAGAATGTCCCTCGGACCCAACTCCATCTTGCCCGGAACGTACTCGCTCAGGTAGCGATCGCCGTCGCTGTTGATGAGGTGTCCACCCTCGCCGCGCGAGGCCTCGGTCATCAGAATGCCGGTGCCGGGCAGGCCGGTGGGATGGTACTGAACGAACTCCATATCCTTGAGCGGACAACCGGACCGGTAGGCCATCGCCATGCCGTCGCCCGTCTTGATTGCGGCATTCGTCGTAAATGGAAAGACTCGTCCCCCGCCCCCGGTACACAGGACGGTCGCCTTGGCGGGAATGGCGTGGATCTTGCCCGAGCTGAGATCGAGAGCGGCCACGCCGCACACAGCGCCGTCGTCGACGAGCAACGAGGTGACGAACCACTCGTCGTAGCGCCGTATGCGGGAATATTTCAGAGACGTCTGAAAAAGCGTGTGGAGCATGTGAAACCCGGTTTTGTCGGCCGCGAACAGGGTTCGTTTCGCGCTCATACCGCCGAAAGCGCGCACGCTGACACGACCGTCCGGGTCCCGGCTCCACGGACACCCCCAGTGTTCAAGCTGGATGGCCTCGTCCCGCGCTTCGGCCACGAACGTTTCGACAACGTCCTGATCAGCGAGAAAATCACTGCCCTTGATGGTGTCATACGCGTGAGAGTCGAATGTGTCGCCATCGCGCACGACCGCCCCCAATCCCCCTTCTGCCGAGACCGTGTGGCTACGCATGGGGTAGACCTTGGAAATCACACCGACGCTGAGCCACTCGTCGGTTTCTACGGCGGCGATCGCCGCCCGCAGGCCGGCGCCGCCACCGCCGATGATCAGCACATCGTGGCAGGGGATATTCATATGGCGAGAATGGTGGCTGAGTGTGTGCGTGTATACGAGATAGAAAAACCGGCCGTCAGCAACATCCTGGCGGCCGTTTCATTTCGCTCGATCCGACGGGATTGTCGGCGGCGCGAGGTCAATCCGAGGCGGAGGTGACGATGCTGACCCGCCTGCGATTGCGGCCAAAGGACTCAAAACGAACCCTGCCGTCCGCGGTGGCGAACAGAGTGTCATCGCTGCCTTTGCGCACGTTGCTGCCCGGATGAATTCTGGTTCCGCGCTGGCGGACAATGATCGTTCCGGCCCTCACGGGCTGGCCGCCGAACCGTTTTACGCCCAGCCGCTTGGATTGACTATCCCTGCCGTTCCTCGAACTCCCGACGCCTTTCTTATGCGCCATGTCCGCTGCCCTCGTTCACGGTGAGACCAAAGGGAATCAACCTGCCACGATTTCGTCGACGAGGATTTCCGTGTAGTCCTGACGGTGCCCGTTGCGCCGGCGGTATTTCTTGCGCCGCTTTTTCTTGAATACGATGACCTTGTCTGCACGACCATGAGCGACGACGGTGCCCTCGACTACGGCTCCGTCGACGTGCGGAGCGCCCACCTGAACCGCGTCTCCATCCGAGAGGAGAAGCACTTTCGTAAACCGCTGTGCACTCCCCTCCTCCAGATCGAGCCGGGGTACGCGGATGCGATCTCCCTTGTCGACCTTCAGCTGCTTCCCAGCTATATCGACGACGGCGAACATGGTCACTTACCGCTCGGCAAAGGCGTATCGAAGAGACAAACCGAGCAGTTCAATCTAAGATCGCCGAGTCAAGCTGTCAAAGGGCGGAAACTGCCTCAAAGCCTGTATTCGGCCGTTACGTCCACATTGCGCTTTTGGGAGATAAAGCGGAACTCCTGTGGGCCCAGCGATTTGTCCTCCTTGACCTCGAGACGGGCCCTCGTGGCGCGGCGAATGGCCTTAAGTCTCGACTCGCGGTCCTCGGTGATGTACTCGGCCACCTCCGGGTGAACTCTCAGCAGGTAGCGGCGGTCGCCGTTGGCGGCCCGGGACCGAAGCAGCCAGCGCTCAATTTTCGTCACAGTCGTGTCCGGACCCATGACCCGACCGGTCCCATTGCAGGTGGAGCACGGCTTGCTGTGGGTGTGTAAGAGATTTGGACGTACTCGCTGCCTCGTCATCTCGACGAGGCCGAACTCGCTGATCTGAGGACTGATCGAAACTTTCGCCCGGTCCCGTTTGACTTCCTCGATGAGCTGGTCGACGACGTTCCGGCGGTTCCTGTCGGCATCCATGTCGATGAAATCGATGACGATGATGCCTCCGATGTCTCGCAGCCGCAGCTGCCGGGCGATCTCACGGGCGGCTTCCAGATTCGTCCGCAGGTTACTCTCCTCCTGGTCGCGGCTGCCGACCGACCTCGCCGAGTTTACATCGATGAAGGTGCCCGCCTCGGCATGGTCGATGACGAGGGCTCCACCTTTGCGCAGCCACACTTCCCTGTCATTCGCCTTCTCGAGCTCTCTCTCGATGCCGAAGATGTCGAAAACCGGACGTCGGTCTCGGAAGTGTTCGACCTGGTCTTTCAGTTCGGGCGAGACAGACTTGAGGTAGTCGACGATTTCTTTGTACAGCTCCTTCGAGTCCACCACGAGTCGGTCGACGCTCTCCGAGAACAGGTCGCGTATTACACTCGTTGTCATGCCGAGCTCCTTGTGCACAAGACTTGGCGACGTCATGCGCTCGCTGCGCCTCACCATGCGCGCATAGGTCTTGCGGAGCTGTTTGAGGTCGCGTTTGAAATCTTTCTCCTCTTTTTTGCGACCTTCTGTCCTGACGATGACGGAAAAGCCGTCGGGACGGACCTGCCTCACAAGTTCTCGCAGCCTTTTTCGTTCCTGCCAGGATGTTATCTTGCGCGATACGCCAACCCACTCACCGCCAGGCATGAGCACGACGAAGCGGCCTGCCAACGCCAGTTGCGTGGTCACTCGGGCGCCCTTGGTGCCGATCGGCTCCTTGGCAACTTGAGCCAGGACGGTCTGGCCCTTCTTAATGAGGGTTTGGATCGGCGGAAACGCGCGGCTCCGCCGCCCGTTTCTCGACTGGCCACCCTCGATTTCCGACCTGTCGGCCTCGACCATATCCCGCACCTGGAGAAAAGCGGTGCGCTCCAGTCCGACCTCTACGAAAGCGGCCTGCAAGCTCGGCAGCACGGCGGTCACCGTGCCCTTGTAGATATCTCCTACGATTCGTTCCGACTCAGGTCGCTCGACCCACACTTCCGCCAGTTGTCCGTCTTCGACGATGCCAATGCGCGATTCGTGTATGCCATCGTTGATGAATATTTCGGTTTTCACAGGTTTCCTGCCTCTCTGTCCCAGAATTGGACGTAGTTCTCTCGAGGAGGAAACGGCCTGCAGAATCGGTTGTCGGGGTGGGTGGATGGAAGGGAACGGCCGATAGGGTCGGTTCCGTACTGAACCGACTCAGTCGGGGATGTCCCCTCTATGAGTAAACGCTCAGGGCTCCCGAGTAGATCCGGCGCGATGGACAAGTCTGCATCGAAACCCAATCTCGACCATCTCGGAGGAGACTAAACTCTCCGCGGAGACGGAACTCATGGGCTGAAGCAGTTGGCGACATGCGTGTCCGGTTATGTGGCCGTGACTTGACTTGGCCTTCGTCTACTCGGGGATCGCGCTGACTCGTCGCCGGCGTTGGCGCGGGCGACACAAATCTCCATTTGACGCTCGTGAGCGAATATCTCACTTCTCACGGCGAACCCACCCCTGCAGGCTGTCACGCCTCGAGGGGTGCAAATTTTTTTGGTCCTCTCAAGCCGACATCCGACTCTCGTCAGCGTCGCCGGCAGGTTTCGTCTTTCGTCTGATGTTCATCTGGTCCGGTATATATGCACAATGATACGTATCCGATTCTCTGTGTGCAAATCGACTACTTGGACCCGAGTAGAGTGAGGTAGCGGTCCTCGTCCCCCAGAAGTTCGATGACTCTCCTCATCAGCACGTCGTCTTCGAGACTGGCGAGAAGGCTGGCCTCCCTGCCTCTGAGCCTGAGCGCGAGCTCGCGCTTCAGTCCGGACCGCACGAACTGCTCGGTGTAGGATGGAAACGCGGCTCCGGCGTTTCGGTCTAGAGCGCCTTCAACGCTGTCGATCAACGTGGAGATATGCTCGTCCCAGCCACCCTCTGCGGCGAGCTGGCGCAGGGTATCGACCTGATCGCGCCCCGTAGCATTCTCCTCGTCGTCGAGGATGCGCGGAACAAACGCCTTGAACGCGTCCATCATGCGCTCATCAACGTCGACCGCGGTAAGCGAGTCTGGCGGCTCGATCATCTCGGCCCCCACGTAGTCCACAATGAAATCGAAGAACGTGCGCCCTCGGAGCAAGTGCCGAACATATTCGGGTTGCGTTTCGGCTTCTACTTCAATGTCCGGACTTATTCCGCCGCCGCCGCGGACCTCACGGCCGTTGGCGGTGAAATACACCTCATCTGGTATGGCTTGAACGGCGTCCTCCACTGGGCCGTGGCCGACGAGTTCGGCCAGTGGTGCCTCCAGGATGGCGGTGACTGCATCTTCGTCCAGATCAAAGCGAGCACGCAGTTCGGAGGCCGCCCGCTCGGCATCCGGCGAACGCAGGATGATCCCGAGCAGGACGCTGGCCGGCAGTTCGACGCCGCCGAGGTCTACCCCCATCAGGAGCCCACCGCGCGACGCCAGAGATTCGCGATGAATGCTACGGCCGCTCGGGGTGTAATACAGAGCGGTCGTGAGCTTGAGTGCGCCCCGTTCCCGATCCCCTAGATCGAAGATCGTCTGCACGGACCCTTTGCCGAAAGAGTCTGTGCCAACCACCAGACCACGGTCGTTGTCCTGAATGGCGCCGGCGACAATCTCGGCGGCGCTGGCACTCCCGCCATCGATGAGAACGACGACGGGGGCAGATCCGGCTAGTGGCCGACGCTGAGAATATCTCGTCTGCTCGCGGCGGCCATCCCGTTCGCGAATGGAGACGATGGGAGCTCCATTCGGTAGAAAGAGATCAGCGACTTGAGTCGCCTGTGTGAGCAGGCCGCCGGGATTGCCCCGCAAGTCGAGAATGAACTTCTCGGCTCCTTTGTCCACGAGGTGGCGTAGCGCCTGCTCCACCTCATCGGCCGTGTTCTCGGAGAATCGGGTTTGGCGCATGCCGATGTAGCCGACGCCGGGCGTGACCATATTGGCTACCGCGACGCTCCGTATGGTGATAATCTCTCTGACCAGTTCGACGTCCCAATTCGACAAGGTGCCCAGTCGGGCGACGGTGATACGTACGGCCGATCCTGGCTCGCCCCGCAGCGTCGTCACGACTTGCTCGAGCGACATGCCAAAGGTGTCAGCGGATTCGACGGCGACGATGAGATCTCCGGGCAACAGGCCGGCTCGAGCGGCCGGCGTTCCCGCTATGGGAGCAATAACAACCGGATAGTTGTCCTTGATTCCCACGGTGATCCCCAACCCGGCGAAACGGCCGGTCGTATCTTGCCGCAATTGTCGCAAGCCCTCTTCGTCAAAGAATTGACTGTAGGGGTCAAGGCCTCTCAGCAATCCGTCGATGGCCGATCGCATGATCTCGTCGTGGTCGAGATTGCTGTAGTAGTGCTCGACAACGCGGTTGTAGACCGCTCCAAACTGATCCCATGACGTGTTGATCCGTTCGTATGGATCGGCTGCCGCGCCGTAGAGGGAAAGCCGGCTCATAAGGAGGAACAAAACGCAAACTGGGGTAGTAGTCACCTTGGTCATCCTCGTATCACCTCGTTCTCCGCAGCCCAAATGACACCGTCGTTCTTCATGTCTCCGACCGAAATGGAAACGAAGGCCAGCGGTCGATAAGCGCGTTGTTTACGTCTGTGAAGACATCCTGTGGGGCGCCGTCTCCAGAGATGAGGAGGCAACGCTCCGGGTCCGTGGCCACTATTTGTCGATACGCATCCCGCACGACTTCCTGCAGCTGCGGGCCTGACCTCTCAAGGCGATCGGGTGGAGCCGCGCGATCCTCCCGGCGGTGAATGGCCTCGCTGACAGGCACGTCGAGAACGATGGTCAAATCAGCCGGGCATTCCCGTATCGCCAGTTCGTTGACGATCTGAACGATATTGGAATCGAGTCCGCGGCCCGCCCCCTGATAGGCAGTAGTTGAGGCCGCATATCTATCGCATATAACCGGCTTATTGGCCCTCATGGCCGGGCCGATGAGCTGGTGCACATGCTGCCTGCGACTGGCGCCGCAGAGGAGTAACTCGGCGATCGGATCGACGTCCTCGAAGCGCGGATCTAGAACGAGCTCCCTGATTCGCTCCCCGAGCTCCGTTCCTCCAAGCTCGCGCGTGTAGACGATGTCGTGACCCTGTCGGCGAAGATCGGCGGCGAGCATGCCACTTTGAGTTGTGGTGCCCGAGCCATCTATACCTTCAAAAACGATAAAGAGAGCTCTACGCACTGCTGTGCCGGGCAGGTGGTGGGTTGGGGGGGGTATTAGTCTCGTGCTTGCCGGCCGTTACCAGGGTCGCGGAAGCGGCCGAGCAGCGGTTACGGTCCCTGTATGGTCGCGGAGTGAGCCGCTTTCATCTTGTTCCGAATGTGGGCAAGCCTCTCGATGACGGTGTAGTTGGTAGTGACAGCCAGAACGACAAGGACAAAAACGAGCCCCTCGTGGCCGTAGAGGCCGCCTAACGCCAGAGCGACGAGTCGCTCCGGACGCTGCATGAATCCGACTTTGCAATCCTCCCCCAGGCCCTCTGCACGAGCGCGCACGTAGCTGACCATGAGGGAGCCAGCCAGGGCGAAGAAAAGGATTCCGCTTACGGCCCACTCGCCTTGACGAACGAGGTAAGCGGCGATACCGAAATACAGGAAGATCTCAAAGTATCGATCGGTTGTTGAGTCCAAAAGAGCGCCAAACTTTGTTTCTGAACGCCCTTGACGCGCCAACTCTCCGTCGATGATGTCGCACAGCCCACCCAGTAGGATCACGCCCGCGCCCAGGCGAAGATACCCGGTTGCAAAGGCAGCGGTGGCGACGAGGCTCAACAGCAGTCCGAAAACGGTAAACCAGTCCGGGCGAAATCTCAGGCGAACGAGAAGGCGGACAAAAGGGGCCAGAGCCGTCTGCACGCGCACCCGTATGAAATCACTTATCAACTTGCTACCGCTGCCCACAATACGATCCTCGCAGCTCCTATGCCGCAACGCACTGACTCGAAACCCCGCAATAGTCGATCAAATATAGAGGCAAATTGCCCCGCGGCAAATTGGCTTGTCCACATGTTATCCACAGTGGGGCCCGGGGCTTGCTAAAAGATCTCGCAAAGACTGCGGACACGGACCTGCAGCACAGTATTTCACTCATGTATTTTCAATAGGTTATCAAATATGACTCCGGTCGACGCCGCGCTTGTTGACAGCTGTTGAAAACCTTGTGTGGAAAAGGAGTTATCCACGTTGATGAGATCTTCGCGGGGCGAACGCCGCTACGTGTCGCTCTCCCCACGCTCCCCGCACACGTCGGTGAAGGATCGCCTTTTTACCCGCCGTCGCGTCCGATCCGAGAGTCGTCAGAATAGCGCCGCCCGGGGCCACGATGGGTGAAGCAAGCTCGACGAGAGATTCCGTCGTCATCGCCGCTCGCGAGACGGCCAGGTCGACTTGGGTGGCATTGGCTTTGCCCCAGGCCTCGAGACGTGAGTGTACGATCTCTACGTCCTGCAATTCGAGGTGTCGGACGACCTCCCGAAGGAAACTCGCACGGCGACGACGAGCCTCGACGAGAATGAACCTCGATCCCGGGAGCGTGATCTTGAGGGGGACTCCCGGAAAGCCCGCACCAGATCCCACATCGAGCACGACGCCGTGGAGCAGCGTGCGCAGCAGGGGCCTGAGTGCGAGACTCGGGAGAATATGACGGCTGGCCAACAGTCCGCGATCACCATCGGCCACCAGGTTCATGCGGCCCGACCATTGAAACAGGAGGCCGGCGTAGCGCCGAAGAGAGTCGCACCACGCAGCCCTCGATGCGGCCGGGGCGTACGGACACAGGGAGGAAACGCCGTCATCGAGCGTGTCGAGATCTTGTCGCAGTTCTTCTAAGCGATCCAAAGCGGTCCCCGAACCAGGGCGGACACGCTACCCTGCCGAGTGGTTTCTGACGGCGGCTACTGGCGGTGTTCCACGTGGAACGGTATTCGCCCCCTGGGTGCCGTTCGGCCAACGCGGGTGTGACTCGTTCCACGTGAAACGTTTCGCTGGGAGCAGACCTGACTGCTATTTACCTATGCAGAATTCGGCGAATATCCGGTCGAGTACGGCCTCTCCCACTCCTTCCCCCAGAAGCTCGCCGGTCGCCTCGAGGGCATCCCGAAGATCAGCACTTACGCACTCGTCCAAAGACCCTTCTCTGATGAGCGCACGCGCCGCCTCGGCCCTGTCCCTAACCCGGGCCAGTAACTCGCTGTGTCGCTGTCTCGTCAGCCCGACTCCGTCCGCGAGGTCACCGCGCGGCAGCAGTGACAGGAGAGAGTCCTTCAACTCCTCGAGCCCCTCGCCCGTCAAGGCGGAAACCGAAATCGTCGGATGCGTCAGTCCGTTCAGCGCTGAGAGGTCGAGACGGCGTGGAAGGTCGCACTTGTTCACGGCCACGGCACCTGCCGAAGCTTCGAGAAGATTGAGAGCGGTCGGATCCTCATCGTTGTCCCACGGACGCGAGCCGTCGAAGACGGCAACGACGATGTCGGCCTCTTCCGCTATGCCACGGGCGCGACGCACCCCCTCTGCTTCGATGAGGTCGGGGGAGCGGCGGAGCCCGGCTGTATCCACCAGACGAACACCATGACCTGACCAGACGATCGTGCCATCCACTGTGTCACGGGTGGTTCCGGGAATTGGAGTGACGATGGATCGGTCCTCATCAAGGAGGGCATTCAGCAACGTCGACTTGCCCGCGTTCGGAGGGCCGATGATCGCCACGACGAACCCGTCCTGACGTCGTCTCGCACCTTCAAACGTTTCCAGAAGTCGCGAGGCGAGGCGAATGACCTCTTCCACGTCGCAGCCTATGCCTCGCTTGCGTGTCGCGGCAACCTCCTCCTCGCTGAAATCGAGCCCGACTTCCACGGCTGTGAGAGCCTGCACGAGTCGCTCTTTCAGTTCGTCGACAAGAGCTGAGAGTCGTCCGCTCGCTTGAGAATAGGAGCTTTCGAGAGATCGTCTCCACTTCGACTGAACCAGATCGACGATCGCCTCTGCCTGCAGAAGGTCGATGCGGCCGTTCAGGAAGGCGCGACGGGTAAACTCTCCTGGTTCGGCGAGTATTGCACCACGGCTTACCGCCGCGCTCACGAGCGTCTCCATGACCACGCAGGAGCCGTGACCTGTGATCTCCACCGTGTCCTCGCCAGTGTAGGACCGCGGCGCCTGGAGCACCCAGGCAAGCCCGGTGTCGATTTCATGGCTCTCGGAATCCAGGATGTGTCCGAACTCGACGTGCCGAACTCTCTGGCCTAACTCCGGGCTGGACCGAAACACCGCTGTGCCGATGCCGATCGCGTCCGGACCACTGAGCCGAACCATGCCGACGCCGCCAGCGCCCGGCGGCGTGACGACGGCCACAATGGTGTGCTGTCGGGCGTCGTGGAGCGGCACGCGTTACTTGGCTCGGGCCTTGGTGGGTTGACGCGGCTCAGGCTGAGGCGACGACGTTTTCTTGAGATGGTTTGTCAAGACTTGTTGACCGATCTGCAGCACGTTGAAGATCGTCCAGTAGAGAACGAGACCTGAGGAAAACTGCCACATGAAGATGACCATGACGAGCGGCATGATGTAGACGAGAGCGGCCTGCTTCGGATCCTTCATCGTCATTTTCGATTGAAAGAACATGGCGGCCGCCATGGTGATCGGCAGGACGTGAAGGTCGAAACCGCCGACATCGAGCTGGTCCGGACGCGAAAGGTCATCAATCCAGAGCATGAAAGGCGCCTGGCGCAGTTCGATCGTGCTGCTCAAGGTCTGGTACAGCGCGATGAAAATGGGCATTTGCAACACAAGGGGAAGGCAACCACCGAGGGGATTGACGCCCTCCTCCTTATAGAGCTTCATCGTTTCGCGGCTCAGCCGCTGACTGTCGTTTTTGTACTTGTCTCGCAGGGCGGTTATCTTGGGTTGCACCTGCTGCATCCGCGCCGCCGACTCGTAGGATTTATGGGTCAACGGATAGACCAGTAGTTTGACGACGAAGGCGAACAGCAGGATGACGCACCCGTAGTTGGGAACATACTCGTAGGCGGCGACGAACAGGACGAGCAGGAGCTTGGAGATTTCCCTGACAACGGGGAATCCGAGGTCCATGGCTCGCTCCAGCTCCACGTTGTAGCGGATGATTTCCTCATAGTCCATGGGGCCCACGTAGAGAAGGCTCTCCCACGTGCCGGCCTCATCGAGGCGAGCGCTGACGCTGAAATCGTGTTGCGGCCACCAGTCGGGAGGTTCGCGGTCACTGTGGAATCGATACCGGTCGGCAGCTATCTGCCTCGACGAGATTTCGACCCAGGATCTGTCGACGCCGATGGGTGCCAGTGAGCACAAAAAGTACTTGTTGCGCACTCCTGCCCATTTGACGACTCCTCTTTCTTCGAGGTGCTGTTCTTCGTCCTCGGCCGACTGCTCGGTCAGGCTCTCGTTGATGTAGACCATCGCGCGCAGCGCGTCTCTGTCTACCTGCCAGTCTCGTTCGGCATCGCTTATACCCCCCTGCCATTGGAGACCGGCAATCACGTCATCACCAAAACCGCGCGCCGTGATGTGGAGACCGATTCCGTAGCGATCACTGCGAAACTGGAGTCGCTTTTCTACGGTTTGGCCCGATGGAAGAACGGCCCTCAGCCGCAGCGTGGCCTCGTCGCCATCGTCGATGCGGACGACCTCGCGATCTGGCACAAACTCGACTGACGCGAGATCCAGTCGGCTACGCGGTTCCTCCGTCGCTATCGAAACGGCCAGCGCCCGGCCGCCCTCGGGCAGTAGCTCGACGGGCGTGTCATCGTGACGCTTGTAGGCGGCCATTTGCGCCGAAATGAGAACGCCACCCTCCGTTGAAAACACGAGCCGCTGCAGCGGCGTTGTAACCGTTACCTGTCTGGGGCTGAATGCCTCTGCTGCGGATGCCTCTGCGAGGCCGGGGGGTACGGGCGCCGGACGCCTCTCCGCCTCGCGAGGACTGGTTTTCGGAGCCTGTGACGACGACGGAAGCCGCTTCGCCGGGGCGGGCGTCGAGGACGAGCGGTCCTCGACGGATTCCGCCGGTTGCTGTTCAGGAGGAGGTTTCGATACGCCAATCAGCTCGTAATAGTACGGCATCGCCAGGAGAATGAGCCCGATGACGAGAAAGGCGAGGAGAGTTCGTTTGTCCTCCATCATGAATAGCTAATCGAGTGGGTCGTACCCCATGCCGCCACCCGGGCGACAGCGTAGCAGCCGCCGCAGACTGCGCCGACCGCCGCCGATCAGCCCGTGTGCCCGTATGGCCGACACAGCGTATTCGGAGCAGTTCGGGTGAAATCGACACGAGGGAGCGAGAAACGGGGACAGGCAAAGCTGGTAGAGTCGGATGCACCCCACTACAAGACGAAGAAGGAGACGGTCCAAGAGATGAGTCGGAAGACGAGCCATGGGTGTAGTCGATGTCAATCGAGACTCGAAAGAAGGTGCGAGAGCTCTTCTCGGAGAATGCGGTAGGACGAACCGATGGCCGTTGGTTGTGCCAGGATGACGAGACTACCGAAAACCGAGGGGCATTCCCGGCAGGCGGCGCGGAGACGCCGCTTCAGCCGGTTTCGAGCGACGGCCGTGCCGAGCGATTTGCGGATTACAAAAATGACGCCGGAGCACTCCCGCCCCGAGCGTATCCAGAGGCTGTCACCCCGGATCCAACCCACCTGCGTCTTGGCGGCCGGCTCTCAAACAGCCAGACGTTTTCGGCCGCGGCGGCGGCGGCGGGCGAGAATGGCTCGTCCGCCGGGGGTGCGCATTCGCCGCCGAAACCCGTGCTTGTTGCGCCGTTTTCGATTGCTGGGTTGGAAGGTTCGCTTCACCAGACATCTCCCGATGCGACGTCGGCTCTACGGGGTATACAGACCGAAACTTTTTAAGGTAGGAGCTGATGTGTCGCCTGTCAATCGACAACTCGACCGGACCACGAGCGACGATTCGGCGCAATCGCGTGACGATCGCGTCTTTGACGTCTTGACGCGCGCCAGGTGTTTGCATAACATAGCCGCTTCTCCTACCAAACTCTTCCCTGACGATGTCACAAGAAACCCATGAATTGTGGGCGCGTTGCCTGCTGAACATCGAGCGCCACGTACGACCACAGAGTTTCGATACCTGGTTTCGTCCGACGAAGGTCAATCGCTTCGATGCCGACATTCTCGAGATCGAGGTGTCCAGTTCCTACTTCGCCGATTGGGTCGAAAGCAACTACGTGACCCTCATTCAACGCGCAGTCGAAGAGGAGACGGAACTGGCTCCCCGGATTACCTTCTCCGTCACCGACGAGTCCGGTCTGCGCGGAAGGGATTCGGGAAGCAGGCCGATCCCAGTCGGATCCTCGACTGAATCCACACAATCAGCCCCTTCAACAGTGGCGCCCGAAGAGAAGCTCGCGGCTGTGTCCCTCCAGTCGGTCGTTGGTTCCGCTACCGCCGAAGGCCAGCCCATCCTGGCACCCTCGCGCGGCCAGATAGGGCCCACCCCAAGCCGCGAAACTCCGTCGCGCGGGCTGCTGTTCACGCCGCTGAACGAACGCTACACCTTCGACACATTCGTGGTTGGCGAAGGCAACCGTTTCGCCCACGCGGCGTCCCAAGCGGTAGCCAAGTCTCCCGGACGGACACAGTTCAACCCGCTCGTCATCTACGGCGGCGTCGGCCTTGGCAAGACACACCTTCTGCAGGCCATCGGGCATCACGCGCTGTCTCAGGAAAGAGAGCTGCTCGTCGCGTATGTACCCTCGGAGAAGTTCATGAGCGATTTTATCGAGTCGCTGAGAACGCGTAAAACCGGGGAGTTTCAACGACTGTACCGCAGCGCCGACGTGCTTCTGGTGGACGATATTCAGTTCCTTCTCAAGGGCGAACATACCCAGAACGAGTTCTTCCACACTTTCAACGCGCTGCACCAGAGCGGCAAGCAGATCGCCATGACCTGCGACTCGCCGCCTGGCGAACTCGTGGGACTCGAGGAGCGTCTGATCTCGCGCTTCCAGTGGGGCCTCGTGACGAGTATCGAGCCGCCCGATCTCGAAACGCGGATCGCCATCCTGCACCAGAAGGCGGAAATCAACGGCATCCATCTCACCGAGGATGTAGCTACCTTTCTCGGGAACTATATCAGTTCGAATATTCGCGAGCTGGAAGGCGCGCTCAATCACATAATGGCCTTCTGTGCAGTGAATCAGGTGGAGCTCAGCGTTGAGGCGGCGCGCAAGATTGTTCAGGAGCGGCCTCCGGCTGAATCGGCGCATCTGAGCATCGAGGGCATCCAAAAGCGGGTCGCGCGATATTTCGATCTGACGCAGCAGCTTCTCATCGGCAAGACGCGACGACAGGAGGTCGCCACGCCTCGGCAGATCGCCATGTTCCTCGCCAAGAGGCTGACAAAGAGCCCGCTCAAGGTCATCGGCCTCCATTTCGGGAATCGCGACCACAGCACTGTCATCCACGCTGTGCAGACAATCGAGAAGAAGTGCCAGGAAGATCCCGAGCTCGCGCGCGTCGTCGAATCCCTCTCAGAATCAATCAAACAGCAAACCGCTGGTTAAAGCAGGGCCTTATCCACAATAACGTGAGTGAGGACTGTGGATACAGCCCCCTTTGACTGTGGATAACAATGTGGATAACGCAGAATCAATCATCCGCGTTTCAGCGACGTGGAGAAAAGCTGTTTATCCACGTCGTTATCCACACGGTCAAAGGGCTCTATCGACGGCCTTAGAAAATATATAACTTTATATTTAACAAATACTTAATGAATTTAACATTAGAACGGAATCGACAGCTCTGCACGTGTTCCTCACCCTACTAGAACGACTACTAAGTAACTATAGAGAAAAGATTAATACTCGTAATTGTTATAGCTATTGTTGACAACAGAGTCTCGCGGTGAGATCAAAGGAAAGGATTCTCCATCAAACTTTGGCGCATTGACTGAGCCACACAGGTTGCAGAATGCTCGCATGCTGGAAATTATTGTTGCAAGATCTTGTATTTTAACAATGTTATGAACATGTTAACAGAGTGTGGAAAAGATTTTCAGAGCGATTCGGGGTCGCTTTCAAGGGATCTGTTGACTATATAGTACAATATATGTACATTGGAATGTTATGCCTTGAGTAGTCACACGAGTCGGATCTGGCGTCATTGACCGTCGGATGGTTCCATAATTTCCACACTCAAAATGAATCCGTTATGAAGTTCACCGTCGATCGAAACGCGCTCTGGAAAGGTATCGACACCGTGCTCGATGCGGTGGCGTCAAAACCGGCCCAACCTGTGTTGTCAAACCTGCTCATCAGTGCCGATCAAAGCTCGTTGAGTTTGTGTTCGACGGATCTCGATCTGTCTATGCGAACCACGGTGGAGGCCACGGTGACAGACCCCGGTCGTGTGACAGTGCCGGCCAGAACGCTGGCAGATATCACGCGTGAATGGCCTGAGGCGGAGCTGAAGGTGGGAGTCGAGGATGGCAAGCTTGTCCTATCCGGCCGCCTCGGCTCCGGTGATGGCGGCGAGGGGCGCTACTCGCTGGCGGTTACCTCTCCCGACGAGTTCCCGACGATGCCCGAATCGATTGATGGCGTCGACATCGACTTTGTCGAATCGAGCCAGCTCGATGGCCAGCTGATTCGCAAAATGATCGATCGAACGAGCTTTGCAGTCTCAAGGGATGAGACGAGACCAGTGCTGAACGGCGTTTTATGGCGCATCGATCCAGAATTCATGGCCATGGTCGCCACAGACGGCAGTCGCCTGGCCGAGGCGCGCCAGCAGCTAAACGGGGCGGCCGAGGCGGTCTCCGGCGAAGCTACCGAAGTGATCTTGCCGCCTCACGTTTGCGCCCAGCTCGTCAAACTGCTGAGCAGTTCGACGCTGAATCGGGCGGTCGTGGGGGAGAGCCAGGTTCTGTTCGATCTCGGCGATACGCAACTGCTGTCACGTTTGATTGAGGGTCCATACGTCGACTACGAGCAGGTTGTGCCTCGGGACAACGAGAAACGCCTCAACATCGATATCGAGCGCCTCCTGCCGGCCGTGCGGCGGGTGTCGATCCTCTCGAGCTCGTACACCCATCAAGTGTGCGTGAACCTGGAAGGAGACGCACTTGAGCTGACGGCCTCGAGTCAGGAGCTGGGCGGCGACGCCCGGGAAGTCATTCCCGCCGGCTACGGACACGAACGACTCAAGGTGGCCTACAACTCGCAGTACCTGCTGGAAATCCTACGGAAACTCGGCACCGGGGACGTGCTGTTCGAGCTGCGTGATTCAGTGACCGCCGCCGTCGTGCGGCCGGCTGAGCAGGCGGACGGGGAGGATTGTTACTATTTGTTGATGCCGATGCGTTCCAGCGGGTGAAAGCGGTCGAGGGTAAGTGTCCCGGGGGTGAAGATCAGCCGTCTCACGCTCGATCCGTATCGCAACTTCAGCAGCTTCGAGCTCGCCTTCGGGCCGGACGCCATGCTGATCACCGGCAAGAACGGCCGTGGGAAAAGCAACATCCTGGAGGCGATCTCGTATCTGTCGATTGGCAAGTCCATCAAAGGTGCGCGGGATCGAGAAGCCGTGCCGCACGAAGGCGCACATTTCGACATCCGCGCAGACTGGAACGACGGCTCGCGAGAACGTCAGCTGCGCATCTTCTACAGCGGCGAGGAAGGCAAACGGGTTTTCGTGGACGGTGCCCCTCTATCGCGGGTATCAGACATCCTGAGTTTGTTCCAGACGGTCCATTTCGCACCGCAGGACGTGTCGCTCGTGTTGCATTTCTCGGCCCAGCGCCGCCGCTTGCTCGACATCCTCATCTCGCAGTCGGACGTTTCATATGTGCGCGATCTCCAGACTTACCAGCGCACACTCAGTCAGCGCAACGAGTACCTGCGCCGACACGCCGGTCGGCAGTTGGCGGCGGCGGACTGCGAGGAACTGGAAGTATGGGACGGCCAGTTGGCTCGCCTTGGTGGGTCGATACGCCGCGAGCGAGCCGAGACGCTGGCGTGCCTGCATGAGGACTTCGTTCTCTACTACGGTCGGTTCGCCGGCGCCGCGGAGGAGCCGGGAATCGTCTATCGCCAGCGGCCCATCGGGAGCGGTGATGATCTGCCTGGCGAGGAGGCATGGAGAGAGGAGTTCGCCCGAGAGTTGGCGTCGAACCGGCACCAGGACAGCCGTCTGCGACACACGACAAGGGGGCCCCACCGAGACGTGTTCGCCTTTACGCTGGACGGAGAGCCCGCGGACGCCTTCGGCTCGCAGGGGCAGCTCAAATCCCTCCTGCTATCCTGGAAGATGGCGGAACTGCGATTTCTGCAGAAACGCTACGGTTCGCGGCCGGTGCTCCTCCTCGATGATGTGTTCTCCGAGCTCGACGAGGAGCGGTCGGAGTGCGTGATGGGCATGATCGGCGAGTTCGACCAGGTTGTATTGACGGCCCCCAAACTGCCGCCGCTCGCGCAGCGCCACTTTGAGGAGGTTTCCCTCGATGGATGACAGGTCTGCGCGGCAGCGGGATGCAAGCGACGGCGACGCCACGCCGCTTGGCGCACTGCTGACGAGCATCCTGGGAGAGCTGGGCGTTTCGGGGAAGCTGGCCGAGTGCGAGGTGTTACTGGCCTGGGAGGAGGTGGCCGGTCCCGAACTAGCGGCGAGAGCGCGGCCGACGAGGGTTCGGAACGCCAGTCTGGAGCTCGCCGTGCCCTCGGCAGCGTGGCGCACGCAACTGTCGTTTGCCAAGGACGACCTCGTCCGCCGCCTCAATGAGCGCGTCGGCCGCTCTGTCGTCAGCGATATCAAGCTTACCAACAGTCCCCTTGAAGAACTTCGCTCGCCGCGGCCTGGGTTGGTGTCCCCCACCGGTGCGGACGCGGCGCAACGGGCGCGCGCTCAACACGAGCGAAAGGAGCACATGTAGATGTCCGAGACTGCCAAACGCGCCGGCGCAGAGCCTTCCCGGAAGGCTTCAGCCGCGGCCAGCGCGTACACCACCGATGACATACAGGTCCTCAAAGGGCTGGAAGGAGTCCGCCGTCGGCCAGCCATGTACATCGGAGATACGGGGGAAGGCGGACTTCACGAGCTTGTCAAGGAGATCGTCAACAACAGCGTGGACGAGGCCATGGCCGGCCGCTGCTCACGCATTGACGTGGCAATCCTGGCGAACGGGAGCATGGAGATCAAGGACGACGGTCACGGCATCCCGGTGGGGATACACCCAGGCGAGAACAAATCCGGCGTCGAGGTCGTAATGACAATGCTCCACGCCGGCGGCAAGTTCGACAAGAAGGCCTATCAGGTTTCTGGCGGTCTGCACGGAGTGGGCGCCTCCGTCGTCAACGCTCTCTCGGAGTCGCTGGAGGTCGAGGTGTGGCAGGGGGGAATGATCCACCGGCAGCGCTACTGCCGCGGTGTGCCGACAAGTGAACTGGAGACGGTTGGCGAAATCGAACAGACCGGCACCATTCTGCGATTCAAGCCGGATGGTGAGATTTTCGAAACGGTCACGTTCAAATACGAGCTCATCTCTCACCGATTGCGGGAACTGGCTTTTCTCAACAAAGGGCTAGAGATCCACGTTGCTGACGAACGAAGCGGCGACGCCGATACCTACCTGTTCGAGGGGGGCCTGGTGGAGTTCGTCGAGTTTCTCAATGAGGGCCGCAGCATCCTGCACGCCGAGCCCATCTACCTCGAGGGAGAGCGGGATGGCGTCAGCGTGGAAATCGCCCTGCAGTACAACGACGGCTACCAGGAGACCGTCTTTACCTACGCCAACAACATCAAGACCACGGAGGGGGGCACCCATCTGGTGGGCTTCCGGGCTGCGCTCACCGGCACGATCAACGGCTACGCCACTCGCAACGATTTGCTCAAGAATGCGAAGTTCGGCATCGCCGGCGAGGATACGCGGGAGGGTCTGACGGCGATTGTGAGCGTGAACGTGCCCGAACCCCAGTTCGAAGGCCAGACGAAATCGAAGCTCGGCAACAGTGACGTAAAGGGGATCGTCCAGTCCCTCATGGGAGAAAGTCTCGGCGAGTACCTCGAGGAGCATCCCGATGTCTCCAAGCGCATCGTCAGCAAGATCATCGAGGCAGGTCGCGCTCGTGAGGCCGCCCGCAAGGCGCGGGAGCTGACGCGGCGGAAGGGCATCCTCGACGGCGGCTCGCTGCCGGGCAAGCTAGCCGATTGTTCGAGTCGAAACCGCGACGAGACTGAGATTTTTCTCGTCGAAGGAGACTCGGCCGGCGGCTCGGCGGCCCAGGCGCGCGACCAGCATTTCCAGGCGGTGTTGCCGATGTTCGGCAAGCCGCTCAATGTCGAGAAAGCCCGCATCGACCGCGTCCTCGGCAACGATAAGCTCCTGCCGCTCATCAGCGCTTTGGGCATCGGCATCGGCGAGGATTCCGACTTCTCGAGACTGCGCTACGGCAAAGTCATCATCATGGCGGACGCCGATGTGGATGGCAGCCACATTCGCATTCTGTTGATGACGTTCTTTTTTCGATATATGCGCGAACTGGTCGAGTCGACGCGGCTTTATCTGGCCCAGCCGCCTCTGTTTCTCGTGAAACGCGGAAACCGGGAGCTCTACGCCTTCGACGAGGAGGAGCGCGAGCGTCATGTGTCGACGATAAAGGGCGAGGGCGACGGCAGGGGAATCATGGTGCAGCGCTACAAGGGGCTCGGAGAGATGAATCCGGATCAGCTCTGGGAAACGACGATGAACCCGGAGACTCGCACTCTGCTGCAGGTTACCGTCGAAGACGCGGTAGAGGCGGAGCACATGTTCACCCTGCTGATGGGCGAACAGGTGGAGCCCCGACGGGCGTTCATCGAGGAGCACGCACTAGACGTCAAGCACCTCGACATCTAGTCGAGTGTTGGAGAGGCAAAGAGGCACGGAGAGGACATGCTAGAGCCGAGGGAATCGAGAGTCATTCCGGTGAAGGTGGAGGACGAACTCAAGACCTCCTTCATCGACTACTCCATGAGCGTTATCATGGCCCGCGCCCTGCCGGACGTGCGGGATGGGCTCAAGCCGTCGCAGCGGCGGATTCTCGTGGCCATGAGCGATCTGAACCTGTTGCCCGGCCGCGGCTTTCGGAAGTGCGCCAAGATCGCCGGAGACACCTCGGGGAACTACCATCCGCACGGGGAGGCTATCGTCTACCCGACCCTCGTGCACATGGCCCAGGGATTCCGCATGCGTTATCCGCTGGTGGACGGCCAGGGCAACTTCGGCTCGATCGACGGCTATCCCCCGGCCGCCATGCGCTACACGGAGGCTCGCATGAGCGCCGCCGCGGTGCAGATGCTGGCTGACATCGATCGCGATACCGTCGAATTCGTCGACAACTACGACGAGACACGGCAAGAACCGGAGGTCCTGCCCGCCAAATTTCCGAACCTCCTGTGCAACGGCTCGGTGGGAATCGCGGTGGGCATGGCGACGAAGATTCCGCCGCACAATGTGCGCGAGGTGGCGGCGGCGCTCACTGCCCTCATCGACAACCCCGACAGCACCATCGATGAGCTCGCCGAACTTGTGAAGGCACCCGACTTCCCGACCGGTGGGGTCATCCACGGCATGCAGAGCGTGCGCCAGGCCTACCACTTCGGCCGCGGCATGATAAAGCTGCGGGCTCGCACTCACGTGGAGACGAAGCGAGACAGCCGCGAGGACATCGTCATCACCGAGATTCCCTTCCTCGTCGACAAATCGACCCTGCTCGAAAAGATGGCGGATCTGGTACGCAACAAGACGATTCAGGACATCGCCAATATCCGCGACGAGTCCGGCCGCGGTGGTCTGCGTATCGTCGTCGAACTCAAGCGGGGCGGCCTCTCGGAAGTCGTCCTCAACCAACTGTTCAACCACTCCATGCTGCAGACGACATTCGGGGTCATGATGCTGGCCGTCGTCAAGGGCCGGCCGCAGCTGCTCAACATCAAGCAGATGCTGCAGCACTACATCGAGCACCGCCACGAGGTCGTGCTGCGCCGTGCCCGCTTCGATTTGAACAAGGCCGAGGCCCGTGCCCACATCCTCGAGGGCCTGAGAATCGCCCTCGACAACATCGACGCGATGATCGAGCTCATCCGCGCTTCGGCCGACCCGGGGGAAGCGCGCGACCGGCTCATGGCCGGCTACGAGCTGACCGAGATTCAGGCCCGGGCGATTCTGACAATGCCGCTGCAGCGCCTCACCGGTCTCGAGCGCGACAAGATCGACGAGGAATACGCCGAGCTTCAGGACACGATTCGGCGACTCAAGAGCATCCTCGCCAATCGCGATGAGCAGATGCAGATCATCAAGGACGAGATAGCCGAAATCGACGAGGAGTTCGGCGACGAACGCCGCACGGAGATCGTCTATGCTGCCGAGGAGTTCGTCATCGAAGACCTCATCGCCAAAGAGGACATGGTGGTGACCATCTCCCGGGCCGGCTACATCAAACGGATGTCACCGACTGCCTACAGGGTCCAGGCGCGCGGCGGCCGCGGCGTTCGCGGCATGGGGACCAAGGAGGAGGATTATGTCGAGCATCTCTTCATCGCCTCGACCCTTTC
This sequence comes from Candidatus Latescibacterota bacterium, assembly GCA_965205655.1. Taxonomy (GTDB): domain Bacteria; phylum Latescibacterota; class UBA2968; order UBA8231; family UBA8231; genus CBDBIJ01. The sequence goes on from CBDBIJ010000015.1 coordinate 160,085, forward strand.
CTACATTCTGTTCATCACCTCGAAGGGCCAGTGTCATTGGCTCAAGGTCTACCGCATCCCGGAGGGCGAGCGCGCCGCGCGCGGCCGGCCGGTGGTCAACCTGCTCGAAATGGGCGCGGACGACGTCGTCTCCGCCGTCGTGCCGGTCGGCGAGTTCACCAACGACCGCTACCTGTTTACCGCCACGCGCAAGGGGATCGTCAAGAAAACGGTGCTGTCGGCCTATGGCAACGTGCGCCGCGACGGCATCATCGCTTTGAAGATTCAGGATGACGACGACGTCATCGGCGCCGCCATAACCGACGGCCAGCAGGATATCCTCGTCGTGACGCGCGACGGCATGGCGGTCAAGTTCAAGGAGGCGGATGTGCGGCCAATGGGGCGCGTTGCCACCGGCGTTAAGGGGATCGAGCTGCGCGGCGACGACAACGTCGTCGACATGGTTGTGGCCGGAGGCGGTGGATCGCTGCTAACGATTTCCGAGCACGGCTTCGGCAAGCGCACGGATTTGTCCGAATACCCCCGCATCCGCCGCGGCGGCAAGGGTGTCATCGACATCAAGACAACGCGCCGCAACGGCGGCGTCGTGGCCGCCAGAGAAGTGGCGGACGGCGACGAGGTCATGGTCATCACCCAAAACGGGATCATGATCCGCATGCCGGTGGGAGGCATCTCGCAGATCGGCCGCAACACGCAGGGCGTGAAGGTCATCAACCTGGATCAATCCGACCGCCTCATCGACATGACGCGCGTGGTGAGCGAGGGCGACATGAACGGCGGCGATGGTGACGGGGATTCGGGCAACGGCCGAGAGCCAGACGGCGGCGGCGAGGCACAAAGCGGATCGGGATCGGGGATCGGGCGAGTAGGAGTTGTGCGGTGCCGGTTGGCCGCGTCCGGCACGGCCGTTATATTTTCGATCAGCCGCGCGTCACCGCGGACGCAAGCGCGGAGGGCTAGTCCTAATTGGTAAGGCAGCGGTCTTGAAAACCGCCGGGTTCACACCCTTGAGGGTTCGAGTCCCTCGCCCTCCGCCAGTGAAACAGATCGGAGAGGTGACCGAGTGGCCGAAGGTGGCAGCCTGCTAAGCTGTTGTAGGGGGTAACTCCTACCGAGGGTTCGAATCCCTCCCTCTCCGCCAGATTTGCCCCCTCGTTCAATGGTAGGACACATGACTCTGGATCATGTTATCGGGGTTCGAATCCCTGGGGGGCAGCCAGACTGACAATCCACGACAGATCACGTGGATCCTGGAGCCAACTCGACGAAGTATCTACGATGGCTCTGCTTAACAGCAGGAGGTCACAAAAACACAATGGGTGGATTGAGAAGACAGGGGTTCGGCTTCGTCGCCGCGGCGGTCCTGCTGGCGGCGCCGATAGCGGCCGGAACCTACACGGTCGATCCCGTACACTCGTCGGTCGGTTTCAGCATTCGCCATCTCGTGAGCCGCAGTACGGGTGAGTTCACCGATTTTTCCGGGACGATTCAGTACGATCCGGCGAAGCCGGAGGCGAGTTCCTTCGAGGGCGTCATTCAGGTGGCGAGCCTCGACACCGGCAATGATAAAAGAGACGGTCACCTCAAGAGGGCCGACTTCTTCGATGCCGAGAAGCATCCACAAATCACCTTTAAAAGCACGGCGGTCAAGGCCGGTTCAAGCGGGCTCATGATGACCGGGCAGTTCACGATGCACGGAAGGACGGAGCAGATCGAGTTCACAGTAGAGGTCCTCGGTGTCGGGACGAATCCGATGACGAAAAAGCCGGTCGCCGGCTTCGGCGCCGATCTAACAGTGAAACGGTCTGACTACGGGGTTAACAACTGGGTAGACGCCGCAGGGGTCTTGGGAGATGATGTCAAGGTAACCTTGCTCATCGAGGCCAACGCGGCCGAGTGAGGCGAAAGAAAAAACCGACGGCACTGCCGCCGGTGGTCACGGGATCTCTCAGGGGGGCTGTCCGCGGGCAGCCCCCCTTTTCGTACGCCTGCAGCAACAGTCGATGAAAGCCTCCAGCAGGGAGCAGCTCACCGCCTGGGCATTCTTGAGCCCCACCGTTGTCGTGCTCGGCCTGTTCGGGGCATTTCCCATTGCCTATGCCATCTTCGTGAGCCTGCACGAATGGCGGCTCAAGAGGGGTGGTTTCATCGGCGCCGCGAACTACGCCGAGGCGCTCGTCGACGCCACGCTCTACAACGGCTTCAAGGTCACCGCCTTCTACGCCATCGGGACGATCCCGGTGGAGGTCTGTCTCTCTCTGGGCCTGGCCTATCTTCTGTTCAAGGCTCTTGCCGCGAAGGGTTTCTTCCGACTTCTCTACTTTCTACCGTACGTAACGCCCATGATCGCCACAGCCGTCGTCTTCCGGTCCCTGTTCAGCGCCCATCCGGCGTCGCCGGCGAACCGTCTGGCCAAGATGCTGGGACTCGAACCGCAGCGATGGCTCTACGAAAGTCGTTCCGTCGTCGGGCTCCTGCTCGACGGGGTGAACGTGACCGCGTACCCCAGTTGGGTTGACAGCGCCTTTCCGAGCCTCGCGTTGCTCTCCGTCATGGTATACAACATTTGGGTCTACGTCGGCTACGACACCGTCATCCTGCTGGCAGGCCTGAGCGCCATTCCAAGACACTACTACGAGGCCGCGGCGATCGACGGCGCCTCGGCGTTGCAGTCATTCCGGCACATTACATTGCCACTGCTGTCGCCGGCGCTCTTCTTCATCACCCTCATCGGCTTCATCGGCACCTTCAAGGCGTTCAATCACATCTACATCATGCGCACGGCAGGGGCCCGGGACAGTCTCGACGTGGTCAGCATCGTCATCTTCGACCGGATCTTCGAGTATCACGATGCCGGCTACGCGGCGACGCTCGCCCTCATTCTTTTCGCCGTCATCCTCGTCTTTACGGTGGCGCAGAACCGCATCTTCGGGCGTCGGGTGTTCTACGGTGACTGAACGACTAGGCGAACGGCCTCAGAGCCCCGAAGCCACCCCGGCGGGAGGGAGAATGAGGCGGCGTGCCCGGAGTGGGGCTGTCACTCGTCTCGGGCAGATCGCCATATACGCCGGACTTGTCGTCGGCGCGGCGGTGGCGGCGCTACCGTTCGTGTGGATGGTGCTGGCCTCCTTCATGTCGCGTGGCGAAACGCTGCGGCGGGCGCTAACGCCTGAGACTTTCCAGGGAGCGAATTATTTGCAGGCCTGGAGTGAGAAGGAGTTCGGGCTATATTTCGCCAACTCGCTCATCATCGCCACCCTGCAGGTGCTGGGCACGCTGCTGTTTTCATCGATGGCAGCGTATGCGCTGGCGCGGATGCGATTCAGGGGTCGGGAAGTCGTCTTCATGTTTATTCTGGCAACGCTCATGATCCCCGAGACGGTTACCATGGTGCCGAATTTCCTCACTGTCTCCTGGTTGCACCACAACAGCCCCATCGCCTGGTTCAACAACTGGCCGGCGCTGACGGTGCCGTTCATGGTGAGTGCTTTTGCCATCTTTCTGTTGCGTCAGTTCATGCGCGGACTTCCCAGCGAACTATGGGATGCGGCGCGCATCGACGGGGCCGGTCACGGCCGCTTTCTGTTTCAGATCGTCATACCGCTGTGCCGGGCGCCCCTGCTCACCGTCGGCATGTTCACCTTTATCGGGTCCTGGAACGCGCTGGGATGGCCGATGCTGGTGACAAACTCTCCAGCCTGGCGACCGATTTCGGTGGCGCTGCGAAACTTCGTCAGCGAAGCCGGCTCTGAAATCCACTTGCAGATGGCTGCCGCCGTCATCGCCACCCTGCCGGTGCTGGCCCTCTACGGGCTAATCCAGAGAGAGTTCACCGCGGGGATCTCCGCTTCCGGATTGAAAGGGTAAACCGAATGCGCCTCTCGATCTGGACGCAGGTTGGCGCTGTCCTCCTCGTCGCGACAACCTGCGCGCCGCCGGAAACGGAGGCACCCGCTGAACGGCAGGTGGATCTCGAGAGCCTCGATCCCACCGGAGCCAGGCTCACCTTTTGGTATCAGCACGGGCGCATTCGGGGGGCAGCCCTGCTCGAGTTGATCGGCGAGTTCAACCGAACGAACCCCGACAGCATCGAGGTCGCCGGCGAATTCGCCGGCAGCTATGGCGACATCTACAATAAGATGATGGTGGGGCTTCAAGGCGGCTCTCTGCCAGACCTGCTCGTGGCCTATCAGAATCAGGCCCTGGCCTACTTCGAGGCGGACGGACTCGTCGATTTGACGCCGTACATCGAGTCGCCGACTTGGGGGCTTACAAAAGAGGAGCGCGCTGACTACGTCGAGGCCTTTCTCGCTCAGGACAACCTGCGGGGGCAGCAGATCTGCTTTCCACCCAATCGCTCCGTCGAGATTCTTTACTTCAATCTGGATTGGCTCGCGCAGCTCGGGTATGACGGTCCCCCGACAACCTGGGAGACTTTTGCCGCAGTGTGTCGTCAAGCGCGGGACATTCCGTTCCTCCGGGGCCGGCCCGGTGATCGGTCGATAGGCCTGCTGTTGTTTGCCGACGCCTCTCGGCTGGCGAGCATGGTGTTCAGCCGGGGAGGCGATCTCGTAAGCGACGACGGCACTGCCTACACTCTAGCCACGCCGCACATGAGGCAGGCTCTCGAGCTCATGCAGGAGCTCATCGCCGAGAAGGCGGCAGACCTGGTCGGCGATCCCGACGAGGACCTCGCCGGTTTCGCCGTCGGCGATGCGTTGTTCGTCATCCGTTCATCCTCAAATCTGCCGTTCGCACGAAGCGCAGTGGAGGAGGGCGGGCTCGGCTTCCGCTGGGGTGTGGGTCCCCTTCCCTACGAGGGCGAAGCGCCGATCGCCAACATTTACGGAGCGAGCATCGCTGTCGGGCGCACCACACCCGAGCGGCAGCTGGCGAGCTGGCTGTTTCTCAAATGGTTTACCGAGCCGAAACAACAGGCTCGCTGGGCTCAGGCGAGCAACTACTTCCCCGTGCGCTACAGCACCGCGGCAGAGCTGAAGCCTACTTTGCGGCGAATCCGCGCTACAAAGTGGTTGTACGATCTGCTCAGGTACGGAAAGCTGAGCCCTCCATACCCGGCTACCAGCTGGTCAGGCGCATCATCGAGGAGACCATGGTCGAGGTTGGGCAGGGTGGCGACATCGGGCGCGCCATGAGCTCGCTCCAACGCCGGGCGAACGCAACCCTGGACAACTGAAACCGTAAGGAAAACGAGAATGGACGTGCGAATCGAAACCGACAGCATGGGGGAGGTGGGAGTCCCCTCCGATCGTTACTACGGCGCCCAGACGCAGCGCTCGCTGCAGAATTTTCGCATCGGCGCGGATCGGTTTCCCAGGGAGATGATCAAGGCTCTGGGGATCGTGAAAAAAGGCTTCAGCCCTGGTAAACGGAGAGCTGGGTGCCCTCGACAGCGACACCGCCGACCTGATAGTACAGGCGGCGGACGAAGTGATCGCCGGAAGGTGGGACGATCACTTTCCCCTCGTCGTGTGGCAGACGGGCAGCGGCACGCAG
>CBDBIJ010000016.1:0-32952 GCA_965205655.1 Candidatus Latescibacterota bacterium
TGTATGCAAGAAGCGGGACCCACAAGAGAAAGTGAAGGCGTTGAGTAAGTCTGAAATACCGGTTCAGCTCGGTATCGCAGTCTGTCTGCTGCTGATGGCGACCGCAACAGCGCAGGAGGCCGAACCGTTCATTGTGCCGGCCGGGGAGCGGCAACTGTTCCTGGACGATGTCCCCATCGCCGAGATGGACGGTCTGACGCGCTCGATGCACCAGGCGGTCAAGAAAGGCGCGGTGATCCGGCCACAAATAGTGGAGGGGCAAAAAAGCAATTACCAGATTCGCAACGCGCCGAACTGGGACCACGAGCGGGAAGTGTTTCAGGTTTCTTCTCACCGACACCGCGGGGCCGAAGAGTATTTCGACTGTTTGGGAAAGCGTGGACGGCCTGCACTGGTCGTTCGTGGGCAGGTCGACATTGGCGGCCTACACCGTCGTCTACGATCCCACCGATCCGGATCAGTCCCGCCGTTACAAGGCAATTAACCCCAAGCGATACGCCGTCTCGTCGGACATGCTCAGCTGGGACGTGGTCGACAATCCGAGAATCCAATCGAGCGACGAGCACAATCTGTCCTTCGATGAGAAGTCGGGGACTTTTCATCCTCACTGCGAAAAGGGGCGGACCGTATGGCCGCTCACATGCCCTGATCACCAGCACTGACTTAGAGGTGTGGACCGATTATGGAGTGATATTTCACGCCGACGAGCAGGACCAGGAACACAATCGGGAATCGGTCAAGGAACTGATGGTAGAGCTGGTTGCCGATACGAAACTCGAACAGACCGACTTCTACGTCGAGGACAACTACAACGTCGACATCTACAACACGCCCGCCTTCCGCTACGAGAGCCATTACCTGGCGCTGCCAGCCATTCACCCCTCGATAACCATGGACCTGGACGATCCCAGCGACAACATCGCTTTCAAGATCCCGCAGCTATGGTGGAGCCGTGACCTCCAGAATTGGACCAGACCGGAGGATCGTTCGGATTTCATCACCCTGTCGCGTCCGGAGAGCGGCGCCTATGACCTGACCGTCGTGTTTTCACCATCGAGCCCGGTAATCCGGGATGACGAGCTGTGGTTCTACTACGGTGGGGTGACGGATATAGGCTGGCCTCCCAAGACCGGGCTTGACCTCATCGCGACGGATTGGAAATACCATCGGTGGGACAAGGGAGCGATCTGCCTAGCAGTGCTGCGCCGGGACGGCTTCATGTCGCTGGACGCCGGGGAAACGGAAGGTTCCGTGCTCACGAGGGGCCTCACCGTGTCCGGCCCCGAGCTGTTCGTCAATGTCGATGCGACAGATGGCCAGCTGGTCGTCGAAGTGTTAGACGAAGACGGAGCGGTAGTAGCACGATCTGCGCCGCTCCTGGCGGACCAGCCCAGTGCCGTGGTGGAGTGGCAGGAGGGCAACATAGCCGACCATGAAGGGAAGGCGGCGCAACTGCGTTTCGCGTTGCGCGACGCGAGTCTCTACTCGTTCTGGTTCGAGGTACCCGAGGAATGAAGACAACGGAGACAGAAAGGGTGAACGGATCGATGCGCGAGGACCGGCACCGGCAAGAACGTGAGACCGTGAAAAAGATCATCCCATATGCTGCGCTAGCACTGGTCGCCGCTTGGCATGCGCCGGTCTATGCACAGGAGGATCTGGTGATCCTCGGCGATGAGGTAGCCTCTGAGTGGACCACCACAGCATCCGGGGGCATTGAACTCGTGGAGATCTCCGGAGATGGACCTGTCTTCGCAGGCGAAGCCGCTGCCGTATTGCAGGTTGAGAGGGCAGGTTGGCACTTACAGTTCCGGTCGTTGGATAGCCCAGAGTCTCTGGGGTTTACGACCCTGCGTTTCGCGTTCCATCCGGGAGATCTCGTCACTCCCCGCGGACCTCGCCTAGAGGTCGCGATCAAACCGGGAAGAAGCATTGACCTTCTCGAGAAGGAGCTGATCGACGTGAACGTGAGGGAGTGGCAGGTGGTTGAGATTGATCTCTCCGATCTCCTTCTAAGCACTACAATCAATGAGATTGATTTTCTTGGCAATTTTTACCGGGGCACGTTCTACCTGGACGATCTGCGCCTGGTCCACGCATCGGATGACGTTCCTATCGTGACCTCGATTAGCCCCCAACGTGGTGTCGAATTGGGTGCCACACCCGTCCAAATACGCGGAAGCAATTTCTATAGGGGTGCCACGGTTGTGTTCGGCGATCGAGAAGCTACCAATGTGCGTTACGTATCTCCCTTTATTATCACCGCTGTGACGTCCGAATCCGTGCCTGGCGTAGTGGATGTGAGGGTCATCAATCCGGGCGAGGTGAGTGGTGCACTCGCCGATGGATTCACCTTCTTCTCTGGCCTTTTCACCGTGCCGGCCGGGGAACGGCAACTGTTCCTGGACGATGTCCCCATCGCCGAGATGGACGGTCTGACGCGCTCGATGCACCAGGCGGTCAAGAAAGGCGCGGTGATCCGGCCCGACTACTTGGGGCAAGAACGCCATTTCACAGTTCGCAACGTACCGAACTGGGACCGCGAGCGCGAGGTGTTCAGATTTCTCGTGACTGAGGCCGCGGGGCCGAATATTTCGACTGTTTGGGAAAGCGACGACGGCCTGCACTGGGTGCGCGTGGGCACGTCGGACATGGTGACGTACACCGTCGTCTACGATCCCACCGATCCGGATCCGTCTCGCCGGTACAAGTCGATGAATCGCACGCGAATCGCCGTCTCGCCCGACATGCTCACCTGGGAGGTGGTCGGCAATCCGAGAATCCCCGGCAGCGACGAGCACAATCTGTCCTTCGATGAGAAATCCCGCGTCTTCTTTTTTTCGGTCAAGAGAGGCGGGCCGTATGGCCGCTATGGCCGCTCTCACGCTCTGTACACCAGCGAGGATCTGGCGCGGTGGACCAAGGTGGGGATTTCGGGAGAAGACTCGCTCTTTCACGCCGACGACGAGGACCAGGAACACAACCGGGAAGCTATCACGGCACTGATGGAAGAGCTGGTTGCGGATCCGAGACTCGCGGAGACCGACTTCTACGCAGAGGGCAACTACAACGTCGACATCTACAACACGCCGGTCTTCCGCTACGAGAGCCATTACCTGGCGTTGCCAGCCATTCACCCCTCCATAACCATGGACCTGTTCGATCCCAGTGACAATATCGCCTTAAAGATCCCTCAGCTGTGGTGGAGCCGCGACCAAGAGAACTGGAGCAGGCCGGAGAATCGCGAGGAGTTCATCACCCTGTCCCGTCCGGAGAGCGGCGCCTATGACCTGGCCGTCGCGTTTCCACCATCGAGCCCGGTCATCCGGGGAGACGAGCTGTGGTTCTACTACGGAGGGGGGGGAGGGTTAGGCTGGCCTCCCAAGACCGGTCTTGACCTCAGGAGGACGGATTGGAAGTATTATCGGCCGGTCACGAATGCGATCTGCCTGGCAGTGCTGCGCCGGGACGGATTCATGTCACTGGACGCCGGGGCGGGAGGGTCGGTGCTCACGAGGGAATTCACCGTGCCCGGCCCCGAGCTGTTCGTCAACGTCGATGCAACGGATGGCCAGCTGGTCGTCGAAGTGATAGACGAGAGTGCAGTAGTGGCACGATCTGCGCCATTCCTGGGGGACCAGCCCAACGCCGCGGTAGCGTGGCAGGATGGGAACATAGCCGACCATGAAGGGACGGCGGTGCAACTGCGTTTTGCATTGCGCGACGCGAGTCTCTACTCGTTCTGGTTCGAGGTACCGGAGGAATGAGGACATCATGACAGAAAGAGCGCACGGATCGATGCGGAGAGTCTGTCTGGCGCAAGCTGCTCTGCCGTTTGTGTCAGTGGGGCTGGTATTCGGATTGGAAGTGACTGGCCTGGTGCAGTCGGGACAGGGCGGAGTTCACGGGGCGGCGGTCACTTTCGTCAACGAGGGGGATCCCAATGAGGTTTACACCGATACGACCGACAGGGATGGTCGATATCGGCTCGAAATCGACGTGCCGGATGTCGCAACTGCTGTCGAAAAAGAGGACAGCGCCAGGCCCGCCAGGTTTCAACTGAACCAGAACTACCCGAACCCGTTCAATCCCGGCACGGTCATCTCTTACGAGCTGCCCATCGACGTGCCGGTGCAGGTGGATGTCTACAACAGCCTGGGCCAGCATGTGCGCAGTCTCGTGAACGGCTCCTGGCAGCAGGCGGGTGTTCACAGCGAGGTCTGGGACGGGCGCGACGATGATGGGTTGGCCATGGGGTCGGGTGTCTACCTCTATCGGATCACGGCAGGGGAATTCAAAGCGGCCAGGAGGATGGTCCTGATCGACGGCCCGAATTCGCAAATGCCGATCTCACGCTTGCCGGAGAGCGACAATGCGGCCGGCAGCCTCTCGACGACGGGATCTGCGCAACCCGCCCGCCGGGATGAGGTCCTCGAGGGCGTGCCGTCGTCCGCTCTGATCGCAGCGAAAATCGCCCAGGGCAGCGTGACCTTTCGGGTGTTGATCGACGCCTACAAGCGGGTGCCGTTCGAACAAAGTGGAATCATCCTCCAGAAAGGCATCGACATCAACTTTGTCGTCGAAGAAGACACTCGCGAGGGAGTCGTGTTCTTGAAGGAAGGACAGAGGCAGCTTTTCCTCGACGACTTCGTCATAGAGGAGATGTCCAACCTGACGCTCACCATGCACCAGCCGGAGAAGAAGGGCGCAGTCATTCGCCCCAATTGGCGGGAGGGCGAGCCAAGCATACAGACGCGAAGCGCCCCGTTCTGGGACCCGGTGGAGGGAGTGTTCAAGCTCTGGCTTATCGACGGAAGCTATCGGATCAGTCCGGATGGCCTGCACTGGGTGACCGCTCCTGCGGGCGACACCGGGGCCAGAAGAGTATTCTTCGATCCCCTGGATCCCGATCCGGAGCGGCGCTACAAATCGTTTCACCCGGACCGGCTGGCGGTATCGCCGGACGGTATCAACTGGACTGTGCTCAGCGTTACCATTCCAGACGCCTCCGACGAATCGAATTTCTCTCTCGATCTCGAGAACCGGCTCTACGTTGCCACAATCAAGCGGAGCGGCCCCTACGGACGCTCGGTCTATCTGACCACCAGCGAGGACTTTGAAAACTGGAGCACGCCGGAGTTGATGTTCCACGCCGACGAAGAGGACCAGGAGCTGGGGCACGAGAGGATCACGTCACGCCTGGCCGATCCCACGCGTCTGACGCCCATTCCGGACCATCCGCCCGACTACACCGTGGACGTGTACAACATGGGGACCTTCCGCTACGAAGGGCTGTACATCGGGATACCGGCCATGCACCACCGCCATACCGTACGCCCTGAAGAGGGAGACGACACATTTTTCCATGTGCTGCAGCTCACCAGCACCCGTGACTTGAGCGGAGGCACCTACGGCACCGGCGATTGGAAACGCCTGGGAGATGGTCAGCCATGGTTGGACATTTCGCCTCTGGATTCTGGGGCGTATGACACCAAATGTATTTTACCGCCTTCTGCTCCGTTATTGCGGGGGCCGGGTTTTCCGGGCACAGTCGACGATGCGTCAAAGGATCAGTTGTGGTTCTACTACACGGGCTGCAAGGCGGAGCCGGCTCCCGACAGATTTGCCATCAATCTGGCGGTGCTGCGCCGGGATGGGTTCTTTTCGCTGGACGCGGAGGAGGAGGAAGGCGTGCTGCTCACGAAACCCCTGGTGTGGCGTGGCTCGACCCTGTGGGTCAACGTGAGCACGGAGGAAGGGGAGGTGAGGGCGGAGGTGCTGGACGAAGCGGGAAATCTGCTGCGCCAGGGCTGGTCGGAGGAGCAGTCGGTGCCGGTGGCGGAGGACGGCGTGCGCCTGCCTGTGCGCTGGCAAAGCGAGGAGGATCTGGCGGAGTTGAAGCTCCAGACCGTGCGACTACGTTTTTACTTGCGCGACGTGGAGCTCTATGCCTTCTGGAGCGAATAGCGGTCGTTCACTTCAGCCGGCGCTCTCAGCTTCTCTCAACGTGCGCCGGTGACTCTGCACGTCCAGGTCGAAGGCGTGGCAGTAGTATTTGAGAGGAACTCCGTGCACTCCACGTAGGGAGTGATCGTCTTCATCGGCTGCGTGGTCTGGACCTGTGGCAGAATATAGCAAGTAACGGGGAGCCACTCACTTGGCTATTGGCGCGAACTGGAGACGGCCTCACACTGTTGCGTCTGATCCTGGCACCGAGTGCGTCAAGAATGCCGAAATAGCGATCAACGCACCGCCGGATGCCGAGATCGATCCCGCGCCCGAGGCACGGTGGCCGTCCGACGCCGCGCGGAGCGGCGTGTACGGCGCGGTTACACCCACCGTCGTTGAGCTGCCCGACGGCGGCTACCGCATGTACTACACGCAGATCCTTCCAAGACCTGGTTTTCCCCAAGGTGCCAACGACTACGACAATGCCACCACACGAATCCTGAGCGCCATCTCCGAAGACGGTTTGGGCCTGGACGCCGGAAGCGGGCGTACGACTCTCCGCCCGCCAGGGGGGGGCCGGTGAGTTCCGCGTTGTCGCCCCCGAAATCGTGCCGCTGCAGGACGGCAGCGGTCGGTGGCGGATGTACTTCGAATGCTGTCCCGGGTCGCAACCGGTGGCGAGCGGCATCCGCAGCGCCATCTCGGAAGACGGCCTGGCGTGGACGCCGGAGGCCAGGCGACCGGCTCAGCGGCAACGGGGGCAGTTACAACGCGCCACGGGTGCTCTTTCTGGACGAGGGCCCTTGCCGCCTCTACTGCAGCGATAGAGCGGAGGGAATCGTCAGCGCTGTTTCCGATGATGGCGACTTCACTTTTCGGCTCGAGTCGGGGCGGCGGATCGTGAGGGAACTGAGCTACGAGGCGCAGTCGGCTTTCGCGCCCGAGGTTCTGCTCATCGACGGCGGCGGCTTCCGGATGTATTACGCCGGCTACAGCAAGTCGACAAGAGCCTACATCCTCACGGCCGTCTCCGATGACGGCCTGAGGTGGCACAAGGAGCCCGAGCCCGTCATTGCGCCAGGGGGTCGTTACGATAGAGCCAAGTGTTCGGAGCTGGGCGTTATGCGACTGCCCGAGGTTCCAGGAAAGGCGCCGGGCTATTGCATCTTCTACGAGGCCTGCGACGGAACGGCCGCGGATGAGCGCGGTGTTTGGCGCATCCTCAGTGCTACGTCAGCAGTCAGTGTGGGGCCAGGTACAACTGAAGGAAGGCGAAATTTGAGCCGATGACGATGCCGCTCAAGGCGATCATTGCTGTGAGAAGCAACGCAAAGCGCGAGTCGAGGCGTGTATGAAGAGCACGGATCTCCTGGCGCAGATCCTGCAGTTCTTCGCGAAGGTACGAGATACCCCAGTGCATGTCGTCGGGCAGCGGTTTTGAGGATGTCGGTGCGTCAGCCATTGTTGAGACTGCCTGAGTATAGGTTGGGTTTCGCTGCCTGTAAACCAAATATGACTCAGGCAAGAAACGTGCCCGTTACATGCTCAGGAAGAGCACGGATTACTTTGCGCGATACTGTCACCGATCAGCCACACGAGTGTAGAGCAACAGGGCATCGATCTGTCGAGCCAGGCTGCTGAGCAGCCAGAGGTGTGCCAGAGAGTCCCGTAACACCTCCCTGGGCTCAGCGTGCTGAGGCGGGCTTGCCTTTACAGCTGTGGCAATGGAACGGCGTCTCCCGTCCGCTCCTGCCAGGCCCGAATGCGCGCCGCCATATCGCGGACGCGGTGATGCTGCTGTGGATGGTCGAAAAGATTCTCGAGCTCGTGCGGATCGGCATTTAGATCGTAGAGTTCGCACTGGTCGACCGGGCTCAGGTTCAGTTTCCATCCATCGCCAGCAACCAGTGTCCGCCAGGACATTCCTTTCACCCTGTTGATCTCTTCCGCCGGCAGGTTGATGGCATAGTGGCTGTAGTCGATGCCCGGGGCTTCGTTCCACTCGATGATCACGTCGTTTCCCTCCAGGGTGGATTCTCCCCGCAGAGCTGGCACGCGGCTTTCTCCCTCCAGATGGCTAGCCAGGGGCTCTCCCATCAGATCCAGGAGCGTTGGAACAAGATCGATATGGCCAAAGGCGCCCGGCACTCTCCGGCCCTCTCTCCCCATCCACGGTACGCGCACGAGTAGCGGCACTCTGGTAGACTCCTCGTACATCACCACCTTGCCACGCATGCCGTGGTCTCCCGCCATCTCGCCGTGGTCGCTGGTAAAGACCACGATGGTATTGTCGGCCTGGCCGCTTTCCTCCAAAGCATCGAGAATGACCCCTACCGACCGATCCACGAGTGTGACATTGCCCCAGTAGCGGGCTCGCAGCTCGCGCCAAGCGGCCTCGTGTGTGAAATCCAGCCCACCGAAATTCATGCCGCCGCTCAGGTAGTAATCGGCCGTGGCGCGATTCTTCAGAGCCGCATTGTCCGGTGGCATCCGAAAGAACTGCGGCCCGGTGGCCAGGTTATCCCGGGGATACAGGCCGTTGAGCGGTCCGTCGTAGGGCTGGTGAGGCTCCAGATAGCCAACGTAGAGCATGAAGGGGTGATCTCCCTGCTCCTTGATGAAGCGCGCTGCCTCCCTGCCCTGGAACATGGCCTTGGTGTACTGCTCCGGCAGCAACGCCACCGTGCCACGGTCGAAGACCATGCTCCCTTCACGTTCGATGCCCGGTTCAAAGCCGTTCTCCACCAGGAAGTGGTGGTAGCTGCTCAGCTGCTCGAGGTATTCCTCCCTGCTGTACAGACCGCGATACAGATCCTCGGTGCTGACCCACTCCTCAAAGCCGTGTTGCGGTATGACTTCGTCGCCCAGATCCCACTTGCCGTTGTAGCCGCAGCAATACTCTTCGGACACCATCTCGGCAACGGTCCGAGCCGCGGGAGGCAGCTGTGCCTTCACATCTCCCATACCGAGGGTGTGAGGGTAGAGACCGGTCATGATCGTGGTGCGGGCGGCAACGCAGACCGGCTGGCTCACATAGGCGCTTTCGAATACAAAGCTCTCCTGCGCCAGGGCATCGAGATGCGGCGTCTGGATGATCTCGTTGCCGTAGCACGCCATCGTGTCGAACCGCTGCTGGTCCGAGAAGATGAACAGGAGATTGGGTTTACTTCTCACTGACGCACTCCTGTCAGCGGTGTAGTGTCTGAGTGCAAATCGTAGAGGTGATTGGTGTCGGTACGTCGGCAATCGTCGAGCCTTCCCATATTATAGAGTTTGGTGAACGCAGGCAATTCACGTGCCCGCGACACCCTTTGGTTGCATTCACGACCCGGCAGCCCGATTCTCCATGGACCCATGAATGTCCGGTCTTTTCTTTTTGCTTGTGGTTGCATGCTGTCGATCTCCGGGCCTGTCGCCGCGGACGTCACCGTGTTTGCGGCGGCGAGCCTGACGACGGCGCTTCGGCAGATTCTGTCACCTGACGACGACCCTACCGTGCGGTGCTCCTTCGCCAGTTCTTCCTCTCTGGCGCGCCAGATCGACGCCGGCGCACCGGCCGATCTCTTCCTGTCGGCCAACGAAGAGTGGATGGACTACCTGCAGGGACGGGGTCGCATCGATGCTGAGTCACGTGTCGACCTGCTGGCCAACCGCATCGTCGTCGTCGCGCCGGCAGGGGCTGGCCTGTCAGTGCAACCGCGCGCCGGTTTCGATTTTCCGGTGCCTTCCGCGGGCGCCTTGCCCTCGGCGACCCGGATCACGTACCGGCGGGGATTTACGCCAGGCAGGCACTCGAGATGCTGGGCTGGTGGCCCGCATTGAAGGACCGACTGGCACCGGCGTCTGATGTGCGCGCCGCAACTGTCTTTGTGGAGCGTGGCGAATGTTCCGCGGGCATCATCTACGCCACCGATGCGGCCATCAGCCGCAAAGTGGAGGTCGTCGCCGAACTGGCGGACAGCCTGCATTCGCCAATCCGTTACCCGGCCGCCATCGTCAAGGGTCGCGCCACCGCGGAGGTGCGCGCCATCCTGGACAGTCTGCGCTCGCCTGGCGCCGCCGCCGTGTTTCGCCGACACGGCTTCACCGTGGTCGCCCATCCGTTGCCGGCGCCGCAGGTCGAGGAGTAGCCGCCTTTGCCCACCCCTGAGGAATTGCATGTCCTGGGCCTGTCGCTGCGCGTCGCCATCGCCTGCGTCGTCCTCAGTCTGCCTGTCGCCGTCGCTCTCGGATGGCTGCTGGCGCGGCACGAGTTCCGCGGCAAGCTCCTCGTCGACGGCCTGTGCCACCTGCCCCTGGTGCTTCCGCCCGTAGTGACGGGCTACCTGCTGCTGTTGCTGTTCGGCCGACGCGGCCTCCTCGGGCCGCTTCTTGAGGGCGTCGGCTTGACCCTCGCCTTCGACTGGAAAGGCGCCGCTATAGCATCGGCGGTGGTCGCATTTCCACTCGCTCTGCGCGCTGTCCGTCTCGCCATCGAGGCAGTGGACCCGCGTCTCGAGGGTGTGGCGAACACCCTGGGTGCCGGGCCGCTGCGGGTCTTCTTCACGGTCACCCTGAGACTGGCTGCTCCGGGGGTGCTCGTCGGAGCGTTACTCGCATTCGCGCGCAGCCTCGGCGAGTTCGGCGCCACCATAACCTTTGTCGCCAATATCTCAGGAGAGACGCGCACGATACCGTTGGCGATCTACACCTACCTGAACCAGCCCGGCGGGGAGGATGCCGCGACGCGTCTGGTGTGGGTTTCCGTCGCCGTATCCCTGGCTGCCCTGCTGGGCAGCGAGTGGGCGGTGCGCCGGTCGAGGCGCGACTGAGCCATGCTGAGCCTGAGTCTTCAGCGCCGACTGGCCTCTTTCACGCTCGAAATGGAGGAGACGCTGCGCTACCCGGTGACTGCCATATATGGTCCGTCGGGTGCGGGGAAGACTTCGCTGCTGAACATGGTCGCCGGTCTGTTGCACCCGGACTCTGGCCGCATCGAACTCGACGGCGAGGTCCTCTACGACGCCGACGCCGGCGTCGATCGCCCGCCGCACTCCCGTCACCTGGGCTACGTGTTCCAGGACGACCTGCTGTTCCCGCACCTGAACGTGGCCGACAACCTGCGCTTCGGCTACGATCTGCTGCGCCCCGCCGAGCGACGCTTCGAGCCCGAGCGCATCGTCGAGCTCCTCGAGATCGGCCCGCTGCTGACGCGCCGTCCCGGTCACCTGTCGGGCGGCGAGCGTCAACGCGTCGCACTCGGGCGGGCCCTGCTCGCCTCGCCGCGTCTGCTGTTGATGGACGAGCCGCTCGCCTCTCTCGACCAGGGCCTGAAGAGCCGCATCATCCCCTACCTGCGCCACGTGCGCACCGACCTCGGCATCCCCATTCTCTACGTGAGCCACTCCGTGGCCGAAATCCTCGAGCTCACCGGGCAGGTGATCGTCCTCGACGAGGGGCGCGTGGTCGCACACGGCGACTTCTTCAAGATCGCTTCAAACCCGCGCGTCCTGCCTTTGTTGGATGAGTTCGGTTTCGAGAATGTCCTGCCCGTGGAGATACTCCCGGACACCGAGGCCTCGGGTGCCTGTCGTGCCCGCTTCGGTGACCAGGTGCTGCGCATCCCGGCCTGTGACCGTCCTGCAGGTACGCGTATTTTTGTCGGCCTGCGCGCTGACGACATCATTCTCTCCCGCGTCCGACCCGAGGGCCTGAGCCTGCGCAATATATTGCGCGGTACGGTGACGGAGGTCTCACAGACTGGATCCACGCGCCTTGTGTACGTCGACGTGGGCCGCCGCCTGGCGGCCAAGGTCACCCCGGAGGCCATCGCCGAGCTCGGCCTGGCGCCGGGGCAGGACATCTACTGCCTGATCAAGGCACATTCCCTGCGGCTGGGGCCCGAGGTCGATTAGGGCTCCCTGCCGCGGGCTGAGGAATCTCTGCGTTCCATTGGCGATGGATAAGAGCGATGGCTGTTCCCGATAGTGATCCTATTGTCGTGGCACCGACGCTAACGCCGTTCGGGGATGATGATTCGGTGGACTATGACGCGCTCAGCCGAAACATCGAGCGCTGGGTGAGGACTCCGCTTTCAGGTTTTGTGCTGACTTCGGCGCAAGGCGAGGAATCGGCGTTGAGCGAAGACGAGAAAGTCGAGATCGTCAGCACGGTCAATCTGGCTCATGCCGGTCAACGTCTCACCATCGCAGGTATTGACAGTACATCGCAGAGCGAAGCTGTTCGTCTGGCGGAGCAATATGCGAATGCAGGAGCGGATCTGGTTCGCGTTCGCGTGCCGAGAGGGCTCCCGCCGGAGGCGATAGAGCACTACTTCGAGTCGGTGACAACTCATTCCCCCCTTCCCGTGGTGGTCATTCACCAGACCTTTACAGATGCACCGGCGGCTCCACCTGAAATTCTCGGCGCAATTTGCGAACGCGATAATGTATTCGGGTATATCACGGACCAAAACCTTCGCTTCGAGGCGTACGTGCGGGCGCTCGTGCCGCGAGACCGCCGTTTCTGGATCTGCAATGGGGGGCTGCTGGCATACGGCATGCTGATGGGAGCGAACGGGGCATGCATGTGGCTTGGAAATGTGGCGCCCTCGCTGTGCATGGAGATCGTGCGACTGGGGTATGACGAGCGATTCGCGGAGACTCGCTCTCTTCAGGCCATGGCATCGCGCATCGATGGAACTGTCATCAGGTACGGCGCACCGGGTGTAAAGACAGCTATGGATGTTCTCGGATTCGAAGGGATGCGACCTCGTCTTCCAGCACTACCGGTTGCCGCAGAGGGACGAGAGGAGATCATCAAGGTGTTGACTGAAGCGGGTCTAACGGGATGACGTCGGATCGTCAGCGACCTTGCCAGCACTTGAGGCCGCGCTATCTTGTCGCCCACTGACGATGGATGACCCCGCAGCAGAGGACGAAAATGCGCATAACTCACACATGGACGGATGAGTCGGCGACCATAAAGATCGAGGGGCTGGCGAAGCCGGTGCGGCTACTGCACGTCACCGACTCGCATCTCGGGCTCATCGACGACCGCGACGCCGAGCATATGGAAGCGTGCGGCGGATTTCGCGAGAAGTTCGGCGAGCGCCGCAAGGATGGAAACGGCAATAACATCTATGCCGAGGAGACCTTCGCTGAGGTGATGCGAGACGTCGCCGGGAAGCAGGTGGACCTGCTGGCCCACACGGGCGATCTCATCCACTTCCCGTCCCAGGCCAACCTCGAAGGCGCTGCCGAGGGCCTTGCCAGCAGCGGCACCGAGTTCATGTTTACGGCCGGCAACCACGACTGGCACTTTTCGGACATGCCAAAAGGCACGGCCGCAAGAGACAAGGCGTGGCCGTCGTTGGATCGACTGACAGATGGCCACCCTTCACATCAGGCGCGCGATGTGGGCGGTATTCGCTTCGTGGCCGTCGACGACTCGACGTACGAGATCAGCGAGGAGCAGCTCACGTTTCTCACCGAGCAGCTGGCTGCTGGTCTGCCGACAGTGCTGTTGACGCATATTCCACTGAGTTTGCCGACCCTGCGCGATCCGACGATTGCAGTGTGGAAAAGGCCGCTCCTTCTGGCCGACCCATGGTGGGGGGAAGGGGCTCGAGAGATACAGGGGATTAGCCCCGACTCGGCCGAGACGCTCGAGTTTGTGCGCTCGTTGTCAGCCGCCCCGAACCTGGTCGCCATCTTCTGCGGCCACGTCCACTTTCCGCATGTCGACGCGATCTCTCCCCAGGCGGTACAGTATGTGGGACCTTCCGCCTTCGAGGCCCGTCAGCGGCTCGTCGAGCTCCTGCCGCTGGACTAGGGTATATTCAATCGGTCAATGCAACATTCTTCCCACTAATCTAATCATAGGAGATGTTGCACATGGCTCAAATGGGACGACCAGGATTGTCCGCGTCACAGAAGTTGGAGGTATGGCGTCGATGGAAGAGCGGCCAGTCGCATAGCGATATTGGTCGGGCGCTCGGGAAGCATCCGGCGTCGATTCATGGTGTCATCACCGCCAATGGGGGCATCGTACCAATGCCGCGTCGACGCTCTCGATGGGCTCTTGGCTGGGAAGAGCGTGAAGAGATCTCTCGAGGTATCGCTGCGGGAAAATCGATACGAATAATTGCGGCCGCTGTTGAGCGTGCACCCTCGACGGTTAGCCGAGAGATTGCCCGCAATGGCGGGCGGCAAAGGTACCGAGCAAACGTCGCCGACCAAGCAGCCTGGACGCGCGCCAGCCGGCCGAAATGCTGCCGACTCGCATCCAATCTTCGTTTGCGGCGAGTCGTGGCGGACAAGCTACGCCTGAAGTGGTCACCTGAGCAGATATCGGGATGGCTGAAGCGGGAGTATGCGCTTTTAGGAAATATGCAGATATCCGAGCTAGGGTCAAATGGTGTGTAAACGACTCAGGCGGCGATCTTCTTCCTTTGCGCGATGGGTGATCCGTTTTCGTAGCACTCCCCGGCGTAGACGTCAGCCATGAGATGCGGTGCATTGAGTCGCCGGAATCGTTTCTCGGCCACCATCAGTACCCGCCAAATGAGGGCGGTGGCATTGGCCACCTTCCTGTATCGTTTGGCCGCATTGGTTCGCAACCGTACCGAAGCGAAGGGACTTTCGACGACGTTGGTGGTGCGCAGGTGTTGCCAGTGGGCCTCGGGAAAGTCGTAGAATGTCACCATACGGTCCCAATCGCGCTCAAGGATATCGACGGCGTCTGGACACTCGCGGCGAAACCGTTTGGCGAATTGATCGCGACGTTTCGTCGCTTCCTGACGGGTCGGCGCGTACGGGAGTTGTGTCAGCAGGTGCCGCCCTTCGACCTGCACGCGTTTTGGCAGCTTATCCAGCACGTTCAGGATGCGGTGATTCCAGCATCGCTGTTCAGCCGTCTCCGGCCAGACCTCTGCCAGGGCCGCCCAGATACCCAGGTGCCCATCCGCCACCAACAACTTCGCCACGCTCAGTCCGCGGTCACGCAGATCGCGCAGTACGCCCGCCCACGACTCTGTCGATTCGCGATAGCCCGGGACAATCGTCAGGACTTCTTTGCGCCCATCGCTCATCGCGCCGATGACCACCAGGAGAGCGGCTTTTTGCTTCTCAAGACCGGCTTTGACGTAGATCCCGTCCGCCCAGGCGTAGACGAGCTCGCGGTCATCCAGTCGTCGGCTGCGCCAGGCGTTGTATTCGACGATCCACTTCTCACGCAAACGAGCGATCGAGGACGCCGACAAAGGCGCTCCCTTGCCCAGCAGGCCGCGCAGCGCCAGCTCGAAGTCGCCCTGAGACAAACCGTGCAGGTAAAGCTCTGGCAGCAGCTGACCTGTTTCTTGGGTGCGCCGGGCGAACAGCGGCAGTACCGCACTCTCAAATCGCTCTTCCAGACCCCGCACCCGAGGGCGTTTCACCTCGATCGTGCCCGAGGTCAAGGACAGTCGCCGCCGCTTCCCGTACCCATTGCGGTAGCCGCCGGCTGCGTCCAACGGTGCCTGTCGCTCGTACCGTGACCGTCCCAGCGCATGGGTGACTTCTTCATCCAGAACCGACTGCATCAGCGACTGAATCTGCGAGCGTGTCCACTCTTCCAGCGTTTCGAACGTGGGCATGTCCAGCGCCCCAGGGTTTTCTTGGACACATTAGAGGGTCCACATGGACCTGAAAGGAGTGTTCGAGATGACTAAGCAGAAGAAGGGTGTTCGGGTCGGCCGATTCTCCGCTCGTCGAAAGCAGGAGGCGGTGTTGCGCCTGCTGCGTGGGGAGGACCTGGAGGTCCTGTCCCGGGAGTTGGGTGTGATGGCAGCCACGCGCTGAGTGAGTGGCGCGAGCAGTTCCTGGGTGGGGGTGAGTCAGCTCTGCACAGCCGTACCCGTGATGAGCGGGATGAACAGATCGCCCGCCTGAAAGCGAAGGTGGGGGATCTGACGATGGACAACGAGTTGCTGGAGTCCAAGATCCATCGCCTGGAGGATGGACTCCCTTTGGCATCCCGGAGGTCGAAGCGATGAGCCAGACCCAGTCGCCCTCCAGGAAGCGGCCGTACAGGCTGCAGCGTGTGTGTCGGGTCTGGCAGTTTCCTCGCTCCACCGTCCACGAGCATCGGCGTCGGGCGGCTCTGCGTCCGGAGGAGCGTCTTGAGCGGAAGAAACGAGGTCCCCAAGGGCCGTGTACCGACGATGAGCTAGCTGAGAAGATTCGCGAGTTGCTGAAGGCGTCCCCCTTTCACGGGGAAGGCTACCGCAAGATGTGGGCCCAGGCTGCGGGCGCAGGACATCCGCACCTCGAAGGAACGCGTACGCCGTGTGATGCGCGAGCACGGCCTGCAGGTGCCGCAACGCGCCGGCCAGCCAAGGGGCCCGCAAGCACACGACGGGACGATCACCACCGAGCGACCAGACCAGATGTGGGGAACCGACTTGACCACCACCGTGACCACCGGCGAAGGCACAGCTACGGTCTTCGTGGCTGTCGACCACTGCAGCTCGGAGTGCATCGGCATTCATGCAGCGGCCACAGGCGACCGTTTCGAGGCCCTGGAGCCGATCCACCAGGGAGTCCGCGAACACTTCGGCGGCGGCGACAAGGGTATCGCCGGGGGGCTGCAGCTGCGCCACGATCATGGCTCTGCGTACATGTCCGACCACTTCCAGAAACAGATCGACTTCCTGGGCATCGAGTCATCGCCCAGCTTCGTGCGTGCCCCGGAGGGCAATGGCTGCTCCGAGCGATTCATCCGCACCCTCAAGGAGAATCTCCTGTGGGTCCGATACTTTGCCACGGTCGAAGAGCTCCGTCTTGCCCTGCTCGAATTCAAGAGAGTCTACAACGAGAAGTGGCTCCTCGAGCGACACAACTATCAGACGCCAAACCAGGTGCGCCGGAGCTTCCAGCAGGAGTTGTCCAAGGCGGCCTGACCATCCGCCAAATCAGTGTCCAGAAACCCAGGGCTTTACACATGGACATTTCCGTCGTGCTCGGCTTAGGTTGTGCCATGGCGATTCTCCTCTTCCTGCCGGGATAGCCCCGGCGTTTGTGATGGCTAATTACAAAGGAAGGGTAGGATCGCCGTCTGTCTATTTCCACACCTTCTGATTATAGCTCAGATATCCCACGAAACGATCTATCGAACTCTCTTCATCCAGGCACGCGGGGCACTCAACAAGGACCTCATTGCGCATCTGCGGACGCGAAGGATGATGCGGCGATCCAAGAAGGCAAGCACACGCGATCAGCCGAGAGGCCGGATCGTCGACGCCGTATCCATCAGCGAGCGGCCTGCCGAGATCGAGGACCGCGCCGTTCCCGGCCACTGGGAGGGAGACTTGATCTCGGGGTCGAACAACACGCACATCGCCACGTTGGTGGAGCGGCAGTCTCGGTTCACGATGCTCGTGAAGCTCAACGGCAAAGACACCGAGACCGTTGTCAGAGCGCTGATCAGCCAGGTGAAACGACTCCCCTCCGCGGTGCGGTTGTCCCTTACCTGGGATCGAGGAATGGAGCTAGCTCGGCACAAGGAGTTCTCGATCGCAACTGACGTCGAGGTGTATTTCTGTGATCCTCAGAGTCCCTGGCAACGAGGCACAAATGAGAACACGAATCGCCTTCTTCGACAGTACTTCCCGAGGAAGACCGATCTGTCGCTATTCTCCCAAGCCGACCTGAACAG
The DNA here is from genome assembly GCA_965205655.1 of Candidatus Latescibacterota bacterium. GTDB lineage: Bacteria > Latescibacterota > UBA2968 > UBA8231 > UBA8231 > CBDBIJ01. The sequence continues at coordinate 17,623 of CBDBIJ010000016.1, forward strand.
AGTCGCTCTTCAACTGAACCAGCGCCCGCGGAAGACGTTGGGGTTCGTTTCACCCGCAGAACGCTTCAATGAAGGTGTTGCGTTGACGAAGGTGTTGCGTTGACGAAGGTGTTGCGTTGACTGGCTAAGAGCGTCGCTCAGGCCACCTTCACCAACAAAAGAGCCTTGTACTACCTATCCATAGGTAATGCCGCTGGACTGATCAGGGTGTCGGGGCGTCTTCCCTGATCAGGCTTTCCGACTTCAACTCCGACCAGAAATCGGCAGGAATATCGCGCCGATAGTCCTCGACGTTCGACCGCACATGCTCGGGCTGGATCGCTCCCGGTATGATGGCGCTGACGATGGGATGGACAAGGGGGAACTGAAGCGCGGCGGCACGGAGGGGCACATCGTGGCGCTCGCCGACGGCCTGAATTCGCCGGGTCTTTTCGAGGATCTCAGGAGTCGCAGGGGCGTAGGCGTAGGTGGCTCCCTCGACGGGCCCGGTGGCGAGGATGCCGGAGGCAAACGGGGCGCCGATGACGACGCCGACGCCGCGCTCCTGGCACCGGGGAAATTCGCTCTCGAGAACCTCGTGGTCCAGCAGGGTGTAGGGCAGCGCCACGAGGAAGAAATCGAGATCGACGATATCGAGGAAGCGCGGCATCATGCCGGTCTCGTTGATGCCGGCGCCGATAGCGCCGATCAGCCCGCTCGATCGCAGCTCATCGAGGGCGCGCCAGCCGCTCGTGTAAAGCTGCGAGAGCCAGGCGTTAACCTGCAGCTCGGTCTCGTTGAACCATAGGTCGAGGTCGTGGATGAGCAGCATGTCGACGGAGTTGAGCCCCAGCCGCTGGAGGCTGTCCTCCCACGATCGCATGACGCCGTCGTAGCTGTAGTCGAAGTGGAGGTCGAACGGCAGCGGCGCGCCCCAGAATTCGGGCTTGAACCGGTCGAGATCCAGCATCGGCTCGAATATGCGGCCAATCTTGGTCGAGATGACGAATTCCCCGCGCTTCTGCTGTCTCAGAAAGTAGCCCAGGCGGTGTTCGCTCTTGGTGTGGCCGTAGAACGGAGCCGTGTCGTAGTAGCGGATGCCGCAATCCCACGCTGCCTGCAGCGTTTCCTGAGCGCCGTCTTCCGTCAGCACGGTAAACAGGTCTCCGATGGGGGCGGTACCGCAGCCGAACTCGGTCACCGTGACATCGGTTCGACCTATCTTGCGGGTCGATATGGACGGGGCCATGGCTCTATCCTCAGTTTGTTTCGGTGAGTGGATTGACCGTCGCCGACGGGCGGAGCGAATATATACTGACCGCTATCCAGCGGCCACGCAGTTTGGAGCCCGAGGTGAGATTGTGAACCGCAAGAGCGAAACCTGCATCGGCAAGAAGTCCGGCAAGCCGCTCACCGAGTACGACTCGGAGCGGGAAGCAAAGGACGGGGCAGATCATGCTAACAGCAGGTATCAGCAGGACCTGGTTCCCTATCAGTGCGATCGCTGCGGCCTGTGGCACCTGGCTCCAAAGAGCAGGCAGACGCCCAGCGAGAAGTGCGGCCACTGCACCGGAAAAGACGGCAAGCCGAAAGACGCGTACCAGAGCCGTGATGACGCCGAACGAAGGGCTGATATCTTGCGAAAGGAGCAGGGGCGCGACTCTGAAGGTCTACGCCTGCGAGCACGGCAACGGCTGGCACTTGACGAGCACTGCCTGGCGCTGACACCGGGACAGTTCACCGGCGAAGGTCAGTCGACATCGGCGGCGGGGGCACCGTCCCAACGGAAATCCGGATCGGAAACGCTGTACGGCCAGCTCGCGCCCCCGTGGTGATGGAGTTCCGCTGACCTGCCGCACAGCCACAGAAACAGCTCCGCGATTCTCGGCACCGACTGATGGATCCGCGCCGCACTGCAGAAGTAGTCGTTTTCGAAGGCATAGTCTGCCCTGCCGAAATCGAAGTCTTTATCGACGATCCAGTCGCCGCCGGGGTGACGCGGTACGCCAGGAGTCCCACTTCAGGAGGTTGCGCACCCCCTCGGCCTTCTTCAACGGCTGGCGGTGCCATATCGAGTAGGCGGTGAAGAACACGGATCCAGCGAGAGACTCCGTCATCACCTGGCCGGCCAGGTTGCCGAAGTGCTCCAGCTCCTCGCGCGCGATGGGTGCCAGATGCGATCCCGGCATGAACAGGGTCGGACCCATGTCGGGAGCGGCGTCCTGAGGATAGTAGAAGATCTGGAGCATGTTGAGTGTGCGCTCGAACTTCGAGCCGGCGTCGACGTGCCACGGCCGCGCCGCCGCAGGGCCATCGAGTCTGTGGTTGGCGAGCCAGTCGGGCAGCTGGAACTGCTCTCCCAGCAAAGATCTCGTCACGCCCGCTACCTCGGGATGCAGGAGGACTTCCCGCACGAAGCGCTCTTCGGCCAACAGATTGTTCTGAGTGATAGCGGCGGCATCGCGATCGACCTCCCGCTCTATGCACTCAGTGACCCAGATGTTCGTCGAATCGGGAATGACCGCCGTCAGTTCGAGAATGCCCGTCTTGCAGAATTCGAGGACCTGGCTGTCGCTCAAGGTCGGCTGGATGCCGCTGTCCACTCGATGGGCAGTCGTTTTCTCCGGCCCGCAGCAGTTTGTTTATCGATGTTGTCATTTTTCGAGGATAAACTCGCAGATCATTTGCCCATCCTGAGAGTGCGCGGACAGGAGCTGCGCCGGGGAAGCGGATCACGCGCCAGCCGTCGGTGATCGCTTCGACGACGGTCGTGTAGGGCCACTTTTCAGGGTCAGCGGGACCGTCATCGATCTCGCCATCGAGGAGCATGGTCATGCCGATCACTTTCGAAGTCACGGACGTCGTCGCCGTCTGCAGATAGAGCAGGTCCTGCGTTCCGGACCGCCCACGCAGCTCGCCCGCCAGGTTGCGCAGGTCGTCTTCTGTTAGGATTCCTTTCCTCAGGGCGCCGATGCAGTCTTCCAGTAGCGCATTTCGATCGGATGTCATGGCGGCTCAAGATAAGGATACGTCTCCACCTATGGAACCTCGCGGCCCGGTCGGGGTGCAGGCGCTTCGATGGTTTCGGCTGCCCGTTCGAGCAAACGAATGGCTTCCCGACACATGCCTACCACATGGTAGTCCACCTTCCATTCGCTGCCCTTGTTCCGAGACTTGGGGCTGGCGTACCACCCTCCATGGTCGGGGTCCACGTAGGTGTGCTTGACGAAATCCACGACGTGCTGCAACGGGTCCAGGAGCTCTCGCCTTCCTCGCAGTATGGCAAAGTGCATCAACGCACGAATAAGCTTCGCACTGCTCCCACCAGCCCTTGGTCGATGAGACTCTGCGCCCATCCGGGGAAGCGGGGGACCGGATGCCGCCATCTTTCGGGTCGTAGGCCAGCAGTAGCCCATAGTCCAGGAAGGCATCTGCCTGCGTCAGATACGCCTCGGGTAGTCCTCGCTCGACGGCCGACGAGAGCAGGTACGCCCACTCAAAGGCGTGACCCAGATCCAGCCTCCCGCCTTCCCCTTCTGGCAACTCCTCCCAGTCAAGGGTATAGACTTCAGGGAGCCGACTGTCGGACTGCCGGCACAGCCGCCTCACCACGAAATCGCTCACACCTCGAGCGTCCCGATGGACGCATTCCATGTCCCTCAAGGTCTCCCAGCGCCAGGAGCGCCTCAAATAGGTGCATTAGGGGATTCTGCGACTTGGTTTGACAGCTCTGTTGGAAATCCCGTGTCAGGCTGAGTGCAAATCCTCCGTAGCCATCGTGAAAGTGTGTCTGGAGGAGTTCCCACGTTCTGGTCGCCGCTTCCCGCCATGCCTTCTCACCAGTGATGCCTGTCGCATGGGCCAGCGCGAAGATCGCGAAGGCATGTCCATAGCAATCTTTATGATCTCGCACGATGCGGCCATCCGGGTTGCAGGCGCCGAACCATCCACCGTGCCTGGAGTCCCAGAAATATTCGATCAGGAAGTGCGTGCCAGCCTCGAGGGCCTGCCGATAGGCTGGGTCCCGAGTCAACTCATAGCCGACGCAGAAGTTATAGATCAGCCTCGTTTGAGAGACCAGGCTGGCATATCTCTTCCCGGTGGGTTGCCACTCCCGGTCAAGGTGTGGGTGCAGATACCCTGTCTGCGTGACCGCATGCCGCAGCCAATACGGCAGGATGTCCTCCAGCAGATGGGTGCGAAACCATTGAAGATCCAACGGAAACGCCCCTTTGCTATCTCTAGAAGGGTCGACCCGAAAAGCACTGCTGTAGCTGTCCCTGGTGAGCGCCGAGCCGAAGCGTTGTACGCAGGTCAGGCTCAATCGAGTGACGCATCCCTGATCACCAGCTGCGGCCAATTCTCCCTCGACTCCTCGATTCGCCGCTCGTTGGGAAAACAGCGCGGCTCGGTGACGTCAACGGATACACCTGCACGCCAGACCGCTTGCGCTACGAGGCGCCGGCTGATCCGGCGCATCTGTCCCTGACAGTCCTCGAGGTCCATGTCCACATCGTCGATGGCGAGCACGGCTACGTCTGCCTCGCGACCGACGCCCAGCGTGCCGATGCGGTCAGACCATCCCACGGCCTCGGCCGGCGCGATCGTCGAGCACCGGATCACCTCGCGCAATGGCATGCCCAGATGGAGCATCCGCGTGAGTACTGTGGGCATGTCGTAGGCAGGGCCCTCAAAGGTGCCGGTGTGCAGGTCGGTGCTGACGATGTCAGGCCAGAACCCGTCTGCGGCACAGATCTCACCGACGGTCCAGTTGAATGCCCCCATGCCGTGGCCGACGTCGAAGAGGACGCCGCGCTCTCGCGCCGCCCGTACCACCGGATGCACATGGCGGCTCTGTGCGTCGATGATCGTGCTTTCGAAACCGTGATAGCAGTGCGTGTAGATGTCGCCCTCTCGCAAGCCGCCCGGACAGTCATCCAGGGATACGGTGGAGAGACTGTGGTGGGTCATCAGCGGCGTGGCGGTTGTCGAGGCCGCTTCCTGGGCCTCGCGGAGCGCCTTCGCCTCATTCCGACCGTCGTCGGCCAGCGATGCGGACAGCAGCACCTTGACGCCGACGATGACGTCGCGGTTGGACTCGATGCAGTCGGCACAATCGGCACTGCTGATGAATTCCGGCCGCTCGAGGTGTTCCAGCTCACGGCCGTCGTCAGCGCGCCTGACGGACAGGCCCACTCGCGAGATGTTGAGAAAAGCGATTACGCGTGTGTTGAAGCGCTCCACCGCGTTGGCTCGAAAGTCGTCGAAAGTGTCACTGCCGGCGCTGCCGGCGTCGACGATAGTCGTCATCCCCCGTCCCAGGCCGTAGTGGTCGATGTCAACGCCCGCCGGAGTTACCCTCTGGTAGCAGTGCGCGTGCAAGTCGATGAGGCCCGGCACTACCAGCTTGCCGGCGGCGTCGTATACGCGATTTGCCGCCGCTACATCGAGCCCTCTGTCGACCCCGGCGATCTCACCCGCCGAGATGGCCAGATCGAGCTCGTCGTCGACACCGTTGGCCGGATCGATGACACGGCCACCCTGTATGATCCAGTCGTAATGACTCAGGTTCTTTCCTGCTTCACGTCTCGATCAGAGCGGCGCGAGGAGCGGTGACATCTGCCGACGATTCTGAAGCGCTTTCTCACAGCGGTCTGCCGTACTGGGTGAAGCCGACGAGGGCGCGAATGAAGAACGACCAGCTATCGAATTCATTGAACGTCTGAAACTCGTCGTCGAAATCCTGCTTGTCTCTCGTGAATCCGACGATGGTGAAGAGCTGGTAGCCGAAATAAGACGATTCGTTGGTCAGGTTCACGAACTTGGTGCGGCGCTCGAAGCTATGGCGCTCGGCGACGCGGTCCTCGAAGCGGTAGGGGAGGGGGCCGATCCCCTGAATACCGACCTGCAGCGTCGACCGGCTCATGAGCGGGTATTCGGCCCGCAGGATGGGGATGATACTCACCTCCGAGCGCAGCGAGCGCTCGGCGCGCTGGTCCCGCAGCCGCAGGAGCATGAACTTGAACTGTGGCTGAACTTTCAAGCTGCCCCAGTAGCGGGTGTAGTCGGCGCGGCTGACGACGTTCCACTGATCGAGCCGACGCTCGCGCTGGAAGGTGCCGCTGGGCAGGAGCCCGTCCTGTTGCCAGTTGAGCCGCAGCCGGAGTTTCTGCACGACCTCAAGGCCGGACCAGAGTCTGACGCGCCCTTCCAGGTAGGTCTCGTTGACGTCGCTGTCTTCGTAGAACAGCAAATCCGGCCGCGTGATGAGCGGGTTGCGGCTGAGCACGTGGGTAAGGCCGTCGAAACTGGCGGAGTAGGGACCTCTGGTGATGACTTCGATATCCTCGCGGACGCGATTGTACTCGTCGGGGATATCGTCCTGCACCCGACGGAAGTGGTTCTCGAAAAAGACCTGCCGCAACCGCTCGAGGCCCTGCCGCCGGTAGGTTACGAGGGCATAGGTGGAGTTGTTGCGACCACCGCCGGCGATGCCCTCCACATCGTGGCGTCCGACACCGACCGTCCAGTGAGGCGTCAGGTCGTACTGTCCGAAGAGGTGGTAGCCCCGCTGGTCGAGGTCATAGGGGTAGTCGGCATCGTAGTCGTCCTCGCGGATATCCGGCTCGTCGTTGTTGTTGCGGTCCATGCCGTAGACGAAGTCGTTGGGATCGACGTCGTACATCAGAAACGGCTCTTCGTAGTCGGGCAACTGGTTCAGGTTGCGGTTGGTGTCCGCGATGCCGTCGTTGTCCAGGTCCTGGCCCGGAAAGGTGCCGTCGCAATCAAATGCTCTGCAATCGTTGTTTCCCGGGGAGCCGAGGATCCAGCCGAGAGAGAGGTCCGGCCAGCGGTCCCCGTCTTCGTTGTCCTGCACAAGCCGCCATATCGTGGTGTTGTTGGCCAGACCAAAGTAGATATCGGTATTCCTGCTGTATCCGGGGTCCCGGGGCAGGTAGGCGACCATATCGGTTGTGAAGTCCGGGTTCATGGCGAACAGCTCGAAGCCGACGCGACCGCGACCGAACCAGCTCGTGCCGTTGAGGAAAGAGGCCGAGCCTCTATCAGAGAACCGCGGGCTGCTGTGAAAGTCGGGGGTGCGGTCAACATGGGACGGGAAGCGGGCGAAGGCGGCCGAGCGCGCGTACTCGCCGCTGATCTCGAGCCCCGGCAACTCCAGGTGCAGGTCGGCGCTGTAGGTGAACAACGACGTGTTGGCGCCGACGTCAAAGCCGACTCGCTCGACGTTGGACTGATCGCGCACGTTGCCTGCGGCGCGCAGCACGGTCTCGTAGGGCATGCTGCGGTACTTCGTGTCCAGGTTTCCCGGCTTGTCGCTGAACTGGTAGATCTTGGCGAGCTCCACCCGGTAGTCGTTGCCGACAACGGCCTCGACCCGCACTGATTCGATATTGGGCACGGCGGACAGGTCGAAAACGTAGGCGAGCGCATCGGTGCCGTCGGCGGCGAGGACGTCGTCAGGCGACTCCACTATGAAGGTCGACTGCAGCCCCTCAAGGTTCGTGTTCTTTTCCACGAAGTCGTCGTTTCTGTCCACCCAGCTGCCGTCCCCGTTCTGCAGGCTGATGAGGAAATCGCGATCCTCGTGCGCCAGCCGATAAAGATAGTCGGCGTAGAGGGGGATCTCCTGGTCCCGGTAGAAGCGCGGTGCGCCCGTGAATCTCCCAAATGACCCCGCGAATTGGTTGTAGTTGACCGGCAGGAATCCGCTCGAGAGGTTTTTGCCGACCTGAGTCGCCGTTCCGGCCCGGTGGCGGACCACCCCGGGCCTGATGTCAGGCCGGCGACGGCCATCGATTATGAGCTCCACCTCCTGTACGACGGCTCCACCTTTGCCGTCCCCCGGCGAGTCGTCGGAAAATCTCACGACCAGGATATCCAACAGGGGCTGATCCGGGCGCACCACACCCTTGATGCTGTTGTTCGTGCCCAGGGCCTCGAAGGTGTGCAGATTGACGCCGTTGAGCCCGATCTGCAGAGCCCCGATATCCGCCTGTGCCCGACTGCCAAGCAGCATGGTCGAATTGGCGGTGTTCGCCTCGAGGCCGTTGAGATTGTAGATCCAGGGGTGCTCAGCGTTCGGGCGGGCGATGCGGGAGGCCATCGTCGTGACCTTGAGGTGCGGCGTAGACAGGTCGAGGCGGGCGCCGTTGAAGTCCGTCTTCGACATGGTCAGCGGCGACAGGCGCGCGACGAGGCCATCCCCGACGATGAGGCTGTAGCCCCACGAGCGGTAGCTGTCGTGGCCTACTGCGAGCTGGTCGAACACGTAGTGCCAGGACGTCCAATCCTTGAAGAGGCTGCTGCCGATGGTCAGGTCAGGCTGACGCCTCTCTTCCCAGGAGTAGAGGTCGTAGCCGGTAACCAGATAGTCGCCGAATTGGCTATGGAAGGCCTGCGGCCGGTTCTGAAATCCGACCCCGTTGATTTCGTCGAAGGAATAGGAGTGGTCTGACTGGTGGTTGTAGGGCTCCCAGGCGAAGTTGCGGTAGGAAGGCCGTTCGGAGCGAAGGAAGGGATGGGCGTCGAGTACCTGAGAAAGAGTCAGGAACTCGTCTTCGGCGGCGGACCCGGCACTGGCCGGCCGACCCAACAACAGGAGAAACGAACACAGAGACCAGCAGAAGGGCAGAGCTGCCGGGCCCGAAGGAAAGAGGACAGCAAGGCGGGAAATTTCTCATTGGACCAACGTGAAGAATATTATTACTCGTTCGCCGACGACAGGTCTACCGTGTCGGCCACTTCCTCCTGCCAGCGGCGGATTCGCGCAGTAAGATCTCGTATAAGAGAGCGATATTGGGGATCTGACGCCAGATTTCGGACCTCGATGGGGTCTTCCTCGAGATTGTAGAGTTCATGCTCTCCCAGCGGACTGCAGTTGAACTTCCACCCGTCGGGCGTGACGATGGTCCGCACCGGGTCGTCGAAGCTCGCCCTCATGTCCGCCTCCGAAACGATTCCCCTCAAGGCCTCCGGTAACTCGCATGGCAGGGGCCCCTCCCACTCGATGAACACATCCTGGTCGTGAGTAGGCGTGCCATTCTGCTGGAGGAGGGGCTGCAAGCTCCTTCCCTGTAAGTGATCGGGGACGGGCTGACCCATCAAGTCCAGCAGCGTGGGCATCAAATCGATGTGACTCACCGGCCCCTTGACCCTCTTGCTCGTCTTCTGGCCAGGCAGGCGAATCATGAGCGGCACGCGCACGGCTTCCTCGAACATGAGGCCCTTGCCGCGCAATCCGTGGCTGCCCATCATCTCGCCGTGATCGGAGGTGAAGACGACGATGGTGTTGTCGCCCAAGCCGCACTCCTCCATGGTGTCGAGGATCGTCCCAACGTGCGTGTCCACCAGGCTGCAATTTCCCCAGTATTTGGCAGTCATCTGCCGCCAGTCTCGCTCCGTCTTGAGGGGGACGCCGAACCCGCGCTCACGGTAGAGGTGATAGAGGACACGAATCTTCAGTGGCTGCTCTTCTGTCGGCACGCTCGCAAAGTTCGGCGGCAACGTGACCTGCGCCGGGTCGTACTGGTTATCACGAGGCCCGAAGTACGGCTGGTGTGGCTCGACGATGCTTACAAACAGGATGAAGGGCCTATCCTTGTTCTCGCGGATGAACTGCGATGCGTGACGCGCGAGGAACGCGGGCTTGCCATACTCCTCGGGCAGGCGCGCGCAAAACCCAGAGGTGAACGCCCGAAACCCGTCCTCGGCCATGTGGTCGGGTTCAAAGCCCTGGTCAAGCAGGTACTGGTGGTGGGTGCAGGGCTGAAAGGAATCCCTTCCCTCCGAGTAGAACTGGCGATGCTCGTGGTCCTCGATGCTGATCCAGTCATCAAACCCGTGCTGGGCAAAGACGTCGTCCCCAAGGTGCCACTTGCCATGATGACCGCAGACATACTCGCCGTTCTCTACCAGCTCCGGCAGGCACGAAGTGACGCTCTCAAGGCGATTGAAGAGATCGCCCGTGAGGCAGCCGGCCGCGTGGGGGTAGAGCCCCGTCAGAAGCGTCGCCCGCGAAGGTTGGCACACCGGCTGGGTGACATAGGCTTGCTCAAAGACGACGCTCTCTTCGGCCAGCTTGTTCAGGCTCGGCATCTGGATCGAGTCGTTGCCGTATGCAGACAGCGTGTCGGCCCTCTGTTGGTCGGTGTAAACAAACAGAAGGTTTGGTTGTGCCATCGTAAACCTTTTCTCGACTGATGCCGCAGCTCAGCGTGCCTCATCATATGGGAATGGGGCACACCAGTCAACGAGGCAGAGCATCAAAAAATGCTTGACCGTCTCTCTCCATTTGCCACTTTCAATCGCGGGGGTATCGACGAAAGCGTGCATCTGGCAACGGTTATTCAGGCACAGAGAGAAGCGTAGTGAAGGGGGAAGCATTTCATCAGCTGCAGACCGAGGAGTTGTCTCTGATCGTCGGCGACAACTCGGCGCATGAGCATCATCTGTCAGGCTACAACGGTATCTGGCAGATCACGTCGATCCACGATCGCGACCCTCTGTTCGTGCCCCCGTACTGCGGCATGAATTTCGAGTTTATCGCGCCGATGTCGCCAACCGACCCGACTGAGCCCAAGAATCACGCGACGGATCTGCGCGTTGAAGAGGCCGGTCGCGAGGTTACTCTACACCAGCCCCCAACTCCCACACACCACGTCGAGAGCTGGACGACCTACCGGACTGCCGGGCCGGCGCACGTCGACTGGACCTTTCGCTACCGTTTGCACGATCCGGCCGCTTTCCCGACGGGAGTTGCCGGCTTCTTTTTTGCCAGCTACATCCACGAGCCGGTGAACAAGGCCATCTACGTGCTGAGCCGGGACGTGTATGACTCGCTGATGTGGGTTCAGTTCTGTGCGACCTTTCAGGGACGCGACTGTGCCATCACCTGGGAAGAAGACGCCTACGAAATGCAGTTCGGACAGCGGGACCACGGCCTATACACCTCCCGGGCGCCGATTCGCTACGCTGTGCCGATGTTCCTCGGCCGGCGGCGAGATATGGCGTTTGCCCTCATGTTCGAACGGCCACAAGGGGTCGTGATCTGCCACGGAATGGGTGGCGGAGGGTTTGTGGCGAACAACTCGGACCGCAACCCGGCGTGGGACTTCCTGCTCTATACCGACGATGCCGCGTCTGAGCCGGAAGGGGCTTGGAAGGGCCGTCTGGTCTACAAACAGTTCAGAAGCCGCGATGACATTCTGATTGAATATCGCGACTTCCAGCACTCTCTCGGGCGCGAATGGGTGATCCCGCCGTACGGCGAATGAGAGATTTCGCAGGTCCGGAGATTCAAGGCAACCCTTTGTTAGGGGCCTCCCGTGCAGGCACAATTTTGAACACGTAATTCGTTGGTTCAGGCGTTGTGTGCACGACGGCAAAGTTTTTTGGATAGGCCTCGATCACCGGAATCAGGTATTTAACCTTATCCGGAAAAAAGGGAAGGTTGTCCACGACGACATAGTCGAACGACGACTCCAACCCCTCCCACGCCTCCTCTATATTCTTTGTCCGTGGAAATACGGCGCTCTCCCTCCGGGACCAGAACCACATCAGAGAGGGTTTTCGAGCTGCAATACGACTTTCAGGCGGCGTATGATCCCGGGCCCAGAGTGCGGCCCGGTAATAGTTCTCCCAGTACCCGGGGTAGCCCTCCTGGGATCGCTTCAATGAAATGAACGCAACATTCGAGTGGTAGGAGCACAGAAGAAGCAAAACCGCCGAAACCACGAAGCTAGCTTTCACCGCGAACGCATTGCGGAGGAGACCGATCGCAACATCCAAACCCCGAAAAAGGTAAAGCATCAAGAATGGGAGAACCGGAATCAGGTAGCGATCGGGCGATGCGGGAAGCGCGAACAAAACGACGAAATACCCCAGCACATACCAATCGTGGATCTCGGCCGCCTTCAAGATCGAGATGGGCTTGCGATCCATCAGCTGCCTCCCGGCGATGAATCTCGCAACGATCAAAGCCAGGAACAGCCATGCCTCACCGAGAAAATCGTAGGCAAGGAAAACATCTCCAAGGTTCCTAAGGTAGTCCTGAGGATTCTTCCTGAGCACGAGGTGGAACAGATTGTGCCAGAAGTCTCCTATTTCTTCGTCAGCTATGTACTCACCGCGACTGATCTGGACGAGCATGGCTGAGAAATGACCGAGCCCTTTAGTGAACTTTGCCTTGAGGAACAGCATCCAGGGCACAACCCAGGCGCCGACTCCCGCAGCAAGGAGGGCAGACCTGCTAACCTGTCCCCTCACAAGCAGGTAAACTACCGCCGCAATGGCGATGAAAAGACCAGAATCCTTGATGTGATACGCCCATCCCAGGGCACATGAAGCACCGATCAACCAGCGCCAGGACAGGTCCGGACGATCCACGTAGCGAAGCGTGACATAAAGGGCGAGGAGGGAGAAAGAGCTGTACGGCATGTCGGCGTTCAGCTGCGTGGAATAGTCGACCGACACTGGAAGCGCTGCGGAAAGCACGGCAATCGTCAGGGCTCGATTCACAGAGGTGAACCTTTTCAGAACAAGAAAGCCGAACAGCGGAAAAAGTACGCCCGTGGAGGCCGCGACTACCTTCATCGCGATCACAGAATTGTCGAATAGCGCGAGCGGCGGCACCAGCAGAGCCTTGAAGCCCAGCCCGTACTGGGTGTCGAGGAGCGGCTTTCCTTCCAGAAGCTGCATGGCATCTCTGATGTTGACAATATTGTCTCCGATGATCCGCACCCAGGGATTACACGTCATTATGTAGACTCCCGCGATCGACAGCGCGCACGCCAACGACCACGGGAGATAGCGGGTCTCAGAGATCATCCCTGTATTCGACAGAATGATTGCACATAGCGGCACGCCAATGAAAACGAGGGTGAGAATCAAGTGGAACGGCCGCAGCGTCTCGCCCGGTTCCGCGACGATCAGGAGAGCCAAAGCAGCGCAGGCAAACGCCAGAAGCGACTTTTTCCAGTTCACGTTCGGAGGCGTCCCTCTATCGAGTTCTAACCGTTCGATAGGGATCGGTGTACAGGACCGGCGACTGGAATTTCCATCAGGTCTTCGCCCCAGATGATATCGCCGTCGTAGATTGCCATCATTTCCTTGAGAATTCGCTCGCGGATGCCGGGCTGGTCGATCTGATCCATGACGTGCGTCAGCACCAGCGTCCTGACGCCGGCCTGCCTGGCAACATGAGCAGTGTCGATATGACTGCCGCACGATTGCCGAAATACGGCGGATGGCTCGGCACCAGACGTGAACTGGTTCATATGAATCAACACATCGACTCCATTCGCGAGGTCTATCAAGGTCTTGCAGACTCCTCCGCTGTCTCCGGAATAGCAGAGTGACCCGTCAGCGGAATCCAGGCGAAAGCCGTAGCACTCCAGCTGAGGCTGCACGTGAGAGACTTCCCCTACGCGGATATTCCAGCCGTCGCCCTGAACAACGTCACCCGGCTTAATCTCTTGAACTTGCGGGGCCGGCGGTTGGCGGGGCACCTTGCCGCCACGCAATTCGTAAATTTCCACGCTAAGTTGATGATTGCAGCGGGCGTCGATGTCGGGGCCGAATACTCCGTCAGCAGCGAATAGCTGATCAGTCATACGCCGAATTGGTGACGGTCCGAACACCTTCAATTCGGGGATCTGACCGGCGCCCATATCCCATCTCTGAAGCACCAGACGCGGATAGTCCATGCAATGGTCGTAGTGGAGATGGCTTATGAAGCAATGCGTTACTTCGGTCGCTTTGCGACCGGTTTCGAGCAATCGATGGTGGGCTCCGGCGCCGTGATCCAGGACGATTACGTCACTCCCGACATCGATCAAAATTCCCGAGCAGACTCGCTTGAGAGATGGTGCTGGCGTCCCCGTGCCGAGCAGCGTGACTTTCATTGGTTGCCTCATGTGCAGGTTTTCGTAAGTATGGTGCCGGTGACGGGCTCTCAGTCTATCCGAAAAGTGGTCCCTGCGATGAAGCGGACCAGCTCGGGCTCGGGAATCGGCTCGTCCCCATCTTTCTCCGTCCACCAGTAGGCCGTGAAAATCCGTCCGTCCGGGAGCTCGGTGAGTACCGGATAGCCCAGATCCCAGCAGTAGGCGTCGCCGCGGACGACGAACTCCGCGCTCCACGTCTCGCCCAGGTCATCGCTGACGACGCCGACGATGCCGCGACATCCTCGATCCGCAGTGCGACGGGCGAACAGGATGACGATGCGCCCGTCGCGAGTGACCAGCGCCACCGGACAGCGCTGCCTGGAGTTGTCCTTCATCCCTTCCTCGTTGCGCGGCGCCGATTCCGCGCGAGGCCCGGTGACAGGACCGCAGAATGTGCCCGGTGTGGTGACGAACTCCGGAGCCGGCCAGGTCATGCCGTCGTTGGTGGAGAATGCGACGCAGGGTGTTTCGAAGTCCGGCGTCGACCCCCAATGCTGATGCATGCAGGTCATCAGCCGTCCGTCCGGCAGCCGGTGCATGCCTGAGTAGTTGTAGCCGGCGAACATGTCGCCGTCGATGGGCGTGATGTTCGGGCTGATGCGGGCGACGTCGCTGACATACTCGAAGCTGACGCCGTTGTTGTAACTCACATAGTAGGCGCAGATGTTGCGCCGGTAGATCCCTCCGACGATGCCGAGCACTCCGTTGTCGAAACGGACGTGGCCGAGGTTGACCGACAGGAAGCCGCCTCCGGGTGCCCACCTGGGCGCGTCCAACAGCGTCGCGTGTTTCTCCCAGGTGCGGCCGCGGTCGGTGCTGCGTACGCAGAACGACTGGAAGTGCTTCGGTTTCCCCAGGTGAAAGTTGACCTCCTTGTTCGGATCGTTCAACGATCCTCCGATCGGCCATTTCAGGCTACTCTCTGCCTCGCAGAAGTGGATGATCGAGTTCGGGTCGCCAAGGTCGATCTCCTCGCGCTCGCCGATGTCGCGCGGGCGCAGCCAGTCGAGCGTTTCGTCGATCGTTCGGTTGTTGTTCCAGATCCACTGGCGCTCGCTCTCGGGCCAGGTCTCGCCCCAGTCGAGGGAACGGCTCAGCATGACCCCGGACTCGCTGCCCCACTTCTCGTGCGCACCCTGGAACGCACGGGAGCCACCGCCGTGGCGTTTGTACCCCGCCGGCAGATCGTCTGTGTAGTTCATCGGCACGGCGATGTAGGCGAGGGCGATCTCGCCGTCACCGAAGTTCCAGATTCCACCTCGGTTGGGGGCGAACGGGTACAGATGGTCGTCGTGGTGGATCTTGACGTGCCTGACGTCGCTGACTTCGGCTGAGCGAACGCCGACAGTTCGTTTCGATTCCATGAATCAACCCTCCTTCGATAGGC
>CBDBIJ010000017.1:0-64978 GCA_965205655.1 Candidatus Latescibacterota bacterium
TGTCCAGAGACTTGCTGGGTTCCTCTTCATCGTCCTCGTCCTCGTCACTGTCGGCCGTCTCTACCTCCAGCACCTTGCCGTCGATGTCGACCTCGACCTCCAGGCGCGTGCCGTCGGGCATCTCCACTTCGACTTCATAGACGGTCGCCCCGTCCTCCTCCTCCCGCCAGGCGCCGACGATTGTGCCATCGGGTTTTTCCTGGGCGACAGCATCGATGATGTTCTGCGGCAGGACTTCCTGGTTGGCCTGCAGCGCGGCGTCCTGCGAAGTACCAACAGAGGTTCTCGTTGCGGGATCGGAGCAACCCATCCCCATCAGGCAAAGAACTAGCGTGCAGAATGCCAGCGCCGATTTGAGATTCAATCGCATGGTAGTCCCCGTTGTTGAGGTTCACGTCCTGCTTCGCTACTCGTATTCAAAATTACCGCAATATCGATGCCATTGGTTTCTAGACAGTCATCCCGAGAAAACTCCGTGCGAAACTGAGCGGATGCTTAGAATTGGGCGCTCAGTTTTTCGCTATGCGCTCAATTATTGGCACATCTAAGTTAGATCAGAGGTCGAACCGAAACCCCAGGGAGATGATATTCGGCCCGCGAAACGTTCCGTCGTCCGCGAAATTGATGTGGTCGCCTCTTCTTACGCCCAGGGTCAAACCGATGTCTTCTACCACATCGGTATCCACTCCGGCAAACGCGAAATACGGCCCCGACACCGTGGACAGGAACTCCTCCGACATGATCCCGGCGCCGACTCCAAGAATGATGTGAGCGCTGAGGGGGAAGGGCACGCGGAGAGCCCCGGTAACCTCCAGGATGGTGAAATCGTCCTCCCCGATCCCCTGGGAAAGACCGACGCTCGGGCCACCATATCCCCGCAGGCTGCGGGTCAGTTTCAAACCGAGACTGACCCCCTTCGGCCTTCCGCCTGTGAACCCCGTAGCGGCCGACATCGATCTGTACCTGCCACGGTCCGCTGGCCGCGCTGGCTTTCTCCGTTGTGCAGGTGATTGCGGTGAGCGCCAGCATGAGGATCCCGCTTCTCATAATGGATAATGTAACACCGACCTGCCTTGCGGGGAGCCTGCAGCTAAACTAAACTAGCCGCTCCGTTTCTCGATTGGAGGTCAATGATCATGGAAACGCAGCGCTTGAATCCGCCTGGATTGTCAAAACCCTTGGCGTCCTACTGTCAGGTAGTGAGGAAGGGTTCACTCGTGACCACTGCCGGCATGATTCCCATGAACGACTCCGGCGAAGTAGTCGGAGAGGGCGACATCGAAGCGCAGACCCGGCAAACGCTCGAAAACATGAAAACCGCGTTGGAGGCCGCCGGCGCCTCGCTAGCGGATGTAGTGAAGACGACCATCTACCTGAGCAACATGGATAACTACAAGGGCATGAACGCGGTGTTCAACGAGTACTTCGAGGCGCATCCTCCGGCTCGCGCGACCGTTCGCGCCGACATCGTGCTACCGACCCTCCTTGTCGAAATCGACGCGATCGCCGTCGTCGAATAGAGCCCATGAGAGTGGTGGCTGTCGGTTGCGAGTACTCCGGTGTAAGTACTCTTATCGACCAGATCGATTCCTGGGGAAGGGCCAGGGGGATTACGCATCACCTGGACGACCACTTCACCATCCCCGATGCTTCTCACCTCGGTGACGCCGAGCAGCGGGCGATGCTGGAGATGCTGCCGGCGATAAAAGAGCGTTTTCAGCGCTTCCAGATCGTCTACCACATCCGTCTGCTTCACCGCTACTCCCACATCCTGATGGGTGGATTCCACATCGAGGAAGCGGTATACGGTCCCCGCTACTATTACCCCGGCATCGACATACAGGTCCGAGAATACGAGCCGGACCTGCCCGAAGACGTCCTGCTCGTACACCTCCATGCCCGCCCGGATGTATTCAGGCAGCGCATGGAGAGCTCACCTCATCCGCACACGCTCGTACCGGGCGCGGACGTCGAAGCAGTGCTCGACAGCTTTCAGCAGGAAGTGGCTCAGACCTGGATCCGCCGCAAATTCGACATCGATACGTCAGACCTTACCCCGGACCAGTTGTTGGCGACGTTTCTCGAGCGCTCGATTCCCCACCTGAACCCGGCGGATGCGCTCACTCGCGTCCAGACCGCGTGAGGAGCCTCGCGGTTTCACGAAGCGCACTCCTGCAACGCCTGAGTGAGGATCGCCAGACCCGAATCGATCTCGGACCTGCTAACCGTGAGCGGTGGGGCGATGCGAAAGACGCCGCCGAGACCGGGCAGCTGAACGATATTCATGCTCAGACCCAGTTCCAGGCATCTGCGGGAGATCATCGAGCCCAACTCCGGAGCCGGGGACCGCGTCTCGCGGTCCCCTACGATCTCCACTCCCAACAGAAGGCCTCGACCGCGCACGTCGCCGATGCATTCGAATTGCTCCTGCAGCGTTTCCAGGCCTCGTTTCAAGTAGGCGCCCATCTCGCGGGCGCGCTCGGAAAGCTTCTCCCGTCGCAGCACATCCACCACCGCCAATCCCACGAACGCCGGCAGCGGATCCGAAACGTGCGAGGTGTAGAACAGAAACCCCTTCTCATGGCAATCGGTCTCGATCGCAGAGCTGGTGAGAGTTGCCGCCAGCGGCAGCCCGGCGCCAAGAGTCTTCGACAGCGTGAGAATGTCGGGAACCACGTCGGCGTGCTGGAAGGCGAAGTCCCTGCCGGTGCGGCCCATGCCCGTCTGGGCTTCGTCCAGCACCAGCAGCATGTCCCGTTCGTGTGCCTTTTGCTTCAGGCGGGTTAGGTACTGATCCGAGAGTTCAACCACGCCCCCGACGCTCAAGATCGGTTCGGCGACGACGGCGGCGTAGGCTCCCACCGACTGGCGGTCCAGGGAATCGAAGCCCGACTCCAGGCAGGTCAGATCGCAGCAATCTTTACAGTGTTTGATGGGACAGCGATAGGCGTTCGGCACGGGCAGGGCCAGGGCACCCGGAACAACCGGTCCGTACCCCCTGTGGCCCGCCGAATACGTGATGGAGGAGGAACCGGCTGTCATGCCGTGCCAGGAGGCATCGAAGGCGACTACTTCGAATCCACCGGTGTGCAGCTTGGCCATGCGCAAGGCGGCTTCGTTCGACTCGCTGCCAGTGTTGACCAAAAGCACTTTCTGTAGCTGACGCGGCAGCATTTGGGCCAGGGCGGTGGCCAGCTCGATCACCGGTGGCGACAGCATGCCGCTGAACAGATGCAGGACCTGCTCCATCGCCTTTTCCATGGCGGCGAGCATATCCGGGTGGTTGTGACCGAGGATGGCGCACATCTGTCCCGAGGTGAAATCCAGAATGGCCCGTCCGTCCCGGTCGAAGACGTATGAGCCCTTGGCCCGATGGATCAAGTATGGGGTAAACTGGCCGCCATAGCGGACCAGATGTTTCTCGACCGCTTCCCACAGCTCCCGGTCGTCAGAGTCGGTCATGGTCCATAATGATATATGCTTCGGTTGTTGTCGTCTCGTCTCATGTATAAACGGCCGGACCGGTATTTCGCGGCCTATATGGCCTATATAATGAATAGACCCCAAACCGATGGCGAATGTGGAGCCCTCTCCAGAGCAGTCAATCGACATAAACCTTTATAAAACATTATATTACACAATAGTTCGATTCCGCCGGCGAATGCAGATTGTGGAAACGTTTCCACAATTGACCTGGTCCCACTATCCAGATCCTCCTCCTTGGAGACCCTCCGCGAACGGCCGAGTGGGACGAGGACCTCGTCAAAGCACTGACCGTGGGAGAGTATTGAGGAGGCCACCGACATTCCCACTGTCCCAGTTGCACGGGGCGCCGCACATATGATGATCTCCACTGCGGGCGCTCGATGATCACGCCTCGAGCCAGGGAGGCGCTGGCGCTGCGCCTCAATGACCGGTTCTTCTATGGCTGGGTCATGCTCGGCGTCGGCGCCCTCGGCCTCTTCGCCAGCGGCCCGGCCCAGTCGCATACCTTTAGCGCCTTCATCACCCCGATCAGCACGGACCTGGGCCTTTCCCGCACCTCCGTCTCCATGGCCTACGCGGGGGCGACCCTGCTGGCCTCCATCGGTCTACCCTTCATGGGCCGGCTGGTCGACCGTTTCGGCTTTCGAACCATCACCCTCTGGATAAGTCTACTTTACGGCGCTGCGCTCATAGCTTTCGGCTACGTCGCCAACCTGATCCTCCTGGCCTGCGGCTTTGCCACCCTGCGATTTCTCGGACAGGGCTCGCTGATGCTCAACAGCAACGGCTTGGTGTCCCAGTGGTTCAGCCGCAAACGGGGATTCGCCCTCGCCCTCACCGCCCTCGGTTTCTCCCTGAGCATGGCCGTGCACCCGCCGGTGGCCCAGTGGCTCATCGACCATGTGGGCTGGCGCCAGGCCTGGCTCTGGATGGGGCTGGCGACCTGGGCGCTGTTGCTGCCGGCCGTCTCCACACTCATCCAGAACAAACCTGAGGATCTGGGCCTGCGTCCGGACGGCACGCCCCCCGAGGCTCCGGAGGACAGAGCAGCCGCGGCCGAGCCAGCGCCCGCAGCCGACGCCGCCGACATCGGCCTTTCCTTGAAAGAGGCGACACGGACAACCGCCTTCTGGATCATCGCTGTCGGCGCCGGCAGCCTGTCGCTGCTGGTCACGGGGATGTTCTTCCACCAGGTTTCGATCCTCAGCGACCAGGGTTTGAGCCCCCAGACCGCGTCCCGGATCTTCCCGATTTCGGCCGCCACCATGGTCGTCTTCATGCCCGTCGCCGGACGACTGCTCGATCGTTTTCCGACGCAACGCGTTTTCGCAGGGGCGCTGCTGGTCATGGGCTGCGCGCTACTGGCGCTGGCTTTCGTCAACGACATCGCCTCGGCGATCGCCTACAGCGTGATCTTCGGCATCGCCAACGCCGCCAGTCACACCAACATCGCCTACGTCTGGCCGCGGTTCTTCGGGCGCAAACACCTGGCCAGCATCCTCGGCGTCGCCCAGATGGTCACCGTGGTGGGTGCCTCCGTCGGGCCGCTACCGTTCGGCATCGCCTACGATCTGTTCGGCAGCTACACCGGGGCGCTGGTAGCGGCCGCCGGGCTGCCCGTATTCTGCGCTGTGGCGGTGTTGTCGATACAGCCGCCACAGCTCGTCAAACCATGACCTGCCGGGTTATCGAGAATCCTAGTGCCCCGCGGCGTAAGTACGTTGCCATAGGTTGAGCGTCGAGGCGCCCGAGTCGCAAGGCGCTCGATCGAGGCATATCGGTGGATATGGCGAGTGAGAGCAACGCAGCGACTCGGGATGGATCGGCGCTCAACCGGTAACGAACTTGCGCCGCGGAGCACTAGTCAGTTAGCGGGCTGAACCGAAAGATCTGCTGGGCCCTTTCGGGAATGTAATCCCAGACCTCCTGGCGCATACCCATCGATTGAGTTCGGGCGTGGAAAGGGCGACGGTACACCAGCGACAGCATGGTGCGCACCTTCTTGGTCTTGTTTGGCATGCCCCGGTGCCACATCCGCCCATCCCGCAGTACGATGCTCCCCCACGGAGCCAGCATCCTGCAAGAGGTCCTGTCCCCCGCTATTGAATCAAAGGTCGATATGCCCCCTGGATACGGTCCCGGATACAGGTGCGTTCCCGGCCAGATCTCGGTGGCGCCTGTTTGCTCGGTGAAGGGGACCAGGGGAATACTGGCCGTCAAGGCCGACGCGGGCAGCGGATGAGATAGATTCTCGAACAGAGGATCCTGGTCGCGATGCACGTGCTGCACCCTCGAACCGGGCCACGAGTTATTGGTATTGTAAGAAGCGCAGAAGAGATCGGCCCCGAGCACCTGCTCCGCGATCTGCAGGACAAACGGATTCGCCACCACCTGCGCATCCATGAACGGCATCTCCCTTGGGGGCCGGACGTTGAAGATCCCGCGTCCCTTGCCGAAGGAATTAGGTCTCTTCGGAGCGGTCGGATGCGCCTTGAAATGTTGCCGGTGTACCGAAACCATGGCATCGCGAATCTCCTTCAAGAGCGCCGTCGGCACCGCTCCCTTCAGCACGACGTAGCCCACTTCATCGAGCATCGTCACCGCCTGCTCGAGTTTCTTTTTCGTCAGTTTTCCCCGCTTCAGTTCCTGCGGCGTCGGATTCATGGCCGGCCTTACTCCTCGCTTCGCTTATAGTACACCGCGCTCTAATCAGTGTTCGGCCCCGCGTGGTTCACACGGTTGCCGTCTTGACGCACCATTTTCATCATCTAAACTCGTGGTCCCCCTGACTGGCTGTACCTGCCTCAAGGTAATCACCTTTAACGGCACAACAAGTGTGAGGTTTGTCCTGTCGAGTGAAGGGATGCATGAAGAGTAACCGATGAAGCGATATGGAGAGCATCCCCGTGATCATGGCAACCGTGCAGGCAACCCCCCGCAGGAACCCGCCAGACTGGGCCGTGCGATGGGAGCTGAGAATGAAGCTGTCTTGAACGTCGGGCATAATTGTTCCGAGGAGAAGCTGACCTTCGCCGCTCAGATCGGAGTCGACGGGCTCGCCACGCCCAACGGGTGACCGGCTCCTCTATCAAAGCAGGGCCTCGGCTGCACCCACTTCGAGCATTCCGCAACCGCGCTTTCCGGCGGCTGTTTACGGGCGTCCTCCTCAGTGGGTTCGGCAATTGGGTAACGCGCCTGACGGTAGGTTGGTTCGTGTTCGATCAAACCGGGTCGGCGTTGTTGACGGCGGTCTCGTTCGCGATGCAATCCGCGCCCGGGTTGGTGACCGCCCCGTTCGGCGGTGCCATCGCCGACCGCATCGAACGCCGCTACGTCCTGGCTGGGGCCACGCTGGTCAAGGGGTTGACGGCCATCAGCCTGGCGATCGTTGCCGTCGACGGCATCGAGTCGGTCTGGCCCGTAATTGCCCTGTTGGCCGTGGCCGGCGCCGTGAACAGCTTCGAGATCCCTGCATCTCAAGCGTTGATCCCCGACGTAGTCGGTCCCGGAGACGCCATGAACGGCATCGCCGTCAGCTCCGCCGGCCTCAGGGCGATCAGCGCCGTCGGCGCCCTGACAGGAGGCTTCCTGCTCGAGATCTACGGAGCGCCGACTGCGTTCACGACAGCAGCATTCCTGCACTGGGCCGCGGCCGCCGTTGTCGCACGCCTGCGCGTACCTGCCAGACCAGGACCGGACGGCTCACGCCGGTCGGTGATCGCCGAGACCAAAGAAGGCGTTCGCATTCTGGTGAGCCTGTCCACCGTGCGGACTTTGCTCATCATGACCCTTGTGATCGAGGTGCTGTGCTTCTCCCACGCCTCGGTGCTGCCTGTCCTCGCCCGCGATCGACTCGGACTTGATGAATCCGATCTGGGCACGCTGACCGCCATGGGCGGGTTCGGGTCGTTCCTCGGCGCGCTCGGCCTCACGGCTTTGAGCGAGTTTCGGCACAAAGGTCTGCTGCTGATCGGAGTCGCCGCGGTCTACGGCGCCGGCGTGTTAGCACTGGGCGTGTCGGAGCTGTTCGCCCTGTCCATGGTCGTGATCACGATGGTTGGCGTGACGGCAGCGATGTTCGACGCCCTGCAGTGGGGGCTGCTGCAGGCTAACGTGCCCGACGCCATGCGCGGTCGGGCGCTGGGCGGGTGGATATTTGCAGTCTCATTCGGCTGGATCGGCCACCTGGAACTGGGGGCCGTGAGCGATGCGATCGGCGTGCACTGGGCGCTCGCCATTCACGGTGTGCTCACGCTGGTTGTGGCGGTGGTGGCGTTGTCGGTGGCGAAATCGCTGAAGCAGGCATGAGGCGTTCGAAAATGATGCCGGCTCCCCGGATAGCTTCCCCCTATCGAGCGACCCGCACCGGTTTCTTGCTCTGAACAGCTTTGTAAACGGCTTCCGAAAGTCGCGAAACCTGGAGCGCGTAATCGGGGGGCGAATATCCTTTGCCCCCGTTCCGGATCCAATTCAGAAACTCCTGATCCGGCGTCGACTCCCTGATGCGAGCGGGTACCTTTACTGGCTCGTCATTGTGAAGAATGGACTTGATTCGCCATCCGTGCAGGTGGAACACCAGACTCCCGTCGCTTCCGTGGATGGCGACACGTTCGTCGTGATGCCGGGCATTGCCAAACGTGTTCAGCGAACCCACGGCGCCCCCTTTGAAGCGGACGCTAACCACCGCATTGGTGTCCACCTTCTTACCCGCATTCGTCAGAAAGGCGGTTACCTCGGCGGGCTCCAAACCTGTCAGCCACAGCGTGACCGCTACCAGGTGGCTGCCGGTGTCCATGAACATGCCGCCCCCCGACATCTCCGGATCCAGACGCCAGCCCCTGATTCCACCCCAGTTCTGAGTGACGTAGGCCACGATGCCCCGAAGCTCGCCGATCGTGCCTCTCTGGATCAGTTCACGAACGTGTAGATACTCCCGATAGTAGTGCCGCTGATAGGCCACCTGCAGGTAACACTTCCTGCGGTCGGCGAGGGCGATCAAAGACTTCGTGTGCCTGGAGGAAATCGTCAGCGGCTTTTCAACGCACACGTGCAGACCCTTCTGCAGTCCGCTTCGAACCTGCTCATAGTGGAGGGCGTGTGGAGAGCTGACGAGCAGCGCATCGATGTCCTCCTCCTTGACCATCTGACGATAGTCGTCGTAGTAACATGCTTCGCTCCCCCACCTATCCACGAGCGAATCAGCCTGCTCGCGGTCCGGGTCGGCGACGCACACGATCTCCACAGCGCCGTCTGCCTTCAATCTCGGCAGGTGCGCTCCCTTCATGTTTCCGCCACAGCCGATTAGACCGAGGCGTATGTTCCGTTTCGGCATAGGACCCTCACACGCGAAAGGGGCGAACGCTGTCGCCCGCCCCATTATACTCATTCTGGACGTCTGGTGGGATGGGCGGCCGACTATCGTGTTCCCCTGACAGCGCGAAACGGGCTTGACAAGCGGATGCTCGATATTATACTTAACCATATGGTTAAATATTCTGAGGCGGAGCTGAACGGGATGTTCGGCGCCCTTGCGGACCCGACGAGACGAAGGATTGTCCAATTGTTGGGCCGTGGTCCGCAGACGGTCACCGGGATCGCCGCGAACTTTCCGATGTCATTGCCGGCCGTATCGAAACATCTCCGAGTCATGGAGAATGCAGGCGTCGTCTCCCGAAGCAGGAACGGTCGTGTTCACGAAATATCGCTGAGACCGGAGTCGCTCGAGATGGGAATCGAGTGGTTGCGATGGCACCGGCGATTCTGGAGATCGAGTCTGAAATCATTGAAGGCATATGTGGAAGGTCACAACAAGAGAAAGGGGAGAAAAGATGGCGACTGAAGCAAAGTCGGAGGTTCGACTCGAAGTAAGCGAGACGTATGACGCACCGGTCTCGAGAGTGTACGGAGCCTGGGCACAAGCAGATCAACTGAGCCAGTGGTTCGGACCGGGCCCTTGTCAGGTGCTGGAGGCCGATTTCGAGCCTCGGGTCGGATCCCACTACACAATCAAGATGGATGTCGGCGAGGAGGTGGCCACCGTCCACGGGCAGTTCACAGAGGTCGTCCCTGAGGAGAAGCTGGGGTTTACGTGGCAATGGGAAGGTGATGACAACAACTCTCACGTAACCGTGACGTTTTCCGAGCAGGAACACGGCACCAAGGTCACGATCAGTCACGTGGGTCTGGAGCACGAAGAGTCGAAAGAGAAGCATCTCATGGGATGGACAGGATCCCTCGCGGAGCTGCACGGGCTCCTCCTCACCTGATTACTTCACCTCCGTCTTCAAGGAGCTTCCGATGGGCACCATATCGTATCCGAACGAATCGTCCGAGTACAGAGCTGCTCGCGACGACCTTTTGAAATCCGAAATCGAGCTCCGCGCGCACATTGAACGAGTAGCTGCCCAACGTCGGGAGCTTCCACGCGGTGGTGCGCTCAAGGAAGATTACGAGTTCGTCGAACTCGTCGACGGCGAAAAACGGCGGACACGATTCACGGAGCTTTTCGGCGACGGGCGGGACGCACTTTTCCTGTACGGTTTCATGTACTCTCCTGATATGGACGCCGCCTGCCCCATGTGCACGGCGTTGATCGACGGTCTGAATGGTCAGGCGATCCATCTGGCCCAGCGGATCAGTGTTGCCCTTGTCGCGAAGCACGAGATCGAAGAGATCCACCGGCACGCAGAGGATCGCGGTTGGTCCCAACTTCGATTGCTCTCATCGGCAGGCAACACCTACAACGCCGACTACCATGGTGAGCAGGACGGAGACCAGAGAACGAACGCCAATGTGTTTGTCCGCGACGGTGATGAAGTACGACACTTCTGGGGGGCCGAACTCTCCTTCGAACCGATGATGGAGGGTGGAAACATGCGGCATCTCGATCTGATCTGGCCGCTGTGGAACGTTCTCGACATGACGCCTGAGGGCCGCGGTCAGTGGTACCCGCAGCTGTCCTACGATGCGGAATGACGGCTGCAGAGCTGTTTATGGCGATTTTCAGAGCATCAATGAGCAATTCGGATAACAATTGTGATTTTTCGTACGGCATTCGACCCTTCGATTTGATACCTTCTACGTCGCGCTTTTTTGGACGGGCACGTCTGACCGAAGCCGGTCGGAGTGCAATACCCCTAACGAGGAGGTCTCCCGTGAAGAGAGCAACATCGCTACTCGTCATCTTCGGGCTGTGCCTCGCCGCCCCCTCGATAGCACAGGAGGGAATGGACGGTGATGCGCCTGATGACATGCCCCATGACATGCCGCCGCCACCTGAGCCACCGCCGCCGCTCGACAGCGACATAGCCGAGTGGTTCGTCGGCGAGTGGGAAGGTGTGTCACGAAGTCCGATGGGCGAGGCCGTCGAGTGGCGCAAGTATGAAATCGGGTTGGGCGGTCAGTACCTGCTCATCCAGGCGACCAGCACTCACGGCGATCCTGAGAGCGGCGAAGGGATGGTGTATGAAGGAATGGGTGCCATGACCAAGGGGCCCGAAGGCCATTGGGTCGGTATCTGGATCGACAACATGAGGGGCATGTACAAGGGCCGTGGCCGCCGGGAAGGCGATGCCATTCACATGGCCTGGGAAGGGCATATGGGCGTCGCCCACCGCATGATAGGCAAGGTGGACGACAACACCTACGAAGCGCGCTCGAAAATGATCATGCCCAATGGGCACGAGATGGTCGAGGAGTTTCTGCTACACCGGGTCGAGTAGGCGACCGTAAAGAGGCGTTTCTTAGCGAGGGGCTCGCCTTGACGGCAGCCCCCTCGCGCTTACTCAAGGCCTCGAGACTTCATCAGACCCCAACTCTTCTCCCCATCTCCGATGGCGGTCTGCCGCTCCCCGGAAAGCCTTTCCAGAGACCAGACGTCGTTGAAGTTTCCACCGGAGCCATTGCCTCCGAAGAGGACCATGCGGTCCTGCGACGGAATGTAGACGGCAGCCGATCCTTCCCGAGCCTCTGGACCGTCCCCGTCGGGGCTCATCTCATCCCATGCGCCCTGTGCCAGGTCGAAGACCAGCACCTCGTCCGTCAACGCGTCGACACCGTCCCTGTCCTTGTTGCCGCCAAAGATGATGACGCGGTCGTTGCTCAGATCGTACACATGTGCTGTGAAAATCCGCCCGACGGGACGCTCCGCGGGCGTCAACTCGGTCCAGCTGTTCGAGACCAGATCGAGTGCCCAGAGATCATCGAGAGCGGCGGCGCCTCGCTGACCGCCGTAGATGATCATGCGCCCACGGTTCTCATCGTAGCTGCCGGAGTGAAGGCAGCGTTTCCCCGGGTCTGACGTCGACGAGATCTCGGTCCAGACCCGTTCGCTCAATTCGAAGCTCCACACATCTTCGAAGCGACCGGCCGTCGTGAAGCCGGCGAAGCTTATCATTCTGCCTTCAACCGCATCGAGCACGGCCGCCGTCCCATAGCGCTCGAGTGGAACTGGCTCCGCAGTCGACAGCTCAGTCCAGGCTTCCAGCTCGAGATCGAAAGCCCAGACATCATTCAGGAATCCTCCACCATCCGCCGTCACGTAGCGACCAGACCACACAACCATCTGGTGCCCTTCCTCGTCGTACAAAGCGTTGTGCGTGAAGCGGGCCATCGGGCCGCCGCTGCTTGGAGTAATGTCTGACCACGAATTCGTGCTGAGGTTGAAAGTCCACACATCGCCTCGATCTCCGCTGGAGCCGCGCCCGCCGAACAGGACCATGCGGTTGTCCCGGGCATCGTAGATCGCTGCGGCGTGCGTGCGGGGTGAGGGCCCATCGCCCGCGCCGCCCGAGAGCGGCAGCCACTCCTGCGCCGCGACACCCGTCGCCTGCAGGCAACACAGACTGAGGAGAACGTTCCTCATCATTGATCCGGCCGGATCCATTCGAGATCTCGCAAACATTCGACCCAGCGCGTTCTGGTCGGGTTCCCTTCCGCTTCGGCGATCCAATGGGGGTGGCAGTACGGAGCATCTTCGGGATAATTGAACATCCTCGCGTGGTTGCTGCGAATGATGGCCGCCTCCCTGCGGCGCGCATCGGCCTGCTCATTTGTCGAAGACGGATACCAGTAGACCGTTGCGCCGAATCGCCGGCCCCGCCGGCCGCCGAAAGCGGAGTGGAGGAGCGGCATGGCAAAGGCGATCGCATCACCCGGGCGGCTCTCGACGGCGACACTCGGCAACATCACATCTCCCGACCTGATCTCCAGCTCGCGAATTTTGCCCATGTAGTCCCCCTCGTCAGCGGTGATCCGCAACGGCTCGATCTCCGGGATCTCCGTCAAGTGCGGCTCGATGTGCGAGCCAGGGACGACGCGCAGTGAACCGTTCTCCGCGGTCAGTGGCTCCATATAATAGATGAGCTTGAGCCCCGTATTCCCGGGCACATCCAGGTCGCGGTGCCACCCCGTGTCCGCATACCATTCCATCATGTCGACGTTGAGACCGATGATGGATTCGTCAAAGGCCCGCCTGGCTATTGTGTAGATGCGCTCGTTTTCGAGAAGGGAGGCATTGAACGGCGTCAGCGGACCCATGAGCGCGACCCATTTCCCATGTGTCCCTCCTTCCCGTCCGTCCGGGTAGATCTCGTCGAAAGCGGCCCTCCAGCGCCCCAGGGTTTTCTTGGACACATTAGAGGGTCCACATGGACCTGAAAGGAGTGTTTGAGATGACTAAGCAGAAGAAGGGTGTTCGGGTCGGCCGATTCTCCGCTCGTCGAAAGCAGGAGGCGGTGTTGCGCCTGCTGCGTGGGGAGGACCTGGAGGTCCTGTCCCGGGAGTTGGGTGTGATGGCAGCCACGCTGAGTGAGTGGCGCGAGCAGTTCCTGGGTGGGGGTGAGTCAGCTCTGCACAGCCGTACCCGTGATGAGCGGGATGAACAGATCGCCCGCCTGAAAGCGAAGGTGGGGGATCTGACGATGGACAACGAGTTGCTGGAGTCCAAGATCCATCGCCTGGAGGATGGACTCCCTTTGGCATCCCGGAGGTCGAAGCGATGAGCCAGACCCAGTCGCCCTCCAGGAAGCGGCCGTACAGGCTGCAGCGTGTGTGTCGGGTCTGGCAGTTTCCTCGCTCCACCGTCCACGAGCATCGGCGTCGGGCGGCTCTGCGTCCGGAGGAGCGTCTTGAGCGGAAGAAACGAGGTCCCCAAGGGCCGTGTACCGACGATGAGCTAGCTGAGAAGATTCGCGAGTTGCTGAAGGCGTCCCCCTTTCACGGGGAAGGCTACCGCAAGATGTGGGCCCAGCTGCGGGCGCAGGACATCCGCACCTCGAAGGAACGCGTACGCCGTGTGATGCGCGAGCACGGCCTGCAGGTGCCGCAACGCGCCGGCCAGCCAAGGGGCCCGCAAGCACACGACGGGACGATCACCACCGAGCGACCAGACCAGATGTGGGGAACCGACTTGACCACCGGCGAAGGCACAGCTACGGTCTTCGTGGCTGTCGACCACTGCAGCTCGGAGTGCATCGGCATTCATGCAGCGGCCACAGGCGACCGTTTCGAGGCCCTGGAGCCGATCCACCAGGGAGTCCGCGAACACTTCGGCGGCGGCGACAAGGGTATCGCCGGGGGGCTGCAGCTGCGCCACGATCATGGCTCTGCGTACATGTCCGACCACTTCCAGAAACAGATCGACTTCCTGGGCATCGAGTCGTCGCCCAGCTTCGTGCGTGCCCCGGAGGGCAATGGCTGCTCCGAGCGATTCATCCGCACCCTCAAGGAGAATCTCCTGTGGGTCCGATACTTTGCCACGGTCGAAGAGCTCCGTCTTGCCCTGCTCGAATTCCAGGAGCGCTCCCTGGAAGGCTACGACCTGGTGGCGCTGTTTCTCGACGGCAAGAGCTTCGCGGACGAAGAGCTCATCATCGCTCTGGGCGTCACCCTTGACGGGCACAAGATCCCGCTGGGTTTCGTGGAGGCCGCCACCGAGAACGAGCGCGTCTGTCGCCGCTTCCTGGCCGACTTGGTCGACAGGGGCCCGCAATACGAGGCCGGGTTGCTGGTGTTGATCGACGGCGCCAAGGGCCTCTACAAGGCGGTAATGTCGGTGCTGAAGGGCCATGCCTGTGTGCAGCGCTGCCAGTGTCACAAGCGCAAGAACGTCGTGTCGTACCTGCCGAAAAGTGAACAGGCCCGAGTCCGTCGCAAGATTGAGGCGGCCTACAATAAGCCCACCTACGAAGAGGCGAAGGCGACCCTGAAAGCGCTCAAGCCCGGTCTGAAACTGATGAACCAATCTGCTCTGAAGAGCCTCGAGGAAGGCCTGGAAGAAACCCTGACGCTCCATCGCCTGGGACTGATGCCGATGCTCAAGGATTCCTTCCGCACCACCAACTGCATCGAGAACGTCAACAGCCTCCTGGGCCAGCTCACGCGCAACGTGCGGCACTGGACGAACTCCTCGCAGCGTCACCGCTGGGCAGCCACGGCGCTGCTCGACATCGAGGACCGACTGCGCAGAGTCAAGGGCTACCACCACCTGTCAACGCTCCGTCAAGCTCTTCAAACCAAGCTCGGCATCAAACAGCTCGCGATGACGGGCTGAGAACATCACCCGAGCCTGTGCTCTGTTTCAACTGAAAATGGGACTTGACCTGCTTGAATTCATCAAATGTCTTTCTTAATCTGATCCCTACGGGACGTGTTGCCCCTTTTCCGTTCGAATCGAAAGACCCAAACACCGATAAGATTACAACCAGGACCGTGCTTATTCACGTAGAAGTGGGCCATACTCACCTCTCCTTCCGGCCGTCGGTAGTCTTACCGCGCTTTGACGGGTCCACTGGCTTCGCGTTGGTGAAGATGTTTCGGGCGATCTCCTCCGCGCTGGCCGGTAGCTTTATGTCCTGCTTTTCCGGGCGGCCAGGACCTTTGGTAGACTTGTGATCTGAAGCGTTTGGCTGACAGGACGATCTGACGATCTCTACTGTGGGCGCTGGTTTGGGAGTGCGTTTTTTCTGGGCCATTTCCCCTCCTAAAACAGGTAGTAACGCAGCGAAGTTTCAGCGACTTCCTTCAAAATCTCAAACATCTCCTCACGGGTCCATTCAGGTTCCCGGAAGTACATAGATACAGGTGCAAAGTGGTTCTTATCGGATGATCCGTCTTTCTTGAACACGTAGGTCCGGTTGAGTGGATAATACTCGTTCATCATTGAGACCTTTGACATGACAAAGGACTGTTCGTTGTAGTTCTCCTCAAAGTCGCATCCCCACCCGAAGCACACAAAAGGCGTCAGCGGTTCATGGTTCATAGCTGCCCGGATGCCTATCAGGTTCTTTCCAAGCCGCTCTATAGCGTTTCCCTGTGCCTGCCGGGCTTGGCCCTCGCTCATGCGTTCTTTGTTGGTGCCCTGCTTCTTGGTTTCGGAGACAAGCACCAAACGACGGTAATTTTCGTCGCCTTCCTTTTCTAGCCAGATCACGCCGCCATCCGGAATAATCGTCCTTTCCAGGAACGTCTGATCGAACTCCAACCTTTGGCCGGAATTGCGAATCATGCCTATTAGCTGATCGTAGGACATTCGTGTACCGAAGGCTAAGTCATATCCGTCAAGATTGTTCTTCATACGCTTTTTCAGATATTTGATGCAATCCAGCATGGCGTGATGAATCGCCTTGTCGCTATGCTTGGATTCGACATTCTTCGGCTTGTGCTGAGCCTTGCTGCGTCGAAGGTCTGCTGACTTAGCCATTGTAGAAGTAGTGGCCCTTCAATCCATTAACATTGAAAATCAGGATTTCACTATGGAACAAAACGTCTTCGTAAATATCTTTGGGCAGCGCGACGATTGAGGAAATCTCTGGGTAGTCCCCATTCACGAACTTCAACCAGCGTTTGCTATTCACACTCTGATTGAGCCGCAATCCATATGGCGCAAACAGGCAAATGGGTAATTTATTGCCCCAAAGCCGAATGATTTTTTGAAGCCATACCTCTGGCAATAAGGGCCGTGCGCCCGCCAGCTTCGTTGCCAGTTCTTTTGTTTTGCCGTCGATGTTGAATGGTGGATTAGCAATCACCAGAGAAGGCGGCTCGAACGTGCCCTGGCGCACACCAAGGAAATTGCGGGTTAAGGTGCCCTTGAATCCTTGGTGTTCAATGTCTACACCCACAACATTAAATCCGGCGTCCACGAAGGGCAGAAGCAAAGAGCCCTCGCCCACGCATGGATCAAACACTTTGCCGGATTTGTTGATTTTCTCATGCAGCAGGTTAAACAGAAAGTCGCTCACGCCAGAAGGCGTAAGCACCGTGGCGTTTTTCTGTTCGTCATAGAAGTTATTTCGGTCAACCCGGTACATATCTCTACGCCACCAGATCCCGATACCGCAGCCGCTTCCCGACCAATCCTCGGGCCAGCAGGCTCATCTGTTCGAGGGTGTCCATGTCGCGGACGTTGTGGCGCCCGGCGAACTCGTTGACGTAGCGGTGCAGGTGCTTGACGGACATCCGATGAAAGGTGCCGTGGTAGCCACGCTTGAACATCGACCAGAAGCTCTCCAAGCCGTTGGTGTGGGCTTGTCCGTCCACCCAATGACCCACGCCATGCTTGCAAGTTGCGTGGTTTCTGAGGTCCTGGTAGGCGTGGTGCTCGTCTGTGAACTTGCGGGCGTCTGGTTCTACGTGGTCTTCAACGAAGCCCTGGAGGGTGTCCCTGTCAGTGCCTGGGACGACCTCGGCGCGAACCTCCTTCGTCTCCCGGTCCTTGACGCCAGCGACAACGGCCTTGCCGACGGTGCCCCGGCCAGCGTGCAGCATCTTGTCGGAGTGCTTGTTCTTCTCTCGGCCACCGACGAACGTCTCGTCGATCTCGACGGGGCCGGCCAGCCGGACGCCGGTATTGCCCAGGAAGCCCTCGCGGATACGCTGCTGGAGGTACCACGCGGTCTTCTGCGTGATTCCAAGTTCTCGGTGGATCTTCATGCTGGACGTGCCCTTGAGGCTCGTGGACATCATGTACAGGGCGATGGCCCACTTCCGATGGCCGAGCTTGCTGCCCTCCATGACGGTGCCCTTGCGGACCGAGAAGAAGGACCGGCACTCCCGGCAACGATAGGGCATTGTCCGGTGGGTGGAAACCCCGGTAAGATTCGATCCGCAGTCCGGGCAGGTTCGGCCTTCGGGCCATCGACGCGCCTCGAACCAGGACTCGGCGGCTGCGTCATCGGGGAACATGTCGAATACCTCGATGATACTGACGCCCTTGCGGTGCGCTCGTCCGGGTCCGATCTTCTTGTATGCGTTGGTCTTATGCATCCCTTAACCCTCTCTCTTTCTGGTAACTAATCTACCGAAAAAGGGTGGTCATGTCAAGGGAAATCTGGTAACTTTGGTATATAATCCCCTAAGTTATGATTGTGTCAGACGGTGGCCGTCGTACGGCTGGACTGGGACGGCTTCAGGTTATCTGGCTTATTCCTGGGCCATATACCCCAGCAGACAGACGGCTACGAACTATCCCTGGGGCAGAGAGGTTCATATCATTGACCCCGCCGGCGCTGTTGGCACGTCCGCATGTAGCATCCGTGTCTTATGACTGAGAAGCCGAATTTCCT
Source organism: Candidatus Latescibacterota bacterium (assembly GCA_965205655.1). GTDB lineage: Bacteria > Latescibacterota > UBA2968 > UBA8231 > UBA8231 > CBDBIJ01. Next base: position 18,051 of record CBDBIJ010000017.1, read on the forward strand.
CATCATTATGTCCGATCAGCACGCTCCGGGGTCAAGGCCCAGTTTCAGTTGAAACAAATCACAGGCTCGGGTGAGTGTGTCGGCCCATCATCGCGAGCTGTTTGATGCCGAGTTCGGCTTGTATGGCTTGCCGGAGCATCGGCAGATGGCGATAGCCCTTGACCCTGCGCAGACGTGGTTCGATGTCGAGCAGTGCCGTGGCTACCCAACGGTGACGCTGTGATGAGTTGGTCCAGCGTCGCACGTTGTGTGTGAGCTGCTCCAGGAGACTGTTGACGTTCTCGATGCAGTTGGTGGTGCGGAAGGAATCCTTGAGCATCGGCGTCAGTCCCAACCGATGGAGTGTGATGGTCTCTTCCATGCCTTCCTCGAGGCTGTGTAGGGCGGACTGATTCATCAACTTCAAGCCCGGTTTGAGCGCGTCCAGTGCCGCCTTGGCCGCCTCGTATCTCGGTTTGCCGTAGGCCGCCTCCATCTTGCGACCCATACCGGACTGCTCGCTTTTGGACAGATACGACACGACGTTCTGGCGCTTGTGATACTGGCAGCGCTGCACGCAGGCATGTCCTTTGAGCACCGACATCACCGCCTTGTAAAGCCCCTTGGCGCCGTCGATGACGACCAACAGTCCGGCTTCGTACTGCATACCGCGTTCGACCAGATCGGACAGGAAGCGACGGCAGACGCGCTCGTTTTCCGTGGCCGCCTGCACGAAGCCAAGAGGAATCTTCTGTCCGTCGAGGGTGACGCCCAGGGCGATGATGATCTCCTCGTCCGCGAAGCTCTTGCCGTCGAGGAATAGCGCCACCAGATCATATCCTTCCAGGGATCGCTCCTGGAATTCAGCCAGCTTTCGAGCCGTGCCTTTCACGTAACGACAGGACACCGATGAGGATGACAGACCAAAGGCCTCGGGTACGGCCTCAGCGCAGGCCTCGTAGTTGCGCGTGGCGATGCCCTTCAGCATCCGCAACAGCAGACCTTCGTCCATCTGTCGAGGCGTCTGCAGTGCCTGGTAAACATCCAGCGGGACCTCGGTATGGTTGGCCACGTTGCGCACCCGCGGCACATCGACGGGTAGTTTCTGGTCGGCCAGGTACACCGACCCGAGCTGAGACCCCCAGCGGCGTAACGGCTGATCCGACCCCTTGCGCTGATACCGCGGCCCAGCCAACTCAACGACCGCTCTTTGCAGCTCCTCCGCGACCGCCTGCAGCCCCAAGGGAATCAGCCATTGGATCGCCTCAATCCGGCCATCCAGGTCCTCTACTTGCTCTGCAGTCTCGGGTGCTACCTTGCCGATGCTCACCGTTCGTTTGACGCCCTTCTTCCGTGCTACTAGCTTGCTCATTGCAGGCTCACCATCGTTACCTTCTTACGAGAAATCCTGGAAAGAATCTCGTGTGGGTAACAAGAAAGGAGCCTGCAATGGGCAAGCTATCAGCACGGAAGAAGCGCGTCAAACGCACGGTTGAAATCGGCACCGTGGATCCAGCGGCAGGAGCTGTGGCAGAGGATCTGGATGCTAGAATCGAGGCGATCCAGCTGCTGGTCCCTCTCGGACTGGAGGCGGTGGCCGAAGAGCTGCAGAGGGCGGTCATGGAATTGGCCGGGCGCCGGTATCAACGCAAGGAGTCAGATCAGCCGTACCGTCGCTGGGGCTCTCAGCGGGGATCGGTATATCTGGGTGATCAGAAGGTACCCGTAGAGGTGCCCCGGGTACGCAACGTCGACAGCGACACGGAGGTCGCGCTGGACGCCTACCAGGCCCTGCAGACGCCCCGGAAAATGGACGAAGGACTGCTGCAGAAGGTGTTGAAGGGTATCGCCACTCGCAACTACGAGGACTGCGCCGAGACCGTACCGGAGACGTTCGGCCTGTCACGCTCGTCGGTCTCCCGTCGCTACGTGAAGGGCACGGCTCGCAAGGCTGGCCGAATTCCAGGAGCGCTCCCTGGAAGGCTACGACCTGGTGGCGCTGTTTCTCGACGGCAAGAGCTTCGCGGACGAAGAGCTCATCATCGCTCTGGGCGTCACCCTTGACGGGCACAAGATCCCGCTGGGTTTCGTGGAGGCCGCCACCGAGAACGAGCGCGTCTGTCGCCGCTTCCTGGCCGACTTGGTCGACAGGGGCCTGCAATACGAGGCCGGGTTGCTGGTGTTGATCGACGGCGCCAAGGGCCTCTACAAGGCGGTAATGTCGGTGCTGAAGGGCCATGCCTGTGTGCAGCGCTGCCAGTATCACAAGCGCAAGAACGTCGTGTCGTACCTGCCGAAAAGTGAACAGGCCCGAGTCCGTCGCAAGATTGAGGCGGCCTACAATAAGCCCACCTACGAAGAGGCGAAGGCGACCCTGAAAGCGCTCAAGCCCGGTCTGAAACTGATGAACCAATCTGCTCTGAAGAGCCTCGAGGAAGGCCTGGAAGAAACCCTGACGCTCCATCGCCTGGGACTGATGCCGATGCTCAAGGATTCCTTCCGCACCACCAACTGCATCGAGAACGTCAACAGCCTCCTGGGCCAGCTCACGCGCAACGTGCGGCACTGGACGAACTCCTCGCAGCGTCACCGCCGGGCAGCCACGGCGCTGCTCGACATCGAGGACCGACTGCGCAGAGTCAAGGGCTACCACCACCTGTCAACGCTCCGTCAAGCTCTTCAAACCGAGCTCGGCATCAAACAGCTCGCGATGACGGGCTGAGAACATCACCCGAGCCTGTGCTCTGTTTCAACTGAAAATGGGACTTGACCCTGGCATGTTGTCCTCCGGATTGGCAATGGAAATCACCCGCTTTTCATTGGTATAATAAACTACATAAACTATGACGAACCGGTGACCCTAAAGGAGGTCGACATGGCAGGCGAACGGCAGGAGATTCTGGAGCGTGGCAGTTACTTTCCCGGTGACTGGGTGCGCCCGCGGTTCAATCCCGGCACCTGGATGGCGATGGTGGACGTGACGGAGATCTTCACGGGCCACCGCAGCACGACCAGGACGGGCAGCTACGAGCTATTCGAGGGTCCGATCGGGGTCCAGCTGCGAGTAGAGGAGGCTGAGAAATCCAAGCCGTTCCTGATTGCCGAGAAAGAGTGGGAGTTGGACGTCTACTTCTGCCCTTCTCATGTCTGGCGCGAGGACGGAAGGCTCCACATGCTCTATGAGGCGGGCGAATACACCTGCTACGCCGTCAGCGATGACGGCTACAATTGGGAGCGGCCGGTACTGGGCCAAATGGAGTTCAACGGCTCGACCGACAATAACATTCTCAAGACATCGCCGGGGGGTACCGTCTTCGAAGATCCCTCAGCGCCGCCCGCCGAACGCTACAAGGCGGTGGGCGCTGAGATGTTCTGGCTCGACCGGGAGTCCGGTGAGCGTGTGGAGGAAGCTGAGGCGGACAAATGCTGGCGCGCCGAGCATTACGAGAATGAAGCGTATACCGGACGCAAGGTGGTTCTGAAGGGGGCGCTCGTCGGGTCCACTTCTCCGGACCGCTTCGAGTGGACGAGGGTCGCTGAACCTCTCGCCAACTACTCGGTGAACGGCGGCATCTGCCCTGGCTACGACGAACACAACAAGACCTACTTCGCCTTCATTCAGCCGCAGGGCGCCGCCCCCGTAGAGCCCCAAAGCCTGGGACCCAGCATCCCCGAAACCGAGGTGGTGCGTCGAGCCGTCGGTCTGACGCGGACGAAGGACTTCCGCCACTGGCCCGCTGCCAAGCTCTTGCTCCATCCAGATGCACAGGACTCGCTGGACACATCGTTCTACGGGGCCTGCTACTTCGCCTACCCGGGCCGGCCGGAGCTCCACGCCATGATCCTTCCCGTATTCCACCAGGTAACCGACCACATGGACTTGCAGATCGCATTCAGTCGCGACGGCCTGGTGTGGACGCGTCCGGAACGGCGCCCGGTACTCGGCGTCGGTCGAAGGGGAAGCGGAGCGGAGGGTGGGCTCCACCCGTGGCGCAACGGTCTGGTGGAGCTGCCCGATGACTACTGGGCGGTGCCCTACCAGTCGACCTCGGCGCTGCACACGGTGCTGGGAGAGCACGAACCAGTTTTTTTCCCGGAGCTCCAGCCGAACCAGAACCGCTGGGCGCGCTGGCGTCCTCACCGCCTGTGCGGTGCAGAGGCGGAAAACGAAGGACGCTTCACGATTCCGACAGTGTTTCGCCGCGAAAACGAATTGCGCCTGAACTACCGCTGCGCTCCCGGGGGCTGGATCAAAGTCGAGTTGCTGCGGTACATCCCTACGCAGCTGTGCGTGGATGCGTCGAACCCCGTCAATGGCTACTCCTTCGCGGAGTGCGACCTGCTCGTGGGTGATGAGGAGGACCAGATCGTCACCTGGCAGGGAAACACCGATATCTCCAAGGTGGGAGAGATGGCGGCCATTCGGGTGAAGATGTTTCAGGCGAAACTGTTTGCCTACCGGCTGTAGCTAGCCCGCAGCGCTGATGACCGGCATCCCCGCGATGGAGGCCAGAATGAGCGAAAAACCGTTTCAGGTTCCTGTCCGTCAACGCCAGCTTTTCCTGGACGATCACGGAATCGCCGAGATTCAAAACCTCCAGCGAATCATGCATCCCCCGGAAAAAAGGGGCGCGGTGATCGAACCGCGAGACGGAGAGGTCAGCATTCAGATCCGCTGCGCGCCGGCCTGGGATGCGTCGTCCCGCCGTTACAAGCTCTGGATTATGTGCCAGGGGGGTATGGGACTGGCAGAGAGTTCGGACGGACTCCATTGGGAACGCCCGGTGCTGCGGGTGCGCGAACACAAGGGTTCCCTGGAGAACTGCCTGGTGTCAGGCGCGTGCGGCGAGCAAGTGGTTTTCGATCCGAGTGAACCGGATCCGTCGAAGCGCTACAAGGGACTCCGGTTGCGGGGAGCGTCGGAACGGGTGCTAAGCCCCATCGCTGACCATTGGAAGCTCGGCCACAACCCATGGCGCCTGGCCTATCCCCGGGGCCACGTGCTGAACAATCCGCGCCAGTACCAGCTCAGCTGGGTCATCCAGGTCAGCGAGCGCCCGGACGCCCCTGCCGAGGAGCGCTTCGAAGGCATGGGTCGTTTCCAGACGCAAGACCTGGTGGTCAGCGCCGATGGTATTCACTGGCGCAAGCTGGACAGCCCCGGACTTCCTACGGGGGACGAGGCCAACTTCAGTATCGATGAAGAGACGGGGATCTATATCGCCACGCTCAAAGAAGGGGAGATGGGTCCGTACGGACGTTCGATTTCTCTGGCGACGAGCAGGGACTTCGAGCAGTGGAGCGATCCGGAGCTCGTGTTCCACGCCGATGAAAAGGACCAGGAGTTGAATCGCGAGGTGATCGCCGCCCGGTTGCAGAATCCGTCCCTTGCCAAAACCCGGTACAACGTCCCGGAGGAGTATTTCGTCGACGTCTACAACATGGGGGTCTTTCGGTATGAGGGCCTGTACATCGGCCTTCCCACTTTCTTCCACCACACTGGAGATCGGAACGAAAACTCAGACGGTTTCAACCGGGTGCAGCTGACCTCGAGCCGCGACCTGCGCACCTGGACCCGGCTGGGCGAGCGGGAGCCGTTCATCGGACCATCGACGATCGAATCGGGGGCCTATGATCTGAACGGGATCATGCCGCCTTCGAAAGCGATTCACAAAGGTGACGAGCTGTGGTTCTATTACAGCGGCTCACGACACCGCGAGAAGCCTCCGGATGCAGACCCCAGGCACAGCGCCGCTTGCCTGGCGGTGTTGCGCCGCGACGGTTTCATCTCTGTGGATGCCGTCGCTGCCGGGGGTTCGGCGTTAACCGAGTCGTTTCTATTGCCGACTCCGTGGTTGTTCGTCAATGTAAATGCGGCGGGCGGATCAGTTGAGTTGGAGATGCTGGATGAATCCGGAGACGTCGCCGCCGAATCGGAGCCGATCAAAGCGGATCGCCCACGTTACCCGGTGCAATGGAAGCGCGGTGACCTGGCCGCATCGGTCAATCGCCCGGTGCAACTGCGCTTCAAGGCGAGCGACTCTTCGATCTATTCCTACTGGTTCGACGAGGTAGCAGAGCCGGCGCCCCATTGAAGCGGTGGCTACCGGCCACGGGCCTCGAAACTCAGATTTTCTGATACGCAACGAAAACACCGGCCGTAGCCACCAAAACGCCGGCAACGGCAACCATCGTTGTTGTCAGCTGACGGAAACGAGCATCCATTTTCTCCGCAAGGGCGTCGAATCGAGAGTCCATCTTGGAATCCAGGGCCGCGATCTTTGAATCCAGCTTTCGGAGGTCGGTTTCAACGAGGTCGATACGGCGATCCACCTGCGAGAGCACCTCGCGTGTAGTCAGGTCAGTGGAAGTCTGGTCAGCTGACATTGGAAACAAATCTCCGTAAGACGAGTAAAGTTAATTCACGCAGATTCGCATGCAATTTCGAGACCGGCCGCCACTCGAGGAGAGATACAGGATGTGCTCGAGAGTGTAACTCTGTGGTGACACTTGCGCGCGGAGCTAGCCCCAGACGCAGGACCGCCTGAAAGCACCGATTTGCCAATTAGGGTGACCCGGCGTGTCTCGGAAACGATTGAGAGCTCGCAGTCTGGCCGTCAGGATGACGGCCTGCGAGCGAAAACCTCGAAGCGGCGCCTGGATGGCGTCGCGAGCACAGGGATGTGGACGAATCGCGCGAGGCGATTCGGATTATGAGTGGAGATGACGCGCCGGGCCACCCGCTCAAGCGGACGGCAGCCCCGGCTACCTGTCGGCTACCGCCCTAAACTCCCGCCACTCCGGACCCGTATAGATATGCCCCGGCCGGATCAACCGGTTCCCGTCATGCTGCTCGATCACATGAGCCGCCCACCCCGCCACACGACTCGCCACAAAAATCGGCGTGTAAATGGGAATCGGAATGCCCATCATGTAATAGGTATAGCCACAGGGATAGTCGACATTCGGGAAAATCCCCTTCTCTTCCATCATCGTGTTTTCCGCGATGTCGCCGACCTCGATCCAGTGGCGATCGCCCGTGGCCGCGGCGATCTTCTCCGCCACCAGCTTCATCGACGGCACCCGCGAATCGCCCGTCGTGTACTCGCGGTGGCCGAACCCCATGATCTTCTGTTTCTGCGCCAGGGCGTCCAGCACCCACTGCTTCGTTTTTTTCGCATCGCCGATTTCCAGCAGCATCTCCATCGCCTTTTCGTTCGCCCCACCGTGGAGCGGACCCGCGAGAGCGCCGATGGCACCGGTGATAGCGGCGTGCAGATCGCTCGTAGTCGAAGCGATGACGCGCGCCGCGAACGTCGAGGCGTTGTAGCCGTGCTCCGCGTAAAGGATGAGGGAGACATTGATCGCCTCGGCCTCGTACTCAGCCGGCTCCGAGCCCCGCAGCATGTAGAGCAGATTCGCCGCCTGACTCAGATCCGCCCTGGGCGCAACCGGTTCCTCGCCCGTCGCCAGCCGCTGTCCCGCCGTCAGTATCGTCGGGATCTTGGCGATCAGTCTCGTCGCCTTGCGGACGTTCGCATCGCGGGAGTTATCCATCGCCTCCGGATCGTCGAAGGCGAGAGCCGAGACCCCGGAACGCAGCAGCGCCATCGGATGAACGGAAGGCGGCGCTTTCGCAAGCATGTCCATGGCGTTCCCCGAGATGGCCCGCTCCGCGCGCAACTCCCCTTCGAACTGCTCGAGCTGCGATGCTGCAGGCAGCTCTCCGTACAGCAGCAGAAACGCCACCTCTTCGTAGGACGCGCCCTCGGTCAAATCGACGAGGTCGTAGCCGCGAATGATGAGCCGGTTGCGCTCGATGTCGATCCGCGAGATGGTGGACTCGCCGGCGATCACGCCTTCCAATCCCGGGCTGTATTCCTGTTTCTGGCTCATGGATGTCGGCCTCTCCTCGTGGTCACTCCCGATACCTGGCGGCCACCGCGGCGTCCGCTTTCGCGTACTCGTCGTAGCGCAGCAACTCGTACAGCTCCTGCCTCGTCTGCATTCTGTCGAGGAACGCTGCAGGCGAGCCCGTTTCGGCGATCTCGCGCAGCACTTGCTCTGCCGCCTTCATCATGACGCGGAAGGCCGTCATCGGGAAAATCACCATTCTGTACCCGAGACTGGCGAACTGTTCGACGGAGAGATGGGGGGTCTTGCCGAACTCGGTCATGTTGGCCAGCAGCGGTGCCTCCACCTGTTCGGCGAAACGGCCGAACTCCTCTTCAGACTCCAGAGCTTCTGGAAAGAGAGCGTCGGCTCCGGCGTCGAGGTATCTGCGGCCGCGCTCCAGGGCACCGTCAAATCCCTCGACGCTCCTCGCGTCGATCCGCGCAATAATAGTGAAATCCGGATTCCGCCGCCCCTCCACCGCCGCGGCGATCTTGCGTTCCATTTCCGCTGCGGGAACGAGCATCTTCCCCTCGAGATGCCCGCATCGTTTCGGCATCTGTTGATCCTCGAGGTGGATCCCGGCCACGCCGACCTCCTCAAAGGCCTGAACGGTTCGCATGACCTGAAGGGCATCTCCGAATCCCGTATCGGCGTCGCACACCGCCGGAACGTCCACGGCGCGGGCGATGTAGCCGGCCTGGCGAACCACTTCCTCCATACCGAGCAGCCCGATGTCGGGATAGCCGGTGGTGCCGTTGATGAGTCCCGCCCCGGAAATGTAGATCGCCTCGAAGCCAATGCGCTCGGCCAGCATAGCCACAGGCGCATTGAAGCTACCGGGCATGGCAACCGTCTTTTCGGATATCAGCTGCCGCAGTCGCCGCGCCTTGTCAGCCGCAGAGTTTTTGGGTGAAAGCCCCATCTAGCAGACGATCGTTGAGCCCCGCTGTGGTCCGACGGAGATGAGGGAGACAGGGGCCCCGCACAAGTCGGCGATGTGATGCACGTAGTCCCGAGCCCGCGCGGGCAGGTCCTCCGTCCGGCGCGCCCCGGTAGTGGGGGCACACCAGCCGTCCACTTCCTCGTAGATCGGCTTGCACTCGGGCAACACCCGGGGATCGAGGGGAAACTCCTCGAGGACATCCTCCCCGCATCTGTAGCCAGTGCACACCTTAAGGCTCTCGAGTGAATCGAGCACGTCGAGGCGAGTCAGCGCCAGACTGGTAAAACCGTTCACCCGCGTCGCCATTCCCACGACACTGGCGTCGAACCAGCCGCAACGCCTCGGCCTCCCCGTTGTCGCTCCGTACTCGTGGCCGAGCTCGCGAATCCTGTCCCCTTCGTCGCCCAGCAGCTCGGTTGGAAACGGTGTAACCGTTCACGTCCCTGCGTGACGGGTGTGTTGTGGCGGGATCTGGTGGTGTTGTGGATCTATGCGCGCGTGGACGCGGACTGCGGCAAGAGCGAAGGAGCGTGCCGGTGGTGCAGAGTAGCCTGACAGGCCTCCGTGAGGTAGTCGAGTACGTTGCGTTGCTGTTGGCGCAGCGTGTCGCGCACGGTAAGTATGCGCTCGACGAAGCGGCTGCCCGCAGGACTGTGGGTGCCGAAGCTGCCCTTGCGCCACAACACCCCGTGGCGCAGCGCTCGCTCGGCGGCGTTGTTCGTGGGCTCAACACCTTCCTTACGGACGAAGGTCCACAAGGCCGGTTCGATGGCGGCCAGGTTGGCGCAGGTCCTGGCGGTCTTCTCGTCGGCCAACAGCTCGCCTTGCCACAGCCTAAGACGGAACCGCAGTCGCAGGTCGCTGATGTAGGTCTGCAAGCTGGATCGCTCCAGCGTGCCGTCGCGAACGCGATGCCACCAGGAGAACATCTGGTGCGTGAACTCCAGCAGCTGCTGGCCGACCCAGGCCGCGTCGCCCCCTCGGTCGACGAACTTCTCGAAAGTGCGCTCCAGGTGCGACCAGCAGGCCTGGCGCTGCAACACGGGCAAGTAGCCGTAGGCCTTGTGGCGATCGGAGCCCACGATGGCGGTGGTGTCGTCTCCCAAGAGCTCACGGGCCACCTCGCTGTCGCGGCGCGAACGGATGGCAAATACGGTGACCAGATCGGTGGCCACGGTCCACAGCCAGGCGTTTTCGCGCGCTTCGCGCCAGCCGGTCTCATCGATATGCACCGCCGCTTGTTGCCGCACGTAGTCGCGTGCGTCTTCGACCGGAGCCGCCAGCGCCTCGGACACATGCTGTTCCAACTGGCTGACCGAGCCGACGGCCAGATCGAGGCTGAACGCGTCGGCGAGCAGGGCGACGATGTTGCGCTTGCTCATCCGGTAGGCGCCCGACAACAGACCGATCCAGGCCTGCACACTCGGACCAAAGCGGCTGCGTGGCACCGACTCGGGCCAGTCGGCTTCGGTGAGCACGTCGCAGCCCGGACAGCGCAGGGTGTGCACCTGGTACTCGGTGACCTGAGGTCGTACCGGCGGGATCTCGAACACCTGGCGGCGCTGCGGATGGGGATCGTCGCCGCTCAAGGCGTGGCCGCACTGTCGGCACGCGGTGGGCTTGACCGGCACCAACGTGTCCACCTGCTCCACCGACAGCAGCGTTCGCCCATGCCCTTGGTGCCCGGGTTGTGCCCCTGGCGAGCGGCCCGACGGGCGCTTGCGGCGACTCGACGTCGAGGCGCCCGCCTCTTCGCTCTGGCCGGATGGCGGCGGCTTGTCGGACGGCGGCGATCCATGACGACGGCGCCCGCCGCGCTGCAGCTCGGCCACCTGGCGTTCCAGCTGCTTCACTCGCTGCTGAACCTCCAACAGCGACATGACGAGGAGCTGCACCGCCTTCGGCGTCTGCTGCCAATCGGCGTCGGAAACCGGAATGCCAGGAAGTTCCTCCACTGGGCTCCTCGGGTAGGTCAGCGTACAACCACTGTCCGAAGATACCAGCAATCGCTGAATGAGAACAGCTTTTTCTCACGTTACGGAGCACTCCTACGGGACTGAACGGTTACGAAACGGTCCGTTGCCGACTCTTGTGGTGTAGGCCTTGGTCACGCCGATGACCTCGTCGATCCTGGTGGGGCCTACACCCGTACCTGTGCAGGCGGCGCCGGCGGTGGTGTTGGAGGAGGTGACGAAGGGGTATGTACCGTGGTCGATGTCGAGCAGAGTTCCCTGAGCTCCTTCGAACAGCACCGTTTTACCTTCGTCCAGAGCTCGGTTCAGCAGCACGGACGTATCTGTCACGTAGGGACGCAGACGGTCCGCGTACCCCAGGTAGGTGCTGATGATCTCAGCCTCGCCGAGCGGCTCCCGCCCATAGATACGCGTCAGCACCTGGTTCTTCGCTTTGATCGTCCCCTTCAGTTTCTCCTGCAGCGGATCGGCATCGAGCAGGTCGATGACCCGCAGCCCGTGGGTGCGTTCCACTTTGTCGCGATAGGCGGGGCCGATGCCGCGACCGGTCGTGCCTATCCGATCACTGCCCTGGCTTTCTTCTCCGGCCTTTTCCAGCGCTTTGTGGTAGGGCATGACGAGGTGGTCGTTGGCGCTCACGAACAGTCGCCCCTCGGTGGAGATTCCCCGCTCGGTCAGCTCCTCCACCTCGCTGAACAGGGCGGCCGGGTCGAGCACGACGCCGTTGCCGATAACGCACTGCTTGTCGGTATGGAGAATGCCGGCGGGTATGGCGTGGAAGACGAAGACCTCGTCCTCCACCTTTACGGTGTGACCGGCGTTGGCGCCACCCTGGAACCTGGCTACCACATCGGCATCGATGGTGAGGTAGTCGACGATTTTCGCCTTGCCCTCGTCACCCCATTGTGCCCCGAGCACAATCTTGGTCGGCATAGCGATACTCCCTTAGAGACTTACTCTCTTGACCCAGGTAATGTGCTTCTCCGACAGCAGTTCGTCGAGCACGACCTGGGGGATGAGGCTGTCCACGTTCAGGATAGTCAGGGCGCGCCCCCCCACCTCGTGCCGCCCGCATGACATCTGGGCGATATTGACATCCCGACTGCCCATGATCGTTCCCACCCGGCCGATGATGCCGGGGATGTCATCGTTAATGTAGAACAGCATGTGTCCCTCGGGAACGGCGTCGAAGTCGTACTCGTCGAGGCGCACGAGGCGCGGATCACCCTTTCCGAAGACTCTGCCCGAGAGGATTCGCCGCGCCTCAGTCGTCTGGTAAGTGACCGTGATGAGGGAGGCGAAGTCCTCGTGCTCGCTGCTCTTGAGCTCATCTACCGTAACCCCTCGCTCCTGCGCGAACACGGGAGCGTTGACGAAGTTCACTGGCTCGTCGGAAATGGTGTCCATGATGCCCTTGAGAACCGCCGCCGTGATCGGAGAGGTCGGGTGGGCGGTGACGTCGCCGCGGTAGTCCACCGTTATACGTTCGAGCTGCCCCTCGTTCACCTGCGCCTGAATGCGGCCCAGCCGCTCCGCCAGCTCGAGATAGGGCCGCAGCTTCTGGAAGACTTCCGGTTCCACGGAGGGGACATTCACGGCGTTGCGAATGACCCGATCCATGAGCACCTCTCCCACCTGTTCGGCGATCGCCAGCGCCACACTCGTCTGCGCTTCGCGGGTGGAGGCCCCCAGGTGGGGTGTGCCGATCACTCGTTCGTGATCGATCAGCTCCGATGACGTCGGCGGCTCCGCCTCGAAAACGTCCAGGGCAGCTCCCCCTACCTTGCCGGACACAAGCGCGCGCAGCAGCGCCGCGTCGTCGACGATGCCGCCACGGGCGCAGTTCACGATTCTGACGCCGTCCCTGCACAGAGCGAGCTGTTCGTCCGATATGAAATGCTCGGTCTGATTCGTCAGCGGCAGGTGAATGCTTATGAAGTCAGACTCGGCGAACAGCTGCTCCGCAGAGACCAGCTGGGTACCGTACGACAGCGCCGCTTCCTGGGTGACGTACGGATCGTACCCGATGATCCTCATGCGGAAGGCCGCTCCCCGCGTTGCCACCTCGCGTCCCACCTTTCCGAGCCCGATGACGCCCAGCGTCTTTCCTGCCAGCTCCACCCCAGTGAATCGACCGCGATCCCAGGCACCGCCTCGTACCGACGCCGCGGCCTGGGGAATGTTGCGTGCCAGCGACATCAACATGGCGAAACTGTGCTCGGCTGTGGAGACCGAATTTCCCCCCGGCGTGTTCATTACCACGATACCGCGGCGAGTCGCCGCCGCCACATCGATGTTGTCAACCCCGGCGCCGGCCCGTCCGATGACGCGCAACCGCGAGGCGGCGCCGATCACTTCCTCCGTGACCTCGGTACTGCTGCGCACGATGAGGCCCTCGTACTGGCCGATCGTTTCGAGAAATTCGGTTGGCGACAGGTCCGTCTTGACGTCGACGTGGAGGTCCGAATTTCTTTCGAGAATTTCGGCGCAGCCGGGATCCACTGTGTCGCTGATGAGCACCTTCATTTCGTTCGTTCCTCGATCCAGTCCCAGATCGACTGCCTGCCCTCGCCGCTCACTGCCGAGAACGTCGTAAAGAAAAGACCGGACAGATCACCGTCGGCCTCGAGCCGCTCCATTTGGCCTTTCAGCTTTCCCTTGGAGAGCTTATCACTTTTCGTGAACACCAACAAAAAAGGCTTCAGACGCGTCTGGAGCCATTCGATCATGAGCATGTCGAGCTCCGTGGGGCCGTGTCGGGCGTCCACGAGCTGTACGACCGCGCGCAATTCCTCTCTGTCCTCGAGGTACGACTCGGTGATTTTCCCTAGCTGTTGCCGCAGTCCGACGCCCCCGCGGACATAGCCATAACCGGGCAGATCGACCAGGTAGAGCTCACCGTTGATGCAGTAGTAGTTGAGTTGCTGCGTCTTGCCCGGCGTAGAGCTCGTTCGCGCCAGCGACTTGCGCTGCACGAGGCGATTGATGAGCGACGACTTGCCGACGTTGGAGCGGCCGGCGAAGGCGACTTCCGGCCGCCCGTCTGATGGTCTGTCCGCCGTTGCCACCGCCCCGACGACGAATTCGGCACTGTTGACTCGCATAACCGGCCCCAGGTCGGTTCGTCATCGCAGCCGCGCTACTCGACTCCCCCCTCACGCCCTCTTGCGGAGGAACTCGTCTTCGTCGTCGATGCTCTCCACGCCCTTCTCGATCATATCGGACGTCACGACGACCTCTTTGACGTGATCGTGGGAGGGAGTGTCGTACATGATATCCATCATGGCCTGCTCGAGTACCGAGCGCAGGCCTCTGGCACCCGTTCCTTTCTTGACTGTCAGATCAACCACTGTCTGCAGGGCGCCGTCGGTGAACTTGAGCGCCACGTCGTCCATCTCGAACAACCGGCTCACCTGCTTGACGATGGCGTTACGCGGCTCGGTAAGAATCCTGAACAGGTCTTCTTCCGACAGCGAATCGAGCGTCGTCACGACCGGCACTCGTCCGATGAACTCCGGGATGAGTCCGAAAAAGAGCAGGTCCTCTGGCTGCGCCTCAGGCAATATGGCCGTGGGGTCCGTTTCGTCACTTGGCAGCTCGGTCGCGGCTCCGAACCCCATGGTGCGCCGACCGACCCGCTGAGAGATGACCTTCTCGAGGCCCTCGAAGGCGCCGCCGCAGACGAACAGGATGTTGCCGGTGTTGATCTGAATCATCGGCTGCTCGGGGTGCTTGCGTCCACCCTTGGGTGGAATGTTGGCGACCGTGCCCTCGAGGATTTTCAACAGCGCTTGCTGAACTCCCTCGCCTGAGACGTCGCGACTCACCGCCGGCGTCGCGGACTTGCGGGCGATCTTGTCCACCTCGTCGAGGTAGACGATGCCCTTCTCCGCCCGACCGACGTCGTAGTCGGCGGCTTGCAGCAGCCCCACCAGGATGTTTTCCACATCCTCCCCCACATAACCCGCCTCAGTCAGAATCGTGGCGTCAGCAATCGAAAACGGCACTTGCAGGACTTTTGCCAGGGTCTGGGCCAGAAGGGTTTTCCCGGTTCCCGTGGGGCCGATGAGGAGAATATTGCTCTTCTCGAGCTCCACCCCGTCGAGAGCCACGTTCGAGCGAATCCGCTTGTAGTGGTTGTACACCGCCACCGAGAGAATCTTCTTGGCGCGCTCTTGCCCGATGACGTATTCGTCCAGAAAGGCCCTGATGTCCACAGGCTTTGGAACCGACTCGGTCTCCCATGGCAGCGTCTGCTTCTTGTCCTCGGCAAGGACCTCGTTGCACAGCTTGATACACTCGTTGCAGATGTGGACAGACGGACCCGTTATGATCTTGTCGACCTGAGTGGCGCTGCGGCCGCAGAAGGAGCATCGTGGATCGTTTTTGGAGGGTCGCCGTCTCATGCGGAAGCCGCGCGAATCGCCGCGCCTGAAGGTGGGAGGTGGGGAATCAGCCGGCCGCCTGGGCGGTCTCGGCCACGGCAGCCGTGGGCTCGATGATCTCGTCGAGCAGGCCGTACTCTCTTGCCTCTTGCGGACTCATGAAGAAATCCCGTTCCGTGTCCTCCTGAATGCGGTCTAGCGTCTGGCCGGTGCATTCGGCGAGGATCTCGTTGAGCTGCTGACTCAGAGCGACGATTTCCCTGGCGTGGATCTCCATGTCGGCCGCCTGACCACCGATTCCGCCCATTGGCTGGTGTATGAGGATGCGCGCATTGGGAAGGCTCTGGCGTTTGCCCTTTGTCCCCCCCGCCAACAGAATGGCCCCCATGCTGGACGCCTGGCCGATGCAGATGGTGGCCACATCCGCCCCGATGTACTGCATCGTGTCGTATACCGCCAGGCCGGCCGTGGCGGAGCCGCCCGGTGTATTGATGTAGACGGAGATGTCCTTCTTCGGGTCCTCTGAGGCCAGAAACAGCAGCTGGGCGATTACCAGGTTGGCGATTCCATCCGAGATGGGAGTACCGATGAAGACGATGCGCTCCTTCAGCAGCCGGGAGTAGATGTCGTAGGAGCGTTCACCGCGTCCCGTCTGCTCGATGACCATGGGAATCAAAGACATGACAATCAGTCCCTATACTCTTTCTTCCTTTATATCGGCTGTCTCCAAAAGGTACTCGAAGACCTTCGAATCTTCCAGTTCGCGACGCAGATTCTCGGCCCGTGGAGAGCGCTTCAACTCGGGCAGTTTCACACCTGCCCGTTCAGCCCATTCGCTCAGATGCTCGTCCAGGTGCTCCTCGCTCAGCTCGATACCGGCGTCCTTGCGGACCGCCTCCAACAGCAGATAGGTCTTGAGCCGGCGAACGGCATTCTGCCGATCCTCTTGGGAATGACCGCCGTCGGCCTCGTGATCGTGGTCGTGATGGTCGTGAGAGCCGCTCTCGTCCCGCTCCTTCCTGAGTGTTTCCAGATAGTTCTCGATCAGCCCCTGCGGCAGGTCGAAGGGATTTTTCTTTATGAGGCCGTCCAGCACTTCCCCGCGCATCCGCTGGCGCGCCAGGTAGTTCCACCGATCGGCGATCTGTTCGCTCACGTGCGTGCGGAGAGCCTCGAGGCTGTCGAACTGATCTCCGAGATCCTTGGCGAATTCGTCGTCGAGATCCGGCAAGCGGCGCTCCCGGACTTCGCGGACGGTAACGGCGAAGTGCTGGATCTTGCCGGCCAGCTCTTCATTGGGCAGATCGCTCCTGTAGGTAAAGGTCACATTACGAGTCTCATCGGCCTTGACGCCGATCAACGCCTCCTCGAATTCCGGACTTGGGGCGTCATCGCTGCCTATGATGAAATAGTGCTCCTCGAATTTCTCCCCTACCAGAGGTACTCCCGACTCGTCCAGTCGCTGCAGATCGGCGATGAGCACGTCGCCTTTGTCCAACGGCCGGTCGACGGGGCGCTCGGTGGCCTGGCGAGTCCGCAGCTCCTTGAGCTGCTCCTCCACCTCCTCGTCGGACACCTCGTGCACGAGCTTCGTGACACTCAGATGCTCGTAGTTCTCCAGCTCCACCTCTGGCCAGATGTCGAGAGATGCGGTAAAGCTGAGGGGTTTGCCCGGTTCGTGATCGAGCTTCGTGATTCTCGGCGCCGCCGCCGGCACCAGACCGGCCTCGCGGGTCGCCTCCTGTACGAGCTCGGGCAGAAGGTCGCTTATGACGGAGCTGCGAATCGAGTCGCCGTAGCGGGATTCGACCACCTTGAGCGGCACCTTGCCCTTGCGGAATCCGGGAATCTCCAGCCGCTTGCGGTACTTCGCGACCGCCGTGGATACCTCGGCGTCGACCCGGTCGGCGGGGACCTCGACTTCAAGCTCCCGCTCCCACTTCCCCTTCTCTGTGACCTGAGTTTTCACCGATCTGGATTTGGATTAGGATCTCATTGCCGTGCGATAGGGGGGACTCGAACCCCCAAGCCCTTTCGGGCACCAGATCCTAAATCTGGCGCGTATGCCAATTCCGCCACTATCGCGCTCGAGAGCCCTGGCTCGAGAGCCCTGCTCGTGACACGGTATTAGATCAGTATACCTGTCTGCTCAGAGGGGGTCAAGCAAGAGACCACTCGCGCAGACGCCTGCCGATCTCCTCTCTCAGTTGATGGATTTTGACCCTGTCCTGGGCCATTGAATCGCGATCTCGGACGGTGACTGTCTCGTCCTGCGCCGTCTGCGAGTCCACCGTGACACAGAACGGCGTGCCGATCTCATCCATGCGACGATACCTGCGGCCGATGGCTCCGCCTTCATCATAGAACACGCGGAAGTCGGCGCGCAGCTCCTCCGTAATCTGTCGCGCGGTGTCGGGCATGCCGTCGCGTTTCACGAGGGGAAAGACCGCCACCTTGAGCGGCGCCACCCTGGGGTGGAATCGCATGACTACGCGCTTCTCCCCCTCTACCTCCTCCTCGCGGTAGGCCTCCACGAGGCAGGCCATGCAGGTGCGGCTCGCTCCGTTGGATGTCTCCACGACGTTGGCCAGGATCTTCTCCTTCGACTCGTCGTCGAAGTAGCGCAGCCCCTTCTTTGAGTGCGCCTCGTGCTGTGACAGATCGAAGTCCCCGCGGTTGTGAACTCCCTCGATCTCCTCCCGCCCGAATGGAAACTCGTACTGTATGTCATAGGCTGCTCTTGCGTAGTGGGCCAGCTCGCCCTCCCCATGCTCCTTCCAGCTCAGCTTCTTCTCCGGAATTCCAATCGTCTCGTACCACTGCCAGCGCTCGCTTTTCCAGTACTCGAACCACTCGGAGTCGGTCCCGGGTTTGACGAAGTACTGCATCTCCATCTGCTCGAACTCGCGCGTCCGGAACAGGAAGTTCCTCGTGTTGATCTCGTTGCGAAACGCCTTGCCGACCTGGGCAATACCGAAGGGCAACTTCTGACGCATCGCTGCCTGCACGTTGAGAAAGTTGACGAAGATGCCCTGTGCAGTTTCAGGCCGCAGGTAAACCACAGCGCCCTCATCCTCCACCGGCCCGACGTGGGTCTTGAACATGAGATTGAAGGCGCGCGCTTCTGTGAGTACCTCCTTGTTGCCGCACACCGGACACTGGCCCGCCTGGCGCTGCCCGTCTGAGAGCATGTCCTCTCGAAAACGGGCCTTGCAGCTGCGGCAGTCCACCAGCGGATCGGTAAAGTTGTCGACGTGACCCGACGCTTCCCAGACTCCGGGGTGCATGAGGATGCTGGCGTCCAGGCCTTCGACATCCTCACGATACGTCATCGCCTTCCACCACGACTCCTTGATGTTGTTCAGCAATTCCACGCCGAGGGGTCCGTAATCCCAGCAGCCGTTGAGACCGCCGTAGATCTCCGAGCTCTGGAAGATGAACCCTCTGCGTTTGCAAAGGGAGACGATTTTGTCCAGGGCATCCGCCATGTATGGCCTCAGTTCACGACTGTATCGAAGCGGTTTACCGACTCGAGAAATTCGAGGGACCGCAGGCGGCCGCTCTGGCCGCCGTGGTACTCCAGGATGCGTCTCAACATGCCGCGAATCTCTCCCTTCCGGGAGGGAGCCGGCGGGATCGCCTCTTTTCCGTAGGTTTTCAAGTGCTGTAATCCGGCGAGAAAACTGATGCTGTCCCGCGCCACCCGATAGCTCTGTCCCATCGTGCTTCCCATAGCTCCATGTTGGCCGTAGGAGAATCCCGAATCCGGAGCCGACAATGTCAAATCCGACACGGCCACATCGTCAGTTGCCACCCCACCACCGGTACCACTGCCGCACGACGAGCACATCGCCCCACCCATTGCCGGACTGAAGGGAAGCCATGCGGCACCTCCCAGCGCCGACCCGCAGTTTGCGCAGTGCGCCAGCTCGGGGCGATAGCCCAGCGCTTCCGCGGCCCGCAGCTGGAAGTACCAGAACAGAGACTCCAGCTGACTCGACTCGACTTCCTCGAGCGCCGCGAGAACGCCGCTCAGGCAACGGTACAACCTTTTCGTCGGCTCACCATCGATCGTCAGACGGTCGATCATCTCGCAGGCGGCGCTGCCGTAGGAAAGTTTCTGGATGTCGTTCAGCAGCCCCGGGAATGTCCTCAGCAGATCGCAGTCGCTGAGGGTGTGCAGATCGCGATCGTCGCGGATGTAGCACACGGCCTGAATTTCCGCCATCAGGTCGAGGCCCGCCCCGAACTTGCTCTTGGGCCGCCGCGCGCCCTTGGCGGTCACCGATAACTTGCCAAACTCCTCGGTGTAGAGCGTCACCAGCTTGCTCGTCTCCCCCATGCGGCGCGTTCGCAAAACGACCGCCTTCGTCTTGCCGATAACCCTGGCCACTAGTCGGTTCCGCTCTTCTGGGCGTCGGCTTTATCTCGCACCCGGTACACCCGTTCGCCCGGCTTCACCATGCCGTATTGTTCGCGCGCCACCTTCTCCACATAATCCAGATCGTTCTCGAGCAGCCACAACACCTGCTGCAGGCTGTCGTTGGCCGCTTTGAGCTGTGTCACCTGTGCCTCGAGTGACTGCAGTTCATGTTGTCGCTGCCGCACTTGAAGCAACCCCTGCTCGTCGTTGAGGAGCAGATAGGCGCTCCATGACAATGCGACGACGATGAGGGCGACTTTCAGGCGTCGGCGCGAATACCTGGCCAGGCGCCCACTGCGCTTGAACGGCATTACAGTCGTCACTGGGATCTGCCGGTTGACGCCGCCGCGGCCGGCGGACTGACGTGGAGACGACTCAAATGAGGACGAGGTCGTCGCGGTGGATGACCTCCAGAGCGGGGCGACCGAGGGTCTGCTCTACTTCCGGCGAGCTCTTGCCGAGAATCCGCTCGATCTCTTCGGACGCGTACCGGCTCAGCCCGCGTGCCACCTCGGCGCTGTCGCCGTTTTCGACTCTGACTACGTCGCCGGCGCTGAAGCGGCCCTTGCAGCCGACTACGCCGGCTGGCAGCAGACTGCGCCCCATTTGTGTGATAGCCCGCTCCGCACCTCCGTCCACGACCACACTGCCCTTGCAGGGAGAGGCAAATCCGATCCAACGCTTGCGGCTTTGCATTCGCTTGCGCGACGGCATGAACAGCGTCCCCACCTCACTGCCCTGTGCGATGTCCTTGAGTCGGTGCTTGCGGGCGTGGGCGATCACGGTCATTTCGCCGCAGGCCATCAGCAGTTTTGCGGCCCGCACCTTCGTCTCCATGCCACCACGGCCCACCCGGCTTGGCCTGGCGCCGGCGATTCGTTCGAGCGCGGTCTCGTTCCCGGCGATCTCCGAGATGGGTTCGCCCCGCGGGCCATCGGCGCCGTAGTCCGCATAGAGTCCCTCCACATCCGACAGGATGACGAGCAACTCGGCGTGAATGAGATTTGCGACGTACGCCGCCAGCACGTCATTCTCGCCGAAGGTGCGCTTGAGCTCGGCCACCGCGACGCTGTCGTTCTCGTTGATGACGGGGACGGCGCCGTAGGCGAACAACTTGCGAAATGTGTTTGTCAGATTCAGATACCGGCTTCGATCTTCGAGGATGTCCTCGGCAGTCAGCAGCACCTGTCCCACCGGCACGTCGTGCTTCTTGAAGAGGCTCTCGTAGGTGTTCATCAGCAGGTTCTGTCCCACCGCGGCGACCGCCTGCAGCTCTGAGATCGCCGTCGGGCGCTCTCGCAACCCCAGACGACCCATCCCCGCTACCACCGCCCCCGATGACACGATGGCGACTTCGAGGCCTCGTTCGCGGAGTTCGATCACGTCCCCCACGAGGGTGCGGATGACGCGGCGATCCAGCTGGTATTCGCTGCCGGCGACACTGCTGCTGCCGATCTTGACCACCAGCCGCTTCACCTTGCTCAGCCGGGCGGCGCGGTGGCCGCCGCCGCCGCTCGCACTGCTTGTGTCGATCACGATTTCTCCACCTTCACGCCTTCGGTCGCCGGCTCGTATTCCCGCACCGTCACACCCCGGTCCCTCAGGAAGGACTTCACCTGCGGAATGCTGTACACTTCATAGTGAAATACCGAGGCGGCCAAAGCGGCGCTGGCCCGGCCTTCGGTCAGCACTTCGTAGATGTGTTCCATGGTGCCGCAACCTCCGGACGCGACGATCGGCACGTCGACTCGCTCCGCCACCATCCGATTCAGCTCGAGATCATACCCCTCTCGCGTGCCATCTGCGTCGATGCTGTTGAGAACGAGCTCTCCGGCGCCTCGATCGACCAGCTCCTCCACCCACTGCATCGCGTCCAGTCCAGTGGCCGTCCTGCCGCCGTCGATACAGATCTCCCAGCTCGGCGGCCCGTTGTCATTGCTCGAAGCGACATCCGTCGCCGGCCTCCGCCTGGCGTCGATAGCCCCCACGATACATTGGCTCCCGAAGCTCTCGGAGCCCTGCCGGATGATGTCGGGATCCCGCACCGCTCCCGAATTGATCGACACCTTGTCGGCGGCTCCCTTGAGAATCTGGCGCACATCGTCGTAGGTGCGGATGCCGCCGCCCACAGTCAGCGGGATGAACACCTGCTCGGAGACCTGCTGCACCAGGTTCATGACGATGTCGCGCCCATCGGCCGAGGCTGTGATGTCGTAGAACACGAGCTCGTCGGCGCCCTCGCGGTCGTAACGTCCGGCCAGTTCCACTGGATCCCCCGCATCCCGGTCGGCCGAAAACCTGACGCCGCGCACGTTGCGCCCTTCCTTCACATCGAGACAGGGTATGATGCGCTTGGCGAGCATCAGTTGAGCGACGCGAAGTTTCGCAGCAGCCGAAGGCCGACCTGCTGGCTCTTTTCTGGATGAAACTGAACCCCGAAGACCTTTTCCCGTCCAGCGATCGAGGTGAACTCGACGCCGTAATCGGTCGTGGCCAGACAGTCCTTGCCGGCGGCGTCGACGTAGTAGGAGTGGACGAAGTAGAAGAAACTCCCCTCCGGAACCCCCTCGAACAGAGCGGACTTCTGCTTGATGGCGATCTGATTCCAACCGATTTGCGGTACCCGCTCAGTTGCGGAAAAGCGGATGACCCTGCCTGGCAGCAGTCCCAGGCCGTTGTGAGTTCCGCGCTCTTCGCTTTCATCGAACATGAGCTGCAGTCCGACGCAGATTCCGAGGAACGGTTTGCCTTCATCCACGTGCGACTCGATTCGATCCACCCAGCCACGGTTGCGCAGATTGCTCATGGCATCGCCGAAGGCGGCATCGCCGGGCAACACGAGGTGGCTCGCGGCGGTGGTCTCTTCGGGGCTCTCTGTAATCCTGGCCTCGTACCCGAGAAACTCGAATGCCTTCTCTACACTGCGCAGGTTGCCCATGCCGTAGTCGATGACGGCGATCATGACCTGCCCAGTTCGACCGATCGTTCGGCGGCCGCCTCGACGGCTCCGATGAGAGCTTCGCTCAGACCGCCGCGTTCGAGCGCTTGGAGACCCGCGAAGGTCGTGCCTCCGGGCGAGGTCACCTGATCCCGCAGCGTCCCCGGTTGCTCGCCACTCTCGAGGGCCATACTCGCGGCGCCGAGCACGGTCTGTATCGCCAGCTTTGTCGCCACCTCTCGAGACAGGCCGACCCTCACACCCCCTTCGGAGAGCGCCTCTATAATGGAGTAGACATACGCCGGTCCGCTTCCCGAAAGCCCGGTGACGCCGTCCATCTGACTCTCCTCCACCATGACGGCGGTGCCAACAGCGTCGAACAGCTCTCGTGCGAGCTCGGCGTGCCGCTTGGACGCGTGACGTCCCGTGCACACCGCTGTGGCCGCAACTCCGAGACGAGCGGTGATCTGCGGCATCGTGCGGACCAGCGGAGCGTCGCCTCCCAGCCACTCTTCGATCGAGCTCGTACTCACTCCGGCCATGATGGAGACGAGCAGCTGATCGCCGCGCAGGTGTGGTGCCAGCGTTTCGAGTACCTCAGCCGCAATCTGGGGTTTGATCGCCAGTATCACTACGTCCTGATCGCGCGCCGCATCTTCGACCTCGACACTCGTGCGCATACCGAGGCGAGCCAGAGGCTCCAACGCATCGGCGCGAATGTCGACGACGGTGAGCTGGGATGGGGGAATGCGACCGTGCCGCGCCAGACCGATGGCCAGACTCGAGCCCATGTTTCCGGCGCCCAGCAAACCGATTTGGCAGGTTTCGATCACGACAGTGGAGGGAGAGGGGAAAGGTCGGGAGGCGGCTGGAAGCGGAAGCAGAAAAAAACGCCTAAGTGCAATTAGTATAGGACACTTAGTCCATCATGTCAATTTGGCTGGAAGGTCTATTCTGAGGCTCACGGCGATGCCGCTGGAGTCCCGATTACGGTCCCTATACAATGACATCGAGCCTCGGGAACCTGCCTTGGGTGGGCATGCGCAGCGCTTACCGCGCGTCGTTGTCGCGCATCGACGGTTGTTGCTCGGCACACATCGACCTCGATGCTGCTCTCGCGTTCGTTGCGTTTCGATCTCGTGCACGCGATCCCATTTTCCGAAACTATTCGACCTCGCAACGAATGTCGCGCCATTTCGATATCGCACGAACAGATTCGTTTGTCTTTGCGCAGCCGTACGATTTTTCATGGCTGCGAAATCGAATTGAGTGTGCAGCTCCCGCAAAGTGTTGCGAGTCAACTGTGCCGCGGTCACCACAACCTGTTGTGCAATCAACCCACTTGTGACTGGACAAAACGCAATTTCTGCTTGACGGATCGAAGGAATCAATACTATCATTGATCATGTAAGAAGTACACGTGTGCCAAGTGTACCTTAGAGGGAGGGACTTGGGACATGCGCCGGTGTTCGGGGAGGAGGTGATCAACGAAGGAGCCCGGCATCCTCGCACGAAGATTTACTTCGCAGCCTTGCGAGACTTGATCACCTTGATGCCAACTGCGCAGAAAAAGGAGATGAACGAATGGCTAAAAGGAAGGCAAAGAAAAAAAAGGCTGCCAAGGAAAAGGTAGCCAAGCGAAAGGCCACCAAGAAAAAGGCCACAAAGCGCAAGGCCACTAGGAAAAAGGCCGCCAAGAAAAAGGTAGCCAAGAAGAAGGCCAAGAAGCGCCCGGCCAAGAAGAAAGCCAAGAAGCGCCCAGCCAAAAAGGCGAAGAACGGGAAAGCCAAGAAAGCCAAGAAAGGCAAAAAGGCAAAAAAAAAAGGCGCTAAGGAAAAGAAGAAGAAGGTAAAGCGCAAACCTAACCCCTCCTTCATGAGGCCCTTGCAGCCCGATTCGGCCCTGGGAGTGGTGGTCGGTAGCAAGGCTCTGCCACGCACTCAGGTCGTCAAGAAGCTGTGGGCCTACATCAAGCGCAACGGTCTGCAGGACACGCAGAACAAGCGTATGATCAACGCCGATGATAAGTTGAAACCCATCTTCGGCGGCAAAAAGCAGGTGAGCATGTTCGAAATGACCAAGCTGGTCAATCGGCATCTCGAGTAGACACTCGGCGTCGCCGAGTGTCTACAACATCACAAACAGCCTGCCGATTTCTTGAGAAGGGTTCCCAGCCTCGGGAGCCCTTCTTCTTTTGTACCTTCCAACCTATATTGATCTGCGCTTTGTGGTTTCAGATCCCAACTACAACGTGAGTTTTTACGAATGAAGGCGCTCATCGCACTATCAGATGGTACTGTCTTCGAGGGCCGCTCAGTGGCGTGCTCCGGAGAAATTCTGGGCGAAATGGTCTTCAATACGAGCATGACCGGTTATCAGGAAATCCTCACCGACCCGTCCTACGCCGGGCAGATCGTCACCATGACCTACCCGCACATCGGCAACTACGGCGTCAATCCAGAGGACGAGGAGTCCAACCGTCCACATGTGAAAAGCTTCGTCATGCGCGATTGCTGTCGCCGCCCGAGCAACAGTCGCGCCACCCACAGCCTCATCGAGTACCTGGAATGCCACAGCGTCATCGGCATCGAAGGGATCGACACCCGCGAGCTCACGCGGCGCGTCCGCATACACGGTGTCATGAATGCGGCGGTTTCCACCGAGGACCTCGATCCGGACAGCCTCGTCGGAAAAGCGCGCGACTGGGCTGGCCTCGAGGGAGTCGATCTCGTTCGGGAAGTGACCTGTGACGAGCCGTATGACACGGCGCCGGACGACCCGCAGTTTCGCGTCGTGGCCTATGATTTCGGTATCAAGCGGAATATCGTCCGCAAGCTCGTCGAGGCCGGCTGCGCCGTCACCGTCGTGCCGGCGACGACGACGGCGGCAGAGGCGCTCGCCATGGATGCCGACGGCTTCTTTCTATCGAACGGTCCGGGCGACCCGCGACCCGTTCACTACGCCATCGACACAACCCGCGAGCTGGCCGCGTCGGGTAAACCCATCTTCGGCATCTGCCTCGGGCACGAAATCCTCGGCCTCGCGTTCGGTGCCGAGATCTTCCATCTGAAGTTCGGCCACCGCGGGGCGAACCATCCGATCAAGGAAACGGAGAGCGGCAGGGTTCTCATCACTTCCGAGAACCATGGCTGGGGTATTCGCTCGGAGAGCTTGCCGGATGAACTGGAGATCACCCGGCTCAACCTCAATGACGGGTGCGTGGAAGGGATGCGTCACCGACAGCTGCCCATCTTCTCGATCCAGTGTCATCCGGAAGGGTCCCCTGGTCCGCACGACAGCTTCCATCTTTTCGGGCACTTCGTCGATCTGATGGAGCGGCACAGGAATTAGTGCGTGCCTCACAAGGACGGCTTGTAAACTGAGGGCGTCGAGGCGCCTGGTCGCAAGGCGCGGGCCGGGATCTACAGCGATACGCCGAGCAGTCCGCGGGTCAGCTGAAAGTCGGTGTTGCCGCGATCCGTCAGCCGCGGCGAATAGCGTCGCGACGCCACTTCCACAATGAGATTCAACAACTGGTGCGGCCAGTCGCTGTCACCAGAGCTCGGCTCATCCTCCTTCGCTGCCTCAAGAAACAGATCGATGTCGTCTCCGTAGAGCTCGTTCACCGGTGGATGCCCTGTCACTTGCACCAGGGGCACCATCGGGTGGCTTTGTACGGGATGTTCGCTCACGTAGGCGAGCAGGACCTGGACACCCGTGGCACCCATGCCGGTGAGCGTCTCCACCCAGTGGTCGGTCGGACACTCCATGATGTGGAATCCGTTCGTCTCGATCGACTCGCCGTGGGCGAGCGTCGGCCGGGGTGTATCGCCGTGGCCCCCGAAGAGTGTGCGGACGAAATCCCCGCACGCCATGAGGCCGCCCGCCTCGGGCGCCACCACGGTTCCACCTGCCTGCACGACCCACTGGCTCAAACGGGCGAAGCTGACAGCAACTTCGGGCGGCGGGGCTCCGGCGCTGAGAATCCCAAGACCCAAGCTCTCCAGGCCGACGTCCTCGAACTGCGGAGCGCTCATTGACTCAAGCTTGCTCGCGAACCAGCCCTGAGTCGCCTCCATGACTTTGTCGATGCCGCCATCCATCTGCACGCTGGACCAGCCGAAGCGATCCTCCTCGATCCCCGCGGAGCTGAGCTGTTCCCGGAAGTAGTCGTTGTGGGTTTTCTCGCATCCGTGCTCCATGAGCAGCCCCACTTTGACGAAGGGATGAATGAGGTACCCCACCATGGTGCGGTGAAACGGGTCTTCACCCCCCATTCCCACACCACACCCCTCGGTGTGAACGAGGGAGACGAACCTCGAGATCCCCCGCTCCTTTCCCAACCCATCGGCATTGAGACGCTCCGCCGTCATCCGCGCGATCTGTCCCGAGCACAGGCTCGTAGGCAGCACGAGGCCGACCTGGTCGACGGTGTATCCCGCCTCCGTGCGAAAGGCTGTGAATTTCACCTGCGGCCCCTTTTCGAGCCGAATCGGCGCCGGCTCGCCGTCGGGAGGCGCCGTTCGCATGAGTCTTTCGAGATGTTCATCGCTGTCCAGCTCCCAGTTGCGCCAGATCGAAACCTGGGAGTGTCCGGCCCGCTCACCCAGCGTCGCCCGTCCCGAGGCCACCTCGAGAGTTAGATCGCGCATTTGGGCACCGAGCTCGTCCATCTTGGCGCCATCTTGATAGGCGCCGGCGTTGACGTCCATGTCTTCGCGGAGCTGCTCGTACCGGGATGTCGTTGTGACGATCTTTATCGTTGGCACGAAGGGAAAGTTCGTGATCGATCCGTTGCCGGTGACGAAAAAGATGACGTTGCTGCCGGAGGCGACTTGACCGGCGATGCTTTCCAGATCGTTGCCGGGGCTGTCCATGAAGTAATAGCCGGAGCTCTCCATGGGCTGACCGTAGTCAATCACATAATCGAGCCTGACATCGGGATCTCGCTTCCTCGCCGCCCCGATCGACTTGAGCACGATGTTGTAGAGACCGCGGAATTTGTTCCCACCCGATGGGTTTCCCTCCGTCGACACGCCGTGCCAGGAGGCGCGCTCCTTGAACCTCTCTACCACGGACAGAAAACGGCGCGCCGTCTCCACGTCCCGTACGTTCGCCAGCACGTACGGCTCTGCGCCGATGAGCTCATCCGTCTCAGCCAGATTGGCCGTACCGCCGTGGCTGATGATCTCGCGGGCGACCCACGCCGCCAACGGGTTGCCTGAAACGCCGGAGAAGGCATCCGAGCCGCCACACTGCAGAGCGATCTTCAGCTGCGACAGCGATTGATCGGTGCGCTGGGCGCCATCCACCAGCCCCAACCAGTCGCGGATCTGTCGCTCACTTTCCGCCATCTTTGCCTCGAAGCCCTTGTCGATTGTTAAAAACCGGTGAGGGACCTCATCGATAGCGTAACCCTGCCGCCGCAAGTACGACTCGAGCAGATCGTTCGTTATCGCGGCGCTGCGGTAGTCCACCGCCAGTACGGCCCCGACATTCGGGTGAACGCAAAAACCTGCCAGCGTCCTCAGCAGCAGCTCTTCATTGTTCGGACGGCCACCGCCGCCACCCTCGGTGTGCGCCACAGCCACCACGCCATCGACATTCGCGCAGGTCGCGGCCGCGTCCTCCCAGTCGCCCGGCGAGCGTGCGTGCGAAGCTTGCGGCTCTGGATGTCGTGCCCACCACGAGGATGTAGTTGCGGGTGCCGACGCCGCGATGGCCGCGGTCGTAGCCGCGAAAACCATTCTCGGAGACGACCTGCGCGACTTGGTCACCCGGGCGAAATCGATCGACGTCCAGCTCGTAGGGCTCGATTCTGTCTTCGAAGTTGAAGGCGGCCGGCAGCTGAAAGTCCAGGCGCCGAACCTCGAGCGCCTGCAGCATCCCTTCATTGCACACGTAGGCACCCGGTGCGATGTTGGCCGTCGCTACCCCAAAGGGGAGCCCCCAGGAAAGCAACCGCTCCGCGCGCGAGATCGGCTCGATGGCGAAGCGGTGGCCCTCCATCACAGTGCAGTCGAGCTCAAAGCGGGAGCCGTCGCGCTCTACCGCCGTTCCTGCTTCCAGACGCCGCGAGGCGATAGCCACGTTGTCGCCGGGCAGGGGCAGGCGCGCTACATCTGTGAACTGAAGTATGGTCATTGGAACAGTTTGAAATTCTCGTCGTCCACCCGCTTCGCCTGGTGGGCGAGCGCCGCATCCATCACCTCGATGGCCATGCGGGACTCGAGGGTGACTCCGGCACGCACGCCGACGCATGGGTCGTGGCGACCCTTCTTCAATTCGAAATCGATCTCTTCCAGGTCCTTGCGTACCGATTGCTGCGGCACTGCGATCGACGAGGTCGGCTTGAAGCACACCCTGGAGACGATCGGCATGCCTGTTGTGATGCCGCCGATCAGGCCACCGTGATGATTTCCCTGGTACCCGGTGCTGCGAATCGGATCGTTGTTCTCGCTGCCCTTGCGAGCCACCACGTCCTGTCCCGATCCGATTTCGCAGGATTGCACCGCGTGCAGCCCTCCCAGTATCCCCATGAGCCTCAACTTCAGACTGTCGTAGAGCGGCTCGCCGACAAGAGACGGTGGGTTGACAGCCACTACCTCGATGGCAGCTCCCACCGAGTTGCCGCGCTTGCGGATTGCGGTGATCAGCTTCCCTGCCTCGCTCGCGAAGCCGGCATCGAGAGTGTATATCCCGGGCAGATCTCGAGATCCGTTGCTCTCCGACGCACTCAGGCGCTGCTCGACAGCGGCGATCTGCTCGGCCGAGATGCGCCCTGCGTCGCCGTCCTTCACGGACTGTGCCACGAGTCCCTCGACGTGGTCGCTCAACCGAACGGCGATTCGAGCACGCCGACGCGATAGATGGAAGAGAGAAAGGCGGTCCCGAAGCGCCCGGCCAAGAACCGCCTGGCGACCGAGCCGCCGATGACGTCGGAAATCGTCGAGCGGTAGCTGGAACGTCCCCGCCTCGGGGGTCCTCGAAACCGCTCGCCTTGAAGTGTTTGACCAGATCGGTGTGCCCCGGTCGGACCTCCCCCTTGGGTCCGGCGAACTGGGCGTAGTCGGCCGAGCGCTTTGCCGCTGAGAGTACGACAGCGGCGATCGGCTCGCCTGTGGTGAACCCACTCTCGTACGCCGGGCTCGAGATCGTCTCCTCCTCGTCGACCGTCGTGCGATCTGCGAGCCGCCGTAGAGGTGATCGACCTCGTCGGAGTAGAGTCCCGAAATCAACACGACCTTGTCGCCTTCACGACGCGGGGTGCCTAGCTTGCTGCTGCCCGGTCGGCGACGATCGAGGTATGACTGCACGCCGGCGCGCGACAGCTCGAGCCCCGGCGGGCAGCCGAACACGATTGTGGTGATCGCGGGACCGTGCGATTCGCCCGCGCCGGCGACGGCGAATAGTGACCCGCCGACTATTTCCATTTCATCCTCAATCTCTCCGTAAGCGCTGCGAACTTTCGGAATGTACGCCTTCGCCAAACCATGAGCAATTTCGAATCATTCGTTGTAACTGCTGAGTATTCTTGCAGTTAGTCTCCTGGGAGCATTCCTCGAAAAGACCGGAGATCTCTCATTTTGTCTTTGGTATCGGCTCGGGATTTCGTATATATATGCCCCCGGGTGTGATCGGGATCACAGCAAAACCTGTGATATTTAACACAGCGGATTTATCTGGATCGTGTAAGTTTATATCGCTTTCGAAAACATACCCTAAACCATACTCAACAAGACAGTAGCTCTCACTACAATATGGAGGAGTGACATGACCATTCCATTGATAGCAATCATTTCGGGCATTCTCATGGTCGGTCCTGTTGTGGCCGACCACCACGAAGGTGATATGGATCATCCCGAGGGCATGCCCGAGGACGGCGGCCCAATCGTCATCCTCGGACCTCCTGAGGGATTCGAGCCGGCCGAAGATGAAATGCCAGAAATGCCCGAAGATCCGGAGGAGGCGAAGGCTCTCGCGTCTGGAGATGTTCTTCCACTTCATGAGCGGCGGCGACGGCAGTGCTGACTTTGACGATTTCCGTCGCTGGGTGAGACGCTTCCACGTGCCGGAAGACATGCACGAGCGGCACGAGCGCATGGAAGAAGGTGGCGAGCACGGGGATCACGGCGAAGTAGGGGAGGGCGAGCACATGGAGGAAGGCGAGCATATGGAAGAGGGCGAAGGCGAAGAGCATTCAGAGGGCCTGCGAGAAGGCAGTCCCGAGCTCGCCCATCTGCCCCCTGCGCCCGAGTGCTCTGAGGAACTTCGGGAAGAGGAGCTCGGTCCCCGGGAGGAGGGCCACCCATGCCGCGATCGCGATGGCAACCTCATCCTTCGCACCATCTGTAATATGCCTGGCTTTGAGGAAGTCGCCATCAGCCTTCCCGAGGGACGCGCGGCTGGTTGCTTCGGTATCGAGGCGATTCGAGGCCATATCGGGTTCGAGATCGTCGCCGAGGACGGTACCCCGGTATGGGACATGTCGGTGGGCCCGGAGGAGTACAAGCGCTTGAAGCTGGATGAAGGAGTCTACCACGTCCGATCTGTCGGCGGCGACGAAGACGGAGCGGTTACCGTCCGCTTCGTTGATGTTTCCACCGAGTGAACTGCCACCGACGCGAACTCTACTATTCGTGGGGCCGGGCATCCCGGCAGTGCTTGTTGAGCTTGCTGGACGGCTGGCCCTTTTGAGAAAGGAGAAAAGCATGACTGCCCGATTAATCTCGGTCGTTTCCGCCATACTCATTCGCAATGCCGGCTCTAGCTCAACCGGATTTCGGCGACAGAGACCCGAGGGATATGGACGCGGACCGCCCCACGCACCCCGATGATGAGCATCCGCCTCGCCTCGTTCTCGGCCCTCCTGACGGATTCGAACCGCCAGAAGACATGCCGGAAATGCCGGAGGATCCGGAAGCGGCTAAGCGTATGGGCGTCGAGATGTTCTTCCACCTCATGGATCGAAGCGGTGACGGCACGCTCGATTGGGATGAGTTCAGCCACTGGGTGCAGGACTTCGTCGATCCTGGAGAGATGCACGACCGCAGGGGCGAGATGGATGAGCGCCGCGATCGCATGGGCGACGCTCGCGACCGAATGGGTGATGCCCGTGACCGCAGGGGCGATGCACGAGACCGCAGAGGGGGCGACTCCCGCGAGCACATGGATCCCGAGGGCGAGCTTCCAGATGAAGACCACATGGATGAGCGCCGCGATCGCATGGGCGATGCCCGCGACCGAATGGGCGATGCCCGTGACCGCAGGGGCGATGCACGCGACCGCAGGGGGGGCGACTCCGGCGAACACATGGATCCCGAGGGCGATCATCCGGAGGGAGACCACATGGATGAGCGCCGCGACCGCAGGGGCGATGCCCGGGACCGCAGGGGCGATGCCCGGGACCGCAGGGGTGACGCCCGCGAACACATGGATCCCGAGGGCGAGCTTCCAGATGAAGACCACATGGATGAACGTCGCCAGCGTATGGGTGATGCCCGCGACCGCAGGGGTGATGCCCGGGAC
The DNA here is from genome assembly GCA_965205655.1 of Candidatus Latescibacterota bacterium. Taxonomy (GTDB): domain Bacteria; phylum Latescibacterota; class UBA2968; order UBA8231; family UBA8231; genus CBDBIJ01. The sequence continues at coordinate 50,116 of CBDBIJ010000017.1, forward strand.
CGCAGGGGTGACGCCCGCGAACACATGGATCCCGAGGGCGAGCTTCCAGATGAAGACCACATGGATGAACGTCGCCAGCGTATGGGTGATGCCCGCGACCGCAGGGGTGATGCCCGCGACCGCATGGGAGACGCCCGTCAGCACATGGGTAATGCCCGCGACCGTATGGAGGAGGAGGGCGGGAGCACATGGAAGACATGATGATGGATGCATTCCGCAAGGACGCGCATCCTGACCTCGCGAGGCTCCCCAATGCCCCAATATGTTCCGACACACTCAGAGAGCGTGAGCTGAGCCCCCGGGAGGAAGGCGCAGGTTGCAACGACCACGAGGGCGATCTCATGTTCCGCACAATCTGCAACATGCCCGGCTTCGGTGCTGCCGCCATCAGCCTCCCCGCCGGCCGCGCCGCCAGCTGCTTCGGCCTCGAGGCGCTGAGGGGAAGCATCGGTTTCGAAATCCTCACAGAGGACGGCCACACGGTCTGGGACCTCTCCATGGGGCCCGAGTCGTATGAACATCTCGAGCTGGACGAGGGCATCTACCACATCAAAGCGACAAGCGGAGACCATGGCGGAGCCATCACCATCAGCTTCGTCGATGTTTCGGTAGATCGCTAAGCGTTATTCCACACACCACGTGGACAGGAGATGGGCCGGTAACTCTTCAGGGAGTTGCCGGCCCCCCTCTTGTTGGTCGCGCCCGCTCTGGAGCCCCACCAAGAGAGTTCGCGCCGTCGGGCGCGAACTCGAGTCCGGCGCTATGGTCCCCCGCTAGAATCTGAAACACCTCCCAGCGCCGTCAGCCCCGTCAACCTTTCTATGTTAGCCCACCCCACCGCCAGATCGTGGCGCCCCCTCACCTGATTGCTCCGCGCCTGGATGAAGCCGACCTGCGCGTCCAGTAGTTCCAGCAGTGTGCCGCGACCGACGCGGTAACTCTCTTCGCCCAGCCTGAGATCCTCCTGGGCCAGCTCCACCGTGCGTTCGTTGATCCCCAGGATCTTGGTCAACCGCACCAGCTCGAGATACGCCGTTTCCACCGAGAGTGCCAGATCGCGCCGCTGCTGCTCGGCGTTCATCCGAGCTGTCTCCAGGTTCGAGCGAGATCGGGCGACATTGGCGCTGCGCACGCCGCCGTCGAAGAGATTGTATGTCAACGACACGTTTGCGGTCAGGCGGTAGTTCTGGTCCAGGTCATTGTAGACGCGGTCGAAGACTTCGTTGTTGCGGCTGTACGAAAATCCCCCGTCGACGCGCGGATGCCACGCCGCCTTCGCCGCCGATAGATCGTGTTCGGCCGAGTCCTGTGCGAAGCGAAGTTTCTCCATCATCGGGTTACTCGCGATCGCCTGGCGAACGAGATCCTCGAGTTCGATCACAGCCGGGTCCGCCGGTTCGAAGTCGATCACGGGCGCGATTTCGAGCGGCTCCGAGATTTCCGCTCCCATGATATGGTTGAGGTTTGCCCGCGATAGAACCTCCTGCTGCTCGGCGTTGATCAGGTCGGCCTGGGCGTTCTCCGTAGCCACCTGAAGACGCAGCACGTCGGCGCGAATGCCCGCCGCCCACCTCGAGACGCGCCTCGGCCTCTTCCAGCTGTTTCTCGCTCAACTTGAGAGCTTCGCGCCGAACCTCCACGAGGTCCTGCGCCTTGAGCAGGGCGAAGAAGCGCTCATTCGCATTGAATACCGTCGTCGCCCGCTGGGCCTCCATGTCCATCTCCACACCACTGAGCGACTGCCGCGCCGAGTTGTGGCCGTGACGGCTTTTCCCTCCGTCGTAGAGATTCTGATTCACCGACGCGCTGAACGAAAACGAATTACGCTCGATCGCTGGAATCAGCGTCGACTCCTCGCGGAAGATGCGCTGGCCCGTGGCGGGATCGGTCAACTCGGTGGGGTTCTCCTGAATGCGGACAGAGGGACCCGTGCGTGCGCGGGTAAAGTTCATCAACGTCACATTCGCGCTCGGCAGGCGCTCGGCCCGGGCGCTCTTCACGTTCGCCTCGGACCGGCGAACCGTCTGCTCGGCGAGACGGATCTGGTTGTTGTGGACGAGCGCCTGTTCGATGCATTCTTCCAGGGTAAGCGGTCCCGCCTCGGCGCCGACAGCCGCCACGAGCAGACCGACCATGATATGTCGTGTCATGGAAAATCCTCGCTGTGTGTGTTGGTGCTGGTGACCTATTCGTCGTCCATCGCCCGAACGACGCGACGCCACCACAGCGCCACGTCGTCCAGCAGCGAATACAGAGTCGGTGCCAAGAATCAGCGTCAGCACGGTTGAGCAGGCCAGACCGCTCACCACCACCAGCCCCACCGGCCCCCAGCGCCGCGCGAACCCCTCCGAGGTGCCGTAGACCATCGGCAGCACGAGGGGCATCAGGTTGAGAATCGTCGTCGATGCCGTCATTAGAATCGGCCGCATCCTGTTCTGTCCACCCTTCAGAATCGCCTCGGTGCGACCCATCCCTTCACGCCGAAAGTGATTGATGTGGTCGATCAGAACGATCCCGTTGTTGACGACGATACCGAACAGGATGAGCAGGCCGAGGATGCCGTTGTTGTCCAGGGGGATGTCGAAGGCGTAGAGCCCGGCGGCGACACCGATCAGCGAGAACGGAATGGCGAACATGATCGTAAATGGATGGATCAGCGACTCGAAAAGGGAAGCCATAATCAGGTAGATGAGCAGCAGCGCGAACAGCAGGGTGAAGTTGTTCTCCTGCGTATCCTGCTGCATCCAGCGGGCGGCTCGGCCCAGATCCCAGGAGTACCCCGGCGGCAGATCGACGGCGTCCATCATCTCGCGGATCTCTTCCGACAACCGGAACGCCCGCCTGCGGTCCTCCGTGTTGGCGAACACCGTCATCGTGTGCTGGCGATCCTCCCGCCGCACGTTGCGCGGCCCCTCCACGAATGAAAAAGCAGCAACCGCCGCCAGCTGGATCCGCGTGTCGTCGCGCCCCTCGAAGCGGCTGTTCCTGAGCTGCTCAAGATCGACCCGGTCCTCCTCCTCCAGCTGCAGCACCACATCCACTTCGCGGTCGTCCGCCTTGAACGTCGTCGTGCGCCGCGTTCCGAGCGCCGTGGCGATCGTCGACGCAACACCAGCCGGCGACAACCCGTATTCCAGAGATTGCTCGCGGTCGACCGACACGTGGATCTCCTCGTCGCCGTCTTCGAGGCTCGTGTCCACGTCCTGCACCCCCTCGAGTTTCGCGAACTCGACCGCGATTTCCTCGGCGAGCACGGAGAGGACGTCCTGATCCGGGCCCTTCAACTGCACCTCTACTCCCAGCATCGACCCCATCCAGCTGCGCTGCCGTCCCATCTTGTAGCGCACGCCCGCCACCTTCGGCAGCAGCTCCATGATCGCCCTGCCCGCCTCCGCCGTCGCCAGCTGCCCTTCATCGGCATCGATGAGACGGACGGTGAAGCGCCCCCCCCTCTGGCTGAAGCTGGTTGAAACCGATTCCACATCCAGCTCGTCCTTGCAACGCAGCACGCGCCGTTCCATCTCCCCGAACTTAGCCTTCACCTCATCGAGAGTGAGACTGCGGTCCATCTCGACCGTTATGTCGACCCGCCTCTCCGGCGTCTGCGGCGTTCCACGCTGTTCGATCTGCATGAACAGGTAGATGCCGCTGCCCAGCAGAATGACGGTGGCAATGAAGGTCCAGAACCGATGGCGTAGCGTCCAACTCAACAGGGAGACGTACGAAGCGCGCATGCCGTGCCGCTTGAAGCGCAGACCCGTCGCCGCCGCGATGAACACGCTGAATGACAGACCGACGCCCGTCGTCCACTCCATCCCGGCAACGGTGGCCCACACGCGGGTCGTCCAGTTTGACGCCCAGGTCGATAGTCCCTGCCACCCCAGTCCGTAGACGATCCAGCAACCGACTGCCACCAGGCCCGCCACAACCATGAGTTTGAGGGGACCGTCGTAGCGATCGTAGGTGGGGCGGTACAGACGCGAGCTCGCCAGCGGGATGATGGCCAGCGAGACGAACGTCGAAACGGCAACTGCCAGACAGATGGTCAGCCCGGCGTCGCGCAACCACATCGTCATGCGGCTGCTCGACAGAAAGAAAAACGGGATGAACACGCACATCGTCGTCAGCGACGAGGCCACCACCGCCATACCGATCTCGCGACTGCCCGACAGGGCTGCCTCCCTCGGTTCGGCTCCTTCCTCCTGACGCCGGCGAAAGATGCTCTCGAGGGTGACCACCGCCGGATCGACGAGCATCCCCACCGCCAGCATGAGACCAGTCATCGAGACCATGTTCAGCGTCACCGTCGAGCCGAAAAACTCGCGCGCCACGAACATCCCGACGAACACGCACATCACCGAAATCGGAATCGATACGCCGATGACGAGGGTGCTGCGGATGTTGCGCAGAAATAGAAAGATGATGCCGATGGCCAGCCCCATGCCGAGGAAGGCCGCATCGGTGAGGTTGTCCACCTGGCGCAGGACGCGTTCGGAGTTATCGCGTATGATTTCGATGTCCAGCTTGCCGTCGTAGAGTTCTTCGATCTCTTCCAGCGTCTCGCGCACGGCGGCGGCCACTTCCACCAGATTTGCCGTCGACGATTTGAACACCTCGACGCTTACCGCGTCCGCCGCATTGAGCCGCCGGTAGCTCTTCTTCTCCGGATAGTCGTAGATCACCTCCCCCAGATCCCCCAGCTGGAGCTCTCTCCCTGCCAGCGGCAACTCGCCCATTTCCCCGGGCTCTCGAAACTCACCCAGCGCGCGCAGCTGGTGGCGCCGGCCGCCGTCATCGATGCGGCCCAGCGACGTGGTGACATTGTTGTCCCTGATCTGCCGGCTCAGGTAGGTCAGCGACACGTCGTGTGATTCCAGGCGCTCCTGGTCCAGCTCGACGATGAGCTGCTTCTCGTCGATGCCGTCCACCGTAACGTTGGCCACACCGTTGAGCCGCAGCAGGCGCGGTTCCACCACCTTGCGGTAGATATCGAAGAGACGGTCGCCCTCTCCGTTCCAGGCCATGTTGGCATCGACCGCTTCGCGCTGATCGCTCTGCCAGCGGCGAATGCGGATACGACCGATGTCATCGGGCAGCAGACTGCGCACCTGCTCGACGCGCTCGCGCACCTCCATGTTGGCGATGTCCATATCCGTCCCCGCCTTGAACTCGACTCGCACCGACGAGTTCGACTGCGAGGAGGTGGCGCTGATCCGCTCGATGTTGCTCAGCACCGCCACCGACTCCTCCAGCGGACGCGTGATCTCTCTCTCCACCTCCTCCGGTGAGGAGGACGGGTACTGCACACTCACCCTCACCGATGTCGACGAAATGCTCGGCAGCGACTCCAGCGGCAGGCGCGTCAGGGAGATCCAGCCCAGCACCAGCATCGAGATCGTCATCATTGCGATCGCAACTGGGCGCTCGACGGCGAATTCGGCGAGTTTCATGGCGCCCGATCCAGCACCGTGTAGACCACCGGAATGACGACGAGCGTCAGCACGGTCGAGACGAGCAGCCCCCCGATAACGGTGATCGCCATCGGTGCGCGAATCTCCGCGCCTTCCCCGAGTCCTATCGCCATCGGCAGCAATGCGAGCACGGTCGTCGACGTCGTCATCATGATGGGTCGAAACCGCATTTCCCCCGCCCGTAGCACAGCCTCGAGTTTAGCCAGACCATCCCGGCGACGAAGCTGATTTATGTAGTCAATCAGTACAATCGCATTATTAACCACGATTCCCGCAAGCATGATGAGACCGATGAGCACGACGACGCTGATCGTCTGGTTGGTCAGCATGAGTGCCAGGGCGCTGCCGACGATTCCGAAGGGAATGGTGAACATGATGACGAGCGGATGCAGGAACGACTCGAACTGCGAGGCCATCACCAGGTAGACGAGAAAGACGGCGAGGGCCAGCGCGAATTTCATGCTCTCAAAGGAGCGGATCATCTCTTCGTTCTGGCCTCCCACGTGGATGTCGAAACCCTCCGGCAGCGGAATGCGGTCGCGGGTCGACTCGATGTCGGCCACGGCACTGCCGAGATCGCGCCCGCTCAAATTTGCAGTCACCACCGCGACCCGCTCCTGACCGGCGCGCCTGATCTCGGCCGGTCCCTCCACCAGCTCCACTTCCGCCACAGATTCGAGCGTCACCGGTACCGGATAGGAGGCCGGGCTGACCACCATCCGCTGCAGATCCGCGAGATTGTGACGCTCCGACTCCACCGAACGCACTCTGATGTCGATCCTGCGATCCCGGCGCGTCAAATCTGTCGAGATCTCGCCCTGAAGCTTGTTGCGCAGCAGATCCGCGATGCTCCGGATAGTGGTCCCCAGTTCCGCTACCCTGTCGCGATCGAAGCTCACCTGAATCTCCGGCTGCCCTCCCTCGGCGCTCGACTTCACGTCCACGAGTCCGGGAATGCGGCTCATCTGCTCGCTTAGCTCGTCCGAAAGTAGCTGTAGCGTCCTCAGGTTGTAGCCTGAGATCTCCACTTCCACAGGTGTGCGAAACGAAAAGTAGGACGGCCTCGAGAACTTGTGGTCAAGGCCCGGCACCGCGCTGACAAGACGCCTCACCTCTTCCATCGTCTCTTCCTCCACTTCCCGGCTTCTGCCTTCGGGCCTGAGCCTCACGAACAGCTGCGCGACGTTTTCCTTCCTTTCGTCCGCGTACCCTCCCGTTTCGCCGGCGGCACCAACCAGACTGAAGACGGTCTCGACGCCGTCGAGCTCGCGAATGCCCCCGTCCAGAGCGGCCACCTGCCGCGCTGTTGCTTCGATCGGCGTGCCTGCGGGCAACTCCAAGTTCACGAGGAACTCGCCCTGGCTCATCTCCGGGATCAGCTCGAGACCGAGCCCGCGGGCCTGAAGCAACACCCCCACCGACAGCGCTCCGAAGACGAGGAGCGTGGCGCCTCTGTGACTCAGCGACCACTGCAGCACGCCCGGGTAGATCCTGGACACCGAGCCGTAGCCTGCGCTGAAGGCCCTGTCCAGGGGATAGATGAGCACACCGAGCGCGCCTCCAAGCGCCCGGAACAGCGCTCGCAGGCCGCGAAACCCCGCGGCGGGAATGCGAGTCATCACATCGCCACCTTCATCGCCCGTCTCCTCGCGAGACGGCGCCCGCATCGCCAATGACGCCAGCATCGGAATCAACATCAGGGCGACAAACAGCGACGCCACGAGCGAATAGGTCACCGTCAACGCCTGATCTCTGAACAGCTGACCCGCGACTCCCTCTACGAAGACGATGGGCACGAAGACGCAGACAGTCGTCAGCGTTGCCGCGATCACCGCCCGTCCCACTTCGCTCGTCCCCTGGCGCGCCGCATCCAGCGCCGAGACGCCCCGATCGCGGTGGCGCTGGATGCTCTCCAGCACGACGATGGAGCTGTCGACCAGCATGCCGATTCCCAGCGCGAGCCCGCCCAGGGACATGATGTTCAGACTCACATCGGAGGCGAACATGAGGAGAAACGTCGCCACCACCGAGATCGGAATCGACAGAGATATAATGGTCGTGCTCTTCAGGTGACGCAGAAACAGGAAGAGAATGAGGATGGCGAGGACGCCGCCGATGACGGCCGTCTTTAACACCTCCTCTATGGCCTGCTCGATGAACGTCGCCTGGTCGACGACGATCTCCACCTCGGCGCCGCCGAGCAGGTCCGCGTACTCCTCCCGGAAACTCTCGAGTCGCTCGACTACCGTATCGTGAACGCGGATGGTGTTGGCGTCTCCCTCCTTGTAGATGGCAATCTCCACCCCCTCTCGCCCGTTGATCCTCGTCACGACATCCCGTTCGCGATGGCCCCGGAACACTCGGCCCACGTCGTTCAGCTTGATCGGCGCTCCGCCCGGCCGGGCGATGACGATCTCCCCGATCTCGTCCCAGCCCTCGAACTCGTTGAGCGTGCGGACCAGGAACTCGGCCTCGCCGTCCTTCAACGACCCGGCGGTGAGGTTCACATTCTCCGCCGCCAACCGAGCGGTGACCTGGTCGATCGGAATGCCCAGATGAGCCAGCCGCGCTGACTCGACCTCCACTTGAATCTCCTCCTCGAGGCCACCCTCCACCCGCACCACCGCCACACCTTCGAGACTCTCCAGGTCCAGGCGGATACGGTCTTCGGCGATCCGCCTCAACTCCATCAGATTGGAGCCACCGTACAGAGCAATTCGCATCACCGGGTCGAGAGACGGATCGAAGCGCAGTAGGGTGGGCTTGCCGGCGTCGATCGGCAGCTGAGCCAGGTCTAGCTTCTCGCGGATGTCGAGAGAGGCGAAATTCATCTCCGTGCCCCAGGTGAACTCGACGATCACATCAGAAAGTCCCGGCCTCGATACCGAGCTCACCCGGATTACGTTCGTCACCACGCCCACGAGCCCCTCGATCGGCTCGGAGATGAGCCGCTCTACCTCCAGCGGTGCCGTCCCGGGGTATTCGGTGCGGATGGTAATCGTGGGATACGTGATGTCCGGCAGCAGATTGACCGCCAGCCTCGAAAACCCGACCAGCCCGAACGCCACGACCGCGACCATCAGCATCGCCACTGTAACCCGCCGGTTCGTCGAAAACTCTACCAGCTTCATCAGTCCCTGGCTCGCTGGGAGATCCGCTCCTTGATCTGTTTGTACCGCGCCACCGCCGCAGAATCCGACATCCCCCGTTCCTTCATACGCGCGACAATAGTACTCGAATCAGGCATGCCACCCCGGCCGAATCCTCGACCAACCCCCGGTCCTCCCCTGCCGCGCTTTCCGCCGCCATCCAAGGCCCTACCGCCTTCCTCGCTCGCAGAGGCCCGCGCCTCCGCTACCGCCGCGCTGTCAACGAGTCCGGCCCCGGCAATCCGCACCGCCGCGCCATCCTTCAGTCCCTCCTGGCCGACTGTGATCACCGCGTCTCGCGGTCTCAGTCCGGAGAGAACTTCGATTCGATCACCGTCGACGTACCCCAGCTCGATCCGCACCCGCCTGCCGCTGCTATCTCCCTCGATGATGAATACGTCGTCCTCATCAGTCTCCAGCACCAGAGCCTTTTTCGGAATGATGAGTGCCCCTCGGTGCACGTCGGTGATGATTCGCACGGTGGTGAACATTCCCGGCTTGAGCTGCCCGGCTTCGCTCGGTACGTCGAGTGTCACCTTCACGGTGCCGCTCTGGGGATCCACCCCCGGGTTGATCATCCGGACCTTTGCGGCGAACACCCGATCCGGAATCGCATCGATCGCGATCTCCGCCACCTGTCCGGGTCGCACCTGTCCCATCCTCTTCTCCGGAATTCGAATGCGGGCCTGCAAAGGTTCGAGATCGGCGACGGCGAAGACCTCGTCGTTCGGTCGCACCAGATCTCCCAGCTCGATCCGACGCAGCATCACGGTGCCCGAAATCGGCGCTCTGATGTCGGCGTAGGCGAGATCGAGACGCGCCTCCTCGAACGCCACCTCGGCATTCGCCAGTCGATTGCGCGCCCCCTCGTACTCCTCCTCGCTCACCATCTGCCGCTCGAACAGGGCGACACGTCGCGTGTGAGTGGCGCGGGCATCGTCGAGCGCCACCTTCGCCTGCTGCACCCGCAGGTTGAGCTCCACCTTGTCGAGGCGCACGAGCACGTCGCCTTCGGCCACGCGGTCGCCCTCCTCCACCAGCAGGTGCTCCACCATTCCCTGGGTGCGGGCGACGACGCTGACCCAGCGCTCTGCCTCCAGACGCGCGTGAGTCTCGATGTAACTCGAGATGTCGCCCCGCGTCACCGCCTGCGTCTTGACGGGGATGGCCGCTTCTCTGCCGCCCCACTGCCTTCCGCCACCGCCCCTTCTTCCACGGCCGCGACCCTCTCCTCCCTCATCTTCGTCGTCGCCACAACCAGCGGTGCACAACAGGAAAAGGGCAATTCCAGCGGCTCTGGTGACCGAGGCCCGGCCCTCTTTCCACACGCAGCGCTTGAACACATCGTTGATAGTCATTCGGACGCCTTTGCCATCCTCGTCCTCCTCGCAGTTTGTGGAGCCCTGAATTAACCGGCATGGTCCCGATCTTAGTTGAAACAGCACAGGCTCCCCATCGTTACCTTCTTACGAGAAATCCTGGAAAGAATCTCGTGTGGGTAACAAGAAAGGAGCCTGCAATGGGCAAGCTATCAGCACGGAAGAAGCGCGTCAAACGCACGGTTGAAATCGGCACCGTGGATCCAGCGGCAGGAGCTGTGGCAGAGGATCTGGATGCTAGAATCGAGGCGATCCAGCTGCTGGTCCCTCTCGGACTGGAGGCGGTGGCCGAAGAGCTGCAGAGGGCGGTCATGGAATTGGCCGGGCGCCGGTATCAACGCAAGGAGTCAGATCAGCCGTACCGTCGCTGGGGCTCTCAGCGGGGATCGGTATATCTGGGTGATCAGAAGGTACCCGTAGAGGTGCCCCGGGTACGCAACGTCGACAGCGACACGGAGGTCGCGCTGGACGCCTACCAGGCCCTGCAGACGCCCCGGAAAATGGACGAAGGACTGCTGCGGAAGGTGTTGAAGGGTATCGCCACTCGCAACTACGAGGACTGCGCCGAGACCGTACCGGAGACGTTCGGTCTGTCACGCTCGTCGGTCTCCCGTCGCTACGTGAAGGGCACGGCTCGCAAGCTGGCCGAATTCCAGGAGCGCTCCCTGGAAGGCTACGACCTGGTGGCGCTGTTTCTCGACGGCAAGAGCTTCGCGGACGAAGAGCTCATCATCGCTCTGGGCGTCACCCTTGACGGGCACAAGATCCCGCTGGGTTTCGTGGAGGCCGCCACCGAGAACGAGCGCGTCTGTCGCCGCTTCCTGGCCGACTTGGTCGACAGGGGCCTGCAATACGAGGCCGGGTTGCTGGTGTTGATCGACGGCGCCAAGGGCCTCTACAAGGCGGTAATGTCGGTGCTGAAGAGGCCATGCCTGTGTGCAGCGCTGCCAGTATCACAAGCGCAAGAACGTCGTGTCGTACCTGCCGAAAAGTGAACAGGCCCGAGTCCGTCGCAAGATTGAGGCGGCCTACAATAAGCCCACCTACGAAGAGGCGAAGGCGACCCTGAAAGCGCTCAAGCCCGGTCTGAAACTGATGAACCAATCTGCTCTGAAGAGCCTCGAGGAAGGCCTGGAAGAAACCCTGACGCTCCATCGCCTGGGACTGATGCCGATGCTCAAGGATTCCTTCCGCACCACCAACTGCATCGAGAACGTCAACAGCCTCCTGGGCCAGCTCACGCGCAACGTGCGGCACTGGACGAACTCCTCGCAGCGTCACCGCTGGGCAGCCACGGCGCTGCTCGACATCGAGGACCGACTGCGCAGAGTCAAGGGCTACCACCACCTGTCAACGCTCCGTCAAGCTCTTCAAACCAAGCTCGGCATCAAACAGCTCGCGATGACGGGCTGAGAACATCACCCGAGCCTGTGCTCTGTTTCAACTGAAAATGGGACTTGACCAATTAACCCACCCCTCCGGAGAGGGTCAACCTGTTCGAAACAGCCGCCGACGGTAAACTTGTCACTGAGGGTGTGGCTCCTATTTTCTTCATGGCCCGCGTGTGCATCGATTTCACTCCGTAACCCGACTCCGATAGGCGACGATGAAGGTCCTGGTGGTAGAAGACGCAGAGGGAATGCGCAAAATCGTCGCCATAATGCTGCGCAATCTCGGATACGACGACGTTCTGACCGCCGAGAACGGAGCCGAAGCCCTCAAGGAGCTCAGCGCCGTCAAGATCGATCTGCTCGTCACCAACTGGAACATGCCGGTTATGGACGGCCTCGAGCTCGTTGCGCAGGTGCGCCAGATGCCGCAGTACGCCACCCTGCCGGTACTGCTGTTTACCTCCAAGGCCTCCAAACAGGACGTCGTCACCGCCCTGAAAGCAGGCGTCGACGGCTACCTCACGAAACCGTTCTCACCGCCTCAGTTGCGCGACCAACTGAACACCCTGCTGTCTCGTCATGCCGAAAAACGCGTCGGCCGCATCATGAGCCAGCTCGATCCGGTGAATCGCGAGGACGATCACCCCCTCATCATCATCGGCGACGGTGCCAGCACGGAGGCGCAGTTGATGAGACCCGATAGCAGCGCCGTCGTCGACCTCGTGAGCTCGGCCCTCGATGGAGTCGGCTCTATCAACAGGTCGTCCGACGCCCTCAACGTGGGCGTCGCTCTCAACGGCAGCTCCAGCGACATCAGCCGTCGCATCCAGGGTCTGCATCAAAGAGTGAAAGCCCTCATCGTTTCCACGCGGCTTTCGGGAGGGGGCATGACCCTGGCGCGACTTGCCAGCATCAACGGCCGGTCCGACCTGTCCATCTTCCTGGTTTGCGAGAGCGGAACCGAAGTCCCGGAGAAAGTCGCGAAGGGCCTCGAGCGACTGGGCGTCGTCACCCTCCAGCGGGACAAACTCGACGCCGACGCCCTCGAACTGCTGGCGACCGAGCACGTCGTCGCCAAAGTCCACGAGGGACCGCCCAGCGATCTCCCCTCGCCCGAAGAAATTCGCCGTCGCCTCGATGTCGACATCCGTCTGACTGTCACACTCCCGGTGATGCCGCAGGTTTACCAGCAGATCGTCAACCTGTCGCGCGATCGAGACAGCGATATCCAGGAGTGGATCGCCGTCATCGAAGCGGACCCGCTGAGCCGGGCCCAGGTCATCCGCCGGGCGCACTCACCCGTCTACGGCTTTCAGGGTAAGATCGACGACACCGACAAGGCGGTCATCCTCCTTGGCAAGGATCCGGTCAAAGAACTGATCGTCTCGGAGGCGGTGATGCGATCGTTCCAGGGAATCCAGGAACAGGAATTCAGCGTCGAGGAGTACTGGTTCCACAGCGTCGCCGTCGCTTTTGCGGCGCGACTGCTCAGCCTCCCCCTCGAAGAGGGTGCCCGGACACCGGAGCAGCAGAAGCAGTTCGACAGTTTTGAATTATCAGAGGAGGCGCTCGAGACGCTCCAGAAGCTAAACCTGATCGAGAAAATCAATCTGACACCGGACCAGGATCCGTTTGTCGCCGGCATGATGCACGACATCGGCAAGGTCGCCCTCGCCCACGGCTATCCCGGACTCTACCCGCAGATTCTCGAGGAGTTGAGAGGCCAGAACTGGCAGAACCCGATGTCCTACGGTGAGGAGACCCTTGCAGGCGGGGCGAATCACTGCGTGGTCGGACGAATCCTCGCGGGCAGCTGGAAGCTGGGTGATGACATGTCCCGCGTCGTCGAGCACCACCACGACCCGTCGGCCGGCCACGGCCTGGAGCAGCTCATCGCGCTGTCCGATTTCATCGCCGGCGGTTTCATCCCATTCCCGAACACCGCCGAGTATCCCCTCTACCGAGTCCTCAATGGCACCCCTGAAGCCGAGGTGGCTGAGGATCTGCAGAAGTTCCTCTCGCCTAACGTCCTGGACGATCTGGGAGTCGAGCTCGCCGATGTCATCGCGCTGGCGAAATCCATCAACTCCTCGATTACCAGGCTCGCCGTGGAAATCAAGGAAAGCCTCTGAGCGCGATCGCCGGGACCTTCAAGCAAAAACGTCGATTTTCCCGCCGCGCTCCGGTGGTTCTTCAGATTCTGCCGCCTCTTGCCGACGCCGCTCTTCCCGCGCCTCTTGTTGATCCTCGTTGCGGTCGACGCTGTCGGCGACCTCGCCGGAAACTCGGGCGTATGCCGCCCTCTCCGTTCCAACTATTTCGGACGCCGATTCCCGGCTACGCTGCGCCGCCTCTCGCTGACGCCGAATTTCCCTGGCCTCCTGTTGCCGCTGGTTGCGGTCGACGTCAGAGCCTACGTCTTCGGTCATTCGAGCGGCGGCCGCTCTTTCAGTCCCAGTTATTTCAGACATTCAAAAATCCGCTCTCCAGAAGACGCCGCCGCAACATCCTACACTTGCACTCTATAACCGTTTGCCCTCCCGAGGTCCAGCTGGTTAATTCTCTCATGACCCAAGCTCGGGTCGGCAACAACCGGATTCAGAAGGTCGGGCCGTAGCCAGAACTGGTTACAGGATTTAGTTTTTTGCAAAACCGGGAGCAACCATGTCGAAAGATCGCGTCAAAGTACTCGTCACCATCCTGAAGAAAATCCCCCTCTTCGAAGGGCTGTCGCCGTCGCAGATCCAGTCCGTCCTGTCGGCCTGCCAGCCGAGGCGCTACGAAATGGGCGAGACACTGTGCGCCAGCGGCACTAAAGCGGACGAGATGTTCGTGCTGTTGTCGGGGGCCCTTGGGGTGCTCACCCAGGACGGCACATTGGTGGCGACGCTGTCGCCGGTGACGACGGTCGGCGAGATGGGCATCGTCATGCGACAGGAGCGCAAGGCGACGGTGGAGACCCTCGACGCCTGCAACGTACTCGTCATACCGCGCACCACGTTCGAGCAGACCCTGAAGGCGGACGAGGCGGTCGCGGCCCGGATCTACCGCAACATCATCAGCATTCTGGCCGAGAAGATCGTGCATGACAACGTGCGCATGCGTGATTATTTAATGGAAAAAGTCAAGCAGGAGGAGCGTTTGAAGGAGTGGCGGCTCCGGGCGCAGCTGGCCGAGGAGATGGCCGTGTCAGAGTCGGAGTTGACCCGCGAGGAAGTCGAGAGCCGGCTCGAGGAGCAAATGTTGAACACACCGAAGCTGCGCGTGCTCATCGTCGACGACGAACCCGACGCGCGGCGCATTCTAGGTGATACTCTGGTGACTACGACACCATCGAAGCGCGTAACGGTGAGGAGGCTCTGGACGAGATCGGCGACGACCCGCCGGACCTGGTGATCACCGACATCTGCATGCCCGGCATGGACGGCTACGCCCTGGTAAAGGAACTGAAGGAACGGCACCCGGACACGCCG
>CBDBIJ010000018.1:0-35777 GCA_965205655.1 Candidatus Latescibacterota bacterium
TCGTTGCTGTCATTGGCGTCCTCGTACCCGCAGGCGATCTGGAAGACGCGCTGCTTGATGAGGTCGGTATAGGTATGGTCGATATAGCTTTGATGTCGGCGATCACACAACGCCCTTACGATTCGGTCTACGATCCCTATCTTGGATTCCGCCTGCCGCAGGAGCAGGGCGCCCCCATCGCTGGTCGTCGTGCCGCCGTCAAAATCGGCTTCGATCTTCCTGCCCGAGATGCTTGCAAAGGATAACGTGATCTGCGACCTTTCCATCGCGGTGTCCTCTCAAATGGTTGTTGTTTGTGTCCAACCCTAACTCAGGGCGAAACAACCAGTTGTACAAGAGGTCACCGCATTTTTATGAATAATTCAGGCTAATGTGGTCTCGAAACGGCTCGATCGAACAGGTGTTGTCGAGGTTGCTGCTCTTCCGCCATCCACCCGTTGTGCTGGCGCCAGGTTCCGCCTTCGGGGTGCTTGCCGATCACTCTGTGGACGTGGTGGTGCTCGCTCTCGCCGTCGCTGATGAGTTCGTCCAGGTTTCTGCTCGCCTTTTTTCTCCAGAACATCACGACGAGCGCCAGAAGCATCAGGTAGAGAGCAGGGCCGAAATATTGCATATCGTCTATTCCAGATTTGATCCTGTGGACCGAACACTAGCTCAGCCGATCCATGCCTGCTATTCTGCGCACGATTCAATTCGGAGTCAAACAGTGGTCGGCGGTCAGCGCGGAGGAGCTTCCTCCGACGATTCGAGCCAGTAGGAGTAGAGAGAGGCGTGGCGCAGCTTGAACCGCAACCTTACCGGCCGGTATCGATGTGCCTTCAAGTCACCTGATTCCCATTGAACCGGGTAGCGGACCTGGTCACCCTCGATTTGCCTGGAACGGGCAACCACCTCACCATCTGCGTCTTCGATTTCGACTGTCAGGGCGCCCTGCGCGGCGTCGACGTTGACGTAGAGCCAGGGGCTGTTGAGGACGAACGTATCGGTGGCCACTGAGCCCTCGTCGGCGCCGGCATCCAGAGACATGAAACCGTCCCGGCGCAATGTTGCCAGATTGATCGCTGCCCTCTTGTCGTCGGCATCCTCAGGCGTCTTGCGGTACTTTAATCCGGTGTAATAAAACCACAGTGCGCCATCGATCAACACGGGTTTCGTAGGTGGCATGATCTGGGCCAGATCGTAGGCGCCGGAGCCCGTTTCCGAAGGGCCGATGAAGGGTTGGCGATCTCCGAGGCGGATCCATTGACGCAGGTCGCGGCTGCAGAGGAGCTGGACGTGATGAAAACCGTCTGAGTTTTCACCTTCTACATCGCCGGTGTGATAGAAGAAGGCGGCCATGCCGATGTAGAGGCTCTCGTATCGAGACACGGCCATATTGTAGACGTCGACCATGTACTCGGCGGGCACGTTGTGCAGTGGTTGATGGAGCTTCGGATTGGCCAGATGATCGGCTATCACCTGTCTGGCGAGTTCCTGATCTTTTTCGTCTGCATGGAAGACGAGGTCTGGACCGGTCCAGTTTTCGAAATCGTGGCTCGTGGCGAGGGCGATCGAGCGGCCATACGGACCCATCTCACCTTCCTTCACCGTCGCCAGATACTTTCCGGTTACCTCGTCGTAGCTCAGGTTGCCTTCATCGGCTGAAGGCAGGCTGCAGCCTTCCAGTCTGCGCCAGTGAATGCCGTCGGCGCTCACTGTCATATCGCGGGTTTGATATGTTCCCCAGCCGACATACCGCTCGGCGGGGTCAGCGTCGCGCCGCTCTTCGACATTGATCACCCAACTCAACTGGTAGACGGAGGGGTCGTTCAGTACATGTCCCTCCGGATAGGCGAGTCTCCACGGGTTGTGCTCGAGGCGCCAGTGTGCCTCCGTCGGGCTCACCACACGCTCGCTCGCACCTCGCAGCCTCAGGCTCTTGTATCGCCGCGAGGGATCGGAGTCGTACGGGTCGTAAATGACCTGCTCCCCGCACATGGCCGAGACCATGCTGTTGTCGAGCGAATTTCTGTGCTCGAGGCAGCGCAGAACGGGTCTGTCCCAACGAAGGCCGTCCGAGCTTTCGGCGTAGGACATGCCACCCTCGTCGAGAATCCAAAGCTTGAAGCATCGATCCTCGGGAACCCACGCAGGAGCGCAACGAACCTGAATGGCGCCGGCGCCCTCAGGTTCAATGACGGCGCCCTTTTTCTCCGGTTGATGGAGCGTGTGGGTCAGGCTCTTGCGGTCGGTGGTATTGGCGAGATCGAGAAAGAGTTGACGCTCGCCGACGGGAACTGCGAATGATGTGGACATGGTATCTGCTACTCCCGGTTGGTGGCCATCTATACGAACGCCAGCAGCCGCGCCGGGTTGCGCACGAGCATGGCGTCGATATGGTCATCGGTAAAGCCCCGCCGCCGCATCATAGGCAGGATATTCCGATAGATGTGGCCGTAACCGTGGCCACCGAACTCCATCTGACGCGTTCGCTGGCAGATATCGTGGGCGATGACGATCTGATCCACATGGCCGCGGTCGATGAGGGCCATGATCGCCGTGAGACGACAGCCGTCGCTCGACAAATCGAGGTCGCTACCGTGGGCAAAGCGCGACGTCTCCCATCCAAACGTATCGAACTCCAGCGTCAGACCGGAATCGGCCAGGCGGAGAATGCTGTCGATCTCGAACAGCCGGCGGTCGATGTGGTCCATGATGGTGTGCGGCAGATCGGCGCCGGCCTGGGCAATAAAGTCCAGAATCTCAAAGGGGGCCTCCGGGTTGCGACCGGGATGGATTGTCAGGGCCGCGCCCGTCTGTTGCTGGGCGATCACGGCCGCCTGCATCGAGCGGCGCTCGGCGGGGGCCCACGGCCAGGAGCATCCGATCTCGCCGATGATCCCGGCGCGATGCCCCGAGTCGGCGTCGCCTTCGTCGATCTCCTCCACGATGTCGACGACCAGATCATCCACGTTTCTCTCGAGGTCGTCCGCATCCATGAATTCTTCCAGGTAGCGACCGCAGCCGCGTACTATGTGCGCGCCGCTGCGGCGGGACACGTCGACGAGGCCTTCAGGGTCGAGGATCATCGGGAGGGTACTCACTTCGACGACCGAATGTCCGCCGTCGGTCACCATCTGCCGCATCTCGCGGACGCCGACCTCGCGGTCGAGCATGCGGCGATTACCCGGCGCATCGTGCCAGTCGTAGTTCGTTTGCCAGACGTTCTGGAGCGTGATGGGCGCGGCCGCGTCCGCGGCCGCCCGGGCCGCCGGCGGGGTGAAGTCGACGACGACGTGCTCGTGCATCAGCGTCGGCCCCAGGTCGGACGGTCCGATCACCCCCGTGACGGTCTGAATTCTGCCGCGACGATCGAGCACAATGTTACGGCGATCTGGCCACCAAGCTCGCGCAAACCAGCTCGTTGTCGTTGCGGGCAAAGATGTGGCGGTAGGCGAATGCCGGGTGTGACCACACGACGCCACCCCGTTGATTGAGCTGATCGAGAGTCGGATCGATCAGGTGCGCCGCGCTGTGAACGATAGCGCCTTGTGGTGTGAGACTGGTGATCAGCAGCTTGCCGCGCTCGTTGAGGATCCACACGCGTTCACCGTTGCGCACGAGATGGGCCGTTGCCCAGCGCGCCCGCGGCACGATCTCGAGATTCTCCCAGACGCGATCGCCGGTGGCGGCGTTCAGACTCCGAAACTCTCCGTAGCTGTCGACCCCGTAGATGTGGTCGCCGATGATGACGGGCGTGGTGATGGTCGAGTGGAGACCGTCGGTCTGCAGTTCCGAAGAGCCGGCGCGACGCCAGATCTTTTCCACGGCGAGGCGGTCGGACAGCAGCCGCAGCATCAGCGAGCCGTCGAAGAAGCTGGTGAGGAAGAGCTTGTTGCCATCGACGACGGGTGAGGCGATCGCGATGACCATTTCCTTTGGAGGGTGCGGGTATTTCCAGTGTACCTGGCCATTGTCGGGATCGAGCCCGACAACGTGGTCGCCCGTCCAGCATACCAGGACCTTTTGGCCACTCTGCTCAACGATCACCGGCGTGGAGTAGGAGGCCTGATCGTCGAGCGCCTTCCACCTCTCCTGGCCGGTGCGGCGATCGAAGGCGACGAGGCACGCAGAGGCGCCGCCGATCTGCACGATCACCAGGTCTCCAATGATGACGGGCGAGGCGGAGATGCCCCAGATCGGCATGCGGATTCCGTATTCTTCCAACAGGTCTTTACGCCAGACGGTCCGGCCCGATGCGGCATCGAGGCAGTGAAGGTCGCCCATGCTACCGAGGGCGTAGGCCAGACCATCGCGAATGGCCACGCAAGCGCGAGGGCCGGCGGGGAAGTCGACGTTCCGATAGGCGCGCTCGTATTCGTGCGACCACAGTCGCTCTCCGGTCTGCCACGCGAAGCAGTGAACGCGTTCGATCTGGGTTGGGCTCGCGACGCGGTCCATCACATAGACGCGGCCGTCTGCCACAGTGGGCCCACTGTAGCCACTGGAGATGTCGACTCGCCAGCGCAGGGGGAGGGATGGATCGGGCAGGTCGCTGACGATCCCCTGCTCACGCCACACGCCGTCGCCCGTGGGGCCGCGCCATTGCGGCCACTCGTCGGCCGCCGTCATGGTCGCGGTCAGCGCGATCGCCACTGCTGCTGCTGGTATCATTTATTGCCGGCTGAAAATCGGTGCGCGCTCTGTGCTCAGTGTGTGAATTCCATTCTGACAGGTAACGATAGACGTCGTTGCGGAGAGGGTCAATCTTAGAGAGTCAATGGATCGTTGCTCCGAAAATGGGGAGTGGCTAATATGAGCGAGGAAAGGGGCGCGTGCGGCAGCTGCCAGGGGCAAAAGCCGACGGGCGAACCGGCAAGGTACTGAATGAAGCTTGAAGGTAAGGTGGCCGTCGTGACTGGCGGCGGGAA
Organism: Candidatus Latescibacterota bacterium; assembly: GCA_965205655.1. Classification (GTDB taxonomy): domain Bacteria; phylum Latescibacterota; class UBA2968; order UBA8231; family UBA8231; genus CBDBIJ01. The sequence continues at coordinate 4,911 of CBDBIJ010000018.1, forward strand.
GGCGCTCGCGTCGTGCTGGCCCAACGAGATCGGGAGAGCGGCGAGCGAACTCGGCGCGAGGTTGAAGAGGAGGGTGGCTCCGCGCTCTACGTGCAGACCGACGTCTCCCAGCGCGATCAGGTCCAGCGATTGATCGATGCGACCGTCGACCAGTGCGGCGCCGTCGATGTAATCGTAAACAACGCCGGAATCACGCGAGTCACCGCGCACCTCCTCGAGATGACCCAGGAGATCTGGGATCAGATAATCTCAGTCAATCAAACCGGCGTTTTCATCTGCGCACAGGAGGCCGCCAAGGTGATGGCCCGAACCGGCGGCGGCGCCATTCTGAACATATCATCCGTAAACGCGTTCCTGCCGCAACCTGGCGCCTTTGCGTACGGTGCGGCAAAGGGAGCAATCGAGGCGATGACGAAGAGTATGGCCAACGACCTTGTCTCCTACGGAATTTCGCGTCAACGCGATCGCGCCCGGCCCTATAGACGTCGACCTGCCCGACGACGCCCCCGCCGGACCCATCGACATGGCCCTTATGGGACGTTCCGGGCTGCCTGCCGAAGTGGCCGCCGCCGCCCTCTTTCTCTGTTCCGACGAAGGCAGCTACGTTACCGGTCATACACTCGTGGTGGACGGCGGCACTCTGGCAAACGCCTACAACGTCTACGCCGCTCAACGTCCGGACACTCCATGATCGACATCGGTTCCCGCAAGCAGCTGTTCATCGACGACCGTTTCATCGAATCCCAGTCCGGCATCACCTTGTCGATGAACACGCCGGTGCAGCACCCCGAGCCCGTTCTGGTCGCAGATAAGCCCTGGGAGGAACTGGGCATCGGCGGCTACAACACCGTGTGGCGCGAACCGGAAGACGGTCGCTTTCGCCTGTGGTACCACGCCAGTTTAGTGGGTGGTCTACCCTCCGAAGGCGCGCAGCGTGTAGCCTACGCCGAGTCGGAGGATGGCATCCATTGGGTGAAGCCAGAACTCGGCCTCATCACATTTCGAGGGTCGCGAGACAACAACATCGTGGGGCCCCTTCAAGAGCGGCAGAGCATGCAGGGGGCGACGGTGCTTCGCGATGACCGCGCGCCGGCTGCAGAGCGCTACAAACTCTGGAGCAAGTACCGTCCTACCGATGCAGAGATAGCCGACGGCGCCGAAGAGGGCCTGTGGGCCATGCACTCGGAAGACGGTATCCACTGGCATGTCTATCCCTGCCAGCCGAATCCCGATGTCATGTGCGACACTCAGAACATGCTGTTCTGGGATGAGGGTCTTGAGCTCTATGTCGGCTACACGAGAGTCAAGGAGACGCAGATCCTGGAGGAAGCGGCAAAGGCCGGCATTGCCGGCCGGTATCGCAGCATCGGCAGGATCACTTCGCCGGATTTCAAGACCTGGACTCCGCTCGAGATAACTTTTGAAGCCGACGCGGAGGATCTCGCCATTCCCGTGCCGCACCAGCGTGATGATCCGCGACCGAATATCGACATCTACACCAGCTGCGCCATGAAGTACACCGACGCTGAGGACGTGTACCTGATGTTCCCGTCCATGTTCTACCACTGGGGCGAGAACGAGTATCCCGCCACGATGGACGTACAGCTGGCCACTAGCCGGGATGGCACCCACTGGCAGCGCCAGGGAGAGCGGCGGTCTTTTCTGCAGCTGGGGTTCGACGGCAGCGTATCGAGCGCCATGGTCTTTGCGAACCCGTGGCTGATTCCGATGGGAGCAGAACTCTGGCTCTATTACACCGGTACGGCGCGATTCCATCAGAAGATTCCCGACAGCGAGGAACGCGCCCTCAGGATGGAGAGCGGAATCTTCCGAGCCTCCCTGCGGATAGACGGGTTTGTTTCGGCCGACGCAGGCTACGGCGGCGGCGAGCTACGAACGCCCCTCATCGGCTTTGCCGGTGGTCGCCTCGAGCTCAACGTCGACGGGGGGCCGGCGGCTGGCTCAAGGTGGAGCTACAGGACGCCGATGGCTGTCCAATCGACGGATACAGTCTCGCGGACGCCGACACCGTGCGCGGCAACGGGCTGGACAAGACTGTCACATGGCGGGGGAGCAGCGAGGTAGGGGAACTGGCCGGCAGACCGTTGAGAATTCGCCTCGTCATGCGCGCGATGAAGCTGTACGCGTTCCAATTCTGCTAGCGCAAGCACCAGAATAGCAACGTGCGGTTGGTCCTCTATTCCTGATGGCAATCTCAATATAAGTTATGAACTACGAGGATGATATGAATTACCGGAATACAGCCAAGATGTCGCGAGTCGCATCGTGACGACGACCACCTGGACTCCACTCGAGGCCACAACAGAGGAGATCCTGGCGCGCTACCCGCGGCCCCTGGAGGCGCTCGCCGGGGGCGAGGTACCCGCCTTCGTCCTGCGCGGCTCCTACCCGTCCGACCACTGCCGCGCCCTGATGGAGCGCTTCGGCGAGCGTGGCCTGCTCTACGACCCGCACACGACGGGCGACGGCGAGGCGCACCGCGTCGACATCGGCACGAGCTTCGGTTCCTACCACCGCGACCGTGAAGCGTTCTTCGCCCACTCGCAGCAGACCCACGAGCTGTTCGCGACACTCTTTGACGGATACCGCGATCCAGTCCGCACGATGTACGAGGCGCTGGCGCAGCTGGCGCCGGACAAACACGTGATGACGGCGCGCGAGCCAGACGGCCGCCTGTACGGTCCTGCCATTTTTCGCATCTACCACGCGGAGATCGGTCACGGCCCCCACTACGACTCGGTGGCCAGGCGCACGCAGGCGTTCGACTACGCCGTGACGCGATTCGAGCACCAGTTCGCCGGTGTGCTGTGCCTCCAGAACTCGGCGGTAGCGGGCGAAACAGGCGAGCCCTTCCTCTACAACTGTCCCGGGACGCCCGAGCTGCAGCCGCTCCTGGTGAGCAATACCTTCCAGGAGCACGTCGCCGAGAACGGGATCGAGCGCGTCCAGGTGCACCTCGAGCCTGGGGATCTGTACTTCTTCTTCACGGAGAATGTCCACGAGGTGCCGCACGTGGTCGGCGACCGGCCGCGCGCGGTTCTGGCCATGTTCTTCGCCATGTCAGCCGACGACGACGAGATCTTCGTATGGGCTTGAGCATAGGAGCCTGTCCGAGTATCCCATTTGGACTGCGCTGGGCACGGCGGCCGACGCCGAACCGAGCGACCTGATGGGAAGCCTGCGAGGCACCGTCCGCGACGCCACCTCGGGCGCCGTCGTCGCCGCCAGGGTCCGCGTCGTCACGCACACGGGCAGCTTCGTGCACCCTGCCGACAGCGTCCTCAAGGTGGGCTCGGGAGACGGGTTTTTCTACTGCTCCGGTGATTTCACTGTGTCGGTGCCGGGCGGCATGACTGACGTCATCGTCGAGCGCGGCACCGAGTACGAACCGCTCCACAGGTCGGTGTCGACGCCGGCCACGGACGCCACCGCAATCGACCTCGAGCTGCGCCGGTGGATCGATCTGCCGGCGCAGGGCTGGTATCCGGGCAACACCCACATCCACTACAACGAGCTGGAGACCCGGCCCGACGACCGCCTGCGCCTCGACCCAGAGGTCAACGACCTCAGCCTGATGGCGGTCAGCGTATTGCAGCGCGGCGAAATTCCGTACGCCACGAACAGGTATCCCCCCGGATTCCTCACCGACTTTTCCACCGATCACCGGCAGGTGATCTGCGGCGAGGAGACACGTCACAACTCGCGCTACGGCGGCGGCTACGGCCACGTAATGCTGTTGAACCTTCGCAACCTCGTCGAGCCGGTGAGCCGCGGCGACCTGGTCAGCGCCTTCGACCCCGACTACCCGCCCCTCTGTCACGCCTGCGACGATGCGCGCACTCAGGGCGGACTCGTGATCTGGTGCCACAACGGCCGCGGCATGGAGGCGCCCGTCGCCGCCGTGCTGGGCAAACTCGACGCCTTCAACCTGTTCGACCCCTGCTGGAAGTCGCTGGAATACGAGGTATGGTACCATTTGCTCAATTGCGGCATCAGGCTGCCGGCGTCGACGGGCTCGGACTGGTACATCTGCTCCAACAACCGCGTCTACGTCGACACCCGGCAAGCCTTCACCCACAGGAGCTGGATGGAGGGGTTGCGCGACGGGCGCACTTTCATCACCAACGGTCCGAGCCTGTTGTTCCGCGTGGACGGGGAAGGGCCGGGCTCTCGACTGGAGTCAGGACGGCTCGCCGTGGACCTGGCCTGGAGGTCGCACCTCCCTCTCACGCATGTGGAGATCGTCGCCGACGGACGAGTCGTCCAGCGGCGGGACCTGCAGGGCCTGGAGGCGAACGAGGGTGAGTGGCAGGTCGACGTGGACGTGGAGGCCGACGGGTGGCTGGCGGCGCGGGCTCAGGGTGTGGCCCGCGACAGCTTCTGTCACCCGGTGTACGCCCATGCCAGCCCCGTGTATATCGGCGGCGGCCTGCCTGCCGTGGCGGCGGCGGCGTCAGCCCGATACTTCACCGATCGGATCGTGACCGCGATCGGCCACGTCACTGACTCGCTGCGCTTTACCACCGACGCCCAACGCCAGGAGGTGCTGCACCTGTTTAACGAGGGGCGTCGGGCCTTCGAATCGATCGCCTGAGCTCGCACGATAACGAAAGGACCATGAGTGTCAACGGAGCGGCAGGACCTGGCACTTGCGCCTGACGAAATACAGACCAAGCGGAGAATCCCCTGGCACCGCACGCGGCTCGAGCGCGAGGTCCTCGCCGAGCTGAACCGCAAGAGCGACGCCACGAGTCTGCTGCAGACCCTCGGCTACCTGGGCGCGCTCGCACTCACCGGCGCCGCCGCCTGGAACGCCGCCCTGTCACTGGCGTGGCCCTGGTTCCTCCTGGCCCTGTTCGTGCACGGCACGGGCTACGGCTTCATCATCAACGGTTTCCACGAGCTGTGCCACAGCTCCGTGTTCCGCACAAAGTGGCTCAACCAGCTCTTCCTGCACGTGTTCAGCTTTCTCGGCTGGTACACCCCGGCCACTTCTGGGCCAGCCACGCCGAGCACCACAAGTACACCCTCTACCCGCCGGAGGACGGCGAGGTCGTGCTGCCGACCTACATGACGCTGAAGGGCTACCTCCGCGGCGCCATCGTCGACCGGCTGAATCGCCCGGACCGCGGGCAGCCAGGACTCCCGTCGACGAGATCGGCACCATGTACCGGGTCGGTATAGTCGGTTTGGGCGGCATCTCGCGATTGCACGCCCGGGCGGTTCTGGAATCGCACAGGGCCGAGCTGATCGCGGCTTGCGACGTCTCGAAGGAGGCGGTTGATCGGTTTGTGGGCGAGTTCGACCTGAAGCGGGTCTATCTCGACCTGGAAGAGATGGTCAGGACGGAGGATCTGGACATCGCAATCGTCTGCACGTGGGGTCCCTGTCACGCCGAGATCAGCAACTGCATCGCTCGAACCCGCACCGTTCGGGCGATCCTCTGTGAGAAACCGATCAGCCAGACGGCGACAGAGAGCGGGGAGATGTTCGCAACTGCGCGGGAAAACGACGTCCTCCTGGCCGAGGCTGTGAAATCTCTGCATCACCCGCTGAACTTGAAAGCGAAGGAGCTTGTAGATGCCGGCACCATCGGCCAGCTTAGGTGTATTCGCGGGACCTTCACCAGCGCTCGTCCCATTGACAAGTGCACGCCGGAAGCCAGCTGGAGGTACAATCGCGACAGGGGGGGTGGAATCGTCTACGACCTGGGTTGCTACGTCCTTCACCATGTCCGTTGCCTCACGGGAGTAGATCCCGAACGCGTTTACGCTACGGGCTCGTACGGCGATGAAGTGGAGTTCGACGTGTCTGCGGTTTTGGGATTTGCGGATGACGTGACCGCCCAGCTCAGCTTCAGCTGGCTACAGTTCCCATCCCAGTATATCGAGATCGTAGGCGCCGAAGGTGAGATCCGCGTTGACCCTGCTTTCAACAACGAAAACAGCGCGACGGTCCTTCAGGTGCAGACGCGAGACAATGTGGAGAGCTTCGAGTTCCAACCTGTGGATCCGTTCGCGCTACAGCTCGACCACCTCTGCGATTGTCTCGACAGCGGACTCCCTCACAGAGTGGCGCCCGAAGACAGCATGGGCAATATGAAAACGATCGATGCCATTCATGAATCCATGAGAGAAGGTCAGGCCATCGACCTGCTCACGTAGTGCTATCGGTTCCTATCCACTTGCGCAAGTCGTCGAAGAAGGTGTAGCACAGGGGCACGATCACCAGCGTCAGCACCATGGAGGCGAGTAGTCCCCCCATCAGCGTCCGCCCCATGGGTGAGTAGGGCATGCCGATCACCTTGGCATTGCCCACGGCCATGGGGATCAGGCAAAACGTCGTAGTAAAGGTCGTCATCAGTATCGGCCGGAAGCGGTGCCAGGCGGCCTCGACCAGGGGCCTCGCCGCGACTCATCCCTTCCCGGCGCAGGCGATTGGTGAGATCGATCAGTACGATGGCGTTGTTGACGACTATCCCGATGAGGATGACCGTACCGATCCTGGCCAGAATCTCATAGGTTGTGCCCGTCAGATAGAGGGTCCAGTAGACCCCGAGGAACGCAAAGGGATCGCGAGTTCAACCAGTCAACGCAACACCTTCGTCAACGCAACACCTTCATTGAAGCGTTCTGCGGGTGAAACGAACCCCAACGTCTTCCGCGGGCGCTGGTTCAGTTGAAGAGCGACTCTGTTCAGGTCGGCTTGGGAGAATGGCGACAGATCGGTCTTCCTCGGGAAGTACTGTCGAAGAAGGCGATTCGTGTTCTCATTTGTGCCTCGTTGCCAGGGACTCTGAGGATCACAGAAATACACCTCGACGTCAGTTGCGATCGAGAACTCCTTGTGCCGAGCTAGCTCCATTCCTCGATCCCAGGTAAGGGACAACCGCACCGCGGAGGGGAGTCGTTTCACCTGGCTGATCAGCGCTCTGACAACGGTCTCGGTGTCTTTGCCGTTGAGCTTCACGAGCATCGTGAACCGAGACTGCCGCTCCACCAACGTGGCGATGTGCGTGTTGTTCGACCCCGAGATCAAGTCTCCCTCCCAGTGGCCGGGAACGGCGCGGTCCTCGATCTCGGCAGGCCGCTCGCTGATGGATACGGCGTCGACGATCCGGCCTCTCGGCTGATCGCGTGTGCTTGCCTTCTTGGATCGCCGCATCATCCTTCGCGTCCGCAGATGCGCAATGAGGTCCTTGTTGAGTGCCCCGCGTGCCTGGATGAAGAGAGTTCGATAGATCGTTTCGTGGGATATCTGCATATTTCCTAAAAGCGCATACTCCCGCTTCAGCCATCCCGATATCTGCTCAGGTGACCACTTCAGGCGTAGCTTGTCCGCCACGACTCGCCGCAAACGAAGATTGGATGCGAGTCGGCAGCATTTCGGCCGGCTGGCGCGCGTCCAGGCTGCTTGGTCGGCGACGTTTGCTCGGTACCTTTGCCGCCCGCCATTGCGGGCAATCTCTCGGCTAACCGTCGAGGGTGCACGCTCAACAGCGGCCGCAATTATTCGTATCGATTTTCCCGCAGCGATACCTCGAGAGATCTCTTCACGCTCTTCCCAGCCAAGAGCCCATCGAGAGCGTCGACGCGGCATTGGTACGATGCCCCCATTGGCGGTGATGACACCATGAATCGACGCCGGATGCTTCCCGAGCGCCCGACCAATATCGCTATGCGACTGGCCGCTCTTCCATCGACGCCATACCTCCAACTTCTGTGACGCGGACAATCCTGGTCGTCCCATTTGAGCCATGTGCAACATCTCCTATGATTAGATTAGTGGGGAGAATGTTGCATTGACCGATTGAATATACCAGGTCTCGGCGCGGGCCTCGTCGGTGCGTCTGAAAGACACCGTCCTGCTCGCCGTGCGACCCGGCGACGTGGCGCGTTTCGTCACCCTTGAAGAGAAGATGGTGATGGAGCAGGAGATGGCCACGGAGTCGGTGGAGAAGGCGGCGCAGGACAGGCAGAAGATTCGGGGCGAAGCCTCGAGGCTGTCGCGAAACATCAAGAACGTTCAGGCCACGATCAAAGGTCTGGAGCGATCGATCAAGGCTTTGAAGCGGTTCGACGACGTCGTCGTCAAGCCTCAGTTCAACAACATCAACCGCGAACTCCACGCCATCAAGGAAGAGCTCAGCTGGCTCAGGGAGACGGTGAGCCTGATGAAGGCGGTGCCGGTGGAGGGGCTGACCGAGGGCATGGCCGGCGAGCTGTCCGAAGAGAACGTCGAAAAGCTCCGCGGGCTGATCCAGCAGGAGATTGATGCGATCAAGGCCGAACTGGCCACCAGAGTCTCGATGCCATTGGAGGACGCCCCACCTCCGGACCTAGCGATTGACGACGAGATGATGGAAGATGAAGAAGAGGAAGTTGCGATATGGGCGAACCCGATTCTGTGGGTTGTGATCATGGCAATCGGCCTGGCCGCCATAGTCTACTTCGTTTATACCAAGTTTCTCGCCGGCGGCGGCGACGAAGACGACGAGGATGAGGAAGAGGACGACGAAGAGGAGGAGGAGGATGAGGAAATGGACCTGGATATCGAAGAGGAAGAAGACGATATCGTCGTCGAGGAGACCAGCTAGCGTGAACGGTCCTACCACATTCAAGTCGATGGTGCAGCTCGTCCTGATTGCCGCTCTGCTGCCTATCGCTGCCGGAGCCGCCTCTCACGGCGACATGCTGGGGGAGGGTCTCATCATCCGAATTCACCACCGGGGTCTCGTCTTCATCGACATCGGGGAGAGCGACGGCGTCATGAAAGGGGACCTGTTCAACATCGTCTCCTCGGAAGTGCTGGCCCATCCTCTTACCGGCGACACGCTGGCGGTGACGCCCAAGAATATCGGGGCGATTCAGGTGCATCAGGTGCAGTCCAAGATGTCTGTCGCCAAGATCTTGCACGTCATGCCGGGTGAAGACGTCATGCTCAAGCCGATCGCCAGGGTGAGCGATCCGGAGCGGCTGGCAGAAATCGAGTATCACGTGAAGCACCAGATGTTCAAGGCCTTGGGCCTGGACGTACCGAAGCGCGTGGCGGTGATTCCCGGCATCTACCAGATGCGGATGGGTGAAAAGAGGAAGGGATGGGCGCTGCTCGCCGGCCAGGCGGTCAGTCTGGCGGCGGCGATCGGCTATCGAGCCAGCAGCAATGACTGGCTCCAACAGTATGAGAATTTGCCAGCCGGTCTTGATCAAGGGGATTACGATCGCTACTTCAACACGGCCGACGACAAGCGCGGCCGGAGCAATCGCCTGCTTTGGTTGGCCGGGGCTATCTACGCCTACAACTGGGCCGATGTACTGTGGCTCGGCGGTGGTGCCAAAATGATAAGGTCGCAGGCGCAGTCTTCGCACACGCAGGTGGGCCTGGGCCTGGCGGCGGACGGTGAGCCGCTGTTCCAGGTCGTGCACCGTTTCTAAGACAAAAGTCATGCAGCCAGCGAAGGCAACTGCTGCCTACCTGCTCTGCGCCGCCCTGGTGTGCGCTGCCGCCGGATGTGGCGATCTCAAGCGCGAGAATCCCGTCGACCCCGTCGTCAGCGGCGGCCTCACCTTGAAGGACCAGCTCGTGGGCAGCTGGAGTCGGACCGAGGGCCAAAACGAGCTGTACTCGTTCAAGGTCGACAACGGTGTTGAGCTGAGCCTCTATTCCTCGCCTAGCGGCGGCGAGATCGACAGAAACGCCACGGAAACGCAGGTGAGCGTGTTCGCAGGGACGTATTCACTCCTCGGGAGTATCCTCACGATCACTTTCACGAGTGAGGATAATGTGACCCTCGAGCCCCCCGATGAGCTGCGGTCGGAGATCACCATCAGGAGCAACACGCTCACGCTCACCCGGCAAGGGGTCGACCGGCGGTATATCAGGTTCTAGCAGTAGCCCGCGGCCAGGAAGTCTCTAGCTGTAAAGCTGGTTGCCGCCCTCCGGCGCTTCGCTATATTCCTCTCCAAACACACACACACACATCTTCCCCGGCAGTAACGACCCCCTCCCCTCGGGAGTCAGCTGATTGAGCAAGGGCATCGTCGTTCTCGATTTCGGCGGTCAGTACGCCCACCTCATCGCCAACCGCATCCGACGTCTCCACGTCTTCGCCGAGATCCTGCCGCCACATACCCCGGTGGAGAGCCTGAAAAACGCCGCCGGCATCATCCTCTCGGGCGGTCCATCGAGTGTGTACGCCGAGGATCGTCCCGAGTTCAACGAAGAGATCCTGAAGCAGGACACACCGATGCTGGGACTGTGCTACGGTCACCAGCTGCTGTGTCACCAGCTCGGGGGCGGCGTCGAGCCGGGCGAGACGATGGAGTATGGCACCGCCGTATTGCGCGTGAAGTCGGCGAAGGGCGTGCTGGCCGGCCTGCAACCGGAGGAGCGGATCTGGATGAGTCACCGGGACACGGTGACCGGCGTCCCGGACGGGTTCGAGACGCTCGCAGAGACCGAGGACTGTCCGATTGCGGTGATGGGCAACGACGAAAAGAGGATTTACGGTATGCAGTTTCACCCGGAGGTGACCCACACCGAATCGGGAATGAAGATTCTGGAGAACTTCGTCGAACTGTGCGCCTGTGATCGCGACTGGACCATGGAGAATTTCATCAACCTGTCAATGACGGACATACGGAATCAGGTCGGAGAAAGGAGCGTGTTCCTGTTCGTGAGCGGCGGCGTGGATTCCACCGTCTGCTTCGTGCTGCTCAACAACGCCCTCGGCACGGAACGAGTTCAGGGACTGCACATCGACAACGGCTTCATGCGCAAGAACGAGACTGCCGCCGTGGAGCGGCTCCTGCAGGACAACGGCTTCGAGCGCTTGAAGGTCGTTGATGCGAGTGCCGAGTTTCTCGCCGCCGTCGACGGAGTGGCGGACCCGGAAGACAAGCGACGGCTGATCGGCGAGGAGTTCATCGAGGTTCGGGACCGAGTCCTGGCGGATATGAATCTGGACCCCGACGAGTGGCTGCTCGCGCAAGGGACGCTCTACACCGACACCATCGAGTCGGGCGGCACGGCTCACGCCGATGTTATCAAGACGCACCACAACCGCGTCGGCGTCATCGAGCAGCTGCTGGCAGAGGGAAAGATCATCGAGCCGCTGAATCAGCTCTACAAAGACGAGGTGCGGGAGCTCGGAGAAAATCTGGGACTGCCGCATCCTCTCGTGTGGCGCCACCCGTTTCCGGGGCCGGGGTTGGCGGTCAGGGTGCTGTGTCACTGCGGAGCCGGAGACCCAGTCGCCGGCCGGGTTGCAGGAAACGGCTCCAAGGTTCATGGCGAGGCGGCTTGTGAAACGGGCGCGGCCGAGGCTGACAGGCTATCGGCGCTGCAGGGTCTGTGTGCCGACATACTACCGCTTCGCAGCGTCGGGGTGCAGGGTGATGGGCGTACCTACGAGCACCCTGTGGTCATCACGGTCGCACCGGACAGGTTGGCGATCAGTCCGCAGAATGGCGACGCGGCGACGAATTCCAAAAGAAACTCGGTGCCGTGGACGACACTGGAGCAGGTGTCGACGGAGCTGACCAACTCCATCTCACAAGTCAACAGGGTCCTGTTCCAGTTGGGTCCTGAGCGCAAGCTGGATCAAGAGCTCAAGGTCGGCTATTTGACATCTGATCGGCTCGCTGTGTTGCGGGAGGCGGATGCCATTGTCATGAAGGCGCTCGAGCGACACGGCCTGATGGAACGGGTGACCCAGATGCCGACGGTGCTGGTGCCGCTGTCCTCGGATGGGGTACAGGAGAGTGTCGTGCTGCGGCCAATCTCGACCGACGACTTCATGACCGCCAGGTTCGATCAACTGCCGGCCACGTTTCTCGAGGATGTCACGGTGAGGCTGCTCGCGGTGCCGGGGATCGAAGCGGTCTACTACGATATCACCCACAAACCGCCGGGAACGGTGGAATGGGAATGAGAAGACCGAACGAGGTTCGGTCTTTTGCAGTTGAGGCGTTCGCCTCAACTGCTACGGTTCTCCTGCTCTACCAGGCGTCGCCATATGTCGGCGAATCCTACTTGACCAGGAAGTAGTTGCTTTTGCCGCGGCGGATGACGAGGTACTTGCCGTGCAGGCCGTCGCTCGTGCTCATAATGCGGTCCAGCTCGGTGCAGCGCTCGCCGTTGATGTAGATGGCGCCGCGGCCGACATCTTCGCGCGCCTGCCTCTTCGAGGATGAGATCCCGGCATTGACGAGAAGATCCACCAGGCCCAGCTGTGCGCTGAGCGTATAGGTCGGCACGTCGCCGAACCCCTGGGCAATCTCTTCCTCCTGTAGCTCACGAAAGTCCCCGTAGAAAAGAGCCTCGGAGACTTTCTCGGCCCTGCGGGCGGCATCTTCGCCGTGCACGAGGGTGGTCACCTCGCGGGCCAACGCGCGCTGGGCTTCGCGTTTGCCGGGGTCGCTTTCCGTCACCTCTTGCAGAGCGATGATGTCGTCCCGGTCGAGGAACGTGAAAGTCTTGAGCCAGTTCACGGCATCGCCATCATCGGCGTTGATCCAGAACTGGTAGAATTGATACGGCGTCGTTCTGTCGGCGGAGAGCCAGACCGTGCCCGCCTCCGTCTTGCCGAACTTCGTGCCCCGAACCGTGGTGACGAGAGGGCAGGTGAGGCCGTAGCCCGTATTCCCCGTCTTTCTTCTGATCAGATCGGCGCCGGCGGTGATGTTGCCCCACTGGTCACTGCCGCCCACCTGAAGCTGGCACCCGTCGCGCTCGTGGAGATTGAGAAAGTCGTAGGACTGCAGGATCATGTAGCTGAATTCGGTGTAGGAGATTCCGGTCTCCAGCCGCGAGGCGACGGATTCCTTGGCGAGCATATACGGCACGGGAAAGTGCTTTCCCACATCCCGAAACAGCTCGATGGCGCCGATATTCCCGAGCCAGTCGTAGTTGTTGACCAGCTTCGCCGGATTTGTCGCAACCGTAAAATCCAGGAATGGTTCGAGCTGCGCGCGAATTTTGCGCACACCATTCCTCCACCGTTTCGCTCGAGTTCAGGGCGCGCTCTTCGCTTTTTCCGCCGGGGTCGCCGATCAAACCCGTGCCGCCACCGACGAGGGCGATAACATGGTGCCCCGCTAGCTGAAACCACGGCGCAGCAGCAGGACGGGGACCAGGTTGCCGATGGTCAGGCTATCCGCCGTCGGGTCAAACCCGGCGTAGAGCGTGATCGGACCTTCTTCAAGCCGCCGACCGAGCCCTTCGCGATCGGTGACCTGGTAGATCAACCCTCTGAAGTCCAGCTCTTCCAGTAGTGTCATAGTCCTACAAATGAAGAGCCCACAGGTAGTAGTGGCAAATCACCCAACGGCGGTCGATACACGTACTGTCGGTGGCGAGTTGATCAGGTGGGATTCTTTCCACACAGGCATTCCCGGCCGATGACGCGCGCCCAATCCAGAAAAGGTGATACCGTGGCCACGCACGAGGTTCGAGAGTCCGGAATCTATCGCAACGAGTCGATCCACTGCTACGAGGCCTGGGTCGTCGAGCCGTATACGGAATCGACCGTGCTCGTGTCAACCTGCAGTCTGTGTGTCTCGGAGGAGGAGTTCCACTGGTGGGAGGAGCGGGTTGTCCGAGGTCTCCTCGGCAAGACCGGCCCGGAATCGCTTTTGCGCGCTGCCTGAATCTGCTGTCTGCGCCAATCAGTTGTCGTTTCTCATTCTTGAAAGCTGTGCGAGCTTCCGTTAGCTTTATAGTGAACGCTGCTCTTGGGGCGATTAGCTCAGCTGGTCAGAGCACCTGCCTTACAAGCAGGGGGTCGCTGGTTCGAGCCCGGCATCGCCCACCAGAAAAACGCCCTGTGGAGATTACCCCTATTTCCCAGGGCGTTTCGCGACCCACAAGACCGTCGCTTCTCGGCTTGAATAAGGTGTTTACCATTCGGAACGCGGCTCACATGTCGACGGCTAGCGGCTTCGCAAGCGCTCGACCACAAGGGCGGAAACTGTTTGCACATACGAGGACCCATGGGTAACGAAAAGCCGGATATCATCATCATCGGCTCCGGAATCATCGGGGCCGCGATCGCGTTCGAGGCATCGAAGAGAGGGTTCAAGACGCTCACCCTGGACAAGCTCGCAGTAGCTGGCTACGGCTCCACCAGCAACACCTGCGCGATCATTCGAACCCACTATTCCACCTGGGAGGGCACCGCGATCGCTTACGAAAGCTTCTTCTACTGGAAGAACTGGCGGGAATATCTCGAAGTCGACGACGAAATATGCTCAGCCGAGCTCAAGCACACCGGCTTGCTCATCATTCGGACCAAGGGTCAGGATCTGTGTAAGTACCTCAAGATTCACGACGAATTGGGCATTCCGGTACGAGGAGTGGGACCTGGAGACCCTGAAGCAGAAGGCTCCGTTGCTGGACGACCACTCGTATTGGCCTCCCCGGCGTCCGGATGAACCGGGATTCGACCAGACCCCTGCCGACCACGTCACGGGAGGCGTTTTCATCCCGTCTGCGGGCTATATCAACGATGCCGTACTCTCCGTGCACAACCTGCAGCAAGCGGCGGAGGCCAAGGGGGCACAATTCCGGTTTGACGAAGAGGTGGTGGAGATTCGAAAGGACGGGAGTCGCGTGGCAGGCGTGACGCTCAAGGGAGGCGAGCAGATCGATAGCCAAGTGGTGGTCAACGCGGCGGGGCCGCATTCGCTAATGATCAATCGGATGGCGGGGGTGGAGGAGGATATGAAAATCAAGACCCGCGCTCTGCGGCACGAGGTCCATTTCGTACCCGCGCCCGATGAGTACGACACCGAAGCGCGATGCATATGTCATGTCTGATGACGACACCGGCGGATACAGTCGCCCAAAGGCAGGAAATCTGATCCTGATTGGCAGTCAGGACCCAGAGTGTGATCCCAGGGAATGGGTCGAAGACCCGGACAACTTCAATCGACAGGTAACGACGGAGCAATGGCGAGCTCAGGTCTATCGGGCGGCCAAGCGGGTGCCGAGCCTCCCGATCCCGAGTCAGCCAAAAGGTGTCGTCGATTTGTACGACGTGACTGATGACTGGATTCCGATCTACGACAAGTCCAGTTTAAAAGGCTTCTACATGGCTGTGGGCACGAGCGGCAATCAATATAAGAATGCCCCTGTGGTGGGGCAGCTCATGACTGCGCTCATCGATGCGTGCGAGCATGGACGGGATCACGACAAAGACCCCGTAACGCTCAAAACCCGCTACACTGCTGTAACGCTGAATGTCGGGTTCTACTCGCGCCTTCGAGAGATCAACCGGGGCAGCAGCTTTTCGGTGCTCGGCTGAGCCGCAGGTATTCACTTGACAGTTGACCAGTAAATAGGCGGTGGTCAGAGAGTCCAAGGGAATATTTGCTCATCACCTACCAGTATCTTCTTAAAAAACAGAGGCCTACGAGAATTTCCCTCGTAGGCCTCTGTCGTATCGGGCGACTGACTCTAGTCAACTGCGGAGGGCTATCTCTGCTACTGGCGCGCCCCTTCCTTGCTCTGCCCCGCCATGATCAAAGCGTTTGAAAACGCGTGCCCGTATATCTCCACTCGTTTCTTGTACGCGTCTGCGCTGCCGGCCAGATACCGGTATGCCACGATCGTGGGGATCGCGACGACCAGCCCCACGGCGGTCGTGCCCAGGGCCTGCGATATCCCATCGGCTACCACCCTCGGATCTCCGGTCCCGGACGTCGCGATGGACTCGAACGCGATGATCATTCCTATAATCGTTCCCAGCAATCCCAGCAGTGGACTGATATTCCCGATGGCGTTCAGCACCGACAGATGCTTTCCCAGGTATCCGCGCAACGACTCCTCTGTCTCGATCACCAGTTCATCCTTCAAGTCCGTCAAAGCCTTCTCCATCACCAGGAATTTCCCTACCTGGTTGCCCCCTCCGGCCTCTGAAAGACGTATGATCTCCTCGTGCGTCCCCTGGAATTCCCGCTGTTCAATCATCAGGACGTCGTAGCGCTGCAAGAGCGAGCCGAACATATAGTTGAGAGCCCCCCGCCCCTGATTGCACTCCTCAATCACTGCTTCCTCTCCCCTGTTGACCAGCGTGGTTTCCGCCCGTTCCAGCTCCTCCTGGGCCCTGTCGGTGCTAGGAAAGTGACGGAACATCCAGAAGCGCTCTATGATAAGGGCGAGGGATAAGACGGCACACCCGATGAGGGGCACCATCACCGGCCCCCCGCTCATTATGACCTCTAGCATCTGCCTTACTCCTTTGGTAGATTTGGCTTGTTGCCTCCTCTACCTCTCTGGCGTGTGGTCCTCTCATGGAGCGCTTCTAAAGGCGCCTCGTTGAGGGGATGAGAGAGAACCATACGCTGTTTCTTATGCCACGGCTAATTTGAGACAAGACGTAGCTGAGAGCAATCCCGTGTCAAGCTCTCCCCGGATCCAACGCCCGGGGTGTCGTCCGGCGCTCAGCTATTGGGAGTGAGCCTCAGACGGCGGCTCACCTGACTCCAACCTTCGGCGAAAGGCCCCACTGGGACGTCGTCTCTAGAATACGAACGACCGAAGTAGTCGAGACTCAACAGCTCGTGCCGGATTACGGCTGGAACCCCGTCGGTCGCCGACGACCAGTCCAAACGCTGATCTTCAGGATCGATCGTCAGGTCGAGCTGGAGCGTGGCGCTGTTGGCGTCCAGTCCGGACTTCTGCCAGTCGTCCAGGCTGAAGTCCTCGCCCATCCCGGAGAGGATGTTGTAGTCGGAGACATTCTCCATTTTTTCGTAGTCGAATGCCACGCCACACCGCACGAGGACGTTGTTGATGACGTGGTTGTCCTTGCAGACCCCCACTCGGTCCCGGGTCGGCGTCTTGCGCATGTGGACCCCGGCGTGGTCGCAATTGACCACCAGATTGTGAGCGATCAGCAGCTCGTCACAGTCCCGTGCGTATAGGCCGCTGCCCACGGACACGTTGTAGATGACGTTGTGGTCGATCATGTTTGGGATGTTCGATGCCTCGAAGAAGATCGCTCCGTTGAAGGACGCGATGTCGTGCAGGAGATTGCGGCAGACGCGGGAATTCTGGTTGGCGAAGTCGATCCAGATGGCAGGAGAGGCAACGATGTCGTGAATGTGATTGCACTGCACCACGGTGTCGGTCAGGAGGAGGATCTTGATGCCCGCCGTCTCCTGGTAGACCTGCACTTCCTGCCAGCCGCAATGGTGAATGTGATTGTCGGCCACCAGGCTCCGGGGGACGACGGTGCCCTGAATGCCTCCGGTGCCGCAATCGTAGACGTGGTTGCGCCGGACGATATGATCGCCCGTTTTGTCTTCTAGCGTATCCCGGTTTTCATCCTCCAGGCGCTCGTCGGTGTATCCGCCGATCTCGATGCCCACCGAATTGATGTGACGGACCGTGTTGTCCTCGATGATCCAGTGGTGGCCACCCCACACCGCCAGGGCGCCATTCCCGGAACGGATAAAGCCGTTGCCGGCATGCTCGAAGGTCAATCCCGCGACGCGGATGTACCCCAGGCCCCTTACCAGAGGATTGAACAGAAACTGCTGGGTCGTTGCCTCGATCTCACAGGTGTTGGGATTGCCGCGGTCGAAGAGGCTGACGAATAGCTGGAGTTCCGCTGCGTCGATCCAGAACGTGCCTGGGGCCCGGGGGGAGGTCATCGCGGGTACCGAGCTGAGTCAAACGGCGACCGTCATGGAACACCACGGCCCGAGGCAATGAGTGAGGGACCATTCCCTTGGACCCACGCGCCCAGCGCATGAGCTCGAAGTCCTCGTCGGTGGTGTTGATGACGGCAAAGGGGTGATCGCCTTCGAAAAAGGCCTCGGGCAGCTCCGTATTCCAGACACTGACTGAATGGGGCGGCAGCTCATTTGTCCAAACGCTGCTCAACACCTCGGAGCCGCGGATGATGGCCTCGGCGCCCGCTGCGGTCTCATAGCTGATCATCCCATCCGCCCCCGTGCCGCCGCGTCGAGGTTGGACCAACTCGCGGTAGATGCCCGACTTGATCAGGACTCTTTCAGACGGCCCGACGACCTCTGCGGCCGCCTGAATCGTGAGAAAGGGCGTCTCTTCCGTGCCCGGATTGTCGTCCGCCGCCCCGGGATGCTGCTGATCTACATAGTACACCTTCTGGTAGTCGGTCTCATCCTGCCAGATCTGAAACTCCGTCCCGTCCGGAAGAAGGATCGGTGAATCCTGGGTGTTCGATTGCGTGGTCATATCTGACCGTCTCTCCCATCATCTGTTAAGCGGTTCAGGACAAGCTTCAGTCGGCGGCACACCTGGCTCCAGCCTTCGGTGAAAGGACCCACGGTGACTTCATCTCCGGGATACGAGCGACCGAAGTAATCGAGGCTCAACAGCTCGTCTCGGATCACCGTCGGGATCGCGGTCTCGGATGACCAGGCCATACTCTGGTCCTCGGGATCGATCGTCATATCGAGGTCAAGGGCCGTGGTGCTGTGGGTATCCAGGCCCGACTGCTGCCAGTCGCCCAGGCTGAAGTCCTCGCCCATTCTGGAGAATGGTGTTGTAATCGGAGACATTCTCCATGACTTCGTAGTCAAAGGCCACCGAGCACTGCACGATGATGTTGTTGATGACGCGGTTGTGCTTGCAGAGGCCCACCCGGTCCCGGGTCGTCGTCTTTCGCATACGAACCCCGGCAAAACTGCAATTCAGTACCAGATTGTGGGCAATCAGCAGCTCGTCACAGTCCCGCTGATAGATGCCGCTGCCCACTTCCACGTTGTACGACGATATTGTGGTCGATCAGGTTGAGGACATTCGATGCCTCAAAAAAGATCGCCCCGTTGGAAGCGGTGATGTCGTGCAGCAGATTCCGGCATACCCGCGAATTATGGATCTGAAAATCGATCCAGATTCCGGGAGCAGCAAGACAGTGGTGAATGTGATTGCACTGCACCACACAGTCGAGCGCGTAGAGGATCTTGATACCGGCCGTCTCCAGATAGGACTCCACTTCCTGCCAGCCGCAATCGTGGATGTGGTTGTCAGCCACCAGACTCCGCGCAACAACGGTTCCCTGAATGCCGCCAATGCCGCAATCGTATACATGATTGCCCCGCACCAGGTGGTCGCCCGTGGTCCTCAACAGCTCCTCCCGAGACGGCCCCCTCCTATACTCGTCGGTATACGCGCCGATTTCGATCCCCACAGAATTGATGTGACGGACGGCGTTGTCCTCGATAATCCAGTGGTTCCCTCCCCACGTCGAGACGGCGCCTTTTCCGGAACGAATGAACCCATTGCCCGCATGCTCGAAGGCAAGCCCCTTGATCCGGATGTAGCCCAACCCCTTCACCAGCGGGTTGAACAGAAACTGCCGCGTCGTCACCTCGAATTCCCAGGTAGTGGGGTTCCTGCGGTCGAAGGGATGGACGTGCAGCCGGTGGTTCTCCGTGTCGATCCAGAAAGCACCGGGGATCCGGGACAACACATCACACATGGCAAGCTGGGTCAGGCGTCGGCCGTTCTGGAAGACGATGGCACGGGGCAACGTGTGCGCGACCTCTCCTTTGGACCAACGGGCCCAGCGCATGACCTCGAAGTCCTCTTCGGTGGTGTTGACCACGGCACAAGGATGATCGCCTTCGAAGAACGCCTCGGGCAGATCCGCCATCCAGACACTTGGCGATCTGGCCGAGTCCGAATTCGTCCACGTCGCGCTCAGCACCTCGGAACCGCGGATGATGGCATCGGCGCCCGGCGCCGCCTCATAACTGATCATCCCATCCGGCCCCGTGTCGCCGCGGCGAGGTTGGACCAACTCGCGGTAGATGCTCGACTTGATCAGCACCTTCTCACGCGGCCCGACGACCTCGGCGGCAGCCTGAATCGTGAGGAAGGGCGCCTCTTCGGTGCCCGGATTGTCGTCGGCCGCCTCCGGATGCTGCTGATCCACGTAGTAGGCCTTCGCGTACTCCGTCTCGTCGTGCCAGCGCTGGAGCTCCGTTCCGTCCGGAAGACGGATCGGTGAATCGTCATTCGGCATCGTCATCTGTTCCCACCTCTCCCATCATGTTGGAGCCCGTTGCCAAACCCTATTTGGCCTGAGGCAGCGCCCATGCGGCCGATCTCAGCGTTGTGCTCACCAGCCGCATCTGCCGAAGCTGCTCGCCCTCAGAGCCAAGGAGCGTTTTCCGAGTAGCGGTCTTCAGGTGTCCGCGTCGTTGACCTTCCAGTTGGGGCAGGAGATATCCCGTCTCCTGATGGGTGCATAGATCTCCTTGCCCTTCGGGTATGGGGTGTCCTGTGAATAGATGAGCAACTTCCCCTCGTGCGTCAATACAATCTCGTCCCGGGCATCGCCCGTCAGGTCGAGCGGCCGTGCCTGTCCCCGATAAGGCCAGTAGGGTTGTCCCGGCTGGGCGGTTGGCGCGTCTTCAGGGAATACGACCACCTTTCGACCGTATGCGTCGTACATTCCCAGGGTCTGCAGTGAGCTGCTGAGGAGCATCAGTTCCTGGCCATCCCCCGTCCAGTTCACGGCCGGCCCGCCCTCGCAGATATTGTCGGGTTCAAACGAGAAAAGCTGCTCCCCCGTCCCGCTGAAGAGAGTCATCACACCGTAGGTGTCCCAGCGGTCGCCCACCCACATTTCCAATCCGGGAAGGTCGGGCCTGAAGTTCCCGGCGTGCACGCCTTGTGCATGCCCCACCCGGTGACGCCGCAGGACCGCTCCATTCCTCGCATCCACCAGGATGAACCCCTCGCTGCTGGCGGCCATGCCCACTTCGGGGCCGTTTTCCTCGTCCCCATCCAACTCTCCGAAGGCGGCGTGATCCACGTGTTCGCCCATGAGCTCGTGGTAGACAGCGCCCTCCATATGCCACAGGAGACTGCCGTCGTCGTCGTACAGGTCATAGCCGGGCAGTACCTCATCGCGACCGTCGCCGTCCACATCCCAGAACCAGATATACATCCCGTACCAGGGACCATCTGTATGCTGTCGCCACATGAGGTTCAGATCGTGATCGTAGGCCCAGATGGTAGCTCCGCTTGCCCCCGGCATTCCATCCCGGAGGATGAGATCCTGAGGACCGGGATGGCCGCGCAAGTTGCAGGCGTAGAGCGCGCCGCATGAGTTCAGATAGGCTTCCGTCAGGCGCGTGCCCCTGGGTCCGAGAAAGGGGCCGCATTCGGGCAGAGGAGCCTCCGCCTTCAACTCGCCGGTAACGGCGTTTGTTATGGAGATCCTGTCGCCGCTCGCCGAGACCAGTTCCTGCACCCCGTCTCCGTCTATGTCCTCCATGATCGTCAGCTTCTTGGAAAGCGTCTTGAGGTGTGGATAATCCTGCTCCCAGACCTGCTCTCCGTCCAGATTCAGCACCTTGATGCGGGGCACATCGTCCGGCTCCGAGGGATCCTGCAGGAGCAGCAGCTCTGTCTGGCCGCTCCCCCGGACGTCCCCGAACACGCTGGGCCCACCGCCAAATGCCTCGGTATCAATCTCCTTCCACGCTACCATCTTGGGGTACTTCTCACGCTCGGCCGCCACGTCCTTCTCGGCTCTACTCCTCGTGTCTACGAACGTGGCGTGCTGAGATTCCGTTGCTGCTACCCGTATGTCGTAGAATCGGGCCCGGGTGCACGTCCGAATGCCGGCACGGCCGGTTTTGTAGACGTCATCGTCGACGACCATACACCGCTCATCGTCGAAGAAGCAGGTGATGAGCGTGCCGCGGCATTCCACTTTGAGGTGATGGTAAGAGGACCGATCGATCCCAACGGCTATCTCATCCAGCACGTGATAGTTCGCGTGCTCCCTCCGGTAGAGGACTATCCGGTCGTATCCCTCAATGCAGAGGAAGTAGTACTGCCTGAGGCTCCGGTACCTGAACATCAAGCCGCTCCGGCCCACAAAGCTGTGGTAGTCGTCCAGACTGGGCTGGCTGAAGGCGGTGATCTGCCGGACATAGGCCTCCACCGTGTAGTCTCCCCAGAGCACATCGCCCGTGACCAGACACCTGTCCGGCTGACTGTAATGGTCGAGCACGGGCTTTCCGTCTTCCTCCACCACGCGCAGCAGACTCGGCCTCTGTCGGCCTATGGAGGCCAGCGGGCATTCCCATTTCGGGAAGTACGCTTCCTCGATGCTCCAGTCGCTATCCGTCGGATCGAATACGATCCCCTCTGGACATCCAGAGAGATCGATCTTTGCAAGAACGACCTCGTTCATCATCGGTAACCCTCCTCCATGTCCGTAACGCTTTGTCCCGATCTTAGTTGAAACAGCACAGGCTCCAATCGTTACGTTTTGATACGAGAAGCCCGTTGGAAGAAGTCTCGCATCGGTAACGATGGGGAGCCTGCAATGAGCAAGCTGGTAGCACGGAAGAAGGGCGTCAAACGAACGGTGAGCATCGGCAAGGTAGCACCCGAGACTGCAGAGCAAGTAGAGGATCTGGATGGCCGGATCGAGGCGATCCAATGGCTGATTCCCTTGGGGCTGCAGGCGGTCGCGGAGGAGCTGCAAAGAGCGGTCGTTGAGTTGGCTGGGCCGCGGTATCAGCGCAAGGGGTCGGATCAGCCGTTACGCCGCTGGGGGTCTCAGCTCGGGTCGGTGTACCTGGCCGACCAGAAACTACCCGTCGATGTGCCGCGGGTGCGCAACGTGGCCAACCATACCGAGGTCCCGCTGGATGTTTACCAGGCACTGCAGACGCCTCGACAGATGGACGAAGGTCTGCTGTTGCGGATGCTGAAGGGCATCGCCACGCGCAACTACGAGGCCTGCGCTGAGGCCGTACCCGAGGCCTTTGGTCTGTCATCCTCATCGGTGTCCCGTCGTTACGTGAAAGGCACGGCTCGAAAGCTGGCTGAATTCCAGGAGCGATCCCTGGAAGGATATGATCTGGTGGCGCTATTCCTCGACGGCAAGAGCTTCGCGGACGAGGAGATCATCATCGCCCTGGGCGTCACCCTCGACGGACAGAAGATTCCTCTTGGCTTCGTGCAGGCGGCCACGGAAAACGAGCGCGTCTGCCGTCGCTTCCTGTCCGATCTGGTCGAACGCGGTATGCAGTACGAAGCCGGACTGTTGGTCGTCATCGACGGCGCCAAGGGGCTTTACAAGGCGGTGATGTCGGTGCTCAAAGGACATGCCTGCGTGCAGCGCTGCCAGTATCACAAGCGCCAGAACGTCGTGTCGTATCTGTCCAAGAGCGAGCAGTCCGGTATGGGTCGCAAGATGGAGGCGGCCTACGGCAAACCGAGATACGAGGCGGCCAAGGCGGCACTGGACGCGCTCAAACCGGGCTTGAAGTTGATGAATCAGTCCGCCCTACACAGCCTCGAGGAAGGCATGGAAGAGACCCTCACACTCCATCGGTTGGGACTGACGCCGATGCTCAAGGATTCCTTCCGCACCACCAACTGCATCGAGAACGTCAACAGTCTCCTGGAGCAGCTCACACACAACGTGCGACGCTGGACCAACTCATCACAGCGTCACCGTTGGGTAGCCACGGCACTGCTCGACATCGAACCACGTCTGCGCAGGGTCAAGGGCTATCGCCATCTGCCGATGCTCCGGCAAGCCATACAAGCCGAACTCGGCATCAAACAGCTCGCGATGATGGGCTGACACACTCACCAGAGCCTGTGATTTGTTTCAACTGAAACTGGGCCTTGACCCCGTCTCCGAGTATTTATAGCTTGCTTCTACGTGCGTCCCATTGTGAGTCTGGCTCTGGATAAAGTGCATGCGTGAGTTGTCATCTGAATGATAAAACTCTGAGAGCTCAACCGGTCGCCCATTTAGCGGTTCACCGTGCCGATGGTGCCCATCTGTCTTCTGCTCGCTGGGAAACAATTCGTGCGACAAATCAAGTATGCGGTATTTGGATAAGTCTATCATTGCGTAATGCCTTTCTTAGGGTTGAACGGAGCTGAGAGATGCTTCCGTCGCAGCAATACTGATGAATCCCTCGCGTCTCATCAAATCAGACCTCGCCTCGTCGCGGAAAGTCACAATTTTCTTCTGCGTCCGTTTTTTTCTACTGTAATGAGTGCGGTGCCATCGTTTATCGCTGAGTGACAGTAAACAGCCATTGAAAGGGATTGAGGATGACTGGCAGCACAACACACTATATTGCAGTCACGATATCCATAACCATCGCTCTATCGAGCTTGTTGCCAGGTGCCGCACGGGCGCAGACACTGCCCGCCGAGCAGCATCCGAGTCTGTTGTTTACGGCCGACGACATTCCCGAGCTGAAGGAGCGTATACAGCGGGAGCCGTACGCCACATGGTGGCAGACGGTGTTGAGTCGCGCCGAATCGACGCCGGATAGCTTCAGCGACGAACGCAGCAAGGCCCGTTTCGCCAAGAGCCTGGCCTTTGCCTACCTGATGACGGACGATGTCGCGCATGCCGAGCGCGCGGTCGAGTTGCTCGAGGAGATGCAGTTTCCGCCCCGGGCCGGAGACCTCGGGGAGCCGCACAACGAGGGCGAAGTTGTAGCCATCTACGCGGTGGCGTATGACATGATCCACGATTTCGTCGCTGCGGACGCCCAGTCACTCGAGGAGATCCGCACTATCCTGGCCGAGGAGGCCCAGCGCCTCTACGACGGGATCGTAATCCTCGTTATTCCGATTCCGTTCCTGGCCGACATAGTGATCCGTCTACACGAGACACCCGACCCGCGGGATCTGGGAGTGCTCCATCTCGGCAACTGGCACGTACGCGCATACGGCGGTCTGGGCCTGGCGGCTCTAGCGTTGAGCGATCACGCAGGCCTGGGCAACACGCCGCAAGAGTGGTCCGACCGGGCATTCGACCTGGTCACGAGGTCCCTGTGGCACCAGATCGACGAAACCGACGGCGGCTACGCCGAGGGCCCATTCTACAGCCGCTACGCCGCCGATGTGTACCTGCCGTACATGTTCGCACTGAAGGATCTGACGGGAACCGATTTGCTCACTGACGCGCGCGTCCGGAAGATGCACGATTGGTCGTTGAACCTGAGGCTGCCCAACGGCCGCCGACCCAATATCGAGGACGGCCACGTAGATGACTTCTACGGTCACTACCTGTCCGCAGTGTATGAGGACGGCGGGGTGAATCGCTGGGACTGGGAAAACAACGGCCGGGGGCTGTACGTGCGCGAGTTCTCGGAGGCGGACGCCATCGCCATATACGACGACAGTATCGTGGCGCGCGAACCCGATCGCGGGCCGACGATCTTCATGCCAGAAGCAGGCGACGCCGTCTTTCGCAGCGACTGGTCAGCAGACGCCACCTACATGCTCCTGCGGGGCGAACACGGGCGTGCGCGGGCGCAGGGCCTGGGGCACGAGCACGCTGACGAGACGAGCTTCATCATCTACGCCGGCGGTGAGATGCTCGCTCTCGATTCGGGCTACATCAACTTCGCCAACCACAACAGGGTCAACCGGGGCGAGAATCACAATGTCATTCTCGTGGATGGAGAAGGGCCGCCCAACACCATCATCGACGGCGAGTCCATAGACGGTGGTAACGACGCCTTCATCGAGCAGTTTTTCACCAGCACCTTCTCGGACTATGCGGAGGTGAGCACCTCGTACGCCGGCGTCGACGTCCGTCGGCGCGTGCTGTTTGCAGACGGGTCATACTTCGTCCTTGCCGACGAGCTCAGAGATGACCAGGCACACATCTACAAATTCCTCCTGCACGGCCACGGTGGTGGCAACAGTGGCGGCACGTACGCAAGGGTCGGTAGCTTGGCGCGATGGACCCAGACCGACGCCGAACTGCTCGCCTACATGCCGACCGAGGCGGCACTGACTTTCAGCGAAGAGGAGGCCGTGCACTCGTTCGACTTCCTGGAGGAGCCGACTCACACTGTGTTGCAGGCCGAGCAAAGCGGAGACAACGCAGAGTTTCTGACCGTTCTTTACCCGCGGTCTCTGGATGGAGTCGAGCCCTCTTTCGCGGATGTCACGACCGAGGGCGGACAGGCTGTGAGGGTCACGATCGACGCCGGCCAGGATGTCGCCTGGGTGCGGAACGCGGCGGCCGCGGAAGTCGGCTTCGACAGCCCGGCCGGCGACACCCGCAGCGACGGCGTTTTCGGTCTGGCGCGCTTCGATGGGCAGGACGTGAGCGCGTTCAGTGTTCAGGACGGAACGTTTCTGAAGGCCGGAGGATCGACACCCTTCCTCGCGACCGAGGCGGTGGACATCAGCATTGAGGCCGCACAAAACAGCCTGGCCGGTTTCGTGCGCGGTCCTGAATCCGGGTATGAGCTCTCCGTGCCTCTCGTCGGATCGGTCGAATCGGCCGACTTCACCGGCACGCTGGAGGGTACCTCCGTGAGTGACGGCATCCTGACTCTACAGCTGGCCGGCGAGGGCAAACTCACGTTGTCGATCGCGACGGGCGTCAAGGAGCAACTGGAAGGACTACCGGCCGATTACCAACTGCTGCAGAACTATCCCAATCCGTTCAACGCGGGCACGACCATCGTCTACCAGGTGCCGGAGGAAACGAGAGTTGATCTCGCCGTCTTCAACCTGACGGGACAACGGGTGAAGACCCTGGTCGACGATGTAAAGGCGGCCTCCATACATCAGGTACACTGGGACGGCACCGACGCGACGGGTGCGCCTGTGGGAAGTGGAGCATATCTCTACCGCATGCGCGCCGGCGACCATCTGCAGACGCGGAGTCTTCTTCTGCTCAAATAGAAATTCCCGTCCTCATCTGACCGACGCCATCTTGCGTCAAAGAGCGAGTAGGCGGTCGTGCATTGTTGCTGTATTCATCAGGTAGGAACCGCCGAGTTACTTCTCTATTGAGAGCGGGTAGCGCTCACGGAGGTTCAGATGCCAGATCGCGGCCAGTCGGTCTGGATCGAGTAGCCGACCTCTGGTAACCGATCTCAGGCGGTCGTAGTACGCGGCGAGTCGAGGGTTCTCAATCAAGTTCCGATCGGCTGCCAGCGATTTCACGTATCGCGATGGCACTTCCCTGCGAAAATGTCCGATGCGCCAGTCGGAGTCGTCAGCCCGGGTCTTCGAGAGCAGCGGATCTGTGAGGCCGAAGGGGTCCACAATGTGGACCCCTTGCCCGGCAAAGAAGCCGAAGTATCCGACAGTGTAATATACCATGACCAGGACCTTCTCCTCTCGGGCCCAGATTCCCCTCTGCGCCCAGGGATGCTCCTCGAGCGCTTTGTCCCGATCTTAGTTGAAACAGCACAGGCTCCAATCGTTACGTTTTGATACGAGAAGCCCGTTGGAAGAAGTCTCGCATCGGTAACGATGGGGAGCCTGCAATGAGCAAGCTAGTAGCACGGAAGAAGGGCGTCAAACGAACGGTGAGCATCGGCAAGGTAGCACCCGAGACTGCAGAGCAAGTAGAGGACCTGGATGGCCGGATCGAGGCGATCCAATGGCTGATTCCCTTGGGGCTGCAGGCGGTCGCGGAGGAGCTGCAAAGAGCGGTCGTTGAGTTGGCTGGGCCGCGGTATCAGCGCAAGGGGTCGGATCAGCCGTTACGCCGCTGGGGGTCTCAGCTCGGGTCGGTGTACCTGGCCGACCAGAAACTACCCGTCGATGTGCCGCGGGTGCGCAACGTGGCCAACCATACCGAGGTCCCGCTGGATGTTTACCAGGCACTGCAGACGCCTCGACAGATGGACGAAGGTCTGCTGTTGCGGATGCTGAAGGGCATCGCCACGCGCAACTACGAGGCCTGCGCTGAGGCCGTACCCGAGGCCTTTGGTCTGTCATCCTCATCGGTGTCCCGTCGTTACGTGAAAGGCACGGCTCGAAAGCTGGCTGAATTCCAGGAGCGATCCCTGGAAGGATATGATCTGGTGGCGCTATTCCTCGACGGCAAGAGCTTCGCGGACGAGGAGATCATCATCGCCCTGGGCGTCACCCTCGACGGACAGAAGATTCCTCTTGGCTTCGTGCAGGCGGCCACGGAAAACGAGCGCGTCTGCCGTCGCTTCCTGTCCGATCTGGTCGAACGCGGTATGCAGTACGAAGCCGGACTGTTGGTCGTCATCGACGGCGCCAAGGGGCTTTACAAGGCGGTGATGTCGGTGCTCAAAGGACATGCCTGCGTGCAGCGCTGCCAGTATCACAAGCGCCAGAACGTCGTGTCGTATCTGTCCAAAAGCGAGCAGTCCGGTATGGGTCGCAAGATGGAGGCGGCCTACGGCAAACCGAGATACGAGGCGGCCAAGGCGGCACTGGACGCGCTCAAACCGGGCTTGAAGTTGATGAATCAGTCCGCCCTACACAGCCTCGAGGAAGGCATGGAAGAGACCCTCACACTCCATCGGTTGGGACTGACGCCGATGCTCAAGGATTCCTTCCGCACCACCAACTGCATCGAGAACGTCAACAGTCTCCTGGAGCAGCTCACACACAACGTGCGACGCTGGACCAACTCATCACAGCGTCACCGTTGGGTAGCCACGGCACTGCTCGACATCGAACCACGTCTGCGCAGGGTCAAGGGCTATCGCCATCTGCCGATGCTCCGGCAAGCCATACAAGCCGAACTCGGCATCAAACAGCTCGCGATGATGGGCTGACACACTCACCCGAGCCTGTGATTTGTTTCAACTGAAACTGGGCCTTGACCTCCGTAACCAGCAGGGATGATATCGCTGGAACTAGTGTATTGTCGTATAAATAACTTGTACTAGTACAGTTGTGTGGTTAAGTTTCATCCAGACCTATTCCACAAACAAGGAACGGAGGAAACTCATGCCACGCGGACGCTTTCTTCCACCTCTCGAAATGACGGGGCAAACTCGGCAGCAATTGGAATCAATGGCCAAATCTCGATCCCTGCCGCACGGTTTGGTGCGACGCGCCGAGATCGTGTTGCTGGCCGCCGAGGGATGGCCCAACAAGGCCATCGGCGAAGCTGTGGGGCTGTCACAAGTGACCGTCGGCAAGTGGCGTCGTCGCTTCGTGGAAAACGGCCTCAACGGGTTGTACGACGAGCTGCGACCCGGTGCGCCCCGATCGATCTCGGACGAACAAGTGGCCGAGGTGGTATACAAGACACTGAAGACCAAGCCGGAGGACAAAACCCAGTGGACGGTGCGCTCCATGGGCGAGGAGACCGGCCTGACCAAGGACGCGGTCCATCGCATCTGGCGCACATTCGGCTTACAGCCGCACCGGACCCAGAATTTCAAGCTGTCCACTGATCCTTTCTTCGTGGATAAGGTGCGCGATGTTGTGGGCTTGTATCTCAACCCGCCCGACCATGCCGTCGTCCTGTGCGTTGACGAGAAGAGCCAAGTGCAGGCTCTGGAGCGCAGTCAGCCGTTGCTGCCGCTGGGCCTGGGCTACGCGGAGGGCGTCACCCACGACTACAAGCGACACGGCACCACAACGCTGTTTGCCGCTCTGGATGTGGCCACCGGTGAAGTCCTGACTCAGTGCAAGCCTCGTCATCGCCATCAGGAGTTTTTGCAGTTCCTACGCCATATCGACGCGAACGTGCCTGCGGATCTGGACGTTCACTTGATCGTCGACAACTACGGCACCCACAAGTACGCCAGCGTCAAGAAGTGGTTGGCCAGCCGGCCCCGATTCCACCTCCACTTTACTCCGACCTACGCCTCGTGGCTCAACCAGGTCGAGATCTGGTTCAACATCATCACGCGGCGAGCCATCCGGCGTGGCTCATTCCGCAAGGTCAAAGAGCTCATTCAGAGGATCGAGCGCTACACCGACAAATGGAACGCCAACGCCCATCCCTTTGGGTGGACGGCCACGGCCGACTCGATCCTTGCCAAGGTCAAACGAATATGTCACTGTATTTCTGCGACGGAACACTAGTGGGCCGTTAAGGAACGAACCTTGTGTGCGGACGCCGATCCATCCCGTCTCGCGGCGTTAACCGAATCGCCTTGTCCGATTCGGCCACGTCCCTGTGCTCCCTCGCCGTATTCTATCAATACGGCTCTTTCCAGCGCCTTGCGGCGGTAAGGCGCGTCGGCGACCTCATTTCACAAGGCCTGCTCCTCAAGCGGCGCACTGATGGGTTTTCAGACAGGCTTGGGGAATGCCATGATCGGGAGCGGTATGTTGCCGGATGCTACCGAGCTAGTACAGCACGCTCTGCGCATACCCAAGAAACACGCGCACGAAAATCGACGTCGTGTCGTAGCTCTCCAGGACGCGGAATTCGTCCTTGAACTCCTTCTTTTCCTGCTGGATCCCCAGATTGGTGGAGATCCGATACCCCGAATAATCCGACATGTTGGAGAGGACGACCGTCATCGTCTGCCGCTCGAAGCTGTCGCGCGGCTCGGCCAGATCGGTCTCCTCAAACCACCAGCCCGGAACCCCCTGAAAACCCGCCTTCAGCTCCGTCGCCGGGGAAAGCTCATAGTGGGCCATGACGATGGGGACGACCGTGTGGGTGTGGACCAACGCCCGGCCTGTCCGCTGCCGGGTCCGCTTCAACCACAGTCCTTTCAGGGCCGGCTGCAGCGTCAGTGCCCCGATGCGCCAGGTGTGGTCGGCTTGCTGCACCCACGCCAGGGAACGAATCCGGTCCTTGGCTTGCTCCGAACCGTCCCCGAGCCGACCCCCACGCTGACGGTTGTGTTCCAGCTTCATCCGGGTGGTGATCCGCCAGCCGGGAAGCCACCTCAGGATGCCCGAGACGTACAACCGGTTCACCAGGCTGTTGCGGTAGGTCAACGGATCGGTGACGAACGTCGGCCGATACGCAAATCGCCCCGACCTGGTCGTCAAAAACTGTCGATCGATCGGCGCGGGGGACGCCGTCCAGCTGAACACATCATCCGGCACATCGTCCCACACCCGCTTCAGCTCATCCTCGATCATCCA